>CAJMLF010000017.1 GCA_905214235.1 uncultured bacterium | reverse complement strand
TTTGTTTCGCACACTCGCTCTGCTCGCGTACTCAACTAGGTCTAAAGACGTTAATAAAATAACTCCCGCGTACTTAAATGATTTCAAGTACGCGGGAGTTTTTCTTAAAATGGGAATTGCCGCAATCAAGCTAATCCTCAGAAGCTTCCATTGCCTCGAGAATTATCCGCAATTGGCTACATTCATCCCGTAATTTTTGCATTTCATCGCCACAAGTTGGCTGAATCGTAACCGTCTGCCCATCGGTGGCATCGGTTACGTTTTCTGACCGGCAAAGGCTTGCCAGTTGGTCCTCTGCCCGGTGCAAATCAGTTTCAATCTCATTCTTATTGCTCACTTTAAACACCCCTTGTAAATGGTAAATATTTAAAGCAATTTCAATAATTGCATACTGACAAGATATCATGAAACTGACCAAAAGTTAACCCCTGCGGTGATTACATCTTGGTTACTTTATGATGGTAAAATTCTAATTATTTCACTGTCCCCGCAAAACTAGGTGCAAAGTAAGGGCTCAAAGTATAAACCGATACATTTGTTCCCGGTTGGGCCGCCGCTGCGTACTGGTTGTTACCAGTGTAAATTGCAACGTGATAAGTACTACCGTGTTGACCCCAGAAGAGGATATCGCCTGGTTGGGCCTGGCTGACCGCATGCTGGTTTACACAACTTTCCAGTGCAACCGAATTATGTGGCAACTGTTTATTTTCAGCGTGAGCGTATACGTAGTCAACAAATCCAGAGCAATCCATCCCACTAAGTGAATTACCGCCCCAGACATATGGAACACTATTAGAGTTAGCGATCTTGACTGCTAAGCTGACAACAGAGCCTGACTGCAGGTCAGTCGTTGAAGTGGCCTGATTATTGGCTGCTGGTTGTTGTGCTGCTACCTGACTGGTAGGCTGTTGGGGCTGGCTAGAGTTGACAGGAGCGGCCGAAGCAGTTGACTGTGCAGCTGAGCTTGCTGGAGTAGCCTGACTTTGCACTGCAACTGCTGATGAAGCAACCGGTGCCGGTTGTTGGCTAACGGGAGCAGCACTAACTGGCTGTTGACTTGGCTGGGCAGCTTGACTAGTAACCGTTTGACTAGCACTTGCTTGCGTCGTAACCGTATTCGCCACTGTTGCTGATTCATCACTAGCTGTTTGAGTTGCATTGGCAGCAGATGGCGCTGCTAGTTGCTGAACACTAGCAGAAGTGTTCGGTGTTGCTGCTGCCAAGACTTCAGTCGTCTGCGCAGTTTCACTCCCCGCCATAGTTGCGGTGGACGCTGGCTGAACGTTAGTCTGGTTAGTGGTGTTAGCCGATGACTGAACACTAGCCTGGCTAGTGACTGCTTGGTTAACCTGACTAGTCGTACTTGCATTAGCCGCTTGTGACTGGGTTGACGCAACCGGAGCTGCACTAACCGGACTAGTGGTTACCACTGTGGCGTTATTAGTTACTGCTTGGTTAGCCCCGTTAACCGTCAATTGCTGACCAACATAAATATGTGGCGTTGTCAGATTATTCCAGGCAATGATCTGGTTGACACTCACATTGAAATGTTTAGCAATACTATTCAGCGTATCACCGCTGTTAACGGTGTAGGTTCCTACCTGTGGACGCGCTGCCGTTTGGGTAGTCTGGCCATCCGGTAAGGTTAACTTTTGCCCCACCTGAATCAGGTCAACGGTATTGCTAATCTTCTTAATCGTGGTTGGGTTGGCCTGTTCAATTGACTGGACCGTCAGTTGGTGCTGTTGGGCAATCCCCCAAACAGTGTCACCTGGTTTAACTGTAATTTGACTTGCTGAGGCAAGCTGCGACGTAATTGCCAAGAAACCAAATGCACTCAAGGTTCCCGTTACGGCATGCCGTAAGTGGTGACTCTGGTAATGTTTCTTAGTCATACTGAATAAACACCTTCTCAAAAATTATACAACATCATAATAAACACAGCGCTCCGTCAAGTATGCGCTCTCATGCTCCTAATTTTACCATTATTTTTATAATTGGTATAGCGAACACCTGGTTGGCCGGGATGAAGAAAAGGGCTGTCCAGCACCGTTAAGGTAACCAGGCAGCCTAATTTCAAACTAATTTTTCTCCATAAAGGCGGTTAAACGTTCAATTGCCTGATCAATACTTGAGTCAGCGGCCGCGTAAGAAAGACGAACATGCCCTTCTCCACCAGCACCAAAAGCACTGCCGGGAATCACGCCGACCTTGGCCTCATGTGCTAACCGACGCGCGAAGGCAAAGTCATCACTGCCAAATCGTTCGGGAACCTTTGCAAACAGGTAAAAGGCACCGTCCGGAACCGCAAATGAGAAGCCCATCTTCTGCAAAGCGCTGGCTAACTTATCCCGCCGCTTTTGATAGTGGGAACGAAAGGCAACAGGATCTGCCGAACCGTTTGTCAAGGCCTCAAGAGCTGCGGCTTGGGCGGTATCGTTAGCGGCAGTAACCATAAAGGAATGCATCTTTGAAATCTGGTTGATAACATCACCCGGTGCCGCGACGTAACCTAAGCGGTAGCCAGTCATCGCGTGCGATTTTGAAAGGCCATCGATCAGGATCGTTTGGTCAGGCAGTAAACTGGCTAACGAGGTAAAGGGTTGGTCGTAAATCAATTCACTGTATATCTCATCCACAATCGCAAGTAGGTGGTGCTTCTTGATAACCGCCGCCAGTGCCGTTAGCTCCTCCTTGGAGTAGCAACGACCAGTGGGATTATTGGGGTAGTTGAGAATTACCGCCTTAACCGCAGCACCCCCCTTTTCAATTTCTGCTTCCAGGCGGTCAGCTGTTAATAGGAAGTTATCGTTAACGGTATTTACCGAGACCGGTTCCGCCCCTGTCAAGGCAACACTGGGAAAGTAAAGCGAGAAGATTGGCGTCGGGATGATCACCTTATCGCCAGGGTTGAGCAGGGCAAATGTCGTGGCCGTGATTGCCTCCGTGGCCCCCACCGTCACGATCAGTTCTGCGGCGGGATCATAGTTAACCTGGCGGGTCTGCTGGAGATAATTACTAATTGCCTTTCGCAGGGCCATTGTTCCCCGACTGGCAGAATAATGGGAGTCATTCTCCTCAATACTCCGTACCGCCGCTTGCTTGACATGGTCAGGGACATTAAAGTCCGGTTCGCCAAGGGTCAACTTGACAATCCCCGGAATCGCGGATATTTCGTCGTCAAAGGCCCGAATCTGTGCCGGTGGAAGGGCAGCAACCCGGTGGTTAACAATTGTTTTCATTTCACTTGGTAAGGTCGGCATCTTGTCACTTCCTATAAAACATTCTCTAGTCCGACTACTAACTCGTCAAGGTCCAGCACCTTTTCTAAGGCAACTTTGACCCCACTCATGAACGACTGGCGATCAAAAGAATCTTGCCGAATCGTTAGTGCTTCACCCGCACCCCCAAAGAGGACTTGTTCATGGGCAACATAACCTGGTAGGCGAACTGAGTGGATCTTAATCCCGTGGTAGTCACCACCACGGACATTATCCAGGGTGCTGACCTCATCGGGGCTACTCTCGTGTGCTGGCCGCACCTGGTCAATCAGCTTGGCGGTGCTCAGTGCCGTGCCCGATGGGGCGTCCTTTTTGTCGGCATGGTGCATCTCAATAATTTCAACATCCGGGAAGTACTGCGCAGCCTCCTTGGCAAACTTCATCAACAGGACCGCCGACATCCCAAAGTTAGGGGCAATCAGTCCCCCCTGGTGACGTGCGGCACTGGTCTTAATTAATTCATCCTCCTGGTCATCCGTCAACCCGGTGGTCCCGACGACCGGTGCAAAGTCATTGTCAATGGCAAACTTAACGTTGTCGTACACGACTGCTGGAATCGTAAAGTCAACCCAGATATCGGCAGCGCCCTCTGGGATCTCATTTAATGAGTGGTAGATTTTCACGTCTGGGCCAAGTTGAAACTTAGCACGCTGGTCATCGGCCATGTGCGGGGCCAGGACGGCAGTCAATTCAACATCATCCATTCCGTTTACCAAGGCAACGGCTTTTTGGCCCATTGCTCCGGCAGCACCGGCAATTAAAACTTTTTTCATCTTATTATTCCCCCAAGTTCAATGGTAACTGCTTATTTAGTAACTTATCACTCGGCAGGTCGAGGGCGTTTGCCAAGGCCTTCTTCTCGTCATCGTTAAGTGGCAGAATCGGTAAGCGGCAGCTGCCCGTGCTGAAGCTCTGAGCGTTGAGGAGTGCCTTAACCGGTGATGGTGACGGGTACATGAATAGTGCCGCCATCTTTGGGGTCAGCCACCGTTGCAGCTTTCCGGCCGTCTGGTAGTCACCCTTGTAGAGGGCGTCATACATTGCCCGCATCTGGGGAGCATAGCTGTGGCTAGCAACCGAGATAACCCCGTTAGCACCGAGAACCCGAGCAGTCAGCGCCTGCGCATCCTCACCAGTGAAGACGGCAAAGTTCTTGTCCTTTCCTTCAACAATTTCTTCAAGTTCCTCCAGGGAAGCACACTGCTTAACGGCCGCAATGTTTGGGTGTGCAGAAAGTTTAATGATTGTTTCTGCCGCCATCTTAACACCTGTTCGACCAGGAATGTTGTACATCACAATTGGCATCTTCACCTGGTCTGCAACCGCAGTAAAGTGGGCAACCATCCCCCGCTGGTTAGGCTTATTGTATGGGGGAACAACTACCAGGGCATAGTCAATCCCCGGAATCTTGGCAACCTCATTGGTAAAGGCAATCGTTTCGGCGGTATTGTTGCTCCCGGTCCCGGCAATTACTGGGACGCGATCACCAACGATCTTGCCGAATTCTTGATAAAGGCTAATTTTCTCGTCGTGACTAAGTGTCGGAGTCTCACCAGTGGTCCCACCAATTACAAAGCCATTACTCCCCTGGTCAATCAGGTAGTTTGTTAACTTCTTCAAGCTTGCAAAGTCAATCTGCCCCTTATCATCGAAGGGGGTAACAATTGCTGTTAAGAGATCTGCATCTGCTAATTTCATTTTTATTCCTCCATTACTTTGCCATCCGCGCATTCATAAAGCCAGTGATTGCATCAACGCCCCGCTTAATTGCCGCCTCATCAGGTGTTAAGGTCGCTGAGTGGAGCTGCGAATCATCATCGACACCAAGCCAGAACATCGTCCCTGGAAACTTCGCCAACAAGAAGCCAAAGTCTTCGCCAGTCATTGCCGGCGCAGTTTCGATAAAGTTGACGTCGGGGGCCTTTTGCATGTAGCCAATAAAGAACTTCGTTAACTGCGGGTTGTTTTCAACTGGCCAGTAACCACCCTGGTTAAGGCCAAGCTTAACATCCATGTTAAAGGAACGCCCGATTCCTTCACAAATATCTTGCAGGCGACCATCAATCTTTTCAATCATCTTCTGGGTCAGGCCGCGAATGGTTCCCTCAATCCGGGTATGGCCAGCAATTACGTTGCGAATACTGCCCCCACGAATTTTGCCAAGGGTAATAACGCCACTGTGAATGGGGTCGATACTCCGGGAGATAACCGTCTGCACCTGCATTATTAATGCTGCGGCCGCAACCACCGTGTCATTAGCATCTTGGGGGTAGGCAGCGTGCCCGCCCTTCCCATTCAAATCAATGTTCACTTCTGTGGTCCCCGCAAACAGCGTTCCCATCCGGCAGCCGATTGCCCCAGCGGGAAGGTCCGGATTATCGTGAAGACCATAAAACTCGTCCGGGCACCACTTGCCGGAAAACAGACCTGCTTCGTAGGCCCGCTTACCACCGTAATCACTCTCTTCTGCCGGTTGGAAGAAGAAGAGCAAGTTATCCTTTGGCTGGTTTTCGGCAAAGTAGTTTAGCACGCCAAGGGCAACTGTCATGTGGATGTCATGGCCACAGGCGTGCATAACACCCGGGTGCTGGGATTTGAATGGTAGGCCCGTCTTTTCCTCCACTGGTAAAGCGTCAATGTCCGTCCGGTAACCAATTGTCCGTTGGGGGTTACTCCCCTGAACACGGACAAACAAGGCGGTCGGTAATTCTGGCGTCTCCCGAATTTCGAGGAACTGTTGGTTAAAGCCCTTGATTACAGAAAGAAGGTACTCATGGGTCTGGGTCTCATGAAGGGCCAACTCCGGAATTTGGTGGAGGTGGCGACGGATTTGAATAAGTTGCTCATTTGTTAGTGTCATAATTACAACTTCCTCAAATCGTCCTGCAGGGCCGTCTTGTCACTGGTCTGTTGGTCAACATTCTTAATAAACTTTGCGGGGACCCCGGCCACCATCGTGTGGGGAGCAACATCGTGGGTAACAATTGCCCCGGCAGCCACAACAGCACCTTCGCCAACATGGACACCTTCAATTACAACGGCGTTGGCCCCAATTAAAACGTTGTCATCAATCCGCACCGGTTGGGCACTTGCTGGTTCAACCACACCTGCTAAGACGGTCCCTGCACCGATGTGACAATGCTTACCAACAATGGCACGGCCACCAAGGACCGCCCCCATATCAATCATCGAGTCGGCACCAATTTCCGCACCAATGTTGATGATTGCCCCCATCATGATGACGGCATTATCACCAATTAGGACCTTGTCACGAATGATTGCCCCCGGTTCAATCCGGGCATTGATCCCCTTCAAATTGAGCAACGGTACGGCCGAATTACGGGCGTCATTTTCAATATGGTAGTCGGCAACCTTCTCCTTATTTTCTTCTAGGAAGGGCTTAACGTCGGCCCAGTCACCAAATAGCGTGGCGGTCTGTTTTTCCGGAAATACCTGCAGATTCTCTGGAAAGGTTAGTCCGTCAATGTCTCCCTTTAGAATGACCTTCACTGGGGTCTTCTTGGGAGCATTACCAATGTAGTTAATGATTGCTTGTGCATCTAGTTTTGCCATTTTTTTATTCCTCTTTCTTCCTATATAATGGAATTAATTTTGTTCGTAAGATTGGTCCAGGTGGGTCAGGTCCGCAAAAGTTTCCCGCTTAATAACCACTTGAGAATGACCGTTTTCCGCAAAGACCACGGCCGGACGTGGGTTCCGGTTATAGTTTGAGGCCATTGAATAACCGTAGGCACCCGTGTCCAGCATGGCCAAAACATCACCCGGTTTAGTCTTTGGTAAGGCTTGGTCCTGACACAGGATATCGCCCGATTCACAATACTTACCGGCTAAGCGAACGTGCTCAGTAAGTGGGGCTTGCGGGTCACTGGCCAGAACCGTCTCGTACTTAGCCTGGTAGAGGGCTGGACGAATGTTATCACCCATCCCCCCGTCAACCGTTACGTACGACTTCAGTCCTGGGAGGTCCTTCCGTGACCCCACCGTGTAGAGGTTATAACCGGCCGGGCCAACGATTGACCGGCCTGGTTCAATCCAGATTGCTGGCTTTCCCAAGTTAGTTGGCTGAACGGCCTTCTTAATCGCCTTGATGATGGCATCAACAAATTGCTCAGGACGGAGGGGCTGGTCATCCTTAACGTAGCGAATCCCAAAGCCACCGCCAACATTGATTACCTGTGCCTGGTAACCAAACTTCTTTTGCCAGTGGTCAGCAACCTCAACTAGCTTATTAGCCACCCCTTCAAAGCCCGCAACTTCAAAGATCTGCGAGCCAATGTGGGCGTGCAGGCCAATCAGGTCCATCCGCGGGTTAGCCAGTACCTTTTGCAGGGCTTCATCTGCCTGGCCAGAAGCGAGGTCAAAGCCAAACTTACTGTCAACCTGGCCAGTCTGAATGTACTTATTAGTGTGGGCAGAGATCCCAGGAGTGATCCGAATCATTACCTTTGTCTTTGCATCCAATTCGTTTAAGACCTGACTTAGGAGGTCAATTTCGTGGAAGTTATCAATGACGATTACCCCCACGTGGTTCTTAACCGCCATTACCAGCTCATCATAAGACTTGTTATTGCCGTGAAAGCTGGCCCGTTCCATTGGGAAGCCGGCCTGGATAGCGGTATACATTTCACCACCAGAGACCACGTCGATGTGGGCACCCTCCTGGTTAACCACTTGGTACATCGCAACTGCGGCAAAGGCCTTGCTGGCGTAAGAAACCGCGTATGAAACGTCGTTTTCTTCGAAGACCCGTTTAAAGGCGCGAATCTGTTGGCGAATCTGGCTAACATCATAAACAACCAGCGGTGTCTGGTACTCATGAGCTAAGTCAATCGCGTCACAGCCCCCAATTAGCAGGTGCCCTGCCTCATTAAGCTGGTCTGCGGTAATCTGTTCATTCATAATCAATTCCTCCAATTCATGTTGCCGGGGAAGTCGACCAATAAAAAATCCACTGTTTGCGCAGAACAAACAGTGGACTAAGTTCCATTCTCATTTGTCGATAGCGCAACGCAGGCTGATATTCGTCCTACGACAGTCCGTGGCTTATTCAACCACGCCCCAGTTAACCTGGCTCCTGTCAAGTCAAGCACTTCGGCAACCGCCCTGTTGAGGTAACCTCACTGCCCGACAGTGGCTCCATTACCCTACTTGTGTTGGCTGCACCTCTTCGATTTGTATTAAGCTTATAAAAAAATAATGAGAAAGTCAATAGGGATAATGAGGTCCGGAAAAGATCTACTCATTTTTAGCATTTGGTAAAACGTTTAATCATCAACATCATAAAATTATTTTACTTGCATGTTTGGTGAAACATGTTAGAATTCGATTAAAATTGTTTACGGAAAATTAGCATTTATTGGCGTTTTCCAGAAGGAGTTCTTAAGAAATGAAAGTTGTAAAGTTTGGTGGCAGTTCGCTCGCTGATGGCGAACACTTTGCCCAGGCAATTAATATTATCACTGCTGACCCCCAGCGCCGCGTCATCGTTACCTCAGCCCCCGGAAAGCGGAACAGTAAGGATACGAAGGTTACTGACCTTTTAATCCAGTATGCTAATGAAGTCCTAAACAACCAACCATACCAGCAAACGGTTGGCCAAATTATTAATCGCTACGTTGAAATTGCAAACTACTTTAACGTTCCCCAAGAAAAGTTGGCTCCCATCATTGACCGCCTGAAGGAGTTGCCCAGCTGGCACTTTCCTAACCATAATTACCTGATGGCAACGTTCAAAGCCCATGGCGAGCGGTCAAATGCTAAATTGATGGCCCTGATCCTCCAGCAACAGGGGTACGAAGCCCGCTTTGTTACCCCAACGGAGGCGGGTATCCGGGTTACGGGGACGCCAAATAACGCAACCGTGATGCCCGAAACCTACTCTTTGTTGGACCACTTCTCGTTTAACGACAGCGAGCTCCTCGTTTTTCCTGGCTTTTATGGCATCACCCTGGCTGGTCACATTGCAACCTTCTCCCGGGGAGGTTCAGACATCACCGGCGCCATCCTTGCCCGGGGACTGCATGCAACAATGTATGAGAACTTCACCGATGTTGACGCCATTTACGCAGCTAACCCGGCCGTAGTTGACCATCCGCAGGCAATCACTAAGATGACCTACCGGGAAATGCGGGAATTGTCCTACGCGGGCTTCTCGGTCTTTCATGATGAGGCCCTAATCCCCGCCATCCAGGGTAATATTCCAATTAACGTTAAGAATACCCAGCATCCGGAAAAGCCAGGGACCTTGATTGTTCCCGATAAGGGCTTTCAGCCGGCGGATATTGTTACCGGGGTTGTCAGTGGCAAGCACTTTGCCGCGCTCTACCTGCATAAGTACCTCCTGAACAAGGAATCCGGATTTACCCTCCGGATCCTGAATATTCTCGCCCGGCACGATATTTCTTACGAGCACATGCCATCCGGGATTGACGACATCACCCTAATTCTGGACCGGAACCAGTTAGATGACGAATTGGTCGACGTGATTTGTAACGAAATTCAAGAAGAGATTAACCCCGACCAGTTGGAATGGATCGACAACTACGCAATTACGATGGTGGTTGGTGAGGGAATGCGTAATCGAACCGGTGTGATTAACGATATCTTGACGCCCCTAACGGAGGAAAACATCCCCGTCCCAATGATCAACCAGGGGGCATCCCGCATTTCAATTATGATTGGTACCTACGACCGCGATGCTGATAAGGCGGTCCGGGCAATTTACCACCGCTTCTTTGCAAACTAGGAGGAGATTAACAAATGGCAAATTTAATAAAAGTCCACGGATCACAAAATAGTTTCTTCATCTTGGACCAAACCAAGCTAAAGACGGCATTAACTGATGACCAACTGCGCAAGCTCGCCCAGCACCTTACCAACCACCAAACGGGACTCCTTGGCGGTGCTGACGGTCTCTTAGTCGTTAATAAACCGACCCGGCCCGGTGCACTTGCCCAAATGCGGGTAATCAATGCGGACGGCAGTGAAGCCTCAATGTGCGGGAATGGTCTGCGGACCGTTGCCCGTTACCTTGCAGAACGGGACCAAAAGAAGTCCTTTAAGGTGGATACCATGGACGCAAGTCTCCAGGTACGCCGTGAAAAGGACTTCGCTCCAGATGTACCGGCCTTTGCCGTGGAGATATCACCCGTTCGTTTTAACAAGGAGGCCCTCCCCTTTGACAATCTCGGTCATGATCGCCTTTTGGGAACCCCAGTACCGGAGCTTGCTCCGCAGTTGACCTTCTCCGCAATCGCTATTCCTAACCCCCACCTGATCTCATTCGTGAGTCAGAAAGTAATTGAGGGTCCGCTCCTTGGTGAATTGGGGCCCTATTTAAACGGTGACAACCCCTACTTCAGTGATGGCGTGAACGTCAACTTTGCCCATATCTTAGGTCCAAACCGCCTCTTTGTCCGGACCTATGAACGAGGTGTCGGGTTCACCAATGCTTGCGGGACCGGGATGTCTGCCACTAGCTTAGCCTTTGTCCTTTTGCATGGTGACCAGGGAGCCTTCGATGAACCAATTACCGTTTACAATCCGGGCGGAATGGTTAAGACAGTTGTCCACTACCAGGATCGTCGTTACTGGGTCGAACTGGTCGGCAACGCCACCTTCACCCACCATATCAAGGTTGAAGAAGCAGACCTCCACCAGGCAAGTGTAAACGCGGAAAACTGTACGATTACAGCAACTGGTGAGCAAGCAGCCTATGAGCAATTCATTCGCCACCTGCCGAAGTTTAATTTGAGTCAACGGAACTAAAAAAGACGCGGAAATTAATTCCGCGTCTTTTTTAGTTTACCGGTTAAACAGCGTATCAATTGATTGGTGGTTGTGAATGCGCACAATTGCTTCCTTCAACAGGTCGGCAACTGATAACTGGACCAATTTGTCAAACTTCTTCTCCTCGGGAAGGTGAATCGTGTCAGTCACGACTAACTTCTCAAGCTGCGAGTTCTGCAGGGTTTGAACCGCATTACCAGAAAGAACCGCGTGGGTGGCAACGCCGTAAACGTCCTTTGCCCCGAACTTCTTCAGTGCTTGAGCGGAAAGCTTCATCCGGACCCCGGTATCGACAATGTCGTCAACAACCAGTGCCGTCTTACCCTTAACGTCACCAATGACGTATTCGGGAACTTCCTGAACCGTCTGTTCCCGAACTTCATCGGCACGGTTATCGATAATGGCAATTGGGGCCTTAATTCTTTCCGCAAACTTACGAGCAAAGCTGACACCAGCGTGGTCGGGAGCAACAACAACGGTGTCGTCGTTGATTAGTCCTTGCTTGTCAAAGTAGTTGGCAAACAAGCTCGTTGCTTGCAAGTGGTCAACTGGAATATCAAAAAATCCTTGCACCTGGGCAGCGTGGAGGTCGATCGTAACCAGCCGGTCAATTTTGTCCATTTCAAGCAGGTTAGCAACCAGCTTGGCCGTAATTGGTTCCCGGCTGCGTGCCTTGCGGTCCTGACGCGCGTACCCATAGTAAGGCATCACCACATTGATCTTGGCGGCACTTGCCCGGCGAAGGGCATCAACCATGATCAGTAGCTCCATTAAGTTAGTGTTAACGGGATCGGATACGGACTGGATTACGTATACCTCACATCCCCGCACACTTTCGTCAATTGTAATCTTGATCTCCCCATCAGCAAAGTGGTTATCAGAGGCCTTACTTAGAGGTAGACCAATCTTCTCGGCGATTGCTTCTGCCAGCGGGTAATTTGAATTTAATGCAAACAAACGGACATTTTGAGCATTCTTGATTTGCGTCATTATTGTACTCCCTTTGATTTTCTAGCTGTTTAAACCCTATTATCGCAACAAATGGTGGTGCAATCAAGCCTTAGTTTAAAGGTCTCCTGGGCGAATTCCGTCCATGCCAATCAGTGGGTCAATCGTGCCCTGCTCGATTAGCGCCGGTGTTAAGACCATTTCACCGCCAGTCGTGGGGGCAGACGGCGAAGGTGACTGAACATCCCCTGCGGTTGACTGTTTATGCCACTTTTCATTTAACCGTTGCAGCAGGGTCGTTTGGCGATTAGTACCAACATTGCGAACCGCCATTGCCATTGCCGAAGCCTCGCCCATCATGATTAGCTTATCCGCGGCGCGCGTAATTGCAGTATAAATCAGGTTTCGCTGCAACATCCGGCTGAACTGACGCACCACTGGCAGTAAGACCATCTTAAACTGGCTCCCCTGGGACTTATGAATCGAAATTGCGTAAGCTAACTGTAGCTGATTCCATTCCATCCGGGAGTATTTAACCTCGTTTCCGTCGAAATCAATCGTCATGCTCGGAGCCTTTTGCCCCTTTTCCGTGCCTTCAATGGCAACAATCTTACCGATGTCCCCGTTAAAGACGTTGTTCTCTGGACTGTTGACCAGTTGTAAAACCTTATCGCCAACCCGGAAGGTCTGTCCCCGGTACTCAACTGACTGCTTGGACTGACTGGCGGGATTATAAACATCTTGGGCAAGCTCGTTTAGGTTATCCACGCCGGCCATCCCGCGATACATCGGGGCCAAGATCTGCACATCCGCTGGTGAATAGCCCCGCTCCTCACTCTTTTTAATGATTTGTTCAACGACGTCCGGAACCTGACCCGCATGACAGGGAATGAACGACCGGTCCGCCTTCTTAGCCATCAGATCAGCGGGCAAACGGCCTTCCTTAATTGCGTGGGCAAGTGGAATGATCGTCGAATCGGCCGCCTGACGGTGAATATCGACCAGTTCAATCTTAGGCAACTCGTCAAAGGACAGGAGGTCATGGAATACCTGTCCGGGACCTACTGACGGTAGCTGGTCCTTATCGCCCACCAGGACAACGTGCATCGCGGTTGGGACCGCCTGAATTAACGTTTTAAACAGGAGGGTGTCCACCATCGACATCTCGTCAACAATCAGCAGGGAGCCCTTCAAATCGCGGGCACTAATGTCCGTTGGCATTTCCCGACCGTTTAACCCTAACAAACGGTGAATTGTGCTTGCCGGAAGGTCAGTAGTCTCACTCATCCGCTTGGCAGCACGGCCGGTCGGGGCAGCGAGCAGGATGGGAAAGGCCTTCCCCTTGTAATCGTTGACTTCTAAAGACAGTTGGTGGACCTTAGCATAACATTCGACGATGGCCCGGATAATGGTCGTTTTCCCGGTCCCTGGTCCCCCCGTCAACAGCATGATTTTATTGTTGAGAGCGGTTTTGACTGCTTGAACCTGGACCCGGTCATACTTGATACCCGTTTCCTTCTCTGTCCGCTTCAACGTCGCCATGATCGTCTCATCAGCAATCTGCTCCTCGTCCGTGCCCATCAGGCGTTGCAGGTGGTCGGCAATTTGGTATTCGGCCCGGTAGAGGCTGGTCGGGTACAGGCGATCATCTTCATAGTTAATTTGGTGTTTCTTCTCCATCGCAACGATCTGATCCGCAACGGTATTACTGTCCGCAAACCGACCGTCGCCATTGAGGAGCTGGAGGCTGTTAGCGAGGAGGGGCTTGATACTGGTGTAGGTATCCCCCGTGGCCATTGTGAGGTCGTCTAAGGACTGGACAACCGCCGCGTTAATCCGGCGGGGGTCGTTACCGGCAATCCCTAACTTAGCGGCAACCTGGTCAGCGCGCTTGAAGCTAATACCATCAATGTCCGCCGCGAGCTGGTAGGGATTTTCCTTAATCACCTGGAGGGCATCTTCACCGTAACGGTCGACAATGGAGGAAATCAGGTTACTTCCGAAGCCAAAGTCATTAAGGCCAATTATTACCTGATCAAGTCCCTGGTTAGCCTGGAGGTTTTCCACCAGTGAATCACGGACAGCCTTACGAAGGTTTAGGGGGTCTAAGACATGGGGATCAGCAGTAATCTTATCGATGGCGTTAGTGCCTAGGGCATCAACCACCTTTTCGGCCGTCTTCTGTCCGACACCCGGAAACTGCTTGCTGGCCAGGAATTCCACCAGGCCCCCACGACTGGTCGGCCGGTTGACGTGGTATGATTGCGCCTGAAACTGCCAACCATAACGGGGATGTTCAATAAGTTGTCCCTCAAAACGGTAAGTCTGGTCATCACTCAGGTCACCGAAGCTTCCCGTTACCGTGATCTCGTTTTCGTCCCAATCAAAGTTGGCGTCTTCCACCGAGACCGCCAATACCTTGTAGAAGGAATCCGGGCTGGTAAAAATCTCGGACTGAACCTGGCCAACAAAAAAAGACGGCTCCTGTGGCGTCTTAAATAAATCCATTTCCGTTGCCATTGAAGTCATCCTTTCCAGCACTATTTATTCTTTTTTGATTGTGTTTTTTGGAGCGTCTTTTCAATATCCGCTAACCGTTGTTCACTCTTTTGGTAATAAGTTGGGTTTAACTGCTTAGCCTGGGTTAAGTAATCGGTGTACGGTTCACCCAGCACCATGGCTACCAGTCCCCGGTTGAACTGGGTATCCGCACGGCCAGGGTGACGTTTCAAAATCGCGTCATAGTATTTCTTAGCCTCCGCAAATTCACCAAGGGCCAAGAGAGAATCACCAATGACCTGGTTGATTTCCGGATCCTGGGCCCGTAACTCATGAGCCGTCAAGCCGTATGCAACCGCCTGCTTATGCTGCCCCTTCTTCATGTAACTCTGGGCAAGCATCAAGTATGAGTCAGCCTTTAATTTGTCATCATCAATCTTATTGTAAAGCTTAATTGCCGCATTTGGTTTCCCCACTTCGTAGTAAAGGTTACCAAGTCCGTAGTTTAACAGGTTGATTGCTGACTGATCTTTTTTGGCCTCAAAAATTCCCAGGGCCTTCATAAACAGTTCTTCCGCCTGTTCATAGTCGTTTAGCCGGGTCAGCAAGGAACCGAGGTCATAGTAGTTATTCACCTTTTCCGGATGTTCATCAATTGCCCGGATCAGCTTATGAACTAGCTTTTCCGTTTCCCGCTTTTCACTTTGCTTTAACTCATTCTTCTCTGTCATCACTGCCACCCCTTATTAGATTGTATCAGTTGGATCGACCTTGGTCTTGTGTAGATAAGTTGTATCATTCCACTTCTCAAGTGTGAAGTGTTCGGCATCATCCGTCTTTAAAATAGTTGTTGAGGTATTACTCAACCCGCCCCGGTCCTTTAAATGCGGAAGGGGGGTCCCAATCAGGGCGTTTATCGTGGCGTTCAGTGCCGCCCCGTGTGAAACAATTAAGATGTTGGAATCCGGATTAACACGGCAAAACTCTTTAACGGCTGAGCCCACCCGGTCAATCACCTGCTGGAAACTTTCACTACCCGTGACTTCTTCATTATAACGGTCAGGATGGTGGCGGAAATTGTTTAGTTCGTCTGGCCACTTCTTAGCAACGTCATCGAAGTGCATTCCTTCCATTTTTCCCAGATTAAACTCCATCAGGCGGCTATCAATCGTTAACGGGATCGGTTGATCAAGGTGACTAATCAACTTTTGCGCAGTTACCCGTGCTCGTCGTAAGGGACTTGCATATACATGCGCAAAGGAGACCTTCTTCAAGGACTGGGCTAGCAATTCAATTTCCTGGTAGCTTGTCTTTAAAAGTGGTGAATCGCCATGGGCTCCCTGGTAACGAGACTGAAGATTCCATTCTGTTTTTCCATGTCGAATTAGATAAACTTTTGTCATTGTTAATCGCGGACCTTTTTTATATATTATCTTACCAAAAATATTATGAATGTTCACATTGATTGTGAAATATGTATAAGCAGGCAATAAGCATGCCCGCTTGATTAAATTCTATGTTAATTAAACGTACTGTAACTGCCGTTCGTTATTGTATGCCCGGTCAATAATGGCGCTTCCCAGGCACTCTTGGCCGTCATAGAAGACGACCGCTTGTCCCGGAGTGATTGCCCGCGCTGGGTCGTCAAATTCAACCGTCACATGCTGACTATCTTCAGCGATGTGGGCAGTTACCCCGACATCTTTTTGCCGGTAGCGGAACTTAGCCGTGCAGTGGAAGTCATGTCCATAACGGCTGACAACATCGTCAACCCACTGGATGTCACTGGCTTCCAGGTGGGTGGCATAGAGGTGCTCATTGTGGTAGCCCTGACCGACGTAGAGGATATTCTTCTTAATATCCTTGCCAATCACAAACCAAGGCTCGTTGCTCTTCTTATTACCACCCAGGCCAAGGCCCCGACGTTGACCAATGGTGTAGTACATTAATCCCATGTGTTGGCCAACAACTTGGCCATCAACGGTCTCCATGTTTCCTGGCTGGGCGGGAATATACTGACTCAAGAACTCACGGAAATGGCCGTCTTCACCAATGAAGCAGATCCCAACGGAGTCCTTTTTATCCGCCGTGGCCAGGCCGGCTTCCTTGGCAATCTGACGAATCTCCGGCTTAGTGTAATTAGCCAGGGGAAACATCACCTTATCCAGTTGGTGGTAGTCCAGTTGACTTAAGAAGTAGGTCTGATCCTTATGCTGGTCCTTTGCCCGCATCAAGTGCATCCGCCCATCGGCATCCCGCTTTAGATCAGCATAGTGACCGGTAGCCACGTAGTCTGCACCCAACTGGTTAGCATAGTCGATGAAGGCCTTGAACTTGATCTCCTTGTTGCAAATAACGTCTGGATTGGGTGTCCGTCCCTTTTTGTATTCTGCGATGAAGTACTTAAAGACCCGATCCCAGTATTCCTTCTCGAAGTTAACCGAGTAGTAAGGAATACCAATCTTGGCTGCTACCTTGGCGACATCCTTATAGTCTTCAGTCGCGGTACAGACACCGTTTTCGTCCGTATCGTCCCAGTTCTTCATGAAGACGCCAACGACATCATAGCCCTGCCGCTTTAACAGTAGCGCGGTTACTGAAGAGTCGACACCCCCACTCATCCCGACAACGACACGGGTGTGACTGTGGTCAGTCATTATTAATCACCATCATTTCAAATAGATTCTGGAATAATCTACGATTGAAGGTCGCATGCATCCAGTATCGTACATTGTACCAAAGTCCTTTCAGGACTGCACCTATTTTTGCCCGTCACTTTTAAATACGTTTCTTTTGAGCATTTCATCTAAAATAAAGTGATACTGCTCAACAAATTCCGCTGACCGTTGGTGGTTAAAAATATTGATCTTCCGGGCCCCGTTTCCGGTGACGGTTTCCATCTTGAACCCGGTCAAGTCAGCATTAATTAAAATCCGGAGCCGGGCCACGGGCTTAAAGGGGTTATCAGTATCAAGGCTCCCCTTGTACTCGAAGTTCCCCCGCTTGGTTTCTTCAAAGCCGAGGTCAATCAGGGCGTACCGTTTGACTTCCGGACTTAGCGAATAGGTAGTATGGTCCCCCGGCACCTTAACTTTTTTAGCAAAATCCACTTTAATTTGCCCCCTTATCGAGCTTATTAAGCTTGTCGACAATCTTGACAATTGCCGCAATCAACTTATCAATGTCTTCATCCGTGTTTAGCACCCCAAAGCTAATCCGGATTGATTCACTAATCCGCGGGCTATCCGGACCAAACATCGCCGTCAAGACATGGGAGGGTTCAATGCTCCCCGCGGTACATGCCGACCCACCAGAAACCGCAATGCCAGCTAAGTCCAAGTCGGTTTGCATGACATAGGTTGAGATACCCTTGAACCAGATGTTCAGGACGTGGTTTAGATTATCCGGACTGATTTGACCGTTCACCTCAAAGGGGATGTGGTTGTCCTTGAGTCCCTGCACAATCTTCTGCTTGAAGTGGTAATAGCGTGTCTGCCGGGCTTGCTTTTCGTCTGGTGTATCAATTGCCACCGCCTTGGCAAAGGCCGCAATTGCGGGAACATTTTCGGTCCCTGCACGACGCTTGGTTTCCTGGTCCCCGCCCTTGATAAAGCTTGGGAAGCTAATTCCCTCACGGCGGTACAAGAAGCCCATCATCTTCGGCCCGTTTAACTTGTGGGCAGAGGTCGATAAGAGGTCAATATGGTCCTTTTTTACGTCAATCGGCAACAAGCCATAAGCCTGAACGGCGTCGGTATGGAACCAGGCCTGGTGGTCCTTAAGGATTTCACCAATTTCGTGAATTGGCATCCGGCTACCAACCTCGTTATTCCCCATCATGATTGTAACGAGAATCGTGTCATCGCGAAGTGCCGCTTTAAAATCGGCCAGGGAAATATTACCGTTCTCATCGACGGGGAGGTAGGTTACCTCAAAGCCATGTTGTTCAAGAAAATGCAGTGGCTTGAGAACCGCCTCATGTTCGATGGCAGTAGTGATGATGTGCTTCCCCAATTTTTGCCGGGTGAAAGCGGTCTGGATGATGGCGGTATTATCACTCTCCGTCCCCCCGCTGGTAAACACAATCTCGTTATCATCGGCATTAATACTCTGGGCGATTACGTGGCGACTGTTCTCCATTACTAGCTTAGCGTGCCGGCCGTAGGAGTATCCAGTGGACGCATTCCCCCATGATTCCTTCATCTGCCTAGTCATTTCATCAATGACTTCCGGAGTCATCGGCGTCGTTGCCGCATTATCGAGGTAAATTTCGTTCACGACCAACCTTCCTTTCATTGTGCAGCCCGGTCAGCAAACAATTGCAAAAGCATTTTGGCTGACCGCTTCCCGGCATCAATAATAAAATCATCAAAGCTGACGCCGGCATCCTCATCGCCAGTATCAGACATTGCCCGGACAACCACGTACGGGACATCGTGATCAGTGGCAACTTGGCCAACCGCTGCCCCTTCCATTTCACTGGAGAGGGCATCAGGGAAGTGGGCGAGAATCTGGTCAATTGCCTTCTTGCTGGCGATAAACTGGTCGCCAGAAACAATTAATCCCTGCTTGACGTTCAAGCCAGTTTTTTCACCGGCCTTCTTCAGTGCTGTCCCCCACTCTTTGGAGGCAAGAAAGCGGGGTTCCTTACCCGGAAGTTGGCCGTACTTGTAGTCAAACGCCGTGGCGTCAACATCATGGTAGGCGGTTGCTGTCGAGATAACAACATCCCCCACGTGCAGCCCCTGGCCAATTCCGCCCGCAGAGCCTGAGTTAATCACCACATCAGCATGACAGTCCGTAATCAGGTGTTCAGTCGTTATTCCGGCCTCAACCTTACCAATTCCTGATTCTACCAGGACAACATCCTGACCGCTGATTTGTCCCATGAAGTAGTCCTTGCCACCGATTTTTTTGGCAACACCACCAACCAACTGGGCCTTAAGTTCCTTGATCTCCTCTGGCATCGCACAGATAATTCCAAAACGCATTTTAAATAACTCCTTTACCCAACAAAAAATAAAACTAAATAGACAATAATGATTGCCACGATGAGGCCAACAATTGCAATGTTAAGCTTCCGCTTCAGGACAGCTCTTTTTTCTTCACGGCTTTTGCCCTCCTGGTCTTGCGCGTAGTGCTGGCGGGTTTGTTCTCCGCCTTCTTCTTCCTGTCCAGCAGCTCTTTTTTGGGCAAGCTGCTCACGGTACTGCTTTCGCGAAAGCTTTTCTTCAGGAAACGGCGGCTTTTGATTATCCATTGGCCCTCATTCCCTGCCAATAATAAATGGCCATAATTGTTTTCGCATCTTCAATCTCACCGGACGCAATCATCGCTTGTGCCTCATTCAAACTAACCTTTTTCACGACTAGCTCTTCGTCTTGGTCCTTGGGAAGGGCGTTGGCAACCGGGGATAAGTCGGTTGCCAAATACAGGGTCATGTATTCGTCCATACACCCAACTGAGGTATAGAAGCTGGAAAGCTTCTCTAGTTTACCGGCCTGAAGACGGGTTTCTTCGTTCAGTTCCCGCCTTGCAGCATGGTCCGCACTTGCCTGGTCCCGGGAATCGACCTTGCCAGCCGGGATTTCCAAGGTGGTCTTAGCAACTGGGGCCCGCCACTGCTTTTCTAGCAACATCTTATTATCATTAGTGATGGCCAGAATGGCCACGGCGGGAGCGTGATGAACGATTTCCCGTTGGGCGATATTGCCCTCAGGGGTCTTTACCTGTTGAACTTCAACATTAATCAGGTGGCCGTCAAATACCTCTTTGCTGCTAATCGGTTTTTCCGTAAAATCCATCGTATCCCTCCTAGCGAATTACTCTGACGTGGGCGGCTTGCGGGCCCTTATGTCCCTGAACAATCACCAGTGAAACATCTTCACCGGCCTGAAGGACCCGCCGCCTGGTGCCCTCAATACCACTGTAATGAACAAAGATCTCACCTTCGTGAGGGACGGTAATGAACCCCCACCCCTTTTGCTCATCAAAACTTTTGACTTTTCCTTTAAGCATATTTTCACCTGCCAATAAAAATAGGAGTTGTGGAAATTTCCCGCAACCCCTATTAAAAATAAGTCTGATTAATATATCACTACTCAAGTAACCTTGCGGGGTTAAGATACGAAAGGTTGCCCTTTCACATTATCTCTTCCCATTTTACACCGCAAGAAAATCAATGTCACCGTTTGGCACCTTGAGCAAGAAATTATATCACTTTTTTTACTTTTCCAATCCGGTCTCCACCGTCTCCGGGAAGTTCGTCCGGACAATCTTAGCACACCGTGCACAAAGCATTGGGTAAGCATCATCGGTGCCCACGTCTTCCTTGACCATCCGACAACGTGCACAGGTTTCACCCGTTGCTGGTGAAACCTTAACAGCAACACCGTCTTCGTACTTGTCAGCATCCGCCGGTGCTTCGTCAAATGGGTGCAAGTGCAAGGCAGATACCCCAAGCAGGAGCGCAACATTTTCGTTTAAGCTATCAACTAGCTTTTGTTGGTTAGCATCCAGGTAAAGATCAACCGCTGCTTCAAGGGACTTACCAATTTGCTTATCATTCCGGGCTTCTTCTAGTCCCTTCAGAACGTGGGAACGGACCTCCATGAACTGCTCCCACTTGTCCAGGAGTTCAGTCTCATTAGCAAAAGTCCGGGCATCAGGGATCTCCGTCAGTTGAGCAAATTGTTCTGGCTCATCCATGTACTCCCAAACCTCTTCAGTGGTGTGGGGAAGGATTGGCGTCAAAAGCTTAACCATCGTCAGCAAGATGTTGTAGAAGACCGTTTGCATTGACCGCCGTGCGTGTGAATCGGCTGGTTCAATGTACAGAACGTCCTTTGCCAGGTTCATGTAGAAGGCGGAAAGGTCATTGTTGACGAAGTTGATGAGCAGCTTGTAAGCATCCAGGAAGTCGTATTCGTCAAAGTAGTCCCGCATCTTCTTCAAGAAGTGGTTAAGCTTGACCATCATGTACTGGTCGACACTGGCCATCTTCTCATAGGAAACCGTGTTTTCTGCTGGCTTGAAGTCACCCGTGTTGGCCAGCAGGAAGCGGAAGGTGTTCCGCAACTTCCGGTAGGCTTCGGAGATCTGCTGGAAGGTCCCCATGGAAACCCGGACATCGGCAGAGGTATCAGCCGACATTACCCACAGACGAATAATTTCGGCCCCCATCTGCTTAACGACCTTGTTCGGGTCAATGACGTTCCCCATCGACTTCGACATCTTCTTCCCCTTCTTATCAAGGGTGAAGCCTTGGGAAACGATTCCCTTATAAGGAGCCTTACCAGAGCAAACCACACTGGTAATCAGACTAGAGTTGAACCAGCCCCGGTACTGGTCAGAACCTTCCAGGTACAGGTCAGCCGGGTAGGTCAGGTAGTCCCGTTCTGCCAGAACACCCTGGTGAGAAGAACCGGAATCAAACCAAACATCCATGATGTCCGTTTCCTTAGTAAACTTCCCGTGTGGTGAGTGTTCATTGGTGTATCCATCCGGAAGCAGGTCCTTAGCATCCCGGTCAAACCAAACGTTGGAGCCGTACTTGGCAAACAAGTCAGCAACGTGGTTAATGGTCTCTTCTTCCATAATTGGTGTTCCATCTTCAGCGTAGAAGATTGGCAGTGGAACGCCCCAGACCCGTTGCCGGGAAATTACCCAGTCGCCACGGTCCTTGATCATGTTCCGGAGACGAACCTTCCCCCAGGATGGCTTGTATTCAACATCTTCCAGGGCGTTCAGAATATCCTGACGCATCTTGTCAATGGAGACAAACCACTGGTCAGTGGCCCGGAAGATAATTGGCTTCTTGGTCCGCCAATCGAATGGGTAGGAGTGCTTCAAAGGTTCTTCAAGCAGGAGGGCACCATTTTCTTCCAGCTTCTTCAAGGAAACATCATCCGCATCCTGGTAGAAGACCCCGTCAAAGTCGGCACCATTTTCCTTAGTCAGGACCCCTTGGTCATTGATTGGGGCAAAGATTGGCAGGTTGTGTTCCAAACCAAAGTGGTAGTCATCGTCACCATAGCCAGGAGCCGTGTGAACTAAGCCAGTCCCAGCATCAGCAGTAACGTAGTCCGCCGTCCCTACCAAAATGTCACGGTCGAGGTAAGGGTGCTTGGTAACCATCCCGTCAAGGTCTGTTCCGGCGAGGTGCTTAACAACCTCGTAGTTCTTCCAACCGAGCTTTTTGGCAACTCCTTCAAGCAATTCAGTGCCAATTACAAATTGCCGGTCACCATCAGCTGGCTTAACAACCGAATAATCGAACTTACCATTGACCGCCACAGCTTCAGAAGCGGGAACGGTCCATGGCGTCGTCGTCCAAACAACTAAGTAGGTATTGTCATCAAGAATACCCTTACCGTCCTTTACCTGCTCAGCAAAGAAGGCTGTCTTGGCAACAACGTCGTGGTATTCAACTTCGGCTTCCGCCAGTGCTGATTCTGAGGACCAGGACCAGTAAACAGGCTTTTTAGCCTGGTAGAGTAAGCCCTTCTTGGCAAACTCACCGAAGACCCGAACCTGGGCAGCTTCAAATTCCTTATCAAGGGTCAAGTACGGGTGATCCCATTCACCACTAACCCCTAGCCGCTTGAAGTCGGTACGCTGCTTGTCGACCTGCTCTAAGGCGTACTTGCAACACAGGTCCCGGAATTCGGATGTGGACATCTTCTTGCGGTCGTAGCCGGACTTAGTCAATTGGTGTTCGATTGGCAGCCCGTGAGTATCCCAGCCAGGAACATAGGGTGCCCGAAAGCCCGTCATTGACTTGTAACGAACAATGAAGTCCTTGGAAATCTTATTCATGGCGTGGCCAATATGAATGTTACCATTGGCGTACGGGGGGCCATCGTGAAGCACAAAGGTTGGCTTCCCCTCATTCAATTTTTGTCGTAATTGGTAAACTTTATTTTCTTCCCAAAGCTGCTCACGTTTAGCTTCGGTTACCGGCAACTTCCCCCGCATGGGGAACTTGGTCCGGCCAAGATTTAACGTATCTTTAACCCGCATAACAACTACTCCTTTCTCTTACCCTAGTAAACCGAAATAAAAAAGCTCCATCCCTGAAGGGACGAAGCTATCGTGGTACCACCCATTTTCAAGGCCAATTTAGGCCTCCTCTTGTCATTGATAACGGTCATGAGCCGGTCGCGCCTACTATTGTTGAGCACGACACTCAGAGACGATCAGGACTAAACGTCGACCATCAGTCTCACACCAAAACTACTGACTCGCTGGGGTCGGGTGGTAAAATCCACTTCTCTTCAACGTTTTATTTAAGTTTACTAGCTAATTTATCTCTAGTTCTTTTCCTCGTCACTGTCCGGGAAGACAACCACCGTTTCCCCTGAATCTGCGGGAACAACGGGCTGTTCACTAGCCGCTGGTTGTTCTGATGCTGCCGATTCCGGGTTGGTTGGTGCAGATGATGCCGGCTCAACAGCTGGTTGGTCAGCAAAGCTCTCATCTGCTGGGGATGCGGAACTAATTGCTGTTGATTCTACACTTTCCGATGAATTCTTGTCAAGGTCATTTCCAAACATCTTTTGAATTTCGTCGTATTGTTCTGGATTATCATCCGCAAGTAGTTTGTCCCACTCATCACTCTTAACAACTTCCAGTTGTGATTCAAGCATAACCTGCAAGCGTTGCCGGAAAATCCGGGTCTGCTTCTTCAGGTCGTTGGTTTCGGTCGTCAGTTTCCGGGCTTCTTCAGTTGTGTGGTCAATAACTTGGTTGGACTTTTCATTTGCTTCAGAAACGATGTCAGTAGCCTGCTTCTGCGCTTCACGAACCATGATGTCCGCTTCCCGTTTGGCATTGCTCTTCACCTTGTCAGCCGCTTCCTGGGCTACCAGGATTGATTTGTTAAGGGAGTCCTTCAGTTCACTAAAGTACTTCAGCTTCTCTTCGTCCGCCTTAACGGTCTCTTTTAACGCATGATTTTCTTCGGTTAATTCTTGAACCGTTTGTGAAACCTCTTGAATGAAGTTCTTAACTTCTTCCTGGTTGAAGCCCCGCATTTTAGTTGAAAAGTTTTGTTTATTAATTTGTTCCACAGTTAAAGCCATTTTTATTTCCTCCAAATATTATGCATGCACAACTGATAGTTTGATTTTATCCTTACCCTTCCGTGTCTTGCCATCATCTTCATCCAGCCGTAAGCGGCCAGCATGGCGAACCGAGATTAGGTCATGAACGACAACTTGTTCATCCGGCCGGGTGACATCCTCCCAGTTAAGCCGGACCATGCCATGCTCAATTAATGTCTTCGCCCGGTTACGGGAGTAATTAAAGCCGGCCGCAACGATGCTGTCCAGGCGTAAGGAGGTCACGGTCGTCGCTACCGCTTCCCAATCTTCGACGGGGGTTAACACCGCGGCTGGATCATTTACTGAAAGCCACTTAACCTTTGCCCGGCCAACATGGTGCACACTTGTCCGTAAGTACTGGGCCATGGAAGTTGTCACTACAACTTGCCACCGTCCCTGGTCACCTAAGATATCACCAAACGCGCTCCGTTCCATCCCTTCGCCAATTAAGGTTCCCATAATCTGTCGGTGGTGGAGTTCCACGAACTTAGTTGGGTAGTCAACCTCTAAGACTTGGAGGTCGAAGTCACTATCCTGGGGTTCGTAATACGGTGGATAAAATAGGAGTCGTTGCATTTCGGCACCTTTCCAACCACCGTTACTAACCACTTTGACCTGGTCATCATGACGGTTGGCCATTGTTTGTGCAATATAACGCTGCCGCGGGTTCAAAAAGGAAGTAAGAACCGGGCGATACTGGTCAATTGTCGTACTGATCCAGTCCGCGACTTGATCGATAAAAGGACCTTCGTTCGGTCGAAAATGTTGTTTAATATTTTCTTCTGCCATTTTTCTAACCAAACATTCCTGCTAAAGCAGAAAGACCTGACTGCGCAAGGTAAAGGACGAAAATCGCCACGACCGGTGAAAAACTAATTCCGCCCAGTGGTGGGATAAAGTTGAACCAACTCATGTACGGTTCAACCAGCCGGTCAATGATTTCGCCCAGTCGTGTTCCCCGCGCATTCGGGAACCATGAAAGGAGACACCAAATCACGATAACCCAAATATAAGCATCAATTAAGCTGTTTAAGACCCAAAAAATAAAGCCAAGCATGCTTTTTCTCCTTAATTATTAAAACTGTCTGTCTCTGCCTTTAAGTTACTGGACAGATTTCCCGAAAGTTCAAAATTATTCGGGGCGCAAAGAAAGATTTCCTTTCCAATGCGTTTCATTTCACCATTGATGGCGTAGACTGCGCCGTTGAGAAAATCAACCATCCGGGCCGCCGCCTTAGTGTCCATCTGGGTAAAGTTGACAACGATTGCCCGCCCGGCCAGTAGCTGGGAAGCAATTTGTTTTACATCCGCATACATCCGTGGCTCGTACAGTGAAATCTGACTGATGTTCTGACTGCCCCGTTTGGCGCGACTTTCGTTAAAGGAAACAACCTTGTTATTTCCCTTTGCTGGTGCAGCAGGGGCATCGTCATAATACTCTTCTTCTTCAATTCCGTCATCGCCGAAAAGGCTCTTGAGAAATTTTGCAGCCATTATAGGACCTCCTTCATAAATACTAAAAAGAGGTGTAATCTAACTCGCTTGTTAAACCACTCCCCCTTAGTTTTTAACTATTTACGACGATTCTTAAAGAATGGTGGCGTCGATAAATTAGTGTCATCGTTATCATCGGAATTAGCCGTATCATCATTGAAGACATTAAATTCCGGCTTATCAACATGTGAAAATTGATTATCACTATTTTCCCGTTGGTCATCGGCAGTTGCCGTTGGGTCATTCCAACCATCAAACGGGTCACTGTTCTCCTCTTGGCCGCCATTATTTTGGTTAGCAGGCCGGTCAGTAGCAGCGGGACGACTTGGCCGGTTGAGCGGTTGCGCCTGCTTAACTTGTGGCTGACTCTTCTTTGGCTTGTCAATTCCGGTGGCAATGACCGTAACCCGTACTTCATCACCCATATTCTTGTCTAAGGACATCCCAAAGGAAATATCCACGTTGGTACCAGCAGCCTGCTTGATCACATCAGAAGCTTCCTGAGCTTCGTACATGGCCATGTCTTCGCTACCAGTGATGTCCATTAAGACGTGTTGCGCACCGTCAATGGAGAGTTCCAGGAGTGGGGAGGAAATTGCCTTCTTAGTTGCCTCAGTGGCCCGGTTTTCACCAGTAGAAGAACCAACACCCATCAAGGCAGCTCCTTGGTTGGACATCAGCGTCTTAATGTCGGCAAAGTCCAGGTTAATGTACCCTGGGGTAACAATCAGGTCTGAAATCCCTTGGACACCCTGACGCAAGACATTATCGGCTTCCTTAAATGCTTCCATCATTGGCGTCTTCTTGTCAATCATTTCCAACAAGCGGTTGTTAGCGACAATAATCAGGGTATCAACGTTAGACTTCAGTTTTTCCAAACCTTCAACCGCAAACTTGCCCCGCCGTGGACCTTCAAAGGAGAATGGCCGGGTAACAACGCCGACGGTTAAGGCCCCACTGTCCTTGGCAAGCTTAGCAACAACCGGCGCCGCACCGGTCCCGGTTCCACCACCCATACCAGCGGTGATGAAGACCATGTCTGCACCTTCGAGGACCTTCTTAATTGCCTCTTCGCTTTCTTGGGCGGCCTTTTCACCGACTTCTGGGTTAGAACCCGCACCAAGCCCCTTGGTAAGCTTAGGTCCTAATTGAATCTTTGTGGAAGCCTTAGAACTATTGAGGGCCTGAAGGTCAGTGTTGGCAACAATAAAGTCAACCCCCTGAACCTTTTCGGTAATCATCCGGTTAACGGCGTTTCCACCACCGCCACCGACACCGATGACCTTAATACGTGCCCCGGCAAATTCGTTTTCCATTGTGCTTGTATCGTTATCCATTTACTTCTCCTCCGTGACTTTAATCAAATAGGTTGTCAAACATACCCTTTAACCGGTTACCAAACGAATGCTTTTCCTTTTTTGGCGTTGACCGTTTTTCTTGCCGCGAATGGTTAGCCTCACGTGCTGGTTGCGCCTGCTTATTTGACCACTGGTGAACCATTTGGCGCCCACCGTCAGCAGACTTTTCGTCTTCTCGTGGGCTTTCTATTATATCAGGTTGTTGGATCGTCTGCTTAATGAGTTTATCAACATCCGACAACTGGCTTTCGTACATGGCCAGTGCCAAACCGGCAGCATAACCGGGGTGACGAATTCCCATCTGTTCTGGTGCATAAATCTTAATGCGACCCGCAAAGTATTGCTGAGCCAACTCCTTAACACCAGGCATTGCTGCACCACCACCGACAACTGTGACTCCCCCAGGTAATTCTGGAGCATGAATGCTTTGCAGACGCTGGTGGATTCGTTCAAAGATTTGCCGCATCCGGGCCTCAATTACTTCGGCCAGGTATTCTTCGGTAAATTGAACGGGCTCATTCTTACCGACAACGTTAACATTGATTTCCGCTTCTTCGTCGGCAAGCGTGTGGTCAGCATAACCATGGTTAAGCTTCAACTGTTCCGCATTCTTTAATGAAGTATTGAGGACCGTTGAAATGTCCTTGGTGACGTACTGGCCACCTTCCGGATCAACGAAGGTATACTTCAACTGGTGATCATGGATGATGCTGGTGGTTGTCTGACCGCCACCAAGGTCAATCACGACCGTGCCAAAGTCCTGCTCACCGTCATTAAGAAGGTTAAAGTCCGTTGCAATTGGTTCAATGACAAAGTCTTTAATTTCATAACCAGCTCTTTGAACCGCCTTTTTGGTGTTATGAATAATGGTTTTAGGACCGGTGTATAGCGTTGCTTTCATTTCCAAGCGGACACTAACCATTCCCCGTGGATCCTTGATTCCGCCGAAGCCATCAACAGAGAACTCGGTAGGAATCAGGTCTAAAACTGTCCGCTCTGGTGGAATATTTTGTGTTAGGGTTTCTCTGGCAACATCATTAACATCACTGTTGACAATCTCGCGCGACTGTCCCTGTGATGCAATGGTAATCATTCCATGAACCTTTTGCATTTGTAAGTAGTTGGCGGGGAGGCCAACAATAAGTTTTTTGATACTAAGATTGGATTTTTCCTCTGCTTTAGCAACCGCTTGTGAGATAGCATGGGCGGTCTTATCGATATCAACGATTACGCCATGGTTAAGTCCGGTGGAAGGAGCAACCCCCACCCCGACAACTTTTAATTGCCCTTTAACATTCTCGCATACTAATGCCTTAATCGAGGTGGTTCCAATATCCAATCCAACAAATACTTCTGAATTATCCATCTGAACGGCACCTTCCTAAAACTATTAAATATACTCAATTAAAAATTTTGTATTTTAAATTATACCTAAATAAAATTTTACCACATATTATTCACTTCAAAAATGCTTTCCCCAATCTTTTCTAAAATCATTTGTCATGGGACCCGTAGCTGTACGAGTAAGCACCCACTTGAAGGTCAATAACCCCAGGATCCTTCATTGTCGCCGCAATTCCTGGGTAATAGGCTAACTTCTTACCAACCGTTTTATAATCCGCGTATACGGTATTACCATCCCGCATGTAGATAACTAACCGTCGTGGCGAGATCTTGTTAGGACGGTACGCGATTGCTGAAATACCATTCCGAATCACTGGCTTGACTTTGCCAATCTGCACCGCAGTTTTTCTTAACGCTGTCCGGTTCTTACCGAATCCCTGGTATGTAATCTTACTCTTGTCGCTCTTTGCCGCCTGCAGCTGACCATTTGCTAAGACGTCATAATCGCGCTGCTTGATTTCAACCAACCCAACAACCGGATTTTCCTGAACAGTAATTTTAACCGCCTGTGGGCCGGTGACACGAACCCGAATACTTTTAACTTGCGGGTTCTTCTTGTGGGCACTTTGGCTGAGGGCATTCCGGTTAGCGTAGACCCCCCAAATGTAACGTCCCGGGTGAATCTGGGTTGCTTTTTCAATCTGGCGGACACTTAATTCGTTGTTACCAACCACTTGGATCTGTTTGATCTTGCTGAGCGGTGAAATAACGTAAAGGGCGAGCAGGAAAATCCCACCAAAGAGACAAACCAGTTTGGCGACCCGTTCTCCACTGGTGAAATACCGGTACCACTTGATTTTATGGACCTTATGACCAATTCTTTCGCCACCCTTATGGGGATGGTCAGCTTGGGCACGACGCTTTTCCAGGGCGGTTAAACGTTGTGCATATTGTTGGTGTTCTGGAATGAAATGAGACTTATCCAAGCCAACCTCCTCCTTACTACTTTTGGTGGTCATCAATCGCCTTATGCAAGACCTTAATCAGGTGGTCAGCAGCATCCGGCTTTCCTAATTTCCGTGAAGCAGTTGCCATCTCTTTGCGCAAATCAGCGTTTTCCATAATCTTATCTGCCTGAACCATCAACGACCGGGCGTCAAGGTTATCTTCCGTGATCATTACCGCAGCATTCTTCCGTACGAGGGACTGGGCGTTTTTAACCTGGTGGTTAGCCGTAACGTAGGGACTCGGAATCAGGATAGTTGGTACACCAAGCGCGGTAACTTCCGCAATCGTGGTTGCCCCTGCCCGTGAAACAAGCGCCGCCACCTTGGGCATCTTCGCCGGCATGTCCTTGATATAAGGCACAACCTTAACGTTATCCGCAATTTGGACACCCTTCAGCTGTTCCTGAACCTGATCGTAGCGTTTTTGACCAGTGGCAAAGATAACCTGGTATTTCCGCTTATTGAACTGCGGAATCGCGTCAACGACGGTCTTATTAATCTTTGGTGCGCCCTGGCTTCCCCCAAAAATCATCAGGGTTGGGACGTCATCTTTAAGGCCGTAGCTCGTCCAGGAGAACTGGCTATCCGTTTGCGAAACCACCTGTTGGGCCCGGGGGTTACCAACCATTGTTACCTTTTCTTGAGGGAACTGGCTCCGGGCCGCCTCAAAGGCGATTGCAATCTCGTCAACGTAACGACTCAGAAACTTATTAGTGACCCCGACAACACTGTTTTGTTCGTGAATAACCGTCGGGATATGGTGTTTGGCTGCCGCATATAGAACGGCCCCACTAACGTAGCCACCAGTTCCCAAAACAACGTCGGGTTTAAAATCCTTAATAATCGACTTAGCATGGTGGACCGACTTCAAGAAGAGGTAGACGGTCTTAAAATTTTCCAAAGAGAGGGATCGCTTGAAACCTTGCATTTTCATTGTTTCCAGCTTAATTCCTGCATCCGGAACAATCTTGTTTTCCAAACCACGGGTCGTTCCCACGTACAGGACCTCGGTCCCCGATTCAACCTGCTTAAGACGCTCAATTAATGCTAAGGCCGGATAAATGTGGCCACCCGTTCCGCCTCCAGAAACTAGTAAACGCATTAGTTATTCTCCTTTCGTCCAGTCAGCTTTTCAACAGCTTCAATAAAGCGGTCACCCCGCACCTCAAAGCTGGGGAACTGATCCCAGCTGGCGTTGGCCGGTGAAAGAAGGATTACGTCTCCCGGTTCACTAACCTTCCAAGCTGCGGGTACCGCTGTAATAGCATTTTCACTCTCCAGGATTGTCGGAATGCCGGCTTGTTCAGCCGCGTCCTTCATCTTATCCTTGCACTGGCCAAAGACAATAATGGCCTTAACGTGTTTTTTAAAGTACGGTACGAGCCGTTCGAAGGTGTACCCCCGGTCTAAGCCGCCGGCTAACAGGATTACCGGCTGTTCAAAGCCCTGCAAGGCAACCTCAGTCGCTTCAATGTCGGTCGACTTTGAATCATTGTAGAAACGCCGCCCCTTGTAATCGAGCACGTACTGAAGACGGTGGCGGACCCCACTGAAGGTCGTGAGGACACTGACGATATCTTCATTAGCGACCCCACTTAGCTTAGCAGCCGCAATTGCCGCCAGTGCATTTTCCACGTTTTGGGGTCCAATCAGGCGGATATCCTTTGCCGCCATAATTCGTTCACCGCGCCAGTAAATATCACCATTTTCCTCGTATGAACCCTCATGACTCTTGTCTTGCCGTGAGAATGGAACAATAGTTGCTTGACTACGGCGGGCAATCTCTTGCCACTCGTCCCGGTCCCAGTTCATGATCAAAAAGTCGTCCTTGGTTTGGTTCCGGGTGATATTTAACTTAGCGTTAATGTAGTTTTCACGGGTCTTATGGTAGTCCAAGTGATTGGAGAAAATATTGGTAATAATCGCGATGTGGGGATGAATTGTCGGGGCCCCCAACAGTTGGAAGCTCGAGAGTTCCGTGACCAAGGTGTCATCAGGGCCCAGTTCTTCAGCAACCTTGCTAAAGGAAACCCCGATATTTCCAGCATACTTCACCGTATGGGTGGAACTTTTCGCTAGCATCAGCTGCGTTAAGGTTGTCGTCGTTGTCTTACCATTACTCCCGGTAACACTCACCAGGTGGCCGTCAAAGATTTCCCAGCCTAACTCGGCTTCGGTGATGATTGGCGTCTTCTTCTCAACAAACTTGGCAACCAGGGGATTATCATACGGAATACCCGGATTCTTGACTACCACGTCAAAGTCTTGGTCAGCTAGAGACAAGGGGTTACTCCCGGTGATGACGTTAATACCATCCGCCTTCAAATCGGCAACCACTTGTGGATCCTTCGGCGTCTTCATATCGTTTGCCGTTACCTGCGCCCCAAGCTTAACAAGCAGGTGGGCAGCGTTTAATCCACTAATTCCAAAACCAATCACGAGGGCCTTTTTCCCTTGATAATCTTCAATCTCTTTCATCGTAACTCATTCTCCCGTTTTAAATTTAACCAACTAACAAAATCGTGCTGACAGCAATAACTGCCCCAATTAATCCAACAATCCAAAAGACAATATCGATCTTCCATTCACTCCACCCACACATTTCAAAATGGTGGTGAATTGGGCTCATCTTGAAGATCCGCTTACCAGTTAGCTTAAAGGAAGCTACCTGGAGGATTACACTAGCCGTTTCACAAACATAAACAATTCCAATGACCAGCAGCGACCATTCGTGGTGTAAGAGCAGGGAAACGGCCGCTAAAGAGGCACCAATTGCTAAAGATCCCATATCACCCATGAAAATCTTGGCCGGCTTGTGGTTGTAAGGGAAGAAGCCCAGCATGGTCCCAATCATTGCCAAACAGAAGAGGGCAATTTCTGGATAGCCCGGTTGGTTTAAGTTAACCAGGGCAATTACCAGGTAAGCCAAGAACGAAATGATCGATAGGCCACTGACCAGGCCATCCAACCCATCAGTCAGGTTAACGGCGTTAGAGAAGCCGACAATCCAGAAGATGATGAAAAGGCCGTACAGCCAGCCGTATTGGTTGGTTCCGAAGCCCATTTGAAAGCCTTCGTGCTGGTAAATTACGGTAAATACCATCGCCGCAATCACCTGACAGAGGGCTTTTTGCCAAGCTTTAAACCCTTCATTTTGGTGGTGGAAAATCTTAATACTATCGTCCCACATCCCAATCAGGCCGTAGACAACAAGAATCAACAGGAGGGCCCAGAGGGTATTGTCAATTAGCCCCCGCCAGGCAGCCACCCACAGGATCGTAACTACTGCCGAAATGATGAACAGAAAGCCCCCCATTGTCGGCGTTCCCGCCTTCTTGGCGTGCCAAGTTGGTCCCTCTTTTCTAATCTGTTGGCCCTCCTTCTTGGCCCGGAAATACCGAATCAACGACGGCATTAGCAAAAAGGTAATTAGAAACGCACTGATAAGCGTTAAAACACCACTTAATAGATTCATATTGTCCTCCTATTACTGTTTATTTTGGTACTCAACAGTAAGGGTCTGGTGACCATTAACCTTGCTGTTGGCTTTAATACTTTGTTTACTTACGTAACCACTACCGTGTTCAACCAGCTTGATATCCAATTCGTTAGCCAGTTGTTGGACGTCGGCCGCACTCCAGCCACTTATGTCAGGCATCTGGTACTTGCCACCCGTATTAAGAATTACGCGCTGGTTTTTAAGAACCTGCTTGCCCGGTGCGGTTGACTGGTGACGAACCTTCTTGCCATCACCAATTACCACTGGCTGAATATGCAGCTTGTTCAAGCGGTCAGAGGCAGCAGTTGGTGTTTGACCAACCACGTTGACCATCTTAATGACACTGCTACTTGCCCCCTGCTTATCTTCGAGCAGGCTCTTCATTACCGGCTTGAAGATCGATGCCATCTGCTTCGTTGCCGGTTGGCTCAGGTTCTTTGGTTGCCGTAATGTGATGTACATTACGTAACGCGGGTGCTTTGCGGGCGCCATCCCCGCAAAGGAGTAAAGATAGTTGGTATCACCATTGCTGTAACCGTTGGCGCCCCCAATTTGAGCAGTCCCGGTCTTACCAGCGATACGGTGACCCTTTAACTGAAAGTCATGGCCTAAGCCCTTTTGATCATAGACAACTCCCTCCATGTAGCCGCGGACTTGCTTGGCCGTTGACGCCTTGATAGGGTGACCAACAACCTCCGGCTTAACGCGCTTAATAACCTTACCATCGGCGTTAACGATTTTCTTGACGATGTATGGCCGCATCATCTTACCATTGTTGCTGACCGCGCTAAACGCCTGCAGCATTTGCATCTGGTTGACCGTAATCCCCTGACCAAAGGCGGTGTTCGCCTGTTCCAGGATCCCTTTGAACTGGGTAAAGCCGGAAACCTCATTGCCCATGCCAAGCACGTTAACCCGCTTGAGGAGGCCAAAGCGCCGGATATACTTCATCCATGTCTTTGCCCCCATGTTTTGTTCAATATGGGCAAAACCAACGTTACTGGACATGTCGAAGGCGTCCTTAAAGGAAATCATCCCCCAGCCACTAGAGGACCAGTCGACGATTTTTCCGCCACCCATTGCCCAGGTTCCGGAATTAAAGGTGGCGTTCGGGTCAAAGTGCCCCGAGTCAATTGCCGCGCTTAAAGCCAGGATCTTCATTGTCGAACCGGGTTCATAGGCGTCCTGGACAAACATGTTCCGCCATACCGGATTCTTCGAGCGGAGAGTTGGCCGTTGGGTTGCGGCAACAATTCTCCCCGTCTTGGCATCCATCACAATTGCGGTGACGGCGTTTGGGTTGGCGGTCTTATATACGTTGTTGACCTTGCTCTCCAGCAGGTGCTGGGTCTGGGCATCAATGGTAGTATAAATGTCGTCACCATTAACGGCTTCCCGGGTAACTCCTTTCGAGTTAGCCAGCCGGTAACCGTAAATATCCCGCTTATCTTGCCGCATCCCGTTTTTACCAGTCAGTTCCTTGTTAAAGTAACCTTCAAGACCGAGCTGACCAGAAAGGGTCGTCTGCCCGGTCTGAGCATTGACCTTGGGGCCCGCCATCCCAATAATTTGGGAGGCAAATTCCCCCTCTGGATATTGACGGGCGGGGGTCGCTACAAAGTTAATTCCCGGCAAGTGTTCCTGCTTGATCTTTTCCATTGTCGCCACTGATAAATTATTGCCGGCCGAGCCAAACTCAACCTGGTAGGGCTGGTTTTTAGCATCCAGGCGTTTCTTAATTTGTTTAGGCGTCATGTTCAAGTACTTGGCTAACACCCTGGCCGTCTTAGCCTTGTTCGTAACGTAAAGCGGTTTCCCCTTTGAAGACCGCTGGTTATGGTCCAAGACCGCATACATTGTGTATTTGCTGGTATCCGTTGCAATGGCGGTCCCCTTGCTGTCGTAAATATTGCCCCGTTTGGCCTGGATTATTTGCCGCTGGGTGTAGATCTGTTCTGCTTGCGACTTCAGGTTAACGTGCTGGACATCCTTATTAATCGCAATGTAAGCAAAACGAACGAAAAATAAGGAAAATAATCCAATCGTGATTAGGAAAAGCCATTTCCCAAAGTTCCCCTGATTGCTATTATTTTTCTTACTCCTCGTTCGCTGTGGCTCTTTATTCATTATCTATTAATGTTCCTTACGTTTGAATTTTTATCAGATAAACCGTACTTGTGAGCGGCCCGCTTTAAGCTGGCCTGACTAGTTAAAACAGCAATTTCTTGACGGTCACTCGAATTACTGTTTTTTACTCGCGAAACACGGGACTGCAGGTCCTGCAGGTCGTGCTGACGATTATTAATAGAAATTTTAGTTGAAAGTAAGGTAATTATCAACAGCAGGCTAATGGCACCACCCACAACCATCAGGGCCCGCTCTAACCGGTTCCACCCTTTCGGCTGCTGTTGCATTGCTGGTGCTTGCCTAACCTGCTTAACCTGTTGACTTTCGTATTTTCGTGCTGCATTCGAAACCATTGTATCCACTGTCCTTAATCTTTAATTTTTTCAATAATGCGCAACTTGGCACTGTGTGCTCGATGATTATTAGCTAACTCCTGCGCACTAGGTAGAATTGGCTTCTTATTAACTAGTTTGAACTTCGGCGTCATCCCGGCTGGAATAACCGGTAGGCCCTGTGGAAGGTCAGCAGCCAAAGACGATTTTTCCCGAAACATCGTCTTCACAAGCCGGTCCTCCAGTGATTGGAAAGTGATTACGCTGATCCGGCCCCCAACGTTCAAAAGGTCAAAGGCTTGCTCAAGTGACTCCTCCAATGCACCGAGCTCATCGTTAACCGCGATCCGAATGGCCTGAAAGCTTTTCTTTGCGGGATGCCCGCCGTGGCGTCGCGCCGCCGCTGGGATTCCCTCTTTAATGACGTCAACCAGTTCAAAGGTCGTCCGAATCGGCTGACGGCTGCGTTGCTGTTCAATTTTACGGGCAATCTGCTTAGCAAAACGCTCTTCACCGTACCGGTAAAGAATCCGAACCAATTTTTCGTATGGCCAGTCATTCACCACATCCATCGCCGACAGTTCCTGGTCTTGGTTCATCCGCATGTCCAGGGGGGCATCTAGCTTATAGCTAAACCCCCGCTGGGCGTCATCAAACTGGGGTGAAGACACACCCAGGTCATATAAGACCCCATCAACTGTAGCAACTCCCTGCTTAGCCATTTCCCTCTTCAGGTTACGGAAATTATCCTCAATTAAGGTTAGCTTTCCCGCGCTAATCTGGTCCGCAAGTGCTGCCTTGTTGTAATCAATGGCGGTTCTGTCCTGGTCAAACGAAAAAAGGTGGCCGGAATCGAGTTGTTTTAAGATTGCACTGGTATGGCCGCCCCCACCGAGGGTTGCATCAACATACTTTCCGGCTGGGTTAATATCTAAACCAGCAACGGCCTCTTTTAGTAGAACCGTTATATGTTTAAACTCGGCCATTCAAATCCACCTCATCTTAAAAATCAATCTCTAAATCCTCAGCAATTTCATCAAAGTTTTCGGCCGTATCGCCAGAGTAACTCTGCCAACGATCCGCACTCCAAATTTCAAAGCGGTTTGATACCCCAATAATCACGCAATCCTTCGTCAATTTGGCATGCTGACGTAATACTGGTGGAATGTTCACCCGTCCCTGCTTATCAAGGACGCATTCGGTAGCCGCCGAGTAAAGGAAGCGCACAAATGCCCGCGCGTCCCGCTTTGTTAGCGGTAGCTTCTTCAGTTTGGCTTCTAAACTCTGCCATTCGGTTTGAGGGTAACCAAAAAGGCACCCGTCTAGTCCCCTTGTGATGACAAACGGTGTCCCTAATTGATCACGGAATTTAGCGGGAATGATCAAGCGCCCTTTTGAGTCAATAACATGCTTGTATTCACCCATTAGCACGACAATCCCCCCTAAAACCACTTTATAGGAACAGTCTACCACATTCCCCCACTTCTCACCATGGTATTTTCACAAATAAAAAAAGCAACCAGCAGATTGTACCAGTTGCCAAAATAAAAAATTAATTATTAAATTAATGGTAACGCGCCGGCAAACAATGACAGGGCAAATGTAATCACCGCAATTACCATTGACGAATACCAGAATGGTGGCCAGAAACGGCGGTACAAGAATTCATGGTTATGGACAACCTGAAGAACAATCAAGATCAGTGACCACAGCATCCAAACGGCGATGGGAAAGGCAATCCAGTAGTAACCCAGGTTCCAACATGCCAGGACCCAGAAGAGGATTACCGTGCAAATCCGCCACTCCTGTTGGTGACGCTGGGCGTGAAAGAGCCGCCGCGCTAAATACCTTACTCCCACGTAAATGAGGATAATAAGAACTTGTAAAAACACTTTCTGATAGTTAATAAACACCCTACTTATTCCTTTCCAGCGATGAGATAAGTCAAGTTTACCATAAAAGAACCTGCTAAAGTTTGAAATCTATCTTCAACTTGCGTTAAACTACATACAGTCAACAAAGCTGAAAGGCAGGAATCCATAATGCAACGGAAAAAGAAAACGCGCTTCCAGAAGATCACCATGGTCGCAATCTGGCTCATGCTCATCGCGATGCTGGGCTCGCTTATCTTCGGTGCCATTGCTTCGTTAAATTTGATTTAATTAGAAATGATTAAGGAAACAGGCCGCTGCGGTTCTTTGAACTGTAGCGGCCTGTTTCCTTTTCATTACTGTTTATCCGTATTTTCATTATCGTCTTGCTTGAACACCTCACGCGGTTTCGACCCGTTGGCCGGGCCAATGTAGCCCCGCTGTTCCATATCATCAATGATCCGGGCCGCGCGGTTATACCCAATCCGGAAGCGCCGCTGAATTAAAGAGGTCGAGGCCTTCTGTTGCTGGATCACGAACTTGAGGGCTTCAGTGAAGAGTTCATCTTCTTCCTCATGTTCTTCCTCGTTTTCAATTTCCTGATCCGTAACCACCATATTCTCGTCGTACTCAGCCGGCTGTTCCTTTTTGATAAAGTCCACCACTGCTTCGACGTCCTGGTCAGAAATGAAGGCCCCCTGAACCCGGGTCGGCTTGTTCTGGTCGATCGGTTCAAACAGCATATCCCCACGGCCAAGTAGCTTTTCGGCCCCGTTCGTGTCGATAATTGTCCGCGAATCAATCCCACTGGAGACCGCAAAAGCAATCCGTGACGGCACGTTGGCCTTAATCAGTCCCGTGATGACATCAACTGACGGTCGCTGCGTGGCAAGGATCATGTGAATCCCGGCGGCCCGCCCCATCTGGGCAATCCGGACAATGGCATCCTCGACGTCATTCGAAACGGTCATCATCAGGTCCGCCAGTTCGTCGACAACAACTAGCACCAACGGGAGGGTTGGCTGTTCGTCGTTTCCCTCCTGTGCATTATTATTTTGAACGAGCTTATTGTACCCCTTGAGGTTACGGACACCGAACTTAGCGAATAGTTCATACCGCCGTTCCATTTCCGCGACAACCTTAGCAAGGGCCCGGGCCGCTTTTTTCGGTTCCGAAACAACCGGGCTTAGCAGGTGGGGAATTCCATTATAGACACTCAGCTCAACCTTTTTCGGGTCAATCAATAATAATTTAACCTGGTGGGGCTTGGCCTTGAGTAGGATACTGGTCAGAATAACATTGATCGCCACTGATTTACCAGACCCGGTGGCACCGGCAATAAGGAGGTGGGGCATCTTGGTAAGGTCCGCCATCTCGACATCCCCAGTAACGGTTCGCCCGAGAGGAACATTTAATGGGCGGTCGTCACTAGGAGCCGCTTCAAACATGTCCCGGAAGCCAACCGTTGCGACCTGCTTATTAGGGACTTCAATCCCAATTAATGATTTACCTGGAATGGGAGCCTCAATCCGGATGTCCTTAGCGGCAAGAGCCAGCGCCAAGTCATCTGCTAAATGGGTAATCCGGCTTACCTTTACCCCGACCGCTGGCCGCAGCTCATACTTCGTTACCGAAGGACCCAGGTTGACGTTTTCAACTGTTGCATCCACCCCAAACGACTGCAGGGTTGTCTGGAGGGTGTGGGTATTCTTCTTGATGTTTTTGAGGTCGGCCTGTTGGTCAGTCGCTTTCACCTTGGTCAGCAAATCAAGGGGCGGTAACTGGTAATCCTTATCTTCCTGGGCGGTAACCCCAGTAAGGGGCATGGGATCATCATCCTTCTTCTCCGTGAGTGGTTGGCTGTCTGCTACCGTTTGTTTACTGCTAGCAACAGTAATTGTGGGGTCCGGTTGGGCAACAGCACTTTGGGCCGCCGTCTTCTCTTTGGCCGTGGTTGGTGGCACCGCTGACTCCATCGGGGTTGGATTTTTTTCTGGCTCCTGATTACTTACGTGGGGAGTGACGGCCGGTTGGTCAACGTACTTGTGGAGTCGCTGACCAGCGCCCTGCACCTGGTTGCCCGCCTTCTTCAGGCCAATGCCAACGGTGGCCAAAAAATCACGCCACGGTAAGGCAAAGAAGATGACGATCCCGAGAATCATCAGTACCCAGGAGAGAATTGTGGTCCCAATGTGGGCAATCAGGAGGTTGCTGACGTTATATAGGTAGGCACCAATCATTCCCCCACCAATGGGAACCGTCGTATCACCATTAAAGATGGTTTTACCAAGGTTACTCCAGGTCACCTGAATAAATTTAGCGTGAACGCCCTGCTGGTTGACCATGAGGACATGCAACCACATCAACAGGCCCAGGTAGGAGACTATAAAGCCTGTTATCCACCGGCCCTTCAGGTGCGGCCAGCGGGCAAAGAATGTAAAGGACAAGGCAAAGAACATTACCACAATGATTGCAAGCTGGTAACTCGCGCCAAAGAGGATTCGAAAACCATTGGCAATGACCGTTCCCAAAACGCCTAAGTTTGTTAATCCCAGAAGCATCAAAAGCGTCACGATTAAGCCCAGGAGGTTATTGATAAGCTGGGCATCCTTTTTACTACTTCCCCGCTTCTTTGATTTGCGTGTTGCCGGACGCCTTTTTCTCGCCATCCTTAATCCTCCTCGTTACTTTAATTTATCAAAATGGTAGGTATGGACCCGGGCAAGGTTCGGGAAACTTTGCTGCCGGAGGGCCTCATAAATCACAATTGCCGCACTATTGGACAAGTTCAGTGCCCGGATATTATCGTCATTTTGGGGAATCCTGATTGCGTTATCGGGATACTTACGCATGAACTGTTCTGGTAACCCCGTCGTTTCCTTTCCGAAGAGGAAGTAGTGGTCGCCAGCTTCCGTGTAGTCGACATCCGTATAGTCATGGTTAGCAAACTTAGAAACGATGTAAAGTTTGCTCATGTCCGGGATCGTGGCGATGAATGACGGCAGGTCATCGTGATAGGTGATCTTAACCTTATTCCAGTAATCCAATCCGGCCCGTTTCATGTGCTTGTCATCCGTTGAAAAGCCCAGGGGCTTAATCAGGTGAAGCTCAGTATTGGTTCCCGCACAGGTCCGGGCAATATTCCCGGTGTTGGCAGGAAAGAGCGGTTCAAAAAGTGCAATGTGATTTGTCATCTTAGTATATCTCCTCAGATAAATAAAAAAAGCAGGGTCTCGGTGTGGGCACGGCGAAACGCTGCTTTAATGAAGTACTCCTTAGCAATTACTAACGACACTGTTCGATATCAATTGCTAAACGATTTCTGAAATATAATTTAGCACGATTTTTAAAAAAGTGCAAACTTTATTCTGATTTTTTGGCAATTAATAAACTGACGTCCACCGTTACTTTGTCTAATCTAGCATAGTCAGCAGCGGTTAACTGCCGTACTCCCCGTCCCCAATGCAAGGGTGTCATCTCCACCAGGGCCTGCTTCATATCTGAGGGAACGGTAAACTGGTAGTGAATCGTTTGGCGCTGACAATCGGGATAATGCTGGTTGAATAGGTCAAGGACCCGGTGATTATCGTAGTTTGACTTTTGTTGGTGGTCCCCATACAAAAGTTGTCGTACTTCCTTTAGGTAACCAGCATTGGGGATAACCTTCATCAGGCAACCACCCGGCGCCAAAACCCGGTTAAACTCAGCATAGTCAGACGGCGAAAATAACTCGACCAGGGCATCAAATGATTCCCCGTTAAATGGCAATTGTCTGAGGTCAGCAACGCAGAAGAATGCCGTTATCGGCAGCTGGGTTGCCAAGGTAACCCCTGCTTTAGCAATGTCAAAGCCCACCATTGTATCGGCAAGTGAGTGGCGAATCTTTGCCAGTTGCGCTAAGGGAGTTCCCTCACCGGTGCCAACATCCAGGATCCGTAACGGTCGCGCCGGGAGATTGTGGGCAACTGCTTCAATGATTGGCCGAAAGAGCCCTGCCGATAGTAACTGCCGGCGCGCAACAAACATTTCCCGACCATACTCGGTATCCGCGGCCCCACTTAAGAAGTGGAGGTAGCCGTGACGGTTAAAGTCGATCCGGTGGCCCCGCTGACAAATAATACTGTTCTTATCGACCTCTTCCATCGGCGCCTTACATACCGGACACCGGAACAGGGCAATGTGTTTTTGAACAAACTGGCGCTGACGTTCACTTTTCTTCATTTTTGATCTTCTCCTCGCATTTCTGATAATAGTTTAACATACGGTAGAATTAATCATGGTGAATTGTTATATTAATAGGGTAAGCATTTTCAGAAGGAGGAAAATGATTAACCATGACTGAACAATTTTTAATTGGTACATATACATTAAAAGATAGCAAGGGAATCTATAAAGTGACCCTTGATACTGACGAAGGAAAGCTGACCGATGTTAGTCTCGCTGTTCCTTCCCAAAAGCCAGCCTACCTGCAGGTTGGTAGCGACAAGCGCGTCTATGCGGTAAAGCAAGATGGCGATTCTGCCGGTGTTGCTGACTACTCTTTAGCAGACGGCACTGCCAAGACCTTGAGTACTGTTCTCGCCACTGGTCCTGCACCAGCATACGTTGGCTTGGACGAAAAGCGGCACCTCCTGTACAGCGCCAACTACCACACTGCCAATGTGGAAGTATTTAAGATTAAAGACGACGGCCAACTGGTAGAAACCGATAAGGTCACTCACCAGGGTGAAACCGGTCCTGAACCAGAGCAAGAAGCACCCCACGTTCACTATGCCGACCTGACACCTGACCAACGGTTGATTGTTTGTGACCTGGGGATGGACCTGATCGTGGTTTACAACGTTAGCAATGATGGAAAGCTGACTGCCGTTTCCCGTTACCAATTTGAACCAGGCTTCGGGACCCGTCACCTGATCTTCCACCCGAACGGCAAGTACGTCTACGTTCTCGGGGAATTGTCCAGTAAGCTGGCCGTCCTCAAGTACAACGCTAATGATGCCAGCTTCACCCACTTACAGACCCTGAAGACCATTCCGGCCGATTGGACCGCCCACAACGGTGCCGCCGCTATCCGGATGTCTAAGGATGGCAAGTACATCTACACCTCCAACCGTGGTGAAAACACCATTGCGGTCTTCGCAATCCAGCCGGACTTCACCGTCAAGCACATTCAGTCAATTTCAACTGAGGGTGACTTCCCCCGTGACTTCAACCTCAGCTCAGACGAGTCTTACCTGCTCGCTTCAAACCAAAATACCGATAACCTCACCCTCTACAAGCGCGACTCAGCAACTGGTAAACTGACCCTGCTCCAAAAGGATGTGGCCTGCCCTGAACCCGTCTGCGTAATGCGGTTCTAGGTTCTAGACAGTAATGAATAAAAATAAGCGCCACCGCTTGACTTCAGCCAAGTGGTGACGCGCATTTTTATTCATTATGCAAAACCCGGCGAAAGTCAGCAGGTAACGGTGCTTCAACCGTAATCATTTTTTCCTTAAAGGGGCTGTAAAACTGGATCCAGTAACAGTGTAAGGCCTGACGACCAATCAAATTCGTCGACTGGCCATACATTGCATCCCCGATTAGTGGATGGTGAAGAAACGCGAAATGGACCCTAATCTGGTGCGTCCTTCCCGTGTGCAGACGGACCTTCACCAGTGACCAGGCTGGGTGTGGTTCTTTCAACCAGTATTCAGTCACCGATGCCTTGCCCCCAGGCGCCACTTCACGCTTAACAAATGATTCTGGGTCCCGGCGAATGGGCGCATCAACGTAACCATGGCTGGTTTGCAAACGACCGCTGACCAGGGCCAGGTAATTTTTCTTGACCTCATGGCGCTTCAATTGCCGGTCCAAGACGGCGTGGGCAAAACGGTGCTTAGGGAAGACGACTAAGCCACTGGTGTCCTTATCCAAGCGGGTCGCCACGTGGGTCACCTGGTTCTCGTAACCTTGGTGGTGGTAATAGTACTTGACACGGTTAACGAGGCTGTCCGCCACGGGAACGTTATGGGCGGGAACCGTGGCGACGCCCGCCGGTTTATTCAGGACAAGGAAGTCCCGGTCCTCATAAGCAATGTTGATTGGTGCCGTGCTTTCGTCAACCTGGTCATTTGCCACTTCCGGTGGGAGAACCAGCGAATATGTATCGCCGTAATGGACCATGTCAATTGCCCACTTTTCCTGACCATTGATGAGCATCTTACCACCATGGTAAATGGCCACCTTCATAAGGGTCGAAGTAACCCCACTCATTTTAAGGGCCGAACGCAGCTTACGCGGGGTCTGATGATTATACTGCCAAGTAAACTGCATTATTTTGCGCCACCAATGAACGAGTCCTTGACCCGGTTCCAGAAGTTACTGTGCCGATACCGTGCAAAGTAAATTTTCTTTTGGGAAACCTGGAACGACAGCTCCATCAGATACCGGCTCCCCTTTTGAACCTTCAAGCGGAGCTTTTCACGGTCACAGGTCATTACATGGTCATTAACATCTCGTAAGCGCAGCATTAGCTTGGTCTGGGCGCCAAAGATAATTGGTGAGCCCAGCGTCCGGAAGACCCGGTTATTCAGCGAAGCCATCTCCGCTAACTGAAAGCCAATACTGTTCGGGTCCATAATCGCCCCACCGACGGACTTGTTGTAAGCCGTCGAGCCGGTTGGCGTTGAGATGCAGAGGCCATCACCCCGGAAGTTTTCAAACAGTTGGTTGTTGATGTACACATCACACACCATCGTCCGAATAATATTGCGGATTGTGGCCTCGTTAAGGGCAATGTATTTATCAACCGTTCCATCGGAATAGATTGCCTGCATATCAAGCAGCGGGTAGGACACAGATTGTCCACTATCCTGAACGAGACTATCGACCAGGTCATCAATTTCAAAGTTCCGCCAGTCCGTGTAAAAGCCCAAATGGCCAGTGTGAATCCCCACAAAGCGAATCTGATCAAGCTTATCAACGTAGTGGTGGAAGGCCGATAGCAAGGTCCCATCACCGCCAATGGTAATTACCACTTCCGGATGGGCGGCATCGTATTCCAAGCCCACACGGTCGATTTCTGCCCGGAGAAGCTTGGTAACCCGTTGGGACTCACTGGTTTCATTATTAAATATTGCGACTTTCACTTTGTTCCTCCTCTGACCGATGGCCCTCATCACCAGCCGTGTTTTGCTCGGCGTTTTTCTTATAGGAGAAGAGGGTCTGTGCCTCCTTGATTTCTTCACGAATCTCCGACATCTCATTATCAAGCTTGAACGCTGCCTCCGCCGCGCGCTGCAGACGAGCCGACAATTCTTCGGGGAAGGCCCCCTTATACTTGTAGTTCAGCGAATGCTCAATCGTTGCCCAGAAGTTCATTGCCAGCGTCCGAATCTGAATCTCGGCAAGGATCTTTTTTTCACCAGTCACCAGCTGGACCGGATACTCAATCACGATATGGTAAGAACGATAACCACTCGGCTTAACGTTTGAGATGTAGTCCCGTTCTTCAAGGATTGTCATATCGCTCCGCTGACGCAGCAGGTCAACAACCTTATAGATATCCTCAACGAACTGGCACATGATCCGCAATCCAGCAATGTCTTGCATGTCTTGTTCGAGGCGGTCCTCTTGAACGTGGCGGCGGACCATCTTCTCCTTAATGCTTTCGACCGGCTTTACCCGACCCGTGACAAATTCAATCGGTGAATGCTGCTTTTGATCTTGGTACTGCTTGCGCATCCCCCGTAATTTAACTTTCAGTTCATTTACGGCTTGTTGATATGGCAATAAAAAGTGCTGCCAATTTTCAATCATAATCTAGCCTCCTGTTAAATCTCGCTCTTATTTTAGCATACTTTAAAACATTCTCGAATGCTTTTATCTTGGAAACAAATTACTTTACAAAGGCCAGGCAATTTGTCACAATAACAATTGTTAATGTTACTATTTCTTGATCGGAGGGGCAGTTAATGCTTGAGATTCATCTATTTGTCAATCCTTTGGGAATGCGTTGTTTTCGGTGTGAAAACGACGTCTTACGGGTTGATCATGATTTGAATACAAAGATTAGTTACCAATTCATTCCGCTCTTTAACATGCAGACGATTGCGGACACAATTGATCTTTACCATCTCGATGCTTGCAGTCTTAAAGTTCGTCAGGAAGTTAGTACCACCCTCAGCCAAACAATTTTAGATTATAAAGCGGCACTTTTTCAGGGTGGCCGGCGTGGTCGCCAATACCTCTTGCGTTTACAAGATGTAATGACCAAAAAGGGGTGGCATTATTCTGACCACCTTGCCAAAACAGTGGCAGAAAAGAGCCAGCTAGATTTGGAAATGTTTATGGAAGATCGCCATTCAGCAATCGCCAAGCAGGCCTTCAAGAAAGACCAGGCAATTGCCAACTCGTTAGGAATTACGACCACGGCCACCGCCGTCATTTACGATTCAACGGAGCCAAACTATGGCTACTTGATCCCTCAGTTCGATTATGAAACCCTGATTGAATCATACCGTAACCACACCTTCAATCCTGACCAGTCTGTCCAGGACTTTGCCGCTCAATACTATTCCGGTCCGTTCCGGATTATCAAAAGTAATTGATGAATAAGGAGTACCATTGTTCGTTATGATGAACAGTGATACTCCTTTTATTTTAGTATTTGCTAGCTGTTTGGCTAACCCGTTACTAGCCAAGAAGGTGTTAAAAAACCAGCTTTTAATGTCCGCGCTTGTTAACTCGGATCTTATCGCTGACCTGTTCAAACCAGTGGGGGTGCTTAAGTAATACATACTGCTGGTCAACGAGAGCGATAATCCCCCATTGGCAAAGTTCTTGCGTAAAGGCAGTGATCAACTGCTGACGAATTAAACCTCCATCTACCAAACACGGGAAATTTAACCAGTCCGGCTGACCAATCTCTGCCAGACGCGCTCCCCAGGCACTAGCTGACCAGGCAGAAAAGAGTGGTTGCCCACCTAGCCAATCAACGACTCTAATTCGCCAAAAAATAATCGGCTGCCGCGTAACGGGCCAGCTAGGCTTAACATCATGACAGACCAACGGGCAACAACTCAGTGGGACCTGGTGACGCTGCCAGACTTGTGCAGCCAGCTGACGAACCGCTGACTGCCGGCTGGTAGTGGACATGAGCTTTTGTACCTGGTCATTGATTATTCTCCTTGTTACCCTCGTGCGGCGGGCCAAAGAGCAGTGATAGTGATTAAAGTCAGCCCTTAATCGGCCCTGCTTGGTATCCCAGTACCAGATCCCAGGTCTTCCATTAATTAACTGCGTAAACTGGGCCACCTTCTCACTGCCTAGCCGGCGCCGATAAGGACTGCCGAGGTACCAATAGGGATGAATTCCCAGGAAACGATAACCCTGATTGCGCTCACTTATTCGTTGAACACTTAACGGACTACACTGGAATTCAATTACGACCTGTTGGCCCCGCCACTGGAACATGATGTCTGGACGTTGAGAAATTTTTGGCAAATAATACTCTACCCGGGCCGGTATTCCCTGTTGGGCCAGCCACTGATGAATCTGCAGCTTTCCTAACAGGTGCTCTGCTGTCTCACCTTCGCCATAGGAACATCCCGCACCCCGGCAATGAGCAAAATGCGCAACCTTTATTTTTCCCCGGCGAAGGTGAACCTCTTGATTACAAACTGGGCAAGCGTACTTCAAGCCGGGATCCGCTACGTTGGCCATTATTAACTGGCCATTATGTTTTGCTACCAACAAAAAATCCCCCACTTTTTAAAAACGGGAGATTTTTGAAAATTAATTAAAATAGTGACGGACGGTCGCCAAAGCTGAGCCCGACATTATTTTTTTCGCGTGTTCGCTAAGGAAGACAATTGTCGTGGCTGTCGGATTACCGTACTCGTAAGCCACCGCCAGATTATCCTTAACCGCATTGTCGTTTGTCACATCTTGGCGGTAACGCAAGGCAAGGTAATAATGGTGGTTATACTTATAAAGCTCACTGCTAACATCGGGATCTTCAGGAATGCGGGCGAAATCGATTAGGTCTTCAAACGAAGGAAAATCAACAATCTGCCAGCGAATAGTTGGTTGGGCCGGTGCCGGTTTGGCCTTCTCCTGGGCACCAGAAAGCGGCTGCGTGGCGCCACCCTCACCTTGCTGGCGGTGTGCTTCCATTACACGCTTCTGGATGTATTTGGCCACCTGTTGACTATCATCTGCGTTTGCTTTAACATCTGGATTATTCTTACTGATGAAGAGTTCCAAACCATTCCCGGTCGGCATGACCTGAAAGGTTACGGAGTCGTTGTCAGCAAATTGGTGGTCAGTGTCCACCTCTCTCAAGATGCTGTAAAAGAAATCTTCAATCTGCTGGTGATCACCAAGCAAGTCGAGAATAGTTATCCCCCGCGCGTCTAAATCTTCATTACTGATCAATACGCGGATAGTATTCTCATTGATTCTTTCCATTTCCATTCTGCAGCACCTCCTTAATTACAAATACTTACTACTATTCTAAATGTTTTCACCTAAATGTAAAGCCGGGTGATTGACCGGTGGCAAAAGAAAAAGCCGGGAACGATTCCCAGCCCGTATTTTTAGATTAAATCCGCTTTTCGCTGTGCTTCGGCCAGTTCAATTTCACGAACCTTCCGGGGCAGGAAACGACGAATTTCATCCTCGTTGTACCCAACCTGCAGCCGCTTGTCGTCCATAATGATTGGTCGGCGGAGCAGACCTGGATTTTCACTAATTAACTGATACAGTTTTTTCATCGGTAAAGCGTTTAAATCAACTTTTAGATTGTGATAAGCTTTTGAGCGCTTCGAGATAATATCTTCAGTCCCGTCTTCTGTCATTCGTAAAATATTCTTAATTTCATCGACTGACAATGGATCGGAGAAGATGTTTCGTTCCTTATAAGGAATGTTGTGTTCTTGCAACCAAGCGCGAGCTTTCCGACAAGAGGTACAACTTGGAGACGTATAAAGAATAACCATTAAGTAAAAGCCTCCTTTTAAATTACGACAACATTCATCAATACAACTAATATTATACTATGTATTATAGGCTGATAAAAGGGCTTCTAACAATTTTTCTTAACTTTTTGTAAGTAACTCGTTAAAAATATTTTTAATAAAAATTCGATTATGTACTATAATTAAAGAGACAATTGTTATGAGGAGGAATTTCAGTGTTAACAAAACTCAGCTTTACGTTTGGGTCACATCAAATCCTGCAAGGGATCATGAGTAAGCACCCCGACCGGAAGTTCAAATTAATGCAGGCGTCTACCCACAGTAATAAGTTAGCTCTCTTTGACCTTTCAAGTCAGGAGACCATCTTCAAGACTCCCGTTATTTTAAACGTCCTTGACGAAACCATGAATAGTAACTACAACGGCTTATTCTACTATCAATCCTTCGAGGTTAACGGCGACCGTCAACAGGTCCTTTACAATAGTTTACAGAAGGTTGTTAATGATAAACCAGGCAATATGAACGCCGGACTGATGATGTCGGTCGCTAACAAGGCAGAAAGTGCTACCCTTATCTTATTGACTGTCTGGGATAGCTTCGAAGACCTGACTGCTTGGAAGAACAGTGATTCTTTTGCAGCACTGACTAACTTCACCAGCATGGAATCAGACAACTACTACTATGACGAAACTTATCGCCCAATTGCATAAGGGTTGCCACTAAAAATGCTCTAGAGCTTCACATCGTTCTAGAGCATTTTTTAATTCAATAAAAAAAGCAGCTCAATCAGAACTGCCAGTAACGGTCCGTACGAGACTCGAACTCGTGATCTCATCCGTGACAGGGATGCGTCCTAAACCAACTAGACCAACGGACCAAAATTGCGGGGGCTGGATTTGAACCAACGACCTCCGGGTTATGAGCCCGACGAGCTACCAGACTGCTCTACCCCGCGATAATATTATAAAACCATATTGAGAAATTTCAATATGTCGAACGGAGAATGAGGGATTTGAACCCTCGCGCCGTTTTCACGACCTACACCCTTAGCAGGGGCGCCTCTTCAGCCACTTGAGTAATTCTCCATAAACAAAACGATAACAACAAAACTACAAAAAGATGACCCGTGCGGGATTTGAACCCACGATACCAGCGTGAAAGGCTGGTGTCTTAACCACTTGACTAACGGGTCATAAACGGAGAATGAGGGATTTGAACCCTCGCGCCGCTTTCGCGACCTACACCCTTAGCAGGGGCGCCTCTTCAGCCACTTGAGTAATTCTCCAATGGGCCTAAATGGACTTGAACCATCGACCTCACGCTTATCAGGCGTGCGCTCTAAACCAGCTGAGCTATAGGCCCAAAACTAAAGCGGGTAACGAGAATCGAACTCGCGACAACAGCTTGGAAGGCTGTGGTTTTACCACTAAACTATACCCGCATTTAAGTTATGGCGCGGGACGGAATCGAACCGCCGACACACGGAGCTTCAATCCGTTGCTCTA
>CAJMLF010000016.1 GCA_905214235.1 uncultured bacterium | reverse complement strand
CCGGTATGGGTTTATTTTTTTACTTTGTGTTGCATTTCAATTGTAAATTCGCCGCTCGCTCAAAAAAATTTAAATTCGTGAAACGCTTACAGGGATAAGGGGTATGTCAATCGTTTGACATGTCAAACGATTGACATACAAAAATAACGGCTGTATATTATTGCCATAGCTTAGATGAAAGCGCTAACGAAAGGAACGACGAATGATGACAGAAGATTTTGACCCAAGCAAGATAAGTAAGGTTACCAACGAGCGTTTCCGCCAGTGGTACCATATCCAAACCCCGGGCGGCTGGCTCAATGATCCCAACGGCCTCTGCTTCTTTAAAGGCTACTACCACGTTTTTTACCAGTTTCACCCGTATTCTGCTGAATGGGGCCCGATGCATTGGGGACACATCCGCAGTAAGGACCTCGTTCACTGGGAACAATTACCAATTGCCCTGACCCCCGGTGCTCCTGAGGACAGCGGCGGTTGTTTCTCCGGCTCCGCAGTCGTCAAAGATGGCCGCCTCTACCTCTTTTACACCGGTCACAACTACTACGGTGATGGCGACCTCGACCACTTCTGGGAAAACCAGAACATGGCCTATTCGGACGACGGCCTGACCTTTCACAAGTACGCGGGTAACCCGCTGATCAAGACGCCGGCAGACAACACCCAGCACTTCCGTGACCCGAAGGTATGGAAGCACGGTGACCGTTACTACATGGTAGTTGGTAGCCAGGATAAGCCGCACCAGCTGGGCCGGATCCTCATGTACGAGTCGACCGACCTCAAACAGTGGCAACCATGCGGCCCAATCGTCAGCTCGCACAGCCGTGAAAAGGAAGGCTGGATGTGGGAGTGCCCCGACCTGTTCACCCTCGATGGCCAAGAGGTATTGCTTTGTTCGCCGATGGGGATGAAGGCGCAGGCAGAGAAGTTTATGAACCTTTCGCAGGTCTGCTACGCGGTTGGCCACCTCGACTACCAGCAGCACCAGTTTACCGGCAGTGAGTTCCGTGAATTAGACCACGGTCACAACTTCTACGCCACCCAGACGATGCAAACGCCTGACAAGCGCCGGATTTTCTTCGGCTGGCTCAGCCCGTTCAACGAAAAGATGCTGGAACAGGCTGATGGCTGGGCCGGAACGCTGACCCTGCCACGTGAGCTGGCCTTAGAAGGTGGCCAGGTTAAGAACCGGCCGGTAGAAGAACTTACCCAGTTACGGCAAGTCGGCGGGGTGGATAATCATCTGACCCTTGATGGTAAAAAACAGGTAGCCGTGAGCGATGCCCAACATGCCGAATACCTTTTCCGGGCAAGCAGTGAAGGCCTCAACGACTTCCAGTGGGTACTTAACGACAGCCAGGGTACCCTGATTAAGGTCAGCGTCCACGGCACCAAGGTGACCCTTTACCGTCGTGGTGCCCAGGACCAGTACCGGTACGCAACGCTGGCGGCGCCAATCAAGGATGTCCACATCTTCGTTGATACCAGTTCTGTTGAGTGCTTTATCAACGACGGGGCGGCAAGCTTCACAGAACGTTATTACGCAGCTGGGAAGGTAAGTGCCACCGTCAGCGGTAAGCAGGTGGCATTAGATGAACAAGTTTATGTATTAGGAAGGGAAGCAGATTAAAATGGGAAAAAGTAGTCAGTGGCGGAACCCCTTTTACGCCAGTTACTCATTAAACTTATTGCTATTCTTTGCGGGCTGGGGGATCTGGTGGTCCTTCTTCCAAATCTGGTTGACAACTAAGGAAGGCTTTTCCGGTGCCCAGGTGGGAGCCATCTATTCGTTTAACTCAGCAATTTCACTGGTAATGAACCTGGTTTACAGTAACTTCCAGGACCGTCTGGGGACCCGGCGGAACCTCCTGATTTTCTGTGCCATCCTTGAAATGCTGCTTGGCCCATTCTTTACCTGGCTTTACATTCCAATCCTTAAAGCCCACTTCATGCTTGGGGCCTTGCTTGGGTCAATTTATTTGACCTTTGCCTACCTGTCCGCTTCCCCGATGTTTGAAGCGCTGGCTGAACGGATTAGCCGGCGGTTCGGTTACCAGTACGGGCAGGCGCGGGCCTGGGGATCCTTCGGTTACGCTGCTGCGGCCCTTGCCGCTGGTTTCCTGTTCACCATTAGCCCATACCTGGTTTTCTGGTCCGGTTCCGCAATTGCCTTAATCCTGCTGATCGTCCTCGTATTTTGGAACCCAATCCGGAATCCTAAGAACCTGGAAAAGTTTGAGGATAAGAAGGAAAACGAACGTGAATCACAACCACTGTCAACCAAGGACTTCCTGAAAATCTTCAAGATCAAGAGTCTGTGGGAAATTGCCATCTTCCTGGTCTTCAGTGGAACCTTCTACACCATCTTTGACCAGCAGATGTTCCCCCAATTCTTCACGAAGTTCTTTGCCACCCAGGCTGCCGGGGATCACATGTATGGGATTCTTAACTCTGTTGAAGTCTTTCTTGAATCAATCTTCATGGGCCTGGTCCCAATCCTGATGCGCAAGGTCGGGATCAAGAAGACCATCCTGATTGGGACGACCTTCATGTTCATCCGGATTGCCGGTTGTGGCCTGATCACCAACCCACTGGGTGTTTCTTGCATTAAGTTGCTCCACGCCCCGGAAACGGCCATCTTCGTTGTGGTAATGTTCCGTTACTACACCCTTCACTATGACCCACGGCTGTCGGCAACGATTAACATCGTGACCGGGATTGCCGGGTCTATCGGCCAGGTTATCCTATCAACCCCACTGGGGATCTTGCGGGACAAGATTGGCTACCAGCCAACCTTCCTGGTCATTGCGGCCATCGTCCTCTGCGCCGGAATTTACGGTTGCTTCGTAATCCTGAAAGATAACCAGGATGTTAACGGACAACCCCTTAAGAAACGTGAATAAATGAATAGAAGGATTGAAGCTGGGAAAAAAGCTTCAGAGTGCTCCGTATGGCTAGTATAGGACGATTGTTGGCACGGTACGGGCCAATGATTGTCCGTAACTAGACACTAGGAGCACGCTTTTTTTCCGCGATTACTGTGTAATATTCGGAAAACTAAAAGAGGCTGGTGAGAAAACAAAGTTTTCTCCCAGCCTCAATCCCTCTTTTTTGCGCTCGTCGGTTGGTGTATATTGAAAATAGTGAAAATAAATGAAAAGAAGGTTGATTATGAGCCAGCCGACACTGAATGATGTTGCTAAGGTCGCCAAGGTTTCCGCCACCACCGTCTCGCGGGTGATTAACCGCCGGGGCTACCTAAGTAAGGAAACAATTGCCAAGGTTGAAGCAGCAATGAAGAAACTAAACTACCGGCCTAATATAATTGCCAAGCAGCTCCAGGCCCAGCGGACAATGGCTATTGGTATCCTGGTCCCGACAATTGCCAACCCATTTTTCGGTCAACTAACCTATGAATTGGAGCGGCGGTTTTTCAAGAGTGGTTTCCGGGTCATGATTGGGAACGCAGAAAACGATATTGATAAGGAAAGAAAGTACCTCCAGCAATTACTGGCCCGCCAAGTAGATGGCCTCGTAATTGCCACCCACAACCACCAACAGCAAATCCCTGAGTACCAACATACCAACATGCCAATCGTTTCAATTGACCGTTACCTCCGTTCCACAATTCCTAACATTAGTTCCGACAACTACCAGGGGGGACGGCAAGCGACCCAGGCGCTTTTGGACCGGAGGGCCCGCCATATCCTCCATACCGACAGTGAGCAGCTCTTTGACCGCCACGACTACCTGCGTCAGCAAGCCTACGAAGACGTGATGAAAGAGCATGGCTTAACACCGCATACCTACAGTGTTGACTTCGGGAGCACCCGGGAGGATAAGCTGGTGCTGTTTAACAAGTTATTCACTGACTATCCGGCCGTGGATGGTATTTTTGCCAGCAACGACATGGACGCGATCCTCCTCCTTCAGGTTGCCCAGCAGCGGGGGATTAAGGTGCCCGATGACCTGCAGATAATCGGCTACGATGGCGTTCCAACAACGCGGATGATGGTCCCTGAACTGGCGACGATGGAGCAGCCGATTGGTGAGATTGCCCAACAAGCAGTTAAGATCCTGCAAAGGGAAATCAATCATCAGCCGGTCAAGGACAGCTACAAACTACCAGTCAAGTTCTTGCCAGCAGCCTCGGTAAAGCGTATCAAGTAGGGGGAAATATGAAGAATTATTTTGATGACCTTGCTCAATTAATTGCCGAGTTCTCCCAGGTCTATGCCCGCTATGCCCAAGAGCACCGGCTAAATTTCAATGAACTCCACTTTCTTTACTACATTTATAACCATGACAATCAGGCCCACGCCAACGAGATCAGTAAACGGTGGAGTATCCCCAAACAGACAATCAATTCAATGATTAACAAGTTTCGGGACGCCGCCGTCCTTGCGGTCACTAAGGACCCCACGGATGGGCGTAAACGACTTCTATCATTGACCCCGCGGGGAAAGGAGTTGGTCGGGCCCCTGGTCGACGAATTGACGGCTAGTGAGCTTGCCGTCCAGCAGAAGCACCCGGCTGACTTTGCCCAGCTCTTACCAGCTTTCCAGAAGATTAAGGATGATTTTCGGGACCAGTTAAACCCAGATGATTAAGCAGCCTTTTCGCTGCCGCTTTTTTGTGCTATCGTTTAGTACGATATCATACTATTTGGGAGAGACCGATATGAAAAATCAGAATTATACCGAAGTCGGTATTGGTAAGTATTCGTGGTCATACATCATTAAATGGTTAATTGTGGTGATGATCGTATACGCACTGTGCGGCGGGCTGCTAGTTACCCATCCCTTTGCCTTTTACACGGTCCGGGGGAGTGCGTTAAACTACTCACGCATCTTCTACTTGCATGGTCTGACCGTGGGCTTTGCGGGAATCACGGGGTTACTGGTTAGCCACGTCTTTAACCTTAGCCAGACTATCAAGAAGATTATCTTTTACATCACCATTGCCTGTGTCCTGATTGGAGTAACGGGTGGGGCAATTAACCGGTCGATGGTTCACAAGATCACCCTCTGGTACCAGATTCTCAGTATGTTTGCTCTCGACATTATCCTATTGTCACTGGTAATTGGGTTCATCATCCTAAAGGACCGGGCCTTTAAGCGGACCAAGGCCTACTGGATTGCCCTCCTTGCCGCTACCTCAGCCCTGGTTGCGGGGCTGTTCGGCGACCTCGTTGGTTTCATCATGGATTTTGGTAACTGGCCAGGAATTTGTGGATGGTACGCCAACCAGATTGGTTATACCCTGGCGGAATGGCAGGACGCCCTGCTCCGAAACCACTCGGATATGATGGTTGTCTCGGTCCTGTCCCTGCTGATTGCCATCGCGAACTACCGCTTCGGCAGTTACCTGGTGGGGAAGGCGAAGACCGTCCGTAACGTTGGGGAATGGTTCCTCATTATCGGAATTATTCTGACCCTTGCCATTTACCTCGTTTCTGGACTTGGTGGTTCAGGGGTACAGATTCCGCACCTCTTTACTGAAAAGGGCTTTTTCGAACCGCGTGGCCACAGTGTCGCCGGGGTTGACCTGGGTGACTTCGTGATTGGGGTCTTCACCTTTGTTGGGGCCGTCCTCATCACCGGGGCGAGCGCCTTTGGTAAGCACGCTGCCAACCATGAGCTATCACGGACGGCAACGTACACGATTCGGGGAATTTTTACCGCAATGGTCTGCATCTTCTTAGCGGTCGGCGGCCTCGGTTTCTTGGAAGAGTACCGCGCTGACCTGTATAACTCAGACGTGCCAACAACGCCGCGGGGGAACTACGGCTTTATCTTCCGCCTGTTGCACGTGGACGTCTGCCTGTTGCTGTTCCCCGCAATGATGCTCTTGATGCTACTGGCGGAACGGTCACTGAAGGTGCGGGCCAATCGGATCTTCCAGATAATCATCCGGTGGGGGATTATCATCACCTTTATTGGGGCCCTAATTTTTATGCTTGTTAACTACCACTCGTTTGGTCCGGGGACCTGGGTCCTGGCCGCCGGGATCATCATCTTACTGTGCGGAATGGTTTACTACTTAATCAATGACCAACGCAAATTACGCAAATAATACAAAATATCCAGGAGCTATCCTCAACTAGGGGATGGTACCTGGATATTTTGTATATTAGGTGAACACTTTATTCTTGATTAGCCATTAACATTTTATCAATTTAGTTATATACTAAGCTCTGTTGATATTTATACAAAAAAGAAGGGTAATCTTGAATAAAAATACTATTGGAAAAATTAGCCTGATGAGCCTGGTCCTGATGATCTTCTCATCCATTTACGGCTTTAGTAATGCGCAGAACGCCTACTTCCAGATGGGCTATGCCAGTATCATTTGGTATGTCTTAACGGCGTTCCTTTTCTTCGCCCCCTCTTCGCTGATGTTTGCGGAATACGGGGCATCGTTTAAGGATGCTCACGGGGGAATCTTCTCCTGGCTGCGGGGGTCAATTGGTGAAAAACCCGCCTTCATTGGTTCCTTTATTTGGTTGGCGGCCTGGGTTGTCTGGCTGGTTTCTTCTACCCAGTTCTTCCTGGTTTCCGTCTCAACGATGATTTCAGGAACCGATAAGACCCAGACGTGGCACCTCTTTGGCTTGGGTGCTAACGAGACGCTGGGAATTTTGGAAATTGTCTTCCTCTTTGTCGTTACCTTGATTGCTTCACGGGGGATAAACATTATTTCACGGATTGCCTCGATTTGCGGGGCCTTCACCATCGGGATTGCCGTTCTCTTTGTTGTCCTTAGCTTAATTATCTGGTTGATGCAGGGTGGCCACCTGGCGGAACCACTGACTGCTACGGCAATGGTCAAGTCGCCAAATAGCAGCTTTGTTTCACCAATCGCGGTTATTTCCTTCATCGTCTACGCCCTCTTCGCTTACGGGGGGATGGAAACGACGGCCGGCCTGATTGACTCGGTCAAGAAGCCGGAAAAGACCTTCCCACGGGCCGTCATCATCGCCACAATTATGATGACCATCATCTACATCATCACCATCTTCGTCTGTGGGGTGACTGCTAACTGGCACCACCTCCTTGGCAAGTCGAGTGTTAACCTGGCCAACGTTGAATATGTTTTGATTGAAAACATGGGGGTTGTCTTTGGCGCTAAACTCGGATTTAGCCACGCTGGCGCCCTTTTGCTGGGGAAGATTTTTGCTCAGTTTACCGCCTTTACCGATGTCTTTGGGGGCCTGGGTGCGGCCTTTGTAATGACCTACTCGCCAATCAAGTCCTTTATTGAGGGCTGTGATCCGCGGCTCTTACCAAAGAAGTTGACTAAGCTTAATGACGTCCAGATGCCGGCCAACGCAATGTGGTTCCAGGCAATCTTGGTTAGTGCCATCATCCTCTTTATTTCCTTCGGTGGTGACACCGCCGGTAAATTCTACACCGTCCTGACCGATATGATGAATGTTTCCTCGTCGGCACCGTACCTGTTCTTGATTGGGGCCTTTCCGTTCTTCAAGATGAAGAAGGACCTCGACCGGCCGTTTGTCTTCTACAAGAGCATGACGACGACCTGGATTGTCAGCATTGTTGTCTGGCTGGTCGTTGCCATCGGGATCCTCTTTACCTGCATTGAACCAATGCTGGAACACGACTACTCAACCGCATTCTGGACCGCCTTTGGTCCCGTCTTCTTCGGCGTACTCGCCTGGATCTTCTATACCTTGTCTGAAAAGCGGCTACTCTAATAAAACGACGTGCCTGCTTTCTGTTAGCGCCCTGGTGGTGCTGGCGGAAGGCGGGATTTTTTGTTTAAGAAAATCCCCGTAGCCGAAAATCATCCAACTACGGGGAATACATACTTATTCTAAATTAATTAATGCCGGACTTGACCATTCCCGGTGATCTCATACTTGATGGTGGTTAACTGGTTTAACCCCATTGGCCCGCGGGCGTGGAGCTTCTGGGTGCTGATACCAATCTCAGCACCAAAGCCGAACATCCCCCCGTCAGTAAACCGGGTCGAGGCGTTCACGTATACGCAGGCCGAGTTGATCCGCCGCTGGAAGTCCTGGCCACGTGAAAGGCTGTCGGTGATGATCACCTCGGAGTGGTGGGTACTGTGCGCGTTAATGTGAGCAATGGCGTCGTCAAGAGAGTCGACGACCTTTACTGCCATGATTAGGTCATTATATTCGGTATCCCAGTCCGCTACACTTGCCGCCTGTATTGCGGGAACGATTGCCCGGGCGGCCGCGTCACCGCGGAGCTGAACACCATGATCAGTCAGTGCCTTGGCAAGGGTCGGCAGGTACTTTTCCGCTACGTCACGGTGAATTAACAGCTTCTCGGCCGCGTTGCAGACGGACGGGCGCTGGACCTTGGCGTTCACCGTAATGTTGGTGGCCATCTCGAGATTAGCATCCTTATCAACATAAACGTGACAGTTACCGGCCCCGGTTTCAATTACCGGTACGGTCGCGGTTTTGACGACCCGCTGAATTAGGCCGCGGCCCCCCCGGGGAATCAAAACGTCGATGTAGTCAGTAAGGTTCATCATCTCCTGGGCCTGTTCGTGGCTGGTATCCTCCACCAACTGGACGGCATTTTCCGGTAGGCCCTGATCCTTCAAGGACTGCTTCAGGACGTTGACCAGTGCGGTGTTGGTCCGAATTGCTTCCTTACCACCCCGTAAAATCACTGCGTTACCGCTCTTGAAGGTCAGACCAGTGGCGTCGACCGTTACGTTTGGCCGGGCCTCAAAGATGATCCCGATAACACCGAGGGGAACCCGGCGCTGGAGGATCTGGAGGCCATCGGCGGTGATCCAACCCTTGTCGATCTTGGCAGTCGGGTCGGCGAGCTGGGCGACGTTGCGGAGACCATTTGCCATGTCGGTAATGCGCTGGGCGTTAATCATCAGCCGGTCAGTGAACTTCTTTGGCATATCAACTGCGGCCTTCAAATCTTCCTTGTTGGCAGCGATAATCTCATCCTGCTTGGCCTCCAGGGCCGCTGCCATCTTCTCTAAAGCCTGGTTTTTGGTGGCTGTATCTAGCAGGGCAACTTGGTCCGCGGCTGCTTTTGCTTGTTGCCCAATTTTAATTAATTCTGCATCCATTCCTAATTCCTCCTTACTTACCAAAGTGGGTCCCTACTTGGTCGCCGTTTAATACCTTGAAAATAACCCGGGGATCCTTCCCATTACAAAGGACCATCTGTTTGTTGGCCTTCATCATGGTTGTCGCCGCGTGCAGTTTGGTGACCATGCCTCCGGTCCCGAAGCGGGTGCTCGAACCACTGGCCGCCTTTTCTAACTCGGGCGTTACCTCCGCAATCTGGTGAATTGGCTGGGCGTCCTTGTACTTGTGGGGATCCTTGTCGTAAAAGGCGTCGATATCGGAAAGAACAATCAGGAGGTCGGCCCCCATCCGGGTAGCAACCAGGGCAGAGAGTTCGTCGTTATCACTGAAGGTGGTGTGGTGGTCAAGTTCGTCGACCGCTACCGAGTCATTTTCATTGATGATGGGGATGACGTGGTCGGCTAGCAAAACATTAAGGGTATTTAACACGTGCTGGCGGCTAACCGGGAAGTGTAATACGTCCCTGGTTAATAACAGCTGACCCACCTTGGTTTGGTAGTCAAGAAACCGCTGGGAGTAGATCCGCATTAGTTCGGTCTGGCCAACTGATGCCAGGGCCTGCTGCTGGGCAATTTCGTGGGGCCGTTGGGTCAATCCTTCACTGGCCAGGCCAACACCCATTGCCCCGGACGAAACGAGGGTAACTTCGTAGCCCTGGTGGTTAAGCGTTGATAAGACAAAGGCCAATGAATCGATGGCCTTCAGGTTTGTCTGGCCGTTAGGGAGGATCAGGCTACTGGTCCCAATCTTGACAACGACTCGTTTTACATTCTCTAGCATCATGGTCATCCTTTCTAAAACAAAAGCACGCCTTAATCGAGACACCAGTGACGGCGTTACCATTCTCGTTTAAAGACGTGCTTTACTCTTTTTTAATTGATTATTAACCTGTTAAATTATAGCTTGGATTCGGCTTAACGGTGCGGTTGCTTACAGCCAGTGACAACCACTCTCTGGGACCTTCCTACTATGACTATGCCCCTAGTTTATATTCTTTATGAAAGCATTGTCAAGAGAAAAATTGGAAAACGATGAGAAAGTTAGGCTGCTGCTGTTTGACTGGCCGCCTGCTTAGGGGCCTTGATGAACATCCCCGTAACGATTGAAAGAATCGTAACCAGGAACGGAAAGAAGGCCCACGGGATAAACTGCAGTGGGTTGATCTGCAGGGTCCCCGCAATGAAGACGCCGGAAACACTCCATGGAACGATGGCGTTGACGGCGGCCCCTGCATCGTTAAGGATCCGGGTCAAGAACTTCCGCTTCAGGCCTAAGTTATCAAAGGCGTGCAGGAAGGATTGACCAGGCAGGATGATTGCCAGGTAGTGTTCACCCACGGTCAGGTTGACCCCGATACAAGTGATGGCGGTGGCCAGGGTTACCCGGCCGGGCGTCTTCACGATCCCGGACAGGTGGTTAATGATGGCGTTGATGATGTTAAACTTGATGAGCAAACCACCGAGGGCCAGGGCGAAGATGATCAAGGCTAGTGAGGTCAGCATACTTGCAATCCCACCCTTAGAAAGCAGGGTGTCAATGGTCTTGTCACCCGTGTGGGAAACGTAACCCATCATGATTGTCTTGGTAATCGTGGTGATGCTAGTGGTTGGGGCGTGGAACCAGCCCAGTGCTGCTGCAAAGAGGGAACCAAGACCCAGTGAAGGAATGGCGGGAACTTGTAGAATCGCCAGAACGATCAGGAGGAGGACCGGCAGGAGGGCCCAACCGGAAATCCAGAAGCCGTTGGCCAGGCCGTGCATCATCTTGTGGACAGCAGAGAGACTAACGTTGTGGGAGTTCAACCCTAAAACGGTGTAGAGGACGACACAGATTGCCCAGGCTGGAATATCAGTGATCATCAGTGCCCGAATGTGTTCGTAGATGCTGATCTTACCAACACTAGCGCCCAGGTTGGTGGTCCCGGACAGTGGTGAAATGTTGGATCCGCAGAAGGCACCGGAAACGATCACGCCGGCAGTTAAGCCAGGGTTGATCTTCAAGGTTGCCCCAATCCCAATGAAGGCAATTCCCATTGTGGAAACCGTGGTGAAGGAGCTTCCGCAGGCCACCCCGACCAGGGTACAAACGATGAAGACCGTTGGCAGGAAGAACTTAACCGAGATGATTTCAAACCCGAAGTACATGATCGTGGGGATGGTCCCCGAGAAAATCCAGGTCGCAATCAGGACACCAATGGACAGGAAAATGATCAGCGGGTCAACCCCGGCGCGGAGCCCTTCCCGCATCCCGTCCATAACGGTGTTCCATTTGAACCCCCGTAGACGGCCGTATACAGCCAGCAGGGTGAAGGCGATGAACAGGGGCGCTTGTGGTTCTTGTTGCTTAAAGATAATTAGGTAACCGAGGATACACAAAATAGCAATTAAGACGATAAGACTCTCACCAAAACTAAAGGTGGGTTCTGGATGATTATTTTTCTTTAATGAATTCATAATTCTTCTTCCTCCGCAAATAGGTAGTAAACAAAAAACACCAACTGGAATCAGGGCGTTTGCTCAATCCAGTTGGTGATATTAACCGAAAATAATTGCTCGAAAAAAGAGCTTCACCTTTACTAGATTGATGGCACCTAGCAAAGGGCTCACAAAATACAGCTCTGCTGGTGCGAACGTCCTTGTCCGCACCAAAGTACAGACATTAGACTAGGTAATAAGCATAGCCGTAATAATACTTGTTAGCAGTGTTTTGTGAGTGTTGAATCATTATTGCTCTTTCCTTTCGTAATTTGTTGTTGCCATTATTAAAACATTCTCATTTTAATCTGTCAATCTCTAATTTTAAATTTCTTGAATTATCTGGTGATAGCAATTTATTGCCTAATTGCTACAGTTTTAACTAATTGCCTCCCACCGTGGCGATTAAATAGTGGTATAGTAGACATATAAACAACAGAAAGTGGGGAAAGAAAATGGCTAAGTACACTGTTGAACTGACAGAAGAAGATCTGCAAATGATTAAGGACTGCCATTCCAAGAACCCTTCAATTATGAAGGCAATGGAAAACGCAAAGAAAGAAAACTAGTTACTCTTTTTTCTTTCTGGGCCGCTACTGGTGAGTCACTTGCCAGTGGCGGCCTTTTTTCACTGGTGGTTGTGAATATTTGAATAAGGAAAGAAGGTTGTGGATATGTCACTAGTAGATATTTTAATTGCCCTGGTGCCGGCGTTTGGCCTTGGGTTCCAGGTTATCAGTATGCAACTGATTGGTGGTAAGTACACGAACAAGGTAATGGGGATGGCGATTGTCACCCTGATTGTCGGGATTGCCGTTTACTTCATTAAGCAACCGGTACTAACACCGGCCCTGTGGATTGGCTCGGCCCTCAGTGGGATTGGTTTCTGTATCGGGATCATCCTGCAGGTAAAGAGTTTCTCCCTCGTTGGGGTAACGATGACGATGCCAATCTCGGTTGGTGAGCAGTTAGTCGGGACCGCCCTTGTTGGGGCAATCTGTTTCCATGAATGGACGTCAGTTAACCAGTGGCTCCTCGGAATTGGGGCCCTGATCCTGATTGTCGGTGGGATTGCCATGACGGCCTACCATGAGAAGAGCGAGCAGGGGAGCAACGTAAAAAAGGGAATGCTTTACCTCCTGATTTCTTCCCTCGGCTTCGTTGCTTACGCGTCCTTCCCGACAGCATTCAAGCTTAGCGGCTGGGACGTTGTTTTCCCGCAAGCGGTCGCTATCTTCGTCGCCATGGTTATCCTGTGTGCGTTTGAAAAGAATAACCAGATGTTTGGCGTTAAGACCTGGCAGAACATGGCAACCGGTGCCTGCTTTGCCATCGCTAACCTCGGAATTATCTTTTCTAACCAGATTAACGGGGTGGCAGTTGGTTACACCATTTCACAGTTAAACGTTATTATTTCAACCCTTGGTGGCCTCTGGATCCTGCACGAGTCTAAGACATCGAAGGAAACCAAGTTCACCATCGCGGGTGTTATCTTGGTTGTTGCCGGTGGTATCATGATTGGGATTACCAAGTAAAATAGCAATTATTCTTTATTATAAAAAGCAAGCGGTTCTCACGTCGGAAAACGTCTGGGCCGCTTGCTTTTTACTTACTGATTTTCTTAGGAACAAACTTCAGAACACAGAGGTAAATGATGATTGCAAAGACCAACATTAAAACAAAGGCGTGACTGGTTCCCATGGCAGTCGCTGCCGGTGTCTTGCCAACACCAACCTGACTCTTGGCGACGATCATGGCAACTAGTGAGGTTCCCATTGAACCGGCAAACTGCTGGAGGGTGTTGAGAATGGCATTCCCCTGTGGCGACTGCGCACCTGACAACGTTGAAAGGGCGGAAGTCATAACCGTCCCCATCAGCATCCCCATTCCAGCCATGTAAAGGCAGTAAACAAGGGTAATAAAGGCGTTATTCAATTGCCGGGCCATGATGGTGAAGGCCAGAATGGCAACGAGCATCAGGGTGATTCCCGCAACCACCGGCCGCTTCGGACCATGGGTATCGAGCAGGCGTCCACCAACTGGTGCAAAGATAGCACCCAGGAAACCGGCCGGCATCACGATGAGGCCAGCAATTAAGGCAGTATTGTGGTTGACCAGCTGGATGTAGTTTGGCAACAGGAAGGCAAAACCAAGTGAGCACATCTGGGTCAGAAAGAAGATCAGGACGTGGCCAGCAAAACGGTGGTTGCCAAAGAGACGGAAGTCAAGGACCGGCTGGCTGATGTGCAGTGACCGCCAGGCGAGCAGGGCCATGGCAATCAGGCCGAGGAGAATCATTCCACCGCTGGTTAAACTAAACAGTGGGGTGGCAGAAAGGTTGCTGAAGCCAACGACCAGGCCGGTGAACATCACCGCAATCAGCAGGCAACTGATAAAGTCGAAATGTTGCCGCTCGACCGTTGACTTCTGGAGGATTCCCCAGCAGCCGGCAATTAGTGAGAAGGCCAGGAAGGGGAGGAGGATGATAAAGATCCACCGCCACCCCAGACTAGAAACGATGATTCCCCCAAAGGTCGGACCGATCGCCGGGGCAATCCCGGTGATGAGGTTACCGAAGCCCATCATCATGCCGATCTTTTGCCGGGGGACCTGTTCCATAATAATGTTAAACATTAAGGGGAGGGCAATCCCGGTGCCAATCCCCTGAATTGCCCGACCAAGCAGGAGCAGGGGAAAGCTCTGCGCCAGGGCGTCAATTGTGACCCCAATGATAAAGAGGAGGTTGGCGGTCACGAAGATTTTCTTGGTCGGGAAGCTCCTCTTCAAGAGGGCCGAAAGGGGCACAATGATGGCGACAACTAGTAGGTAGATGGACGTCACCCACTGAACGATATTAGTTGTCACGTTGAATTCTTCCATTAGTTTGGGAAAGGAGATGTTCATTGCCGTCTCAACAATGACCCCACAGAAGGACATCAGGCCGGTCGCAACGATGGCAGCAATGACCTTACGAGGGATTTTTACGGATTCTTGCATTAAGAGGCCTCCTAAGTAAAGTGAATTAACGTGAAGCATTATATTGAGTGATTATTAACTCGTCAAGGCAAAAATGAATAAACGATAACAAACCGTTGCTTTTCATTTGAATTTGATTAAAATTAAAAATAATAACTTAAGAAGCACTGAGGAGAATGTCGCGGGAATCTTAGTTTCAGTGATACCTGACAACGGGGTAATAAGGTTAGAATGCCAATATCTTAGGTGGTGATGAACCCAAAATTGCTTGTTCCCCTTAGCCGCAATATTTGCACCTGAACATTAGAAAAAGTCTCATAAACATAGAAAGGTGATTATGTTATGCGTGTAAAAGCAACTGATGAACGTACGTACCTAGAAACGGTCTTTGATAAGTTAGGTTTTTCCGAACAGGATGGTCACTTGCTGGCCGACACCCTGGTGGACGCGGACCTGCGGGGTATCTCCTCCCACGGGATTCAACGGTTAGCCTGGTACCGGCGGATGATTAAGGACGGGACAATTGTGCCGACTAAGCAGCCTAAGGTCCTCCGTGAACTGCCGGGTTCCGTGCTCGTCGATGCTAACCAAAACATGGGGCAAATTGCCGCCCACCTGGCAATGAACAAGGTAATCGAGAAGGCTAAGAAGGTCGGTGTCGGCATTGGGGTTGTCCGTAACTCTAACCACTTTGGAATTGCTGGCTACTACGCCCGCCAGGCACTGCATGCGGGCCTGGTCGGGATTGCCCTGACCAATACCCGGCCCCTGGTAGTGCCGACAAACGCCACGCAGGCATTTCTTGGCTCCAACGCCTTTGCCTTTGGCTTCCCAGCTAGCCCCCACCCGTTCATGTTTGATGGGGCCACGGCCGCAGTAGCCGGTGGTAAGATCCAGGTTGCCGATAAGAAGGGCCAGGAACTGCCAGGCGAATGGGTCGTTGATAAGAACCGCAAAGTTGTTAAGGACCCAAAGGAAGCTGAAGATATCCTGGCTACGGCGGCCTTTAGTGAGGGCCCACAAAGGGGTGGCGGTCTGGTCACCCTTGGCGGTAACAAGGAAGTTAACGCCAACTACAAGGGAATGGGTAACTCAATCGTCGTTGAACTGCTGACGGGAATTCTGGCCCAGGGTTCGATTTCGGCCGACACAGTCAAGGGCAAGCACGACTTCAGTCAATTCCTCTTTGCCTTTGACCCAGCCTTCTTTGGTGACTCGGAGACCTTGAAGAAAGACGCTACGGCAATGTTAGACCGGATTCGGGGACTGGAACACGTTCCTGGCAAACAGACCTGGGTTCCTGGTGACCGTGAATACCGTTACCTGAAGGAAAACCAGCAAAACGGGGTAGCGGTCGACGATAAGACCTACGAAGAAATTACCGCAATCGGTAAGGAGCTCGGCGTTGATGTTCCCCAAGCCATCTAAGTATGCCCTGACGGTATGGTGAATAATAAAATCAAAGTATTACCCTTCTGCTCACTAATTGGGTACAATTATAGGTAAACAGAAGGGAGACTTGGACAATGAAAAAAGCATTCTTTGCAAGTAAGGGTCAAATGGAACTGAAGGACGTTGACAAGCCAACGGTTCAGAAGCCAGATGACGTAATCATTAAGGTGTTACGGGCATGTGTTTGTGGCTCCGACCTGTGGAACTTCCGGGGGATCAACCCGGTAGAAGCCCACTCCGAAAACTCCGGCCACGAGGCAATCGGGGTCGTTGAAGAAGTCGGTGACGATATCACCACGGTTAAGCCGGGCGACTTCGTAATTGCCCCATTTACCCACGGTTGCGGACAGTGTGCTGCTTGTCAGGCCGGCTTTGACGGTTCCTGTCAGGCACACACTGATAACTTCTCGTCTGGGGTCCAGGCTGAATACATCTGCTTCCAACACGGTCAATGGGCACTGGTAAAGATCCCTGGCAAGCCCGAAGACTACAGTGAGGGGATGAAGAAGTCCCTCCTGACCCTGGCTGACGTCATGGCCACTGGTTACCATGCTGCCCGGGTTGCCAATGTTGGTGCCGGTGACACGGTTGTCGTAATGGGCGACGGTGCGGTTGGCCTGTGTGCCATCATCGCTGCCAAGATGCGGGGCGCTAAGAAGATTATCTCCACCAGCCGCCACGCCGACCGACAAGCCCTCGCCAAGGAATTCGGTGTCACCGATAACGTTGCCGTTCGTGGTGACGAGGCGGTTAAAGCCATTATGGACCTGACGAACGGTGCTGGTGCTGACGCGGTCCTTGAATGTGTCGGGACTGAGCAGTCTACGGATACGGCAATGAAGGTTGGTCGTCCCGGCGCGATTGTTGGCCGGGTTGGCCTGCCACACACGCCAAAGCAGGACATGACGACGCCATTCTACAAGAACACCATTGTGGCTGGGGGCCCAGCTTCCGTCACTACTTATGACAAGGAAGCCCTTCTCAAGGCCGTCCTTGACGGTGAAATTAACCCCGGCAAGGTCTTCACGAAGGAATTTAGCCTGGACCAGATTCAAGCCGCTTACGAGGCAATGGACCAACGTCAGGCAATCAAGTCTTACCTGGTAATGGATTAGTATTAATTAAAGACAGTCTCGCTGAAAAATGCGAGGCTGTTTTTATATTGAATGGAGCGTAAGTGGTCAGCAAAGTTAGTGAAATTACGAACAAAAATCAGAAATACCAAATTAAAATTTCTATTTTCTTGTTTTCACTTATATCACGAAAAGTGAAATTTAACTAATGAGGGCTCACGGCATCTTCTTATACAACAAAGCATAAAATTTTTTATTTCGTATTGCTTACAATCGGTTGACAAGCGTGTCCCTAAAAGATATTATTTACTTGTAGATAAATAGGTATATGTAGTAAAGAAATCATCAGGACACATCTCATAATAGAATCGGTAAAAATGACTTCAATACTTATGCAAAGAGAAGCGCGGTGCACTGCCAGCATCGCGCTTCTTTTTGTTATCGGTAGTTAAATTTACAGTATTACCTAATTTTTAAATTGAAAAGTGCTAAAATTGCCATTGAGTAGCTAATATTAATAATTAGCAAAAAATATTTTATTAACTAGAGAAGCTCAATCATGGGGAAAATATCGTTCATAATTGTAATGTTTGCTGCACTGATTATCCCAATCGTGATGGCACGGTTTAAGATTACTAATGTGCCAACCGCGGTGGCGGAAATTATTACCGGGATTATTCTTGGCAAGAGTGTCTTTAACATCGTTATTCAGACGGAGTCACTTCAGATGATGTCAACACTTGGGGTAATGATGCTGATGTTTTTATCGGGGATGGAGATTAACTTTGACCTGTTCAAAAAGGACCCGACCAAGAAGAAGGACAAGGGCTCGTCACCGCTTAATATTGCGGTAACGGCCTTCGTCGTTGTTTTGATTTGTTCGGTCGTCTTAGCCGGAGTCCTTCAGGTAACGGGACTCTTTCCTGACATGTTGTTTGCCGTTTTACTATTTTCAACCATTGCTCTGGGGGTCGTCATTCCGACACTCAAGGAGAAGGATATCTTGAACCAGCCGGCGGGCCAAACCCTGATGTTGACGGCGGTCCTTGGTGAAGTCGTTCCAATGATGGCCCTGACGATTTACGCATCGGTTAACGGTGGTAATGCCGGCCGCCTGTGGCTGATCGTCCTCCTCTTTGTTGCCGCAATCTTCCTACTGCGGCGTTTTAAGAAGCCGTTTATCTGGTTTAACCAGATTTCAAAGGCGACGACCCAGTTGGATATCCGTCTGGCCTTTTTCCTAATCTTCACGCTGGTTGCGGTTGCTGATGACGTGGGGGCCGAAAACATCCTGGGGGCCTTTTTGGCCGGGATGGTTATGAAACTCTTGGAACCCGCAGAAGCAACTGAAAAGAAGCTGACATCAATTGGCTATGGCTTTCTGATTCCATTCTTCTTCATCATGACCGGGTCAAACTCGACCTGCGGAGCCTGTTTGCCGACCCACACGGTTTAACCTTAATTCCGGTTCTGGTGCTGTGCTTTATCCTGGCCAAGCTGCCGACCCTTTTTGTCTTCCGGCGGTCGTTTACAAAGAAGAACGCCTTTGCCGGGGGATTCTTAATGGTCACGACGATTACCTTAGTTTTGCCAGCCCTGCAAGTGGCCCAGAACCTGCACACCATCACGGCACTGCAGTCGGATGCCTTTGTCCTGGCGGCCCTGATTGCCTGTGTACTGGGACCAATCGGCTTTAACTCCCTTTACCACTTATCGGATGCCGATCGGGTTAAGGAACGGGTCGTTATCTTAGGGGCCAACGTAGCAACTATTCCAGTGACCCGGCAACTGTCCAAGAACTGGTATGACATCCGCGTGGCCACCGACCTCAAGGATAACTACCAGACATACCGGAATAAGGTTGCCAATTTAACTTTCTTACCGAAAATTGACGTTGACAGCCTGAAGAAGGGGCACTACTTTGATACTGACTTGATGGTTGTGGCCTTTGAAGATAGCGATAAGAATGCTCGCCTAGCGCAAATTGCCAAGGACCAGGGAGTTAACCGGGTAATTGCTGCTCAGGGGAATCCAGACCAGGGGAACGGACAGTTCGATAAACTACGGGCCCAGGGAATTGAAGTTTACAACCCGTTTAACGTCAATATCAGTGTGCTGCGGACGATGATTGAAACACCAGTGGTCTTAAACATGCTGCGGAATACGGAGGACGAATTCTTCACCGCCACTGTCAGGGCTGCCAAGTATGTCGGTCAGCCCCTAGCCGCCCTGCCTTCAGTTAACAAGGTTACTGTCAGCAAGATCTTCCGGCACGGGCAGACAATTTCGCCGGATGAGGGGACCGTCCTTGAAGAAGGGGACCAACTTTTCTTCGCTGGCCCGCGGAATATCGCCGAAAAACTGCAGTCGGCCCTTAAGTAGAACCGATTTTTTGAATATTGCCGGCTTTTAACGTATAGCAAAATTGCGGAATGTGATACAATGGATAATGTGCTATGGCCCGGTAGCTGATTGGGCCATCAAAAACGTTCTGGCAGTAACCGCTGCGGCTGGCGGCGGGCCAGATGCAATAATCTATATTAATGAAGGTGTTTTAAGATGATTCAAACAATCGATTTGAAAAAAGGCATGGTTTTTGAACGTGGCGGCAAGCTGTTAAAGGTTTTGCAAATCAACCACCACAAGCCAGGTAAGGGTAACACTTTGATGCAAATGGACATCCAAGACGTACGGACTGGTTCCATTGTGCACACGACGATGCGGCCATCCGAAAAGGTTGAACAAGTCAACGTTGACAAGCGGAACGCGCAATACCTTTACGACGAAGGTGACTCCGCTGTCTTCATGGACCTGGAAACTTACGACCAATACACCCTGACTCACGAACAACTGGGTGACGACCGTAACTACCTGGTTGAAAACATGAACATCACTCTGAACTTTGTTAACGGCGACATCATCGGTGTTGAATTACCAACCACTGTTGAAATGACCGTTGCCCAAACTGAACCAATGATCAAGGGTGCTACCATCGATGGTGGTGGTAAGCCTGCTACCATGAGCACTGGCTTAGTTGTTAACGTTCCAGCCTTCATCAAGACTGGTGACAAGCTGATCATCAACACCACTGATGGCAGTTACAAGTCCCGTGCCTAATAATTGATTTTAACTAAAGCCCCGCGGTCGTGATTTCGACTGCGGGGCTTTTTTGTTTACTGGTATTTAGGTGTATATTAGGAAAGAAAATAATTAGTGGGGGAAGTACATTGAAAAGTAGAAAGTTAAGCTTAGCTTTAGTAGCGGGGGTCGCCCTCCTGCTCGCTGGTTGTGGTGCCCATTCCAACGGCAGCAGCCAGCAGAGTTCATCGTCCAGCCTGATTGCGGCAAAGACAAACGATAAGGTTGATAAGGATAACCAGTCACCACAGCAATCGGTTGCGGTAATCACTGCTTATGCTGGTAATAAGTACGGCAATAAGTGGGCTTCAACTGCTAAGTCAGCCCAACAGAAGGGCCTGCAGGTGAATCTTTTCCGGACGAGTAAGTACCAGCTGAGTGACAATGGCCAGGGCGTGGTCTACAACGTGACCGTTAACGGTCAGCCAAGTGGCCTGGTATACACGCTAAAGGGAAGTAACGTTACCATTTACGAAAATGCGGACACGGGTCAGGCCAAGAAGCTGGGCACGGTTAGTCGTTCTGCAATGGTCGACTACCTGAACGACAATGGCCAGGGACAGTTGGTCAATAACCTTTCTAAGGGGGCTAAGGTAGTCGACAAGACGAACGGTGGCTTGACGAGTCCCAGCGCAGATAATGCAGGGACGGGTACGAGTGCCCAGACTGGTAAGTACGGTAATAAGGGCCCGGTCAACGTGCCAAGCGAGATGCAGGGGACTTGGTACACCGCTGACGACGATAGCGACGGGACGGTTACCTTTGGCAGCCATACCTTCCGTTACAGTGACTCGGATGGTGGTAGTACTGAGTCATTATACAAGCAGGATGACTCCTTCTTGGATGATGACAGCAACACAACCAATAAGGCGGTGATGGACGCCACGAAGGATTGGGCCCGGGCAACCTTTGTTAACGCCAAGGGGATGAACTGGCTTTGCATCCACGGGTGGACCCAAACCGCTGGTGCCGGGACCTACTTTGCTATTCACAATGAAACCATCAACGGTAAGCAGGTCAAGGTCCTGGTTGAGGCCGGCGGTGCTGACCTCCACGTCGATGCGGTATATTACCAGAGTCAGGACATGGCCAAGCAGCAAGCAGATACGCAGTATGATGATTTAGACTACATGAATTAACCCATATGAAAAGGCCAGTCAGGCGGTTGGGTATTGACTGGCCTTTTTGTTCCCAGAAGCTCGGTCATTAATGGCCGAGTAGTTCACGTTAGATAAATAGGGACATGAATAAGACAACAAGAAGGCCAACTACTGAAGTAACGCAAGTCAGTACGCTCCAGGTTGCTAGGGCTTCTTTCAAGCTTAAGCCAAAGTATTCTTTAACCATCCAAAAACCGGCGCCATTAACGTGATCACCAAAAGTTGAACCGGCACCAACGGCAAGCACCATGAGGATTGGGCTGATACCTGTTCCGGCGACTAGTGGGGCAACAAGTCCTGCACCGGTAAGAGCAGCCACGGTGGTTGAGCCAAGGCAAAAATGAAGTAGGGCTGGAATTAACCAGGCTGCGATTAGTGGTGAGATGTTGGAATGGATAAATAGTGCTGAAATATCGTTGGCCACTCCACCGGTAACCAGAACTTGCTTAAAAGCACCAGCACCACCGATGATAAGGAGCATCATTGCAATCTGCTTGATGGCATTTTCCATTGATTGGCCAATTCTTTTCATTCTTGTTCCTCGTCTAATTCCCAGTGTGAAGACGGCAATCATTAGTGAAATGATCATTGCAACATCAGGCTCACCAATAAACTGTAAAATAATACTGATAATATTAGAGTTAGGTAGAATATATTTGGTAACAGTAGTGATAATGATTAGAATTATTGGCATAGTTGCCGTTAAAATGCTAGTAGTAAAGCTTGGAAGTTGGTCTTTAATACGTGGCTGATGGATCGTGCCAAGAACTTCGATTTTAACGTTTTTTCGATACACACTCGGATAAATTTTCATTAGTAGGTGGTTGTAGAGGGGCCCTGCAATGATAACCACTGGAATGGCACACAACAGTCCAATTAAAAGCACGTGACCAAGTGAAGCGTGCAAAATGCTGGCAACCGCTACCGGTGACGGATGAGGGGGGAGAAATGCGTGTGCTACGTTTAAGGAAACGGCCATTGGCAATGCAAGGTAGAGAAAGGAGAGGTCTAGCTCAATGGCAACCGCATAAATGATTGGTAGAAGAATGACTAAGCCAACTTCAAAGAACATTGCTAGTCCGATAATAAAAGATGTCAGAACAACGGCAATTTCGATATACTTACGACCAAAGTGTTTGGTAAAGGTATCGGCAATCTTAAAACCAGCACCAGAATCAGAAATTAGCTGACCAAGCATGGCACCAAGGCCAAAGATAATTGCTAAGTGGCCGACCTGATCACCAATCCCTTTTTCAATTACAGTTGGTAACTTTGTCCAGGGAATCCCAAGAAAGAGACCAACTAATAATGAAACGATTAATAATGAAACAAATGTGTTTAGACGGAATTTAATAATGAGTAGGAATAACAGTACCACCCCTATTAGCATTACTAGAATTGCCATGTCGAATCCTCCAATCGGATTGTGTAATAGTTAACAAACTTTATTTTTAGTATAGTGAAAGAATAGATATGGCCACAGTCACATCTGGTTCTCCTGATGAACAAAATACGAAAGGGGGTTAACGACTGACAACTGGTTTAGTTCCCCTGATGAACCAAAAGGGCCGTTTATTTGTGAAAAATATAACTATAATGTAACTATGGATTGTTAAAACGAGTTTATGAGAGGAGACAGACATGGAAGTTAACGTAGTAAAAATGCGGCCGGAAGATAATGTCGCAATTGCACTGCATGAATTGCAACCAGGTGAGGTCGCTCTGGGTAAAGTTACTGCAAATACTAAAATCCCTCAGGCACACAAGGTAGCACTTGTTGATATTCCAAAAGGGGAACCGGTAATGCGGTACGGTGTTGTCCTTGGATACGTTAAGGATGATATTAAGGCTGGTGATTGGGTAAACGAAAATTCACTAATATTACCACCGTCACCGGATCCTCAAGAATTAAAGAAAGAATACGGGAAGAACATTAAGAGTCTTGATGAACTTCCGCAACCGAAGCGGACAACGTGGATGGGTTACAGTGTCCCAGGGTGTAAGTATGCCGGAACACGGAATATCTTAGGAATCATGACAACCGTTCAATGTGTTGCAGGAATTTGCCAACGTGCGGTGGATCGTCTAAAAAAGGAAGTTCTGCCTAAGTATCCAAACGTTGATGATATTGTATTAATTCGTCACGGCTATGGTTGTGGGGTTGCTATCAATGCCAAAGAAGCGCGGGTACCAATCCGTGAGCTGCGGAATATTATGAAAAATCCGAACTTTGGTGGCCAAATTATGATGGTCGGCCTCGGATGTGAAAAGTTACAACCGGAGATGCTGGTAGATAAGGACCAGGTTAATGATGATAATTTCATGCTTCTCCAAAATTACCGTGGCTTCCCAGCAATGATTGATGCCATCATGGAAATGGCAGAGAAGAAGTTAAAGGTCTTAAATCAGCGGAAGCGGACAGAACAACCACTCTCCAAGTTGAATGTTGGTTTCCAATGTGGTGGGTCAGACGCTTTCTCCGGGGTTACTGGGAACACCAGCGCCGGCTATGCTTCTGATCTGATTGTTGCTGGCGGTGGAACTACTATGTTTTCCGAAGTTAGTGAAGTTCGTGATGGGGTTCAGTTTATTGCCCGTCGTATTCCAGACCAGCCAAACTGTAATAAGTTAATTAAGGAAATGTCATGGTATGATAACTACCTGGCTGCTGGTGGAGTTGACCGTTCTGCTAACCCAACTCCAGGTAACCGGAAAGGTGGCCTTTCAACAATTGTTGAGAAGTCAATGGGATCAATTGCTAAGTCTGGTTCGGCACCGATTGCTGAAGTTATTTCTGCTGGTTCTATTCCTACAAAACATGGTCTTATCTTTAACGCTACACCAGCTGGTGACTTTGTTGTTGGACCAATGCAACTAGCTTCTGGAATGGGGCTAGAAGTCTTTGTTACCGGCCGGGGAACACCGTATAACCTTGAAGCTGCACCAGTTATCAAGGTCTGCACCCGTACAGATTTGAAAGAGTTCTGGCAAGACTTGATTGACATTAATGCCGGAACCATTGCTACTGGTGAAAAGACAGTTGAAGAAGTTGGAACGGAACTCTTTAACTATATTCTTGACGTTGCCAGTGGCGAAAAGAAGAGTGTTGCAGAATCACTTCAACTCTACAATGATATGGTTTTGTTCAACCCAGCACCAATGTCATAATTGATAATGAATAACATAATAGAATAGGTTGTATCGCTAGGCGAATCATGTACGAATTCTTCATATAATTAAAGTTCCTAATGTTCATTTCTTGAATATTAGGAACTTTTTTATACTTGCCCTTGAGATGTTAATCACATGATCGGAGAATCTTGAAGCATATTTACGGCGAATTTCGGTTCTTGTGGTGAATTGATTGTGACTGTGAAATCGTGAAAAGTATCACTATGATAAAGACAGTTAGAAAAAGCTTTCTCTACTAAATTAAATTTGAATTATTTAATACAGAGTTTAGGGGGATAACTATGAAGATTACAAGTATTGATGTAATGAAGATTCCTTCTCCAGACGTTAGCTTCAGCGGCAATGGTGGTGGTTCAACAGAAGAATGGTCACCTATTATCGTGCGTATTAACACTGACGAGGGGATTTCTGGGTTTGGTGAGGCTGGCCTTGCTTACGGAAAAGGCTGGCGCGCTGGCTATGGAATGGTCCAGGATTTTGCACGAACCATTATTGGTGATGATCCGATGAATATTGAGGCAATTTGGGATAAGCTCCAACGAACTACTTACTGGGGAATTGCTGGGGGAGTTGTACCAAACGCTGCAATTAGTGCAATTGATATTGCCCTGTGGGACATTAAGGGGAAATATTATAAAACACCGGTTTATCAACTTCTTGGTGGAAAGACAAATGATCATTTACGTGCTTATGCTAGTCAGTTGCAATACAACTGGGGTGAGGCACCAGATCCGAAGTTACCAAAGCTTTCAACACCAGCCGAATATGCTGATGTTGCGCGGCGAGTTAAGGCAGAAGGATTCACTGCCCTTAAGTTTGACCCAATCATGTGGGGGGATGATCCGAAGAAGCCTTGGAACACAAAGGGCCCACTCAATCACCGGGAAATCCAAATTGCTTATGACCGGGTGAAGGCAATTCGGGACGCAGTTGGTCCGGACTTTGATATTATTATCGATATGCACGCCAATACTGATACAACAGCGGCAATTGAATATGCCCATGCCTTTGAGCCACTGCACATCTTGTACTACGAAGAACCGGTTGACCCGATGAATCCTAACTTCTACAAGATTGTTCGGGAAAACATGCCGGCCGACATGGCCATCGCTGGTGGTGAACGGACCTTCACCCGGTGGGGCTTCCGACAGATGCTAGAAGACCGGTCAATTGATATTGTTCAACCAGACTTGACCTTGGCTGGTGGAATTACTGAAACCAAGAAGATCTGTGATATGGCTTACACTTACGACATTAACGCGCAGGTTCATGTTTGTGGTTCACCAATCGCAATCGCGGCGGCATTGCAGGTTGAGGCGGTTATCCCGAACTTCTACATTCACGAAGTTTACCAACGGGCAATGTACACGAAAGACCGGGCCGCAGCGGTTTATGATGACTTGATTCCGGTTAATGGTCAGGTGAAGGTACCCGACCGGCCAGGAATTGGGCAAGAGCTTAAACCGGACATTATTAAGCAGAGTTTAGTGGAAACAATCGACTAATTTTTGAGGAGGAAAAGTCATGGAAGATAAGTTTTTACTTGGTGGATATACCGCTGATAGTTACACTGGTGGTAAGCATAATTCTTCAGAAGGAATCTATGTTGCTAATCTGGATACTGACAAGGGTAAAATTACTGATATTAATTTGGTAACAAAACTTGAGAACCCAGCATTCTTTAACTACTCTATTAAGGACCATAAGATTGCAGTTGTTATGACGAAGAATGATGAAACCGGTGGCGTTGGTATCATTGACTTTGACCCGCAAACGGGCAAGGGTAAGTTGATTTCTGAATCAATGCTTGACCAGTCCGTGAAGGGTAGTTATGAGGCCTATAACTACTTTGACCACTTATACTACTGGAATGAATTAAAATACACGGTGCCATCCTATGTCTACCTTGATGATAAGCGGAAGATGGTCTTCGCTGCTAATTACAATACCAATGCTATTCTGACTTGGAAGCTTGATGACAATTACCAATTTGTTACTGCCCATCGTTACCCAATTGAAGGCCGGGGCCCTAAGGCGGTTCAGGATGCTGCCCACATCCACTTTACCCGGTTACTACCTGATGGTCGGTTGATTGTCTGCTCCCTAGGTGCTGATAAGTTACTGGTTTACGATGTCAATGATGATACTAGTTTAACGCAAGTTTCTGAATACCATACAGAGGCGGGATTTGGCCCACGGCAACTAGCATTTAATAAGAACACTAATAACTATGTTTATGTGCTGAACGAAGTTGGCAGTCGGACGGCGGTTGTAAAGTATGACCCCGCAACCGGGACACTGAGCCGGATTGCAAGTTATTCTAATATTCCTGAAGGGTTTGCTGGCCACAATCAATCTGCCGGAATTAGAGTTTCTGCAGATGGAAAATTTGTTTACTCCTCTAATCGTGGTCATAACTCGCTAGCTGTTTACCGGGTTCTTGATGGTGGAGCCCATCTTGAAAAAATTCAAACTATCAAAACGAATGGCGTTTCACCACGTGATTTTGATTTGAGCAAGAATGGCGACTTTATGCTAGTTGCTAATCAGATGTCACACGAGTTAATTCTCTTTAAGCGTGACCCTGAAACCGGGTACCTATCTGTTGCTCAGGAGGGAATTAAGCATGATGCCTGTGTTCGGGTACTTGAAGCAACTGATTTCTTTGCATAATTTTTATAGATATTAACCAAAAAGCTAACCAGATTTTCCTGGCTAGCTTTTTTTGAAAACGGGCAAGGAAACACGTCAAGGTAGCGAACCAGCGTAAAGACTATTTACATAAATTGACAACAACTTTAGTTAAGCAGTTCGACGTAATCGTCATTGAAGATTTGAAAGCCAAAAACCTTCAGAAAAATCATCGCCTAACTAAGGCCATTACGAATGCTAGTTGGTATCAGTTTCGCATTATGCTGGCATATAAATGTGCCTGGTATGGTAAGAAATTAGTAACTGTTAAACCGAACTATACCAGTCAAATTTGTAGCCACTGTGGTTACCATAGCGGACCAAAGCCGTTACAAATTCGTGAATGGACTTGCCAAAACTGTGGTGCCCATCACGACCGCGATATTAATGCGGCAGTTAATATCTTGCATCAAGGATTAAAAGCTATTGGCTAGGGACTAGCCATGGTAAAAGAGTGGAGTTCTGTAAGTTAGGTATCCTGAATACAGGTATAATATCCTAAATACTACTCCGTGTTCCCAGAAGCGCGGTTATTAATGGCCGAGTAGTTCACAGTTACTTGATCATGTTTAAGACGGTTATCCAAAATGGGAGAATAATGATAGAGGAGATATTGGAGACCATTGAGCACTTAGCAGTAGTTTTGGGGAAGTTATGATAGTTAATTGAATAGGCAACAGGATTAGTTGAAGTGGGTGAAGTCATGAGTAGGGTCGCAGTAGCAATTGCTGTCGTACTAATTGCAAGCAAGTGCATATGCTGACCTAGTAATAAGATAAGCAGACAAAATAGGGGTACTAGAACTGATTTAACAACTGCATAATACCAAGCTATTTTGTCTAGAATAATTTGTTTGAAAGGGAGGTTACCAAGAGTACAGCCAATTATTAGCCATGATAACGGTGCTGTAAGGTCCGCCAGGTACTTAAGTGGTCGATAGAGCCATGGTGCTGTAAGGTCGATTCGATAGAAAGCGACACTCTGATGGTTGACTAAAATCTGTGGAGCCTCATTTTGTAGTAACCAACAGCAAAGGCCAAGAAGGGTAGCAATAACGATTGGATTGACGAAAATCTTCCGAATAGTTCCCTATTTAAGTTGTCGATGTGCCATCACCATATAAACATAGGTATAGAGCAAGAGCCGGTAGGCAATATTGAAAAGCGAGGCACAGACAATCCCCTTGGCCCCATATATCGCTCCCGCAATTGGCAGCCCAAAGATGGTAGTAGAACCGAAAGTGGTGATAATACCAAACACCCTTCTTTGACTTTGCTGATGGACAAAGGGGTAAAGCCAGGGAGTTATGAATAAAAGACCGATATAGAGAATAAATCCCCACATAATAATTATGACGCCTTCGCGAAGAAGGTGAGTATCTAGGGGTTGCAAAAAAGCAATAAAAGAAAGTGCGGGAACGGATAATGTCAAAATTAATTTAGTGAGTTGATGTTCCAACTCGCTAGTAAAAATTCCTTGCAGTGTTAAGAAATAACCGGCGAGGATGATAATGATAACCGCGGCAACAGTACCAGTAATCTGGTTATTATGTAAGACAGTTAGAAAGCTATTGGTGATGTTCATTTATAAAAACTCCTAACTAATAGAAAAGCCGCAATCGCAAAATGCGATTACGACTAAAAATCGAGTTCAAGACAGATTAGAAATCAGCAACAAATAAATGGTAAAACCATAAAGAACTAGTATTGCGACAGCTGCTGCAGTATTTACCCAAATAAGGTTAAGCGAATTTTTAATACTCTTTTTCGCCCCTAAAAACAACGCCACTAACTTATTACTGACAACTATTACTATCTTTGCCTCTCGCTGCATAGTTTAAGGTACTTAAAAGAGGACTAAAGTTTGAATTGCCTAACAATTAACTGTGTACTTTTAAGCATTCAAGCTTTATACCAAAATTATATGTTGATCAATCAATAAAGAAAAGTAGTGATTCGTTCTCCAGGTGAAGTATTAGTTCACTTAATCATTACAGAACTATGTTAAAGTCTACATTAATAGTGTAATGGAGAGCGAATTAAGGTGGGACATAATGGAAATTGGTCGGTTAAAAACATTTTTAATTATTGTAAAAACAGGAAGTTTTAAATCAGCGGCGGAACGACTGTTCTTATCACCACGTGCTGTGTCTAAACAGATGGACCAACTTGAAAATGAATTAAAGGTAAAACTATTTGTCCGACAACGAAATAATACAGAATTGACAGAGCAGGGGAAGAATTTTATCTTGGCTGCTCAGGACATTGTTAATATTTATGATAATGAACTGATGCGGATCCAAAGTGAACGTGAGAAACGGGAAGAAAAGCTTAAGATCGGCTTTTCTTCAGCTGATCAGGAAATTATCCTTCAACGAATCCTTAAACCATTTTTAGCAAAGTATCCCCATCTTAAACTTGAATTTCAGGAGGAAAGCGGGCGGCACTTTCATGCATTGTTAGGAAAGGGGACTTTAGATTTTGCTGTTGCCCCTTACTATGCTTTAGATAGTTTTCCCAATGAAAAATTTAGTCGTCTAAAACAGATTGAATTAGAACGTGGAAAATTATTAATCGGCGTGAGTGTCGTTAATCAACTGTCGAAAAATGACGTTATTCCAGCAGAACATTTGGGAGACTTACCGATTTACTATTACTCGCCATATGAATCTGATTTTTTACGGAAAGTGTTCTTGGATAAATTTAGTGGTTGCCTTAGTGAAGAAAAAATTATGCGCGCAAGCTCGTTGGAATTACGCAACATCCGTGTGGCTGCTAACCAAGGCTTTGGTTTTTATCCTAGTCCCTTTATTGAAATTGAAAAGCAACGAAATCCTCTGTTAAAGTTTTTACAAGTTGATGGTGACGTAAACGATTTTTATTCATCAACCTTTTACTATAATCCCAATAATGATAATCCTTATCTTAAGGATTTAATTAAGATGATTAAAGATAGGCAGCATTAAAGTAGGACATAAACATTGCACATTAATTGAGAAGGCAGCCAATTTTTGAAAGTACGAAGAGGTGGGCTGTGGCACAAGTCTCCTATATAGTTGAATGCTAAAGTGTTACATAAAGGAACTCTCGTGTTCGGAAAATCCGAACACGAGAGTTCCTTTTGTTTTCTACAGGTTTGTATCGCGCCGAAAATAAACTAGCAAGCTAATTCTGCCGTATCCCCCTCTTTGCGTACCGTGTTGTAGCATTGCTAACCATATAGTGAGGACTTATCTCATAGTCACTTTTACTTTGTCAGAGTCGTGGATAATACTAACTTTGATTTTTAGCAATCTTCAATAGTGATTAATTCACAAGCTTGAAAGAAAGCCAGAATGAATGTCAACGCCTTTAAAATGGGCGTTGACTGGCCATAGTTCATGTGGTGTCCAATTAGTAACTGTTAAAGGGTGAAATCCTTCACTAGAATAAAAATTGTAGATAAGTTCCAGAAATTTGAGGAGGAAGAACTATGAAAAAGGTGTTATTAAGCGAAAAAATTGATGATGCTGGTATTCAATTACTAAAGGATAACGGTTTCGAAGTCAAAGTTTCGGCAGGGACAGATGTTGAAACGATGAAGAAGGAGATTGCGGATGCCTACGCGGTAATCATGCGTTCATCAGAACTACCTGCAGAAGTAATTGATGCCGGTAAGCAACTTAAGATTATCTCGCGGAATGGAACGGGAATTAACAATGTTGATGTTAACGCAGCAACGAAGGACAACGTATTAGTTGCTAAAGTTAACGGGGCCAACGCCTTTTCTGTTGCAGAGTATGCAATTACGACTATGCTGATGCTTTCACAAAAAATTAAAGAAGACGACCAATTACTTCATGAGAAGAAGGACGAATTGGCAAACGACGGTTCACTGCCAAACTTTTCCCGTAAGTATGGAATTATTGGTCACCAATTAAAAGGTAAGACGTTAGCAATTGTTGGCCTTGGAAAGATTGGCCAAGAGCTAGTAAAACTAGCACAAGCCTTTGGAATGAAAGTTATTGGTTATGATCCATTTGCTAAGAACTCACCAGTTAAACTGTATGACAACATGGATGATATTTATCCAATTGCCGACTTTATCTCCCTGCACGTTCCTTTGACGCCACAAACGGATAATATGGTGGCTAAGGAACAATTAGCTAAGATGAAGAAGACTGCCTTTATCATCAACTCCGCCCGGGGTGGGATTGTTAATGAGCATGACCTTGCTGAAGCCCTTAACAGTGGTGAAATTGCTGGAGCAGCACTTGATTCCTTCAATCCTGAACCACCAGCACCGGATAACCCATTGTTCTCTGCTAAGCACCTGATAATGACAAGTCATATTGCCGGGACAACTAAGGAAGCTAACGAAGCTCTTGGCCGTGGCGCTGCTCAAGCAATTATTGACTTTAGCAATGGTAAAATGCCTGAATTTCCAGTTAACCCAGATGTATTTAATAACTAAAGGGGACCAATATTATGAAACACTTGAAATTAATTTCGGGGATAGTGGGAATTATCCTCGGTGTCATCATTGCGTTTGTTATTCCCACGCCAACAGGATTAAGTCACGCCGGAATGGTTGTATTGGCCTTATTGGTAACTGCCAACATTTTTTGGATCTTTAACGTAATTCCCAACTATGCCACCGGTTTATTGATGGCAACTTCATGGGTGGTTCTTCGTGTTACTGACTTTAAATTGGCATTCAACATTTTTAACACTGATACCATGTGGATTATTGTTGCTGGTTTGGCCCTAGGGGCAGCAGCTGTAAAAACTGGCCTCGTTAAGCGGATCGCTTACAAGGTAATGTCACTGTTCCCTGCTAACTTTGCCGGTCAAACGGCAGCACTCTTGGTTGCTGGGACAATCATTTCTCCCCTGATCCCTAGTGCTCACCCTAAGTAAGCAATGAGTACCCCAATTGCTCAAGGAATGAGTAATGCCCTGGGCTACAAGCCGAAGAGTAAAGCTAGTTCTGGCCTATTTATGGCGGCAATCTGGGGCTTCCTAGTAATGGAAGCTAGTTTCTTGTCAGCAACTGCACAAAACTACGCCTTTCGTGGCTTACTGCCAGTAAAAATTCAAAATAAATTAGGATGGGGTAATTGGTTTATCATGTTACTACCATGGACACTGGTTATCCTTATTCTAGGATACTTCATGCTGCAGATTCTTTTTCGGCCTAAAGAAGATAAGCAGGTTTCAAAGGAATTCATTAACGAGCAATTACAAAAGCTGGGACCAATGAAGAAAGAAGAAAAGATCACCGCAACTGTTATTGCTATCTGTATCGTCTTTTGGATTCTGGAAACTGTTATTGACATTCCAGCTGCCGTTAGTGCACTGATTGCTGTATCTATCCTGACTGCTTGTAAGGTATTTACTCCTGATGACTTCCGAAACCGGGTTGCTTGGAACATCCTGGTATTTATCGGAACAGTTATGTCACTAGGAAACGTAATGAAGGCAGTGGGCTTGACAAATTGGTTACGGGTACTTTTGAAGCCTGTTATTGGCCCGATGCTTAGTAATATTTGGGTAACAGTAATCGTATTATCAATTATTATTTATCTCTTTAAATTTGTTGTTGTCTCTCTAGTATCTACTGGTACCTTAATTATTTTGGCCTTATTGCCATTCTTCGGTACACTAAGCTTTAGCCCAGCAATTATTGTGTTAATTGTAACGACCAGTACGATGATCTGGCTGATGCCTTACATGGACCCACCATTCTTGACGGGGGTAGCAGCCGTTAATGATAGCATGGCTACGCGCTTAGCATATGCTGAATCGTCATTTGGGTACATGATCTTAAACTTAATTGGTTTACTTTGCTGTGTGCCAGTCTGGAAGATGCTCGGCCTCGCATAAAAGCATAAAATAATGAATCTCAAGAAAAGGGGAACTAGCTTGCTAGTTTGATTTCGACGCGAAGCAAGTTTGTAGGAACCCCCTCACATGCACAAAGAGGACCCTAGCGTTCGGATTTTCCGAATACTAGGGTCCCTTCGTATACTGCAATGTAGCATTTCCAACTATATAGGAAACTTATGTCACAGCCCTTTTCCCAATATTACCGGTTCATCACCTTTTCAAAGTGGTTGAGGATCCGGGTGAGGGTGAAGGTTAAGACGAAGTAGATCATCATCGTGATGAAGAGGGGCAGGGCACCCTTGTACGTGTCAGCCTGAACCAACTGAGTTTCGTACATCAGCTCGCTGACCCCGATGGTGGAGACCAGTGAACTATCCTTCAGCAGGGTGATAAATTCGTTCCCTAATGCTGGCCAGATATTCTTCAAGGCCTGGGGGATGATGACGTAGTGGAAGGCCTGGTGCTTTGTCATCCCCAGACTCCGGGCGGCTTCAGTCTGGCCAATCGGCAGTGACTGGATCCCTGACCGGATGATTTCCGCTACGTAGGCGCCGGAGTTGATAGAGACGGCAATAATCCCGGCGAGGAGGGCCGGCAGCGACTGGATCAGGGCCCCAATCCCAAAGTAGACAAACATGATTTGAACCAACATTGGGGTGCCCCGGATGAATTCGATGTAGGCAACCGCAATGCCGTGGAGAAACTTGCTACTGGATAACCGCATCAGGGCAAACAGGATCCCAAGTAAGACCCCAAACAGGGCCGAAATAATCGCAATCAGGAGGGTGTATTTGACCCCTTTGAGGAAGAAGGACCAGTAATTAGCAACCGTGTTGCTCTTATTGGTGGCCTTCATTTGCTTAGCAGCCTGAGGTAACCACTTCTTCTGAATTAGGTGCTCCTTGTTAACCTTGTCGACCGTCTTGTTAGCGGCGTTCTCAAGGCTGGTGGCTCCTTTCGGGAAGGCCATGGCGACACCGGCTGTGTGGACTTTGATGTGGGAGTAGAAGGCGTACAGGTCAGGGTTAGCCGTTGCGAAAGCCTGGGCCGTTGCCGAATCCATCAGGACCCCGTCCAGCTTGTGAGACTGGAGGGCAATCACCAGTGAGGACCACTTAGAAAGCCCCTTTTCCTTAACATCGGGGATGTTCTTCTTAATTAGGGAATATTCCATTGCCCCGTTTTCGGTTCCGACGGTCTTTCCTTTGAAATCGGTGTAAGTCTTGTACTTAGCCTTATCCTGCTTGTTGATCAAAAAGTACTTGGTTCCCTTGTAGTAGGGCTTGGAGAAATCAACGCTCTTCTTACGCTCGGGAGTGATGTTGATGCCGGCAATTGCCACATCAATTTTGTGCGATTCCAAGGCCACGAGGAGGGAGTCAAAGTCCATGTTCTTGATTTCCAGCTTTACCCCCAGGTCCTTAGCAAGTTGCTTGGCAAGGGACATTTCAAAACCGATGTATTCGGTCTTGCCGTTCTTCTTGGTGGTAAATTCGTATGGCGGGTAGCCCGCACTGGTGCCGACGACCAGGACACCCTTTTGCTTGATCTTTTGCAGTGAATCATCGCTCGCTGGCGCACTGCTGATTGTTGCACTAGTCTGACTGCTGCTGGAACTGGTGGTGTCCGCCAGGGCGGTCAGCGGTGAAACAACTATTGAAGCCAGGACAATGATTGCCATTATGAGATGTTTAATGTGCTTCATAATTAATTCTCCTTTGCGTAAGAAATTCTAGTAATTAACTATGTAATATACACTAATATGTATACTTATGCAAATTTAAATTTAAATAATTCTTAAATATACAAAAATCCGTAAAACAATGAATATTGCTTTACGGATTAAATTAGCATTTATTATTGGATGAACCAGCCGAGGGGCCAGGCAAACCACTTAAAGATTCGGTCGACCCCCTGCTGGTTGATACGCTTTTTAGTAGCGAGAACCCGGTAGGTCATCTGGCTTTCCTCAATCTTTTTTGACGTGAGGTAAAAACCGTTTCGCCGGTAGAAGGCGATGCGGCGTAACCGTTGGTGGTTATTTCGCGCTTGGGGGTTAGGCTGTTCAACGTCCAGAACCAGGGAGTCCTTGCGGTATAGCTTCCGCAGTTCGGCGATAATCCGACTGCCGTACCCTTGCGAACGCAGCTGGTCGTTAACGGCGAGGAAGAGGATGTAATGAAAGCCGTGACTGTGGATGATGTAGGCAAAGCCGACAAAGCATTGTCGCTCGTAAAAGGCCATAAAGCCGGCCTTCTTGAAGTGGCTTTTGAGCATCATCCAAGGCCAAGGCTCCCGTTCATACTTCGGAAAGGCCCGCATGTATAGCTGCTTAACTGTTGAATATTCTTTCAAGCTAAACCTCACGGGCTGTATGTCTAAGTCCAAAAAATATCACTCCTTATATAGTTGCCATTCTACCAGAAGCGGCGGTAAGATACCAACTAGGATAATTCAACAGAGCGGAAATGAGGAGGAACAATAATGGTAGCAAACGCACTTAATTTGGTTGACGGCAAACAGGTCGCCGTAGATTTTCTTAAGGCCCATCATTTACTGATTGTCGGCCAGACGGGAAGTGGGAAGACTACCACGACTTTATCTTTGCTTGACCAGTTTCAGCATGAAAACCAGACCGCAATCGTCCTGGACCCAACTGGTGAGTACGCCCAATTACCTAATGCCGTGACCTACACCCTGGGAGAAAATGCATATTTAGAAGCGGGAAAACTCAGTGCTAGTGAATTGCAGGAGGTATTGGGGATCCAAATGTCACCGTTATTAACGGAGAAATTAGTTCAGGCAATTGACGCACTGAAGGTCCAGCACAACCTGGTCCAGCGGCCGGGTTGCTACCAAAAACTGGGCCGGTCAATTGACCAGTATTCAGAGCTCCTCAACCAGCTGAACACCTGGACGAGTGAATACCAAATTGCCCAATTGCCAGACCAACTTGTTGAGGAGATGGTCGTTCCATTCCCGGATAGCCGGGCCGACTACCACCTGCTGGGTCAGGTGTATGATCACGCCACCATTAGTCGGGCATGGACGGCAATGATGAACCTTCGTGAGCGCCTGAGCACCCCTTATTTCCGCCAGATCTTTGATATGGACCCCCACCCGGGAAGGGCCAAAACAGAGCTTTCGTTTGTCCTGAAGATGTTTTTGGCCCACCGGAGCAGCCACCGAACCCTGGTCATTGACCTCTCCTTATTGAAACAGTTTGAAAGCCGCCAGGGGGTCATCATTTCCTACCTCCTCAAGATCATTTTAAATAGCCGTCTCAAAAAGCGGGCCGCTTTTCCGGTGAATATCGTCCTTGACGAAGCTCACCGCTACCTGCCTGCTAACGACGGGACTCTTAGCCATAACGGGATTTTTCAGGTCCTCCGGGAGGGTCGCAAGGTCCAGCTCCGGATGATTTTGACAACCCAGTCCCCGCTGGACCTGCCCGCCAAGATGCGGTCACAATTTAATACGGTCCTCATCCACCGCCTCCTTAGTGCCGACGAATTAATCACTCTGCCCACGACAGTACCATTTTCCACGGTAGCGGGCTTACCAACTGGCCAGGCATTTTTGCAGACGCCCGGTGGTGCCCAGCAAGTGGTTGTGAATACGCCGGAGTGGTGGACAAATTAAGTACCGGCTGTGTGAATATTCACAATGCTTGTGCTTTTAATGAAAACGCTATCGTTACAAGGCGGTTTCAATGTTAAAAAATAATTGCCAAACGTTAACATTTTTAAATAGTGCTTTACTTCACAATATTTTTTGCTATAATAAAAAAAGCAAATTTGATATTTGCTACTACATAATGAAAATAACGTTGCTACGATAATATCGAATTATTTTCCTTTCATCCAATTAACATCCAAACATCATATATAAGTCGTATTACCGGGTAGCAATGATTAAGACGAAGCTGGGAAGTGTGCTTTTCCAGCTTCTTTTTATTTCCCAGGAAATAATTGTACAGGCCCCCGTAAAAATGCTTATAATTAATTGATAAGACAATAGGGGGAAGTAACTTGATAGAGATCAATAAGCACCGCTATTCATTTCCCAAATTATTGACTTTGGGATTCTTAGTGGTGATTGCCATCGGGACAGTTTTATTGTTACTGCCGTGTTCGACCGCCAGTAGCCTCCATACCAGCTTTATGACGGCCTTTTTTACGTCGACGAGTGCGACCTGTGTGACGGGGTTGACCCTGGTTAGCACGGCCACCCACTGGACCCTCTTTGGGCAGACAGTGATTGCCCTCTTGATGGAGGTAGGGAGCCTCGGATTTATGACCTTCGCCGTCATGATGTCGTTGATGATCCGTCGCCGGGTGCGGATGTCGACCCGTCTGCTGACGCAGGAAGCCCTTAACCTGGATAACTTGTCACAGCTGAACGTTGTTTACCTGATTATTAAGCTATCGTTGTTGATCCAGGTCTGCGGAGCGGTCCTTTTGTTCTTCGACTTCTATCCCCGCTACGGGTTGGGGAAGGGAATTTGGTTCAGCATTTTCCATTCCATTTCGGCCTTTTGTAATGCCGGCTTTGACCTCTTTGGTAACAGCATGGAAAACTACCTGAATGACCCTTACATGATTTGTGTCCTGGCCGTGTTAATCGTTGCCGGGTCACTTGGCTTCCTAGTTTGGAATGACCTCCTCAACTATCATAAGTACCACCACCTTTCCCTTCATACACAGCTGGCCTTGCGGACCGGGGCCGTGATCTTTGTCCTTTCCTTTATTGTTTACTTTGTGACGGAACATAATTTGGCCCAGTTGAGCAGCCAGATCAGTTACCCCCAGCGGTTGTTAAATACCCTCTTCATGGCAATTACCCCGCGGACGGCCGGTCTAGTTACCTTCCCCTACACCAAGTTGAGTGCCGCGGGAATCAGTCTGACAATCATGTTGATGTTTATTGGCGGCACGCCGGGGTCCACGGCTGGTGGGGTCAAGACGACCACAATCGGGCTGCTAGCTACCCAGAGTATTGCAACCCTGCGTGGCCAACGTGACACGAACTTTGCCCACCGGCGCTTTACCCAGAGTAACATCAACCGGGCCCTGACCCTATTCTTTGTTGCCCTCTGTATCGTCATGTTGGCGATCCTGTTGCTGGTGGAAACCCAGGACCTTCCCAAGCATGATTCCCTGGGCTACGTGACTTTTGAGGTGCTAGCGGCCTTTGGGACCACCGGGATTTCTTTGGGAATCACCCAGAGCTTGAACCTCTTTGGCCAGCTCGTGATCATGTCACTGATGTTTATCGGCCGGGTCGGCATCTACACCGTGATGTTCTCCATCTTCAATGCCCAGCCGAACGTAAAGAGTTACCGTTATCCAGAGGAGAGTGTTTTAATTGGCTAAAAAAGAAAGCTACGCCGTTATTGGTATCGGCCAGTTTGGGGCCGCAATTTGTGAGTCACTGGTTGCGGCCGGTCAGGAGGTCTTGGCAATTGACTCCAACCCTGAAGTCGTCAATGAGTTGGCAAACACCGTGATGCGGGCAGTAGTCGCCGATGCCCAGGATGAAGACGCCCTGCGGGAGGTTGATATTGGCCACTTTGACCACGTCTACATTTCGATTGGGAAAAACATCGAGGCCAGCATCATGGCGACCCTGATTACCAAGGACCTGGGCGCTCCTGACGTTGTTTGCCGGGCGGAAAATGTTAACCACGCCCGTGTCCTTGAACGGGTGGGGGCAGATATGGTGGTTCGCCCCGAGCATGATTTGGCCAAGCGGCTGATTTTTCAGCAATTGAACCCCACCTTGATTGACTACGTGAACCTCAGTAAGGAAACGACCCTGGCGGAAATCAACGTTAATAACCCGAAGTTCTACGGAAAGACCATTGGGGAAATCGACTTTCGGAACCGTTACCGGGTTAACGTGATCATCATTGTGAGTGAAAATGACGAGATTAACCAGATGCCCCAGGCTGATGACGTTATCCAGCCCCACGACAAAATTACGGTGGTGGGCAGTACCAAGGACATCCAGCGTTTAGATGAACTTATCCAAGATTAAGGAGTAGAAGAGTGAGAAAGAGTGCTATCAGTGTTGTTACCATTGCTATTATTGCGCTAATTGCCGTGTTTACCGGTCTTATTGGCGCCTTTGCCAGTCATGAATACTGGAACCTGATTTGGGTGGCCTTGATCATCATCTGGGCCGGGATCTTTTGCCATACCGTTTCCCGGGGCCACGAGAAGATCTGGCAACGCCTTTTACAACGGTTGGCGGTTCTCAAGAATGCCCAGGTACTGGACTTTAGTGCTGGCCGGTTGACGGACCTAATGATGATTGCTGGTCAGCTCCAGGTCCCCGGAAAGGTAACGGGAATTGCCGACTGGCAGCAAAGCCGGGAAATCGCTAAGCGGCGGGTTGCTGCCGCCAAGCTGGCGGACCGGGTAAAACTGGTTGATGGGTCAATGACGAATTTACCGTTTGCTAACCAATTGTTTGACTACGTAGTAATTGATTCGGCCCTGCATAACATCACTCCCGCCATTCAACGGGGGCGGGCACTCCAGGAAACCGCCCGGGTACTGAAGGCCCACGGGACCCTTGTAATTGTGGACACGCGGGCGATGAAGGAATACCGTCAGGTCCTTAGCAACGTTGGCTTTGACGACATTCAAGTCATTAATACCGGCTTTGATGGCTGGTGGGGTGGCCCCTGGATTACGACCAAGGTTATGATTGCCAAGCGTTCCTAAAATTTAATGCACGGGCCCCGAATAGCCGTATCTATAAGGTAGACGAATAAAGGAAGGAATGTTGGTATGTCACCAGAGCAGGTTCTTAAAGATAATTTTGGCTTTACGAAGTTTCGCAAGGGTCAGGCAGAGGTGATTTCCCGCGTCCTCGCCGGGCAAAACGTCCTTGCCGTGATGCCAACTGGTGGTGGCAAGTCACTTTGCTACCAGATTCCGGCCCTGGTCAATAACGGGATTACGGTTGTTGTGTCCCCACTGATTTCCTTGATGAAGGACCAGGTAGATTCACTGCGGCAAAACGGGATTAACGCGGCGGCCATCAATTCGACAATCCCCCAGGAGGAGGTTAACCCAATCCTGCGGGGTGCCTATGAGGGCCGGATTAAGTTAATTTACGTTACCCCCGAACGTCTCAACATGGACTACTTCCGCTACCAGTTAAATTTTCTCCCGATTGACCTTGTCGCAATCGATGAGGCTCACTGTATATCACAGTGGGGTCACGACTTTCGGCCGGCCTACCGGCAATTAAAGGATGCGGTTGACCAGCTGAAGTCGCACCCCAATATTCTTGCCCTGACGGCGACGGCTACCCCGGCGGTTCAGGAAGACATTGGTGACCAATTAGGAATCAGCAAGGATAATTTTATTATCACGAGTTTTGCCCGGTCTAACATCAGCTTTCGGGTGGCCCACCCGGAGACGACCACCCGGCGTTACATCCGTGACTACCTAAAGGAGCATCAGGACGAGGCGGGGATAATCTACGTTAACACCCGGCGAGGGGTTGACGAGCTTACCGATTACCTGGCTGGGCAGCACTTCTCCGTTGCGGGTTACCATGCCGGCATAGATTCTGCTGACCGGGCCCAGGTCCAGGATGATTTTCAGTTTGACCGGGTCAACACGATTGTGGCCACGAGCGCCTTCGGGATGGGAATTGATAAGAGTAACGTCCGCTTCGTCATTCACGCCACCAGTGCACAGAACATTGAGTCTTACTACCAAGAAGCGGGGCGTGCCGGCCGGGATGGCCTACCGAGCGAGGCCATCTTGATTTACCACCCCAATGATATTCGCCAGTACCGCTGGTTCATTGACCAGTCAACGGCGGACGATGATTATCGCGACCGCCAGTACCAGAAGCTCCAGGCCGTGGCAAACTACGCTAGCACGCCGGAGTGTCTTCAGCAGTTCATCGTCCGTTACTTTGGCCAGGATTGTCCGCCATGTGGTCACTGCAGCAACTGCACGGACCAACGGACAGTCCAGGATATCACGACGGAAAGTCAGCAGGTGATTGCCCTGGTCAAGGAACTGGGCGGCCGCTTTGGTAAGGGGGTTGTTGCCCAGGCGGTCACCGGCTCACAAAGCCAACGGATGCGGGAGATCGATGCCCAAAGTCTTGAACACTTTGGGGCCCTCAAGAAGATGAGCAAGCAGGCGGCAGCGAGCCTGATTGACTACCTGGTTGCGACCGGTGTCTTAGAAACCGCGGGCGCCCAGTACCCGGTTCTCCGGATTGTCCAGGCCGGGTGGAAGGTCCTGGACGGCGAGAAAAAAGTGACCCGCCGCCAAGAAGAGGCGCCATCGCGGGCCAACACCCAGCTAGCCGAGTCACCAGATGTCGCGGCCCTCTTTGAGAAGCTCCGCCAAAAACGGCGGGAGCTGGCCGACGAGCAGGGGGTACCCCCGTTTATGGTCTTTTCTGACCGGACCCTGCATGAGATGGCCCAGTCTAAACCGCAGACACAGCGGGACTTTCTCCTGGTCAATGGGGTCGGCCAGCGTAAGCTCGAACAGTACGGAGAGACCATGATGGACGTCATTGGTGAATACCTGGCAGGGAAAGAATAATATTAAAATACATAAAGAGGACGCTAGTATTTGGGAAATCTGAATGTTAGCGTCCTTTTTTGTGCTTTTTGTAGCTTCTCTTTTGAAAGTGGGGCTTGAGAAGTGTAGAATGATTCTAGCTTACTTTAAGGGAGTGGCATAATGAGTGAACAGAGTAATCATGTGCGCCGGTTACTGAAAACCCGGCACCTAGAGATGATTGCGTTAGGGGGCTCGATTGGAACCGGGCTGTTTATTGCCAGTGGTTCAGCAATCCATACCGCTGGGCCGGGTGGCGCAATCGTAGGGTATACGATCATGGGAATCATGGTCTACTTCTTGATGACGAGTCTCGGGGAAATGGCGACCTTTTTGCCGGTCAGCGGGTCCTTTGCAACCTACTGTACCCGTTTCGTTGACCCCGCATTGGGCTTTTCAATGGGGTGGATCTACTGGTTCAACTGGGCATTGACCGTTGCGGTGGATAGCACGACCGCCGGGATTGTCATGAACTTCTGGTTCCCCCACGTGCCGAGCTGGATATTTAGCCTGGTCGTGCTGATCTACATCATCACGGTCAACGCCCTGGCTGTCAGTGCCTTTGGTGAGGCGGAATACTGGCTGGCCATTATTAAGGTCCTGACCGTGGTCCTCTTCTTAATCGTCGGTCTATGCGTAATCGTTGGGATCATGGGGGGCCAGGCAATCGGCTTCCATAACCTAACCTACAAGCAGGCGCCATTTGTTGGTGGGGCCCCGACAATTTTAAGTGTCTTCCTGGTTGCGGGATTTTCCTTCCAGGGGACTGAGCTAGTGGGAATCACTGCTGGTGAATCGGCAACACCATCGAAGAGTATCCCCAAGGCTATTCATTCGACTTTTTGGCGGATCCTGCTCTTTTACATCCTAGCAATTTTTGTCATTGCCTGTGTCCTGCCGTACACCAGTAAGAACCTCCTGGGCTCCTCGGTTAAGGACATTACCATCAGTCCATTCACGCTGGTCTTCCGGCGGGCTGGACTGGCGTTTGCGGCAAGTGCAATGAACGCGGTTATCCTAACGGCGGTCATTTCTGCCGCTAATTCCGGGATGTATGCTTCCACCCGGATGATCTATTCGATGGCCCATGAAGGGCAGGCGTGGAAGATTTTTGGTCGGACCGATAAACGGGGAATCCCAATCTACGGTCTGATGGCTTCCACTTTGGTCGCCTCCTTGACTTTCTTGACGGGAATCTTTGGCCCGGGCATCTATGAATTCCTGATTGATTCCAGTGGTCTGGCCGGCTTCCTGACCTGGATGGGGATGGCGGTTGCCCACCTCCGCTTCCGGCGGGCATATCAGGTACAGGGGTACGACATTAACGACCTGCGCTACCGGGCATCTTTCTACCCGTTTGGGCCAATTTTAGCGGTTATCCTTTGTGCGGTGGTTGTGATTGGTCAAAACCCGACAGCGATTTTGGAGGGACAGTGGCAACAGATCATCCTGACCTACCTCAGTGTTCCCCTCCTGCTTGTCCTGTGGTTGTACTACCGGCTGCGCTACCATACGCACTTGATTCCGTTAAAGGATGTTAACCTTCACGGTGGTCAACTCAAACATAACAAGGTGATTTAATGGATATTCGGAATGTAAAACTAAGTGAACCCTTTTCGTCAGTTGATATTTACCATAGCAACACGGATAAACCCTTGCCAGGGGTCGTAATCGTCCCTGGTGGGAGCTATAACAAAATTATGGAACGCGATTCCGAACGGGTGGCGGTAACGATGGCTACACATGCTTTTCAGGCCTTTGTCATCCGTTACCCGGTAGTCGAGCATAAGGACTACCAGGCGGCTAAACGGGCTCTGGCTCAGGCCTTCGACTACCTGGTAGGTCACGCTACAGAGCTCGACCTTGACCCCCAGCGGCTCGGCGTCCTGGGCTTCTCAGCAGGGGGCCAGCTGGCTGCCGCATACAGTAACCAACCGGCCACGCGGGCTAAGTTTGTCGGCCTCGGTTACCCGGTTATCCAGCCGACAATTGACCAGCGGATGGGTGTTCAAACAGAAGACGTTGCCAAATTGGTAACGGCTCAGACGCCGCCGACGTTTATCTGGGGGTCAATTAAAGACGGCCTTACCCCGTACCTGGACCACGTTGCCCACTACGCAAACGCGTTGGCTGAGCATGATGTCCCGTTTGAACTTCACGAATTCAGCACTGGTGGGCACGGGATTGCCCTTGCCAACTACTACACCGGAATTGTTAACTACAATCGCCAGGACCAGCACATGGCCAAGTGGTTCCCGCTCTTTTTGGAATGGTTTCAGGAGCTAAATCTTAAATAAAAATAGCACGCAAACGTTCAAAACCAATGAACATTTGCGTGCTGTTTTATTTCCCGGGTAATAATTCAACCTTCCCACTGGCAACAGCATTGATGAAACGCTGGTCGTGTTCGACAAAGAGGAGGGGCGGCCGGTATTCATGAATGAGTTTGATCAATTGGTCCTGGTTGTAGGTGTCAAGGTAATTCAGGGGCTCGTCCCAGATGTAGAGGTTGGCGGGGGTAGCGAGCGACCGGGCCAGCTCAACCCTCTTTTGCTGGCCCATGCTCATTTGCTCGATCGGGACGGTGAAGCTGGCTCTTTCCATCCCTAGCTTACGCAGGATATTAAGAAACTGGTCATACTCTAGTTGGTTCTGTCGGGCAAATTCCCGCAAGGTACCGTGATTGGTGGCATAGTCCTGGCGAACACAGCTGACCTTTATTCCGTGAGCAAGGGAAATGTCCCCCGTGATCTTTCCCGTAAACTGCCCAAAGAGGGCCTTGATGAGGCTTGACTTCCCAATTCCGTTAGGACCAATCAGTGCTACCTGCTGTCCGGCCTTGACCGCAAAACTGACGGGTTGGAAGAGCGGCGTGGGGGCCCAGCTCAGGGTAACCTTGTCAAGACTAAGAAGGGTTTCGTGGTGGGTCCCGACCAGGTTAAGGGGGAGGGGGACAATCTCTTCGACCTCCGCCATTAACCCTTGCCGGTCCTCAATGGCGGAGGTTAGCCGGTTCGTGGTGGTCACAGTTTTCTTCATCATCTTCGCGGCCTTGGCGCCAATGAAACCCTTGTCGGCGTGTGCATTGTTCTTTTTTTCGTTTTCTGCCCGCTGGGCCCACTGCGACCGTTGCTGCCGGTTTTTCTTGAGTTCCTTGATTTCGGCCTTAAGTTGGTGGTTCTTGGCGGCGGCCTCCTGGTCCCGCCGCTTCTTCTGGGCAAAGTAGGTGGCGTAATTACCTTGTTCCAGGACCAGCTGGTGCCGTTCGATTACCAATGTATGGTCGATGACGGTGTCGAGAAAGGCCTGGTCGTGGCTCGTAAGGATGAAGCCCTGCTGCTTGGTCTGTAGGTAGGCGGCCACCTGTTTGCGCCCGACCTGGTCCAGGTGGTTAGTGGGCTCATCAAGCAGGAGAAAGGCCCCCGGTAAGGCAAAGAGGGCCGCAAGTTGGACCTTCGTTTGTTCGCCCCCACTGAGGGTGTTGTATGGTTGCCAGAGGATTGCCGGGTCGACCCCCATGGTGTTTAGCTCACGTTCGATTTGCCACTGGGCCAAGTTGGCGAGGCCGGGTGCCCCTAGCAGGGTATTAATCGTTAGGTCGTCACTTTCGTCGGTAATCAGTGGGAAGTAGGCAAAATTAAGGTTACTGGTCACCGTTCCCGTATAGTCCAGCTGGTGTAAGAGAATCTTCATCAGGGTCGTTTTACCCCGTCCATTGCGCCCCAGTAAGCCCATCTTCCAGTCACTATTAATGTTTAAGTGACAGTTGGCAAAGAGGGGGGATTGGCCGGGGTATGCAAAGGTAAGTTTTTTAATAATAATCGGTTCCATTAGATAATCACGTTCCTTTCTGGAGTGCAAAAAAGGCCTACCCGCGTAGGATAGGCCCTTATTTTTGACGGACTTTACCGTCACTAATGGAACCAACTAAATGAAATTATAATTCTACCCGGGAAAGATAATTCGCACTGTATGCCGAACTAACAATCTTAAAATGTGTAGAATTAAAACTTCAATGGTTGATCCCTCCGTGTAAATGATGCTGTCAGTATAATAACTTTTCTTTCGCTTGTCAACTACTTGTTTAATTCGCCATCGGTAATTTTGTCAAGCATTGGCCGGGATGGGATGAAGAAGAGCTGGCCGGTAAGGATGTCGGAGAATGAAAGCAGGTAGTCCTCGTTCTTCAGCATGTTTTCGAGCATCGTCTTCGTAACCTTCCAGTAACGTGAGTAGCCGATGAAGTAGGTCCCGGTGATGCCAGAAGCGGGATCAGAGTAAGGAACGTTCATCCGGACAATCTTTTGTTCAACCCCGTTAATCTTGGCTTGGGAGGCAACGTTGTGGGCGTTCTTGAACTTTTCACCATCCGGCAGTTCCAGATCGGAGAACTTCTTCCGCCCCACGGCCTTTTCTTGGTCTTCGGTGGTCAACTTGTCCCAAATGTCCATGTGGTGGCGCCACTTTTGGGCGAAGGCGTAGGACCCGTTTTCAAAGAATGGGTCTTCATCGCCAACAATGGCGTAGTCAGCGGCGTCTTCAACTTGTGGTGCCTCGGTACCGTCAATGAAGCCAATGATGGCCCGGCCTTCGAAGTAACGGAAGCCCTTCGTCTCGTCAACAACGGTGGTGATGTCCTTCAAGAAGAGGCGGCATTGACTGATCAGTTCGTAGACGACGGCCTCATCATTAGCCCGAATGTGGAGGAAAATATCACCCTTCGTGGCTGGCATTGAATACTTTTCAGTTGCCAATGTCTCGTATGGTTCCAGTTCCTTCGGCTTTGGTGCGTCAGGGAAGAGGTAGTCCCATGCCGCACTACTGAAACCGAGTGAGGCTCTTAAATCACCCTTGTTATCACGAATTCTGAGGGAACGAACAATTGCTTGGTAGCGGTCCACAAATTCTTGGATTGCTGCTTGTTCCTTGGCCTGATTCTGTCGATTAAGCTCGAGAACAGTGAATTGAACGTGTTCGCCTGCATCTTTCCAAACATCTTGTGCTTTACTTGGATTCATAGTCATTGGAAAAATCTCCCTTCACATTAGTTCCAATTCCACCTTTCATTATACCATTTTAAGGGTGCCATGGCCTGCTGTTGGCAGTGCCAAAAAGTTTTCGGTTTACTTTGGATAGCGTTTTGGCTTATGATATAAGCATTATTAAATACAAGAGGATCAAATAACTATGATGAATGCCGATAATTCTGTCGTGTTTAAGATGCACCTGATTAAAATTGCTCCAGACACATATGAGCAATATTTAAATGCCAACCGCGGTAACCTGATTACAGCGGTGGCAATTGAAGATGGTACCTTTGGAATGTATGCTTCGCACCAGCCAGACGACCTCACGAGCAACTACCTGTTTGAGGTCTTTGACAACCAGGAAGCGTACAAAGAACACGTTAGTTCTGACCAGTACCAGCAGTTTGCACAGGAAATGGATGGTGTGGTCACTAAGCACGATGAAATTGACCTGGTACCCCAGTTCATGGGTCACCAAAACGTGGCGCTAAACATTAGCACCCCGAACGACTTATGGGTCAACATCGTCCGGATGACGGTGGCTGCGGACCACCAGGCCGAATATAAGAAGGCGGTGACAGCTGAATTACAAGGAGCACTGAGTAACGACCCGGGGATGTTAGCTGTCTACGTGGGTACCGAAGAGGGAAAACCGAATGAATGGGTAATCTACGAGGTCTTCCAGTCAGAAGAAAATTACCGTCAACACGTTGCTGAACCTGCTTACCAGGCATACAAAGATAACACCAAGCAATGGGTCGAAAACAAGGATGTCAAGCAAACAATTGGTGACGTCCTGGTTAATCAAAACAATAACTAAAAAGGATTGGCGAAAGTTTTCGCCAATCCTTTTTTGTAGAAGATTTTTAAGAGAGATCCTGAAGAGAAATTACTTTTGTTCCATAACGGTTTCGCCGTTTGCAGTGATGGTGAAGGTCTTCTTAGCAGCGTCGGCATCCAAGACGGCCACGTTAGCCCCATCCTTGTCCTGACGAGTAATCTTAATGGTCGTTTCGGATGGTGTTTCCACCTTGATGGAACCGTCAAGGTCAAAGGCCGCAAACTTGTTCCGCCATGATAACAGCTTCAACAGGTTAGCAACAACTGGCCGTTGAACTTCCTTGGCAACTTCTTCCTTGGTGTAGTAGTGACGGTTGATGTTCCGCCCTTCCTTCGTCTTTTCGAGCAGGTCAAGATCGTTTGAACCAGCCAGCAAACCAACGTAGTAGATCATTGGGATACCAGGGGCAAATACTTGGAATGCCCGGGCTAACAGGTAAGCCTTGTCATCGTCACCAAGGGCGGAGTAGTAGGTGGAGTTGATTTGGTAAATGTCCAGGTTGTGGTATTCAGCGCTGGAGTACTTCCGCTTAACGTTGGCCCCAACCTTGTACAATTCGTTGGAAGCGTACTTGATTTCGTCATCGGTCAAGATGTCCTTAGCATCCACAACCCCGATTCCATCGTGGGTGTCCAGCGTGGTGAATTGCTTCATTGGGCACATCTTCAGCCAGTTAGCCAGCCGTTCCGTCTTGCCAGAGTACAGGGTGTACAGGGTGGTCATTGGGAGGGCAAAGTCATAAATGAAGTAACCGTGCTTGGAAATCTTTTGTGGAATGGTGTAGTGTTCGTGAATTTCTGGAAGGATTTCGGCCTTGTAAGGTGCCAGGATATCACGAACTTCATTTAACAGGTCCCAAATTTCTGGTTCAACAAAGAAGTCGTTGGTGTCAACCTTCTTAACGGCGTAAGCAAAGGCGTCCAACCGAATCAAGTCGGCACCGTGCTTAACCATGTCAGTTAACGTTTGCTTGAAGAATTCTTGGGCAACCTTGCTCTTAACGTTGATGTCGATTTGTTCTTCACCAAACGTGTTCCAAAGGTGTTCCTTGCTACCGTCATCAAAGTCAATTTCTTGTTCTGGGGCCTTATCCTTCCGCTTGTAGATCAGGTCGATATCTTTTTGCGTAGGGCGACCCTTACCAGCAGCTTTCCAGAACTTTTCCCAACGGATGAAGAAGTCGCTGTACTTGGAAGCGTCATGGTTCTTCTTAAAGTCTTGGTACATCACTGACTTCTTGGAGATGTGGTTGATCATGAAGTCAAACATCAGGTAGTAGTCTTCACCCAGTGCTTCGACGTCGTCCCAGTTACCAAAGGCAGAGTCAACAACATCGTAGCGGTAAGGGGCAAAACCACGGTCACCGGTTGATGGGAAGAATGGTAAGAGGTGGACACCACCAATAGCGTCACCAATGTATTCCTTAAGGACTTCGTGAGTTTCCTTAATGTTCTTGGCCATGGAATCAGAATAGGTGATCAACATTGCTTTGTTTTGAATTGGCATAATAAAAGACCTCCAAAAATTATTGAGCTTGTTTTGCATTGTGACGAGTAGCAACAAAAATAATGACCGCAATCAGGATCAGGACGAACCCGTAAATGGGGAATGGCGCCGCCAGCCCCATCCCACTTGTTGGCTTCCCCAGCAGGTGGTTGGTCCATTCCGCAATCGATGGGGAGAAGAATGAGCCAAAGTTGAAGCCAATCAGGCAAAGGGAAGTAACCAGTGGTTGCCGGTTAGCTGGTGCCAAGTCCGGCAGCAGGTTGAAAATCAGCGGTGAAACCAGCTGAAGTGGGAAGCCGATTAACAATAAGCCGATGACCATCATGACAAAGTTACGACCGGCAAAGCCAAACAAGAAGTTGGCAAGCGCCATCAGGCCGAGTCCCAAGTAGACCGTCCCGAAACCTAGCCGCTTTTGGATAGCACCGTAAGAGATTCCACCCAAAGTAGCCCCAATCAGCATCAGTGACAAGAACATTGATGAGCCGGCATAGTGGCTCCCCTTAATCATAACAGCTAATCCGGGGAAGCGGTTCTCCATTCCCACATAATCAGTGACGAGCAGGAAGGCGAAGAGAACGAGCAGGTAAACCAGCGGGCTGATCTTAGTAATCGGCTGACTTTCTGTTAAGTCAACGGCTAAGTTATCCTCGTCAATGTCTTCATCCTGTGATTGGCTATCGTCAGGGACCCGCAGTGCGAAGAAGAGTAGGACCAAAAAGGCCAGAAAGTAAACCGCAAATGAGAAGTGCCAGCCGGCAAGACTGAGGAATAAGCCGGCAATTGTTAATGTACATGCCTGACCAATCTGTTCCGCAGCGGCCCGCCAGCCAAGCATCTGGGCCCGCTCAGTGCCTTCGTACCAAATCGAAATCATTGAGATTGCTTGCGAATTATATAGACCGTAACCAGCCCCCAGGATTAACCGCGAAATTAGAATCGTGGTGTAGTTGTCGACAAACATCGGGACAATCCCCGCAAAACCGACAATCGTTACCCCCATCATGATGATCTTTTTATCAGAAATGTGGAACCATTCCTGAAGCAGTGGTGAGAGGACCACGAAAATCATGACGGCAAAGGAAGGGGTGGTGACCAGGTACTCAGACTGGGTCTGGGTGACGTTCAAGGCGGCCTTCAACTGTGGAAGAGAGCCTTGAATGGCGTAAGCACTGGTTACCATGAAGGAAACGGATAAGAACGCGAGCTTTGTAATAATCGAACTTTTGTTATTCATACCTCGTATTGCTTCCTAAAAGATAATCTTTTGACAAACGTTTATCAATTTGATTTGTGACTATAATATACAATGTAAAATTACTATTGTCAAACGTTTATCAAAAATATTTTGCAATCACTTTCATTGCTGGTGGGCCGGCGATAATTGGAAATACACCTGAAAGCTTATCAGTACTGAGGAAGACGGT
>CAJMLF010000015.1 GCA_905214235.1 uncultured bacterium | reverse complement strand
GTTCCCGTGGGCAGTACTTGTTTAATTCAAGACGGTCGGGATTGTGACGACGGTTCTTACTGGTTAAGTAAGTCCGTTCATGGCATGAAGTACATTCAAGTGTAATGTTGACACGCATGAGTTGAAACCTCCAAACATATTTTTAATCTTTAATTGGTTATTTATCGTAACCCTAACTCGTACAACTATATCATTTATTAGTGGATTTGGCTAGGGGTTTGTTCAAGTTTGTTAAGGAAAAGTCCTTGACAGCCCCTTAATTTGTTCCATCGTTAGCGGTGCTGGAGCTGCGAACAATCTTCCAGTATGCCTGGAAGATCTGCTTAGCCATCGTGATATTGGCTTCACCATCATCATTCGTACATCCAGGGATTGCCAGAGCAACCACCACTTGCGGATTCTTGGATGGTGAGTATCCGGCAAAGCTCAAGGTCATTGTCTCGTGACCATCAGAAACGGTCTGGGCAGTACCGGTCTTCCCAGACACGGATGGCTTCATGCTAGACAGATTCTTAGCAGTAACGTAGGCGTTGGTCCCGTGCGTAACCAGGTAAAGCCCCTGGTGGACAATATCAAAGTATGACTTGGGCGCCGGGATGACCTGCTGAACTTGGGGTTGGGTAACGTATTGAATTGGTCCCAGCTCCCCGTTGCTCTTGGTCCCCCGAATTTCCTTAACCACATACGGCCGCATCCGGTTCCCACCGTTGGCAATTGTCGACATGTATTGGGCTAACTGAATCGTTGTGTAACCATCATAGTTCCCGTAAGCCAAGTCAAGCGCCGAACCGATGTGCTTTTCATCAGATGGCCCTTCGTAACCAGTTGTCTCACCAGGAAGGTCAATCCCCGTCTTTTGACCCAGGCCGAACATATTGAAGTACTTCCGTTCGATCTGGAAAATAGTTGGCTTCAGCGTCATCGGACCATCATCCGTATAGTGCATCTTTCCTTCCTTCATGATCACCTGCATCATGTAGGAGTTAGATGAAACTTCCAGGGCAGTTGGCGCGTCAACTGCCATGTCGGCACCCCCACCGTGGTTGAACCAGGAACTCTTTTGCGCAATTCCTTGAACCTTGATTGGCTTATCAGTCAGGGTGTTATTTGACGGGGTGATTACTCCCGACATCAGACCTCCCATGACCGTGGCCGGCTTAACAACCGACCCCATGGTAATTGGGTGGTTAATGGCGCCAATTTCGTCGACGGTCTGCTTACCAGTCTTAGTGTTACGGTCAATTCCCGCCATCGCTAAGACGGCCCCGGTGTTTGGATCCATAACAACAGCATAAACTCCAGGTGAGTAGCTATTCCCCGCTGCGGAGTAATTTTGCTGTAGGATCTGTTGAACCCGCTTTTGCAACTGAGCATTGATTGTCAGGACCAGGTTGTCACCCTTCTTACCACGGTACTTAACAACTTCCTTGGTGACGTTGTTGCCACCGTTTGTGGTGACCTGGGTTTGGGACTTGGACCCTGCCAGAGTGGCCTGGTATTCCTTTTCGAGATAACTCTGCCCCACACTATCGTTTCGGGAATACCCCTGTGACAGTAAGGAGTTAACCTCATCACTCGGCAACCCAGTCGTCGAAACGCTCCCGGTAAAGGACTGGAAGTTCTTCCCCTGCGGATAATTTCGCGTCCAGGCGGTTCCAATTTTAACCCCCGGCATCTCGCCAAGGTGTTCACCAACCTGAGCCAGTTCCTTAGCGGTAACACCCGTTTCCTTGATATAGGTTGTGGAAAGGGAGTAGGCCCCGCTCATTGCCGCATAAATCCGGGCATTGTTCTTTTGCTGCTTCGTCAGGTGCCAAGCAGATGGGTGGGCACTCAGGTACTTCAGAGCCTTGTTGTACTTATCATCGTCAGAGTCACTGTCTGAAGTCTTAACGTGCTTTAGGACCTGCTTTAACCGGCCCTTATCAGCGAGGAAGTAATCCTCTTCGTTCCGGTCCGTCAACCGCGAATTCTTATTGGAGACCGACACGTATTTGCCGAGGCGGTTAGCAATCTTATAGAGGTCTGCTGAAGTCACATCCGGCCCCTTAGTGTAGGTTATCGCCTGGTGGGTCTGGTTACCGACCAACACCTTCCCCCGGGAGTCGTAGATCATCCCCCGCTGGACGTTGTTAGTCTGGATGGAAGTATCAGACCGTTTGACCTCAGCTTTGTATGCCGTCCCGTTGAGCACCTGGAGGTAAAACAGGCGGGCAGCAAGGGCCAGTAACAGAATTCCGACAACCCACAACAAGAAGTTTAACCGAAACGGGATAATCGACTGAGCATTCCGCTTTTTATTATTACTTCGTGAACCAAATAGGTTCTTCATTCGATCAAAAATTTTCACCGGATCAAATTCTCCTTCATTGTAGTGAATACTATTTTAACAAATTTTGTTATTTTGCGCAGGCAAACGCCACTACTAACACAAGAATAATACTCTTTATTCGGTAAAATTTGAACTACTTCCCTTCAGATTTACCTAAATTTAACTTCCGTCGATATTTAAACACATTTTTCGTTATATAATGTGACCTACGTGTAAAAAATGACTAAAAGGGGAATTTGTTGTGTTACAAACGTCAAAGATAAGTAAACGATCCATCGTTCTGTGGGGAAGCTTCCTACTGCCCGTTTTGATCATGGGTAGTTACTTTGCCTACCGCCAAATGGCACCCTTTGGTGGTAGCAGTCTCTTAACTGTCGACCTGGGGCAACAGTATATCGACTTCTTTTCCTACTTTCGTAATAGTTTTCTCCACCACCCGTCCTCTTTAATCTATTCGTTTAGCAAGGGCCTGGGCGGTGAAATGTGGGCGACCAACGCCTACTACCTTTTCAGTCCCCTCAACCTGATTTTACTGGCGTTTCCCGGTAAATTTTTGACCAGCGGGATAATGGTCATCCTCCTTCTCCGTTACGGTTTGGCGGGGCTTTCCTTTGCCTGGTTGATTGACAAGACTGGCTGGCAACGTGGCCCACGGATCTGGGCATTTAGCACTGCTTATGCACTAAACGGCTGGATGATTGCCAACCAGTTAAACATGATCTGGTTGGATGTCTTGGTGATCCTTCCCCTGATTATCTGGGGGTTGTTTAAACTAATCCACCAAGGGCAGGTCGGCACCTACATTGCCTGGTTGGCGGTAATGATGGTCGACAACTATTACATGGCCTGGATGGTCTGCCTGTTCACCCTCTTGATTATCATCTGGCAACTCCCGGTCCTGGACAGTTGGAAGACCCGGGGAATGGCCTTCCTCCGCTATGCCTGGTCCTCACTACTTGCGGCCGGGATTGCCGCGGTCGTATTGCTGCCGACAATCTTTGCCCTCAGTCAAAGTAAGGGCACCTATACTGAGAACGTAATCAGGAGCCGGTTTGAGTACTTCCCGTTGAAGATGCTGGCAAAACTCGTTCCGGGTTCCTTCAACTTCGACCAGATGCCGAAGGGGCAGCCCAACATCTACATCGGTATGATCATGATCCTCGGTTTTGCCCTTTACTTCTTTAATACCCGCGTCAAGTGGACCCAGCGGATTGTCGCCGCGGGTGTGACCATCTTCTTCCTCCTGTCATTTTGCTACGAACCATTAGACCTTCTCTGGCATGCTGGGCAGTTTCCGGTCTGGTACCCCTACCGCTTCTCCTTTGTCTTCTGCTGCTGGTGCATCTTACTAGCAGCCCGCACCCTCCAGGTTGACTACCGGCCGGCCCCGTGGCAGGTCCTATGCCTCTCGGTGCTTACCGTTGCCATCTTTGCCTACACCGGGACCCTTAAGCTGTCATACATCAGTACCGACCAACGGATCATCGGGATTAGCTTTGCTGGAATCAGCCTGGTCTACCTCCTTTTGAACCGGCGAAACACTCCGGGATTGTATGACCTTCTTTTGATCTGCCTAGCCTGTTGCGATGTTGCCACCGCCGCCTTTACTAGCCTGAACAACATTGCCTACGTCTCCCAAAAAGAGTTTGCAACCTACACTAACCAGCTTGACCAGGCCAGCCAGAAAATTAGGCAGCACGACCAGGGCCTTTTCCGGGTGGCTAAAACTTTCACCCGGACCAAGGACGACCCCTTCCAGGCCGACTTCAACTCGGGTGACCACTTTGGTTCTACCCTAGAACCGGCCCTCCCGGACTTTATGGGAGCAATCGGTCAACCCGCCGGCGACGGCTTCGTCACTTACTCCAACGGGACCCAGGTCACCGATGCACTGCTGGGCTTTAAATACACGATGACCAAGAAGGACCCGTCAACCCCATTGATGCCACGCTCTGGCTACCGGCCAGACTGGAACGGACTGGCAACGAGTGCTTCTACCAGTAAGGTTAGGATCCAACGTAACCCGAATAGTCTGCCAATTGCCTTTGGGGCCAGCAACGAGATCCTTAGTCTCGCTCACACGACCCTGGACCCGGTCAATTACCAGTCCCAAATCATGCAGGCATTGGCGGGGCGGCCAATCAACCACTCCCTCTTTGCTGTCCAGAATTTTACCGCGGTCCGCTTTGAAAACGTTCAGTCAGCAAGGCAGATTACGGGCACAACATTCCGCCGCAAGGACTTCTTGAAACCGGCGGCCATCAAGCTGACCTTTAACCCACCAACCAATGATTCTTACTACCTGACCGTGGGGCCCGAGGCAGCTGACGACATCCGGCTGAGTGTTAACCGGAAGGCCTTTGCCCAGACAAAGAATTACCGGGATACCATCGTTATTAACCTCGCCCACCACCAGAAGGGCAAGCCGGTTACGATCACCATGCGTCTCAAGCACCAAGCTGCCTGGTTACAAAACGTCAGTGTCTACCGGCTAAACCAGCGGCCGTTTAACGCTAGTCTGAAGACGCTTAAGCAGTCACCGTTGAAGATCAGCCACTTCTCAAATGTTAGAATTAGTGGGACCGTCAACATCCATCGCGGTCAAAGCGTCCTGATGACCACGATTCCGGCAGCCAAGGGTTGGCATGTGCTCGTTGATGGTCAACCAACAACGAGCAGGACCGTCCTCGGTACCTTCATGGCTGTGCCGATGTCACCGGGCCACCACCAGGTAACGATATTCTACCGGCCACCATACCTGCTTGCCGGGGCGCTCATCAGCCTCGTCTGCCTAACCGGAACCATCATTATTGTTAAGCGCCAACAGTACACCACACGTTAAAATACTACAATACCATACACAAAGGGGACTCTAGCGTTCGGATTTTCCGACCACTAGAGTCCCCTTTATGCTTTCTAAATACTTGATTCACTTCGAACTATTTTTAGGTTATTTTAGATTCCTAATGTTGCGATGCACCGGTGGAAGCGTCCGGGTGTTCCTCATCTTCCTTACTAATCCCCGCAACGTCGGGCTGGTCCTCATTATTTTCGTGTTTAAAGTGGAAGACCGGACCATCAGTCTTTGCATTATAGTCAACCGTGGTGACCAGGCCCTTAAAGAACCACTCATCCAGGCCGTCAATGTGGTAGTTGATGCCATCCTTTACTTCCTCAAGGATAGGCTCAATTGGCTTGTCCTCACGATTGAAGGCCGGTGAAAAGCCGTGGTGAACTTCCGTAAAGCCATAGACCTTCCCGTAGAACTTGATCCCGTTGCCGTCCTGCAATCCTAGTTCGTTCTTGAACCACTTGCTCGCTTCATCCGTAATAATTAATTTCATGTAAACATCCCCTTATTATGCCATCACTAATGGTAGCACTTTCATACCATTAACCTTACCATGTTTAAGGCAAAATCCCAATCCTTTTGCCTAAATGTAAGGGAAAATCAAGGTATTGTATTAATCTTGAAAGAGCAGCAACAAGAAAAGGCCGCTAGCATTTGAAAACAAACGCTAGCGACCTTCATTAATTACTTAACTTCCAAGATCTTGACCTTCATCGTGCCACTTGGAATTTCAATTTCGACTTCTTCGCCGACCTTGTGGCCCAAGAGACCCTTGGCCATTGGTGATTCGTTAGAAATCTTGCCGTTCAAGGGGTCAGATTCTGATTCACCAACGATGGTGTAGGTTTCAGGTTCTTCGTCCGGCAGCTCCTTAAAGGTCACTTCCCGACCCATGGAAACTTCATCCTTGTCAACATCTTCGTTGTCGATGATTTCTGCATACTGCAGCATGTTTTCGATTTGGGCAATCCGGCTTTCAACCATTGCCTGTTCGTCCTTTGCTGATTCGTATTCTGAGTTTTCGGACAGGTCACCGTAGCTACGGGCAATCTTAATGCGCTTGATAACTTCGGGACGGCGCTTCATTTTGTATTCTTCGAGTTCATCTTCCAGTTTCTTTTTCCCTTCCAGGGTCATTGGAAACGTTTTTTCTTCAGCCATAACAATACACTCCTCTAAAATAATTCAGTGGTAACATTACCATTTATTGCCAAGCTTGTAAACAGATTTATAGGGTGTGACCACGCTTAACCAGAATATCCCGGACCTTGGTGGTCAACAGGTCAATGGCCACGTGGTTTTCCCCACCTTCGGGCACAATCAAGTCAGCGTACCGCTTCGTTGGTTCAATAAACTGGTGGAACATCGGCTTGACCGTTGCCAGGTACTGGTTAATGACTGAATCCAGCGACCGGCCCCGTTCGTTCATGTCCCGCTTAATCCGGCGAATCAGGCGAATATCGTCATCTGTATCAACGTAAACCTTAATATCCATCAGGTCACGAAGTCGTTCATCATCGAGGATCAAGATCCCCTCTAAGATGATTATCTCGGTAGGCTCAACGTGAACGGTCTTGTTCGTCCGGGTATACTTCTTGTAATCGTAAACCGGCATCTCGATGGCCTGGTTGTTACGCAGGGCGGCCAACTGTTCAATCAACAGGTCGGTGTCAAAGGCCAGCGGGTGGTCGTAGTTGACCTTTTTCCGCTCTGCCATCGTCATGTTTGCCTGGTCGTTGTAGTAGGTATCCTGGGTAATGATTTGGATGTCTTTACCCTTCAGTTCGTTGTAGATTGCCCGGCTAACGGTAGTCTTACCACTACCCGAACCACCAGTTACCCCAATAATGATTGGGCGCGTTTTAACTTGAGAATTCATTTAACTGTTTTTACCCCTCTTAAAAAATTTAATCTGAAATAGTATACAGCACAATTGGGCCCTCATCAACCGACTAGTGGCGCTTAGCCGCTTGGTTCTCCTGGAGACGACTGGCAATCTGGGGCACGGAAGACGACTGCCGTAAGGTGAAGTGTCCAGCCTTCACACCGCTCGTCTTGTGTGTTTGCAGGTAGTAGCTGAAGACATACCTACTCCGGATTAAGCCGTGTTTCTTCAGGATCGCGGCAACCTGGTCATCAGTAGCACCTTGCGGAATCGTCACCGTCACGCGAGCCATACTGGAGCGGTTAACCGGGGTCAGTGCATAGTTGAAATACTGGTGAATCCCCAGGCCGACCACCACTAGTAAGGCCAAGAGGACCAGGACAAGGCGGTTTTGTCGTCTTAGTTTATCTTCTTGCATTTGGTCCCCACCAGTCCTTGTTTTTCAAATATTATATAGTAATTGCGGAAAAAAAGCGCGCCCCTCGTGTCTAGTTATGGAGGACCATTGGCTCGTTCCGTGCCATCGATTGTCCTATACTAGCCAAAGGCGCGCTCCGATGCTTTTTTACCGGCTTCTTCTCTTTTATTTGCTATTAACGAATTTCAGCACCAAGGTCATCAACTAAGGCGTTAGTAACCTTATCAAAGGCCTTGTTAACCTGATCTTCCGTCAATGTATTGTGAACATCTCGGTAAGTCAAGGTGTAGGCCAGTGACTTCTTCCCCTTTGGCAGGTGGAGGCCACTGTATACGTCGAAGAGGTGGACATTCTTCAAGAAGGCGCCGCCCCGTTTCTTAATGACTGCCAAGACGTCCGCGTTGGTAACGTCCTTATCAACCAAGAGGGCAATATCCCGGGTGATTGCCGGGTACTTACTGATTGGGTGGTATTCGTTAGCCACCTTATCAGCAGCAATCAAGTCTTCCAGGTTGAGCTCGAAGACGTAGGTCTCAGGAATCTTGTAGTCCTTTGCAACCGTTGGGTGAACCTGACCCACAAAACCGACCAGCTGGCCATCAATCAAGATGTCCGCCGTCCGCCCGGGGTGCATTTCAGGACGCTGGTCATCAGCAACGTAGGCAATTTCACCAGCAATTCCCAGGTTGTGGAGGTAACGTTCCACAATTCCCTTTACTTGGAAGAAGTCGACCGGCTGGTCATCAAGGTGCCAAGAGTTAGCCAGCAGGTGCCCCGTAATTGCGGCCGCCAGGTGTTCTTGTTCCTCTGGGCGTTCGCCACCCTTTGGCAAGAAGACCCGTCCCTCTTCATAGAGGGCTACATCATTGACGTTCCGGGCAACGTTGTAGGCAACGTCAATCAAAAGGCCACTGATGATGCTCATCCGGGTAGCAACGTGGTCAGAGCTCATTGGGAAGTCAAGCTTCATTGGTTCGTCGACGGGGTCAATTTGGAACTGCTTAGCCTTTTCGACCGTTGTGAGGGAGTAACTGATTGCCTGGTCTAATCCCATGCCTTCCATGTCGTGACGGCTGGCCCGGATAAACTTTTGCCGGGCGGTCAGGCCACCATGGTTCCGTGTCATAACCGGCAGGGTGGCTGGCAAGTTGTCATAACCATAAATCCGGGCAATTTCTTCGTAAAGGTCAGCCGCAACAAAGATGTCCCACCGCCGGGCCGGCACGGTCACAACAATTTGGTCATCCCCAGATACCGTTGCCGGGAAGGCCAGCCGCTTGAAGATATCCGTAACTTCAGCCATCTTCAGGTCAGTCCCTAAGACATGGTTAACCTTGCTCAAAGAAAGGGTAATCTGCTTGTCTTGGGCCGGTTTTTCGCTGGCGGTAACGATTCCTTGGGTAATTTCACCACCGGCCAGTTCACTAATTAGCTCAGCTGCTTCGTTCAGGGCCGTTTCAACCGTTGCCGGATTAATTCCCCGTTCGAAACGCATGGAAGATTCACTGTGGAGGTCAAGACGACGGGCCTGTTTTCTAACCATGATTGGGTCGAAAATAGCGGCTTCCAGGGCAACCGTTGTAGTGTCATCGGCAACGGCGGTTCCTTCACCACCCATGGTTCCGGCCAGTGCAATTGGCTGGTCATCGGCAGTAACCACGATATCATTTTCAATCAGGGTCTGTTCGTCCCCATCCAGGGTTGTGAACTTCTCATTTTTATTAGCGTGCCGCACACTAAACTGGTGACCTGGCAGCTTATCATAGTCGTAACTGTGTAGTGGTTGGCCATACTTCAACAGGATGTAATTGGTGACGTCAACCACGTTGTTAACCGGTCGAATTCCCGAATTCCACAGCTTAATCTGCATCCAGAGGGGACTATCAGCGATCTTGACCCCCTTGATGATCCGCAGCTTATAGGTTGGGGCAATTTTATCGTCATTAACGGTGGCCTTAACGAGGTCCGCAGTTTTTTCGTCCCCCTCCTTCTTAATGGCCAGCTCCTTAAAGTGGGGTTTGAGGCCGTAAAAGGCGGCGATATCATTAACGTTGCCGTAGATACTCAGCATATCACCACGGTTAGGCGTAACGTCAGTATCGATGATGGTGTCATCCATTCCAAGGTAAGGGAAGACACTGTCACCAGGCTTGGCATCATCCGGCAGGAGGTAAATTCCCTCGTCATAATCCTTAGGCGCAATTTTATCGCTGAAGCCCAGTTCCTGGAGGGCACACAGCATCCCGTTAGATTGGACACCACGGATCTTGCCCCGCTTAATCTTGACGTTGTCGCCAATCCGGGCACCGTGGAGGGCAACAATTACCTTCTCACCGGCAGCAACATTGGGTGCACCACAGACAATTTGAATTGGTTCATCTTCACCCACGTTAACTTGGCAAACATGAAGGTGGTCAGAGTCTGGGTGGGGTTCGCAGGTTTCTACTTCACCAACCACGATCTTCTTAAGGCCATCACTCAGGGAGTAAACATCATTGATGTCAACGGAAGTCCGGGCGATCTTTTCTGCCAGGTCGCGGGGAGCAACGTCAATGTCTAAATATTCTTTAAGCCATTGGTATGATACTTTCATTTAGATTATCCTTTCTCATCGAACTGGTTCAGGAAACGGACGTCATTTTGGTAGAAGTTCCGGATATCATCGACCCCGTACTTCAGCATTGCAAAACGGTCTGGACCCAGACCAAAGGCAAAGCCGCCAAATTCTTCAGGGTCAACTCCGGACATCTTCAAGACGTTCGGGTGGACCATTCCTGCACCAAGGACTTCAATCCAGCCGGTGTGCTTACAAATTGCGCAGCCCTTCCCCATACAGTTAAAGCAGGTAATGTCAGCTTCGACGGATGGTTCCGTGAACGGGAAGTAACTTGGCCGCAGACGAACCTGGAGCTTATCGCCGAAGAGGGACTGGGCAACAACTTCCAGTGTCCCCTTCAAGTCGGCCATGGTAATGTGCTTACCAACAACCATCCCTTCAATCTGGTTGAACTGGTGACTGTGGGTGGCATCGTCAGTATCACGCCGGTAAACCTTCCCTGGTGAGATCATCTTTAATGGCCCCTGGCTAAAGTCATGCTTTTCCAGCATCCGCGCCTGCATTGGTGAGGTTTGGGTCCGCATCAGTACCTTAGGGGTTACATAGAAGGTATCCTGCATGTCACGAGCGGGGTGGTCCTTAGGCAGGTTCAGCTTTTCAAAGTTGTAAACTTCCTGCTCAACTTCATCCCCCACGGCCACTTCGTAACCCATGGAAACGAAGAGGTCCACGACTTGGTCGATAATCTGTTGGATCACGTGTGACTGCCCCTGGGCAATCGGGGTCCCCGGCAGGGTAACGTCCACCTTTTCGGCGGCCAGTTCGGCATTCAGGGCCGCCTGTTCCAACTCAGTCCGGCGTGCCTCGATAGCTTCCGTCAGGTCATCACGAACCTTGTTGGCAAACTGACCGACCACCGGCCGTTCCTCGGCACTTAAATCACGCATTCCCCGCAGGACACTCGTGATGGGGCCCTTCTTACCAAGCATCTTGACCCGAACTTCGTTGATCTTCTTGAGGTCCTTAGAGTTCTTGATTTCTTCAAGACCTTGCTCACGAAGTTCCGTTAACTTATCTCTTAATCCCATTTTTTCAACTCCTTTGAACAAACAAAAAAGCTCCATCCCAATAGGGACGAAGCTTCGCGGTACCACCCTAGTTTACTAGCTACGGATAGCTAGTACACTTAGTCAATCTAAATAACGGTGATCAACCGGAATACCATTACGTATCAGCTCGGAAAATGAAATTCACCTTTGCGCACTGACCACCACTCTCAGAATCCGTGGTGGCTCTCTAACGGGCCCGACTGGCTACTAGTTTTCGTCAACGCCTTTTTCATACCCAATATTGTAAACACTCATCCGGCGAAGGTCAAGCGGAAATTAGCACCACTTGTCGCTCCACTGGTGGACGGCCTTCATCACGGGGGCTAATTCCTGACCCCGGGCCGTCAACGCGTACTCGACCCGGCTCGTTCCTGGATAGGTCTTACGGATGACGATCTGTTCGTCCTCCAACTCCTTGAGCCGTTCACACAGGACCCGGTCACTACACTTGGTAATTGCATTTGCAATGTCTTTGAACCGTAATTGGGGATTCTCCAGGAGAACCTCAATAATCAACCCATTCCATTTCTTGCCAAGCATCATAAATGTCTGCGTAAACTTTGGGCACAGTTTACAGTCACCATCAGCTACCTTTTCTTCAGCTAATTTTGGCATCATAACACTCCTTTCTACCAAGTTGTCCGCATCCGGCGCTTCTTGATCTTCCGCCGCAGCTTTGCCCGCAGGGGGCCAAAGAATTCGTGCTCCGCCTCAAAGTCATCGACTAAGGAGACAATCAAACTCTCTGGATAGCGGGGAACCGCCATCGTGGCGCCAAACATGTGCTTTAGGATAATATCCTTTTCCTTCTTATTCAATGGGGTAATCTTCTCTGCATTCCGCAGTGCTACCCGTGGATGGATAAAGGCGTGGGTACCTAAGTCAAACTTCGTTGTCCGCCAGTCATAATAGAACAGGTCGTGCAACAAGCCAGCCCGGGCCGTGCTCCGGTAGTCCAAATGCATTCTTTTGGCGATCTTGTAACTATCGTAAGAAACCGCAATTGAGTGCTGAAGGCGGTTAGAATGATGGTGCTGAGTGTAGTTGGCCAGCTTTTGAACTGCCGGTTGGGCTAACAGGTCACTAATAATCGCTACATACTCCTTGTCGTTACGCCATTCATTCTCTGTTTTCATGTAATACCCCTTTTCATCCGGTTGGTACTTATCATACCTAATCAGGCAACTATTTTAAACAATAACGACTTAACCTAATTGCTGGTTCAACTGGAACATTAAGATTCCCGCTGACACAGCAACGTTCAACGACTCGGCTTCACCCCGCATTGGGATGTAGAGGTTGGCAGTGGTCTGGGCAAGTAGCTGCTGGTCCATCCCCTGGCCCTCGTTCCCCATAATCAAGGCAAAGGTCGATCCAGGTTTAACCGTGCGGAAGTTCTTTGCAGCCGGGTTCAGTTGGGTCCCATAAACAGGGGCACCAACCTTCTTAAAGTCGGCAATCCACTTTTTCAGGTCACCCTCCAAAAGCTGCAGGTGGAACTGACTACCCTGCATTGACCGGACAACCTTGGGGCCAAAGATATCAGCCGACCGGTTGCTGACAACGACCCCAGCAAAGCCCGCCGCATCAGCGGTCCGGACCATTGTGCCGACGTTTCCGGGATCTTGAACACGGTCCAAGAAGAGCCAGGCGCCGGTAATCTTTTCCGGCACCCGGTGGGCATCCGGCAGGTCCACCACCGCGGCAATTCCCTGGGGGGTTACCGTGTCGGTAATGTGCTTCATGATTTCCTCAGTGACGACGTAGGTTGCCCCCGCCTGTTCCTGCAAGTCGGGGTGGGCTGCCAGCTGATCCTCTGTACCAATCAGCTGATTGATCTGGTTCCCCGCCTTCAGGGCCTCATTGACTAAGTGCCATCCATCAAGCAGGTATTCCCCACTCTGCCGGCGGTACTTCTTTGTCTGCAACTTTTTCCAATTCTTAACGTGTTGGTTATGAACCGAAGTTAATTCTTCCATTAGTTAAACAACCTTTCTTATCACATAATTATACCATGAAAAATGTTGTACAATACTAGCAACCCATTCATCATTTCATAAATTTTGCTTAAGGAGAATTGAAATGGTTAACTATCAGCTTACAATTAGTGGAATCGTCCAGGGCGTTGGCTTCCGCTGGGGATGCATGAACATTGCCCGCCAGTTCAAGGTCACTGGCTTTGTTAGAAACCTGCCCAGCGGCCAGGTCTATATCGAGGTTCAGGGACAAGAAGACCAAGTCCAACAATTTATCAAGAGGGTAAAGGCGGGACCCACCCCATACGCCCGGGTCGTTGACTGCCAGGTCACCACGGGCCGGTGCCAAGACTATGGTCAGACTTTCACAATTCGGCGTTAATTGAGCGTCCTACCTAGAATTTAAGCGCATTTTAGGTTAAGATATGTCATGTTTGTAACTATATAACAAGGAGAAAATAATAAATGAAGCATAAAAGAATTACCGTTGTGGGGCTCTTAACCACGATGCTTTTCGTACTGAGTGGCTGTGTCCGTACTACGAAGAGCGGTAAGCCGTACGGTTTCGTGTACGACTACATGGCTAAGCCCATGCAGCACCTGATGGAATGGCTGGCCGCTCACTTTGGCAACAACTACGGCTGGGCAATTATCGTGATTGTCGTGGTTGTCCGGATGATCCTCTTGCCGGTCATGTTCTCGCAGATGAAGAAGTCAACGATCACCCAGGAAAAGATGGCCCGGGTTCAGCCGCTGATTAAGGAGCTGACCGCCAAACAGAAGGCTGCTAAGACACCGGAAGAGCAGGCCGCAGTTAGTCAACAGATGATGGCCCTCTACCGGGATAACAACATCAGTCTGACCGGGGGAATTGGTTGCCTGCCGCTGTTGATTCAGCTGCCTGTCTTTGCCGCCCTCTACGCCGCAATTCGTTATTCCCCAGACCTCTACCACGCGACCTTCTTCGGAATTGCCTTAGGGAAGCCTAGCTTTATCTTCGCTGTCCTGTCCTTCATCGCCTACGCGGTTCAGAGTTACCTGGGCCTTGTCGGTGTTCCGGAAGAACAGAAGAAGCAAATGAAGATGGCCATCTGGATGAGTCCGTTTATGACCTTCTTTATCTCGCTGACCTCATCCGCCGGTTTAGGGCTCTACTTCTTCATTGGTGGGCTCTTCGCCATCCTGCAAACCCTGATGGTCAATGCCTACCGGCCACGTATCCGGAAGCGGATCGAAGAAGAGGCTAAGAAGAACCCCATCAAGATGCCGGAAGCACCCAAGACCGCGCCAGCAGCAAATGCAACGTCGGCGGCAATTGACCAGCTCAAGAAGCCGGGTGCCACATCTCAAAAGACGGTGGAACGTGAAAAGCGGAACCGGCAACGGAATGCTGGTAAGCAACACCACCACAAGTAATTAGCCAGCGTCGTCTTACGCAAGACGCAAAAGGCGTGCTTACAAAAGCAAATAGCTGCGTTGTAATATTTGAAAAATAAAGGTGACTGGGAAAAAGCGAAATTTTCTTCCAGCCACCTTTTTAGAAAGAAGGATTAAATTGATCAAAGCAATTAATAAGGACACAATGATTCTCTCCCGGCCCTGCCAACCGGCAACCAGAGCCGACCTGCCACTCGCTAATGACCTCCGCGATACCCTCCGGGCAAATGCTGACCGCTGCGTGGGGATGGGGGCCAACATGATTGGCATCACCAAGCAAGTGATTATTGCCAAGCTGGGTCCCCTCCCGGTTGTCATGTTCAACCCCACCATCATTAGCAAACAGGGCCCCTACCAAACCAAGGAAGGCTGTCTTTCCTTGCCTGGTCAGCGCCCAACCACCCGCTACCAAAAGATTAAGGTTCGTTTCCGCAACGAAAACTGGCAGGTCACTGAGCTGTCCTTGGACGGCTTTGCTGCTGAAATTGTCCAGCATGAGGTTGACCACTGCCACGGGATTTTAATCTAAACAGTTGAAAAGCCGGGCAAAAATCCTGTAAGATAGATATTTGTAAATAAGGGTTGCAAAATCGCCGGGTTTTGCTGAAGTTACTTTATAGTTCTCCGACAGGCGCCCAACCACGTGTTGGGAGACGAGAGCGCGAGGAGGACGATCTAAATGAATAGTTCAATTAACGGTGAGGTTCGCCACTACGTCACGCGGAATGTCATCGCTACTTTAGGGTTGTCGTTATACGTAATTATCGACACCCTTTTTATTTCGATTGCTGCGGGGGCCTTTGGCCTGGCCACCCTGAACATCGTGTTACCAGTCTTTAGCATTTTTAACGCGACCGGGCTCTTACTGGGTGTCGGTGGCGCCACCATGTTCTCGCTCAATAAGATCCAGCACCCCGAACGGGTCAAAGACCTCTTTAGCCAGCTAATCACCTTTGCCGGGATTTTCGGGGTGGTACTGGCCATCTTGTTAACCATCTTTGCCCATCCCGTCGTTGACTTCTTAGGGGCCGATGAGCAGACCCGGGCGATGTCAATCACCTACCTGCGAATCATTGCCTGGAGTGGGCCCCTTTACATGTGTAGTTACATCTCGGTCAACTTTGTCCGCAACGATAATAACCCGACACTGACGATGAAGGCGACCCTTACCGAAACCCTTTCCGTGATTGTCATCGATTGGTTGCTGATCTTTGGCTGCGGACTAAAGATTGAGGGGGCCGCGCTTGCCGCCTTGGTTTCGCCCATGATTAGCCTCCTGGTACTCACCAGGCACCGGCACTTCAAAGGTCGCCAGCTTACCCTTCACTGGCAGCTGCCAGAAATCCGTAACCTGGCCAAGGCGGCGAGTCTGGGTATCGCGGCCGCACTAAACGAAATGAGTAACGGGATCAGCATCTACTTCTTCAACCGGGTCTTTTTAGCCCTAGCCAACAATTACGCAGTGGCGGCCTATGGGGTGGTCTCCAACATCGCCATCGTGGTCTTGGCCATTTCCAACGGGGTGGCCCTTGGGGTACAACCAATTGCCAGCCGGGAGTTTGGTGCGGGCCACTTTGCCAATGTTAAGCAGGCCCTTAAACGGGGCATTCAAATCACCCTGAGCTTGGCGGTGATTAACTTTATCATCCTGATTGTTTTCAAGCAGCAGATTATCAGCCTCTTTAACACAACTAATTCCAGCCAGCTGGCCGCTTACGCCAGCACCGGACTACCGATTTACTTTACGGGAATCTTCTTTATTGCCCTGAACCTGATGTTAATCCTGTTCCTGACGGCCATTGACATGCCGCGGGCATCATTTACCCTGTCACTCTTGCGGGGTTACATCATCCTCCTGCCGATGATCTTGTTACTAGCCCACACACTAGGGATTAATGGGGTCTGGGCAGCCGTTCCGGTGACAGAGCTACTGGTCTTCATCATCGCACTTGTTATTACTAGGGAACGGACCAAAAAATGGTAATAAAAAATGAGTTTCAACGTTTTGAACGTTGAAACTCATTTTTTTATTTCAGTGACTCTGGATCCTCAACAATCGGCAGGACAATCTTAAAAAGTGATCCCGCACCGGGTGAACTTTCCAGACTGATTGACCCGTGGTAGCCCTCAATCAGGCGCTTAGCAATCGAGAGGCCCAGGCCATTGCCCCCCTTCTTCCGGCTCCGGGCCTTATCAACCCGGTAGAAGCGGTCGAAGACGCGTTTAGCATCCTCGGGGGCAATCCCCTCACCAAAGTCTTGAATACCAATCTCGACGGTGTTCATCCCCCGTGAAAGGGTGATATGAATCTCCTTGCGGTCCTGGGAGTACTTAACAGCGTTATCGCACAGGATTACCAGGACCTGTTCAAGGTGGTCACGGTAAATGTTGACCGTGATCTTCTCATCCAGGTCATCATCAAGGTTGAAGGTAAACTCCGGATAAAGCATCTTAAAGTTATTAAAGACCTGGTGGACAACGTCATTGACAACCGTCTTTTCATTGCGGTAGTTGATTTCAACCTGTTCGGCTCGGCTAAGGTCCAGCATCTCCTGGACAAGGTTCTTCATCCGCTTAGTCTCAATTAAGGAGGCCTTTAGAGAATCGCCGAGAACCTGGGGATCATCCTTCCCCCACCGTTCCAACATATCAAGGTGCCCCTGGATGATGGCAACCGGGGTGCGGAGCTCATGGCTGACGTCGCTGACAAACTGACTCTGCTGTTCGATATAACGCTGCATTCGGTCCAGCATGTCGTTAAACATGTCAATCAGTTCCGCCAATTCATCGTTCCGGTTGCTGACTGGCACCCGGACATCCTTCGTCGGGTCCTTACTAATTACCTTAACTGTGTCGTGAATATCGCCAAGGGGCCGTAACAGGAAGTAGGACAAGGCATAGCCGAGAAGGCCACTTGCTAAAACAACGAGGCATAGGGCCATGATGCTGACCAGCCGAAGTTGGCGGTAGCTCTTCGCGTAGGAATTGAGGTTGTTTTCAATTTGCAGGTAACCAATTACCCGCTGGGTATCATGAGAATAGATTGGCATATGGCCAAGCAAAATTTTGTGGTGCTTTCCCTGGGCAATCCGTACCTGACGTTCGTTGACGAGGGACGGTTTCCCCTCTAAGTGCCCAGTCGACAGGAGCAACTTTCCCTGCGGATTATAGATATTAACCAGCAGGTGGCCGTCGCTTAATTCCTTCACCACCGGCCGGCGGTAATCCGCCCCCCTGACAAAGGAATGGTCATTGTTCGGGTCCAAGACCTGTTCGATTGAGTGCTTGGTCAAGGGCCGGTCGTTCTTTGCCAAGGGTTGACTGATGTTGTCCATCCCCTGGTTTAACAGACTCCTTTCCTGCTGAAAGAGGTTTTGGGTAAAGGAAGTGAACATTGCAATAGCCACAATGAAAAAGATAATCAGCGAACCCACGGCGGTCCCGATGGCCCACTTCAGCCTTAAAGAGACAAATCGTTTACCGTTTTTCTGACTTTTCATAGTAACTCACGAGCTCTAGGAACGGATCACATAACCGGTGCCCCGGACGGTTTGGATGTAACTCTTTTCGCCGGGACGATCAATCTTGTTCCGCAGGTAACGGATGTAAACGTCAACCACGTTGGTCTCAACTTTGGAGTCATAACCCCAGACCTTGCTGAGCAACTCCTTCCGTGACATGACAACGTTAATGTTTTCCATCAGGATCAACAACAGTTCGTACTCCCGCTTCGTCAGGTTGATAACCTCATCGCCACGACGAACAACCCGGTTTTCCTTCTCAATTGTCAGGTCCTTGTAGTTCACCGTTGTCTGGTGTTCCTTATTATTACCATCTTCAATGCTAATCCGCCGAAGAAGGGCCCGGACCCGTGCCAGCAACTCTTCAATGGCAAACGGCTTGACGATGTAATCATCAGCCCCGTGGTCAAGACCAGAGACCCGGTCGATAACGGAATCCCGAGCGGTCATGATGATAATCGGGGTATCCTTTAATTCCCGGACCCGCCGGGCAACTTCAATCCCATTCAATTCTGGCAACATCAGGTCAAGCAGGATCACATCGAAGTCCTGGTTCAAGGCTGCGTCTAGCCCGGCCCGACCGTCAAGTTCAACATCGGTTTCGTAACCCTCGTGTTTCAGTTCCAAGTTCACGAAATTTGCTAAATTTTCTTCGTCTTCAATAATTAAAATTCGACTCATCAATTTCACCTACTATAAATTTTTGCCTATTATTCTCATTAAATTAACAGAACAATTTTATCACAATTTTCTAATAAACCCCAGGGTAAGGCGCGAATTTATGGTGATTTTCCTTATAAATTGTCTTTAAAAAATAAAAAGACCATCCCAGGTCCGGCGCCTAAAGAATGATCTTTTCTTAAAATAATTAGTTGTTAGTGTTGATAACTTGCTTGCCATCGTAGTAGCCGCAGTTAGGGCATACCATGTGGGACTTACGAAGTTCACCACAGTTTGGGCAAGGAGTTAAGCCAGGGACGTTCAACTTGATGTGACCCCGACGCATACGCTTCTTAGCTTTTGAAGTCTTCCGTGCTGGTACAGCCATGTTTGACACCTCCTAATAATTAATTATCCACAAATGGTTTTTAACCGTCCGCTACTTTTTATCATCCTGATCAGGCAATAACTTTTGTAACTTCGCGAGACGTGGATCAACTTTTTTATTCTTCTGCTTGTCTGCCGCATAGTCATCTTCAGCGATGACGGACCAGCCCTTACCGCTTGGCATTGGCTTCCCGGCTTTCTCATCCGCAGAAAGGACCCGGAGTGGAACCTGCTCAACGATATTCTCCGCCAAGGCGGTATCGAAGTCAATCAGCTCACGATCCTTCAGTAAGAAGACAACTTCATCATCTTCATACCGGGAAAAGTGGCTGCGATCATCAATATAAGTCTCGGTGAAGTTAAAGTCAAGCGGGAGCTCAACAGGAGTCAGTGAACGGCTGGATGGGACTGTCAGTGTCGTCTTAACATTGGCACTTACCGTCGCATCGCCGCCGTCATAAGTAACGTATCCGTCAACCTTGACGGGGGTAACCCCCAAGATAATATCCGGAAATAGTTTAGTCAATGATGCGTTCAGATCAAAAGTACTCTGAATATGAAGTGGCTCATTTTGATAACGATGTAGTTCTTCTAACGACCATTTCATCGTACTAACCTCCTAATGCAACATGTGCAATTATACTAGTCTCACCCAGGGGTTGTCAATGCTTTTTCCTTGACAGGTTTACCGGGCTAAACGACCGCTCATATTTTACCATAAACTAACGAATTATCAGTGGCGGGTGCTTGAGGTCCTGGTCGGCAGGTGTGAAGTTCTGGTAAAGCTTCCCAGCCCGGTAATCCAGGTTATACAGGTCCTCTTTCATCTCCTGGGAGACTTTGGTAAACATCGGCACCGCTACCCCCTTTTTCACCTGGTGGAGGTATTCCTGTCCCCGCTTGTTGAAACCGAGGATGTGGATAAAGGGTTGGTCGATATGGGCCGCCACTTCGTCCTCGTTCAGCTGGAGGGTCGTGTATAGGCAAAGGCGTAACAGGTGGGCATAGGTATAACGCTTGGTCTTGATACCATGGATGAAGCCCTGAAAGGTCAATTTCCGTTCCGCGAACTCCTTCATCCGGTGCTCCAGTCCTTCCGCCATCTGGTAGGTCTGGGCCAGGGAGGCAACAGGGGCCTGGATCAGCTGGTTACGTAAAAGGGGGTACAGGGCCGTCCAGGAAGGCACCGTCGCTAGAGCTTGAAGCGCCGATAACATTGCCGGTGGCACGGTAGGAGCAAACGCAGCGTGGTCCGCAACGGCCTCCCGAATGGCACTGGCGCTCGCAATCCGACCGTGGATCTCCTCGTCATGGTAGTTGCTCCCCTTCCTGGCAATTGGGACCAGGTTAATCGGGTAGTGGTGGGCACTGACCGCCTTTGTGTAGGCAAATGCCAGAATATCGTTGGGATCCTTTAGACTTACGCCGGTTCGTTGGGCAAGCTGGTCATTAAATTGGGTGGCGTAAGTCTCGTTGTATTGTTTCAACGCCTGTTGGTTGAAGTCACGGGCGGCGACGACTAACTTCTTGAAGTCCCAGTCCGGATGTTCAGCCCCAAAGGCCACGTTCTTGACCTTCAACTGGTTCAAAAGGCCCAAGGCCCCCGCTGCAAACCGGTGGGCCGGCTGACAAGCATAACAGATGGGTAATTCTACCACCAGGTCAACCCCGTTCAAAAGCGCAGCGTGGGCCCGCTGCCACTTATCAACAATGGTCGGTTCCCCACGCTGGGTAAAGTCCCCGCTCATGACAGCCACTGCTACGTCTGCGCCCGTCACCTGTTTGGCTTTTTGGACATAGTAACGGTGACCGTTATGGAAGGGATTAAATTCAACTACAAGCCCAACGGCATCCATCTTCTCACCTACTTTTGACACTCAAAAAACCACCGGGTCGTCGTCTCGTCTGGTGCCTGCCGGCCAAAGTCCGTCGTTACCGTTACCTGCTTAAAGCCGGCCTGCTTTACCGCGTCTATTAACCGTGACTGGGGATAACTGCGCTCAAAGTGGGTCTCCCCAACCCGTTGGTAATTACCATCCGGTAGGCGGTTAAAGAAGGTCAGGTCGTGAATCACACCGTGTTCAACGTCATCATCCGCGAAGCTTTGCCACATAAACGCCCGCTCGTGGTCATCGTCCTGGTAGTTATACATGTACCCTGGATAAACCTGGTCCGTTTGATAGGGCGTGATCACGTCAAAGAGGAGGCGACCACCAGCTTTCAGGTGCTTTTTGACCTCCCCCAAGGTCGTCTTTACGTCTGCCAAATTTGGTAAGTAGCACAGCGAATCGGCGTAACACGTCACCAGGTCATACTGGGGAAAAGCCTGGAGGTCACGCATGTCAGCTTCCACCAGGTTCAAGGCCACGCCAGCCTCCTGGGCATGCTGGCTCGCAATCGTCAACATTTCCGTCGAAAAGTCAGCAACCGTCACGGTCAGGCCGGCCTGCGCCAATAAAACGCCTAACCGACCGGCACCACCCGCCAAGTCCAAAACATCTAGAGACCCGGCTGGGCAACGTTTGAGAGTGTAGTCGCGCCAATCCTTATAAAGGGTTTCGTCAAACAACTGGTCATATAGTTGGGCGAAGCTCTGGTAAATCATTAGTCCTTAACCCACTTATCCAGGTTGACCAGCGGTGCTTCGGACCATAACTTTTCCAGGTTATAGAAGTGCCGAGTTTCTTCCCGGAAAACGTGAACAACGACGTCGCCCAGGTCAATCAGGACCCACTTAGCATGGTTCTTTCCTTCCACGCTCCCAATTTCCACCTGGTTCTCGTGGGCCTTTTCGATGATAGCATTGGCAATCGCCTGAACCTGCCGGTCGGATCCTCCGGTCATGATCACGAAGTAGTCGGCCATTGGGCTGATTTGGTCAACCTGCAGGGCGGTAATGTCTTCTGCCCGCCGCCCATCAGCGGCCTTAACAACCATTTCTAATAATTGTTTGCTTTCCATTTACTCAATTTCCTTTCTATATGCTGGTACCCAAGCATTATAGGTTTCAATTGTCTTCGGGTACACTGGACTGTTGTGTTTAATCAGGTATTCAAGGGTCTGCTTAGTCTGGTAGGCCACCCCCGCACCCAAGTTGGCGTTAGTGATCTCCCGAGCCCTTTCAACACCAGGGAAGTCCCGGCCCGGTTCGATGTAGTCCGCCATGTAGACAACCTGTTCAAGCGGAGTCATCACGGCCGCTCCCATGGTATGGTGGCGAACCGCGTTGAGAATATCCTCATCCCAGATGCCTAATTCATCCTTAATGAGCTCGGCACCGACGACCCCGTGCCAGATTGCGTTCCCGTAGTTCAGCAGTTCGGGGTCCAGCCCCTTTTTGTGGATCTCATTAATAAAGTCTTCATCCGGACGCTGCTTGGCGTAATCGTGGCATAAACCAGCGATACTGGCCTTCTCAACGTCAACGTTGTTTTGCTTTGCTAGCTTGATGGCGGTTTGCTCAACCCGCAACACGTGGTGGAAACGCTTATCACGTAATGCATCGTGAAGGCGGGCAACAAGTTCAGCACGGTCAAGCGGAATGTAGTGGTGTGTATAAGTGATTTCCTCAGTCATGGTATAGATGATGCTCCTTAATAAAATCAGCAACTTTCGTCGGAAGTAAGTAGTTGACAGACTGCCCCCGCCGAATTCGTTCCCGAATATCACTCGAACTGATGTCAACTTCTGGAATATCGACCCAAATTACCGGGTACTTAGTCGCGTTCTTCGCATGCGGCCGTTGCACACCGACAAAGTGAAAACGGGGCAGCTTAATCAGGTCATCAATCCGGTGCCACTTATCCAGGTAGTCAACCATATCACCACCGATGATAAAGTAGTAGTCCGTATCCGGGTGTTGGCGGGTCAGCTGCTCCATTGTATCGTAGGTATAGCTCACCCCACCCCGATCTAGTTCGGTCCGCTCAATGCCAAGCAGCGGGTTTCCTTGAATCGCAAGCTCCATCATTTGCAAGCGGAGGTCACCGCTAACCGCATCCTTGTGGTCAACGTGTGGCGGAATCGCATCCGGCATTAACTTCACCTTATTTAGGCACAGCGCATGGCCTACCTGGTCGGCAACCAAGAGGTGGGCATTATGAACGGGATTAAATGTCCCCCCGTAAATACCGATTCGCCGGTGCTGGTCAGCAAGTGGCTGGACCTTAACCGCCGGCTTAACTTTTGAATACACTTGACAACCCTGCATAGTTAATCTTCCTTACTAAATTTTGGCGACACGGTTAGAGAGGTCACGGAGATCCTTGTTATCCGCAACCTTAAACAGCACCAGAACCCGGCCAATCACCTGGACAACCTGGATAGCGGTGTTGTCTTCAATAAACGCTTTAACCTCATCTGTCGTAACATCAGCATTCTGTAAAATGTTGACCTTGATTAATTCGCGCCGGTTGAGGGCTCCATCCAGCTGGGCCAGCCAGCTATCCGTGAGTCCTTCCTTACCAACGGCAAAAATCGGTTGCAGGTGATTAGCCTGCGCCCGTAAGAATCGCTTTTGTTTTCCTCTTAAATGCATATTTCTACCTCACTAAATCATTGCTTTGCGGACCAGGGCGGCTACCCCTTTAGGGACCCAAGCGGCCACCGTTGTCCCCGCCGGAACCGTAATCCAACCCAGGCCTTCAAAGACAATATCACTCTTTTTATTTACCCGGAACTCCTCACGTTCCAGTGGCGGGAACTGATCCTTTTCATCCGCCGTTGGGGGGGTTAGTAAGTCCCCCAAGTGCTTTTTATAGAAGGCATCCGCGTTGGTTAGTTTGGTCCGGTGGAGGGTTAAATTATTGTCGAAGTAGGTGACGAAGCCCGCATGGGGACCCTTTTCGTAGTCAAAGCGGGCCACCCCACCGATGAAGACAGTCTGGCCGGCATCAAGCTGGTAAGTCCGTGGCTTAATTTCCTTTTGGGGCGCCACAATTTTGAGGTCCTTTGCCGGTAAGACACGGGCCATTTGGTGGGGGTGGATAATCCCCGGGGTGTCAACCAAGCGGTGGCCATCATCCAGGGGAATCTCAATTTCATCGAGGGTCGTCCCGGGGAAGCGGGAGGTCGTAATCAGGTCCTTGACTCCCGTCCGCTGCTTAATGATTTGGTTGATCAAAGTCGATTTACCAACGTTGGTCACCCCGACAACATAAACATCTTGACCATGCCGGTACTTTTCAATCGTGTCTAACAAGTCATCAATCTGGTGGTTCTTCTTTGCGGAAACCAGGACCGTATCAATCGGTCGCAATCCCGCTTGGTTGGCTTGCTGACGCATCCAGTCGCGGAGCTTAGGCCGCCGTAGTGACCGGGGCAACAAATCCTCCTTATTGCCGACCAGCAGTACGGGATTATCACCAACAAAACGGTGCAGACCCGGAATTAGACTTCCGTTAAAGTCAAAGATATCGATAACGTAGACGATCAGCGCGTTGGCGTCCCGAATTTGCCCTAACAGGCGCAGGAAGTCGTCGTCGGTCAGCGATACTGGGGCAATCTCGTTGTAGTGCCGCAGGCGGAAGCACCGCTGGCAGTATAGTTCGTCACTATCCAGACCCTTCTTAACTGCGGAAGCGGGAGTATAGCCCACTTTCGCCGGGTCAGTCGATTGGATCACCGCCCCGCAACCGATGCAACGTAATTCCTCATCTTGTTCAGTCATTCAAATCCTCCTGCCATTTTAACTGTGGATACTTATTCTTTAACTGCTTCCAAATGCGCCGTTCAAAGAAGCGGTTGATCCGGGTATCCCACTTATCCGTATTAAGAAGGGGCTTAACCAGGATACTACGGACGCCGGCCTCGTGGGCCGCAACCATGTCGGTAATCAACTGGTCGCCAACCATTACCACTTCATTCTTGGCCAGGCCAAGCTTGACCCGGGCCCGGTTAATCCCAAAGCTAAGGGGCTTTAACGAGCGGGACATGAACGGCAGGTCAAGGTTGGCCGTTGCCTTGGCGACCCGGTCCTTACTGTTGTTGGAAATCACGATCAATGGAATTCCCGCCGCTTTTAACGATGTCATCCATTGTCTTAATTCCGGCGTTCCATCGGGATTGTTCCAGGCAATCAGGGTGTTATCCAGGTCACTGAAAACTGCCCGGATGCCATGATCCTTCAACTGGTCTGGCGAAACAGTATAAATACTTTTTACCATCCAAGTCGGTTTAAATATTTCTAGCAATGTTGCACCTCGTTAATTCTTTATTAGATTAATTATAGCGATTGTGAATTCTAGTTTCAATTAACATCAAAAAAAGTCACCCACCCGGTAACAGATGGATGACTTCATTCAAGTTGGAATTAGTTGAGAGCCTTCTTAGCTTCGTCAACAACCGCAGCAAAAGCCTTTGGGTCGTTAACAGCCAGGTCAGCCAACATCTTCCGGTTGATGTCGATGTTAGCCAGCTTCAAACCGTGCATCAGCTTGCTGTAGCTGATTCCGTTGATCCGGGCACCAGCATTGATCCGGGCAATCCAGAGTTCACGGAACTTACGCTTGTTGACCTTCCGATCACGGAAAGCGTAAACGTAACTCTTCATTACTTGGTCCTTGGCAGTCTTGAATAAACGAGACTTTGCACCACGGTAACCCTTTGCTAACTTCATAACGCGCTTACGACGTGCACGCGTAACAGTTCCACCTTTAACTCGCATGTTGAAATCCTCCTACGTATTTTTGATTATTTAGTGTGTGAAGTTTACTTGAATGGCAGTAACTTCTTGTAACGCTTTACGTTGGACTTGTCCATCATGCTCAAGCCACGTAATTGACGACGTTGCTTCTTAGTCTTACCGTGGAAACGGTGGCTAGTAAATGAGTTACCACTCTTGAATCCACCTTTAGCAGTACGCTTAAAACGCTTTGCAGCAGCGCGGTTAGTCTTCATCTTTGGCATAAGAAAATTCCCTACTTTCTTAAAATTATTTCTTTGCTTTATCAGCAGCTGGGGCGAGTGTTAAGAAAATGCTCCGCCCCTCCATCTTTGGACGTTGAACAACAGTAGCAATGTCTGACGTTTCATCAGCCATCCGTTCAATCATGTCACGACCGATATCCTTATGCGTAATGGCACGACCACGGAAACGGAGTGAAACCCGTACCTTGTCACCCTTGGCAATGAACTTACGAACCCGCTTCAATTTAACATTGAAGTCGTTCGTGTCGATTGATGGGCTCAGGCGAATTTCCTTGACCGTTACTGTCTTTTGTTTCTTCCGAGCTTCACGCTCTTTCTTTTGCATCTCGAAACGGTACTTACCGTAATCCATAATGCGGGCAACCGCTGGACGAGCCTTTGGTGCAACCAGCACCAAATCAAGATTGGCATCTTCTGCCAACTGGATCGCTTCACGCTTGGACTTGATCCCTAATTGTTCACCATCTTGACCAATTAGCCGCACTTCACGTGCACGGATACCGTTGTTGACAATCATATCTTGTGCTATGGCAACGCACCTCCAATTTTATTAGCGAAAGATCAAGCAAAAAAAGCGGGATGCAAACCGCATCCCGCTTTATCTAAACGGACCTCACCTGTCCGTTCAATTTCATCTCGTCAGCCCGGCGATCCTTATCACCTAGGCGAGAAGCGGGTGCTTCTGCTTTTTCTTTCAACGTTTACTAGAATAACAAATCTCTTCTTAAATGTCAAGATAATTATCCCTTATTCCGCAAATTCTGGCCGGTCATCGGCATTTCGCGGGAAAGGAACTTAATCCGTTCCATGATTCGCTGGGCCTTTAGGGGCTCACGGTCACCCTGGGTATCAACTGCCAGGTGGTTAGCCGCTAGCTCATCCATTGAGAAGTTAGAACTGAAAAAGGTCGGCAACTCTTCTTGCATCCGGTATTCAAGAATGATCCCCAAGACATCGTCTCTGACCCACTTACTCATCGCATCGGCCCCGATATCGTCAAGCATCAGGATGGGGGCCTTCTTTACCGCCGCCAGCTTCTCGCTGGTGCTATTACTTTTAATTGAGTTCCGCATCTCCACCGCAAAGCTCGGGAAGTGCATCATGGTCGTGGCCACGCCCTTCGTCTTGGCAAGCTCATTGGCAATTGCCCCTAGGAGGTAGGTCTTGCCGACCCCAAAATTACCGTAGAGGTACAGGCCGGGCTGAAAGTGTCCCGGCTGGTAGCTCTCTGTAAAGTCAACCGCCGCCTTCAAGGCTGCTGTCCGGGTTGCCGTGGCGTGTTGTTCGTCAATGTAAAAGTCGTCTAGAGAAGCGTGTTGAATAAACTTTGGCATATTGATCGACTGAACCAGCCGTTTAATATGCCGCTGCCGTTCCTGTTCCACCAACTGCTTAGTGGGGACATAGGTCACATCAATCTGGCCAGAGTTCAAAACTAACTGGGGAGAATAGCCCGGGGCCACGGTGGCTTCACCCCGCTGGCGGAGCTGCTTTTCGTGGTAGAACTCGTACAATTTCGACTGGCCACTTCGTACCATTTCTTTAGTGATCTGGTCACGATTAGCACTAAGAAATGATTGAACGTCGGAATCCGCCATCACCTTTTTCATCAGCTCGGTAATGTTGGTGTTAATGTTCTTTCCCCGCATGATTCCCTGGAGTGATTCATTTAAGGATTTCATTGTTGGTCACCACCCTTTCTTCCTTTCCGCTTAGCGAGCATGGCCTGAACTTCTTTTAGCGCCGCGGGGGACGCCTTCTTATTTAGCTGCTGGCTATCCGTTTTGCTCCATTTTGGCATCTGTTCTTCAACCTGCGGCCGGCGGTAAGCAAAGCGACCCTTGGACGTTGCACGCTGCTTGCCCCGTTGCTCCTGAAAGTTCTTTAACTCCTGAAGGGCCCCCGGCGCATCCTTGACCCCCGCCTTAATCCAGCTATTGGCAATTGCGTCAACAAAGCTGGCCTTCAGGTTAGCATTGTCAAGGTCGGCAATGACGTACCAGGAAAGAATGTTAATGACCGCTGAATCAAGCTTAACATCATTAACCAGGTGGGTAAGGATATGACGTTCATTTGCACTTACAAAGCCACCGGTCTGTTCTTTCAAGCCTTGAAGAAATTCAACCGGTGCATAATCCGCCGCACTCTGCAGAAGCTGGCGATCCTTGGCCGTTAGCTTGACCGGCGAACTAGCGGACTGGTTAGCAGTCGCTGGAGGGGCCTGGTGACCAACCTGTTGGTAACGACTCGCAACGATCCGCTTGAACTTTGCCGGGTTGAAGTGGTTGTCGGCTAGGTCAACCGCCTTGAGGACCAGTTTAGCCATCGTGGGCTCATCAATTCCGTATAACTGATGCTCAACCTCGATTAACTGCCGGGCCGCACTCAGGTCCTTTTTCATCACTGGCTGCTTTTTAACTAACTGGAAAAGGGTCGGCCAGTCAAAGTCACTTTGCCCCGCCCCTAGCTGGGGACGCTGGTCAACGTTCGTTTGCTCGCGGGCATCTTTAATCGTGGTGGGCGTTTTAACTAGCGACTTGTTGGCCACGTGGAACTCATCGAGAAAGTGGTGGCTAACGTTTTCTAAAGACGGCGCAGAGGCCAGCTGGTAGCGCCGGGCTTCCTTGACCAACTGCTTAAAGTGGCCATCCCCAACTGCCTCAAGAAGGAGGACACTGAGGAGGTCATCCTCAATAAAGGCCGCCGGTGTGAGGGTCGCCCGTAACTGATAGACGAAAAAGGTTCCCTGGCTATCCTTCCCCCGGTAGGTCTGGACCATCCCCACCGCTTCTAAGCGGTGTAAGGCCCTTGCTAACTGGGAAGTTCCCGCATTCAGTTGGCGGATAATATTTGCCTGTAAGCGGCGGTCCGCCAAGGTGGGCTGGGAAATCAGCTGGGCGCGGAGGGCGTAAAAAAGGCTAAAAGCCGTTGGCCCTAACACCGGCTGGTAAAAGCTGGTAAAGACCCGGTCGTTAAAGTTGACAAAATCGGTGGCAGCAGTGACCAAGAATCCCGCTTGCGGGTTAAATTCCTCTTCCTGCGCAGTCATTGCCACTCCTCCTACTTCTTTTCACCCTTGTGTTCGTCCTTTACCATCGTCTCTAGTTCGCTCATAAAGGCATCAACGTCTTTAAACTGCCGGTAAACACTGGCAAAGCGGATGTAGGCGACCTCGTCAACGTCCTTTAACTCGTTCATGACGTACTTACCGATCAGCTGGCTAGAGATTTCGTTCTCACCCAGGCTCCGGACCTTCTTTTCCACCTTATCGGTCATCTTGGTCAGCCGCTCCATACTAATTGGGCGCTTTTCCGCTGACCGCACAATCCCGTTGAGGATTTTTTGCCGACTGAACTCCTGGCGCGTGCCGTCCTTCTTGATAACCAAGAGGGGGGTCTGCTCGTAGCGTTCAAAAGTGGTAAAACGAAAGCCGCAGTGGATGCATTCCCGGCGCCGGCGTATAAAGGTACCATCCTCACTGGGCCGGCTATCAACAACTCGTGATCCGTTACGGTGACAATGTGGACACTTCATGCGCTTTCCTCCTTAATTGCTTTAATACTTTATTTTACCATAATCACTTTACCCCAAGGTAGTCAACTAACTTAGCGACCTGGCGCCGCAGTTCATCTAAGGAACCATCATTGTTGATCACTACGTCCGCTTGGCGGGACTTTTTAGCCAGTGGCCACTGGGCGGCAATTCGCTGTTCGGCCACCGCCCTTGTGTATCCGTTACGGGACATCAGGCGTTGGACTTGGCAATCATGACTGACCGTAACAACGACAATTAGGTCACATTCCTGGTCGTAGCCCTGTTCAAACAGGAGGGGGGCATCCAGGATTACGAATGGGATGTCCTGCTTTTTAAAAGCGGCTAGCTGGTCCATAATTGTCTCCCGAATCAGGGGCTGCATGATTGCGTTTAGTTGGTGACGAACGCCAGCATCACTAAAGGCCATTTTACCAAGGGCCCCCCGGTTTAAATGGCCATCCGCTGTTAAAATTTCCCGTCCAAACTGGCCCACCAGCTCGCTTAGGCCTAACTGACCAGGCTGTTGGAGGCGGTGGGCAACTTGGTCCGCATCGACAATCGGCAGGCCCACCTGACTGAGCATCTGGCTGACGGTCGATTTGCCACTCGCAATTCCCCCGGTTAAGCCCACTACTTTAGTCATTTTTCTTCCTCCACAAGCGGCTGGCAGTGCGGACAGAAGGTCGTCCCCCGCTGGGCAACCTTGATCTTTACCATCTTCGTTCCACAACGTGGGCAACGGTCACCAGCGTGCCCATAGGCGTTCAGCCGTTCCTGAAAGGCCCCGGCATCCCCGAAGGCGTTGGTAAAGCTGTGGACAGTCGTGCCCTTGTACTTCGTTGCCGTGGCCAGTTCCTTGATGATGTTATCGTGGAGGGCCTTCACCTTAGCTGGCGGAATCGTATTAGCCGCTTGTTCCGGATTGATTTTACTCATCCACAGGACCTCATCGGCGTAAATATTCCCCAGTCCGGCGACGTGACGTTGGTTCAATAGGAAGGGTTTAATCTTCCCCCGGCTACGTGCCAGCTCTTTTTGGAAGAAGTCGAGGTGAAAGGCCGCGGCCGTTGGCTCCGGCCCAATCGTCTTGAGTCCCCCAACCTGGTTCTCTTTACCGGTTTTGACCAGGGTCATCCGGCCAAACTTCCGGGTATCGTGGTAGCAGAGTTCACTGCCGTCGGTAAACTGAAAGACAACGTGGGTGTGTTTATCAATTGGTCCCCCGATTGGCTGGTTAAAGTACTTACCCTCCATCCGTAAGTGGGAAACCATCGTCAGGTTATTCGTAAAGCGGAACAGGAGGTACTTCCCCCGCCGGTCAACGTCGGTAATCGTCTGGCCAATCAATGCCTGACGAAACTTTTCAACGTCGTTTGTAATTGTCTTGCCGTAGTAAACATCAATTGCTTGAATCTTCCGCCCCTTTGCGATCTTTAATAATCCGCGGCGGACGGTTTCAACTTCTGGTAATTCCGGCATTTTATTGCCCCCTTACTTAAGGTCGTACCAGGTGTCGCCGACCTTACTGTCAACCTTTAACGGCACGTCCAGTTTCACAGCTGAGTCCATTACCTGTGGTACCAGCTTCTTCAAAACCGGGATCTCGTCTTGTGGCGCCTCAAAGACCAGTTCGTCATGGATCTGGAGGAGCATCTTGGCCTTGAGCTCCCGTTGGTCAAGCTCTCTTTGCATCCGAATCATCGCAATCTTGATGATGTCGGCCGCACTACCCTGGATTGGCGTGTTCATCGCTGTCCGTTCCGCAAATGACCGCCGGTTAAAGCTCTTCGCGTGGATGTCCGGAAGGTAACGCCGCCGGTGAGTAATGGTCTCCACATAACCGTGCTCCCGGGCAAAGGCGATGGTGTCGTCAATGTACTTCTTAACACCAGGGAACTCCTTGAAGTAGTTCTGAATGAACTCGTGGGCCTGAGCCCGGGTAACGTGAATTCGCTGGGCAAGGCCATAGTCACTGATACCATAGACGATACCAAAGTTAACGGCCTTGGCCCGCCGCCGCATGTTGCGGTCAATTTCAGCATCTGGCCTCAGGTGGAAGATCCGCCGGGCCGTACTTGCGTGAATATCCTCACCGTTTTTAAAGTCTTCCTGGAGGTTCTTATCCCCGGTAATGTGGGCCAGAACCCGTAATTCAACCTGGGAGTAATCAGACGAGAAGATTTGCCAGCCATCGTGACTAGGTACGAAAGCTTGCCGAATCAGCCGTCCTTCCGGTAGGCGGACAGGAATGTTTTGCAGGTTCGGGTCAACGGATGAGAGCCGTCCAGTCTGGGTTAAAGTCTGCAGATAACGGGTGTGGATCTTCTGGTCGCTGGAGTGAATGACCTTCAAAAGGCCGGTAATGTAAGTTGACTGTAATTTAGCGATCTGCCGGTATTCCAGGATCTGCTCAACGATTGGGGCCCGGTCAGCCAGCTTTTCCAAAACATCCACGGCGGTGGAGTACCCCGTCTTGGTCTTCTTGATAACCGGTAACTTCAGTTTTTCAAAGAGGATGTGGCCCAGTTGTTTGGTGGAATTGATGTTGAACTCCTCGCCAGCCTCTTCGTAAATACTGCTTTCAATGTCAGCTAACCGTTCCTTAAGCTTGCTACCCATGTTTTTGAGGGTTTGAGCATCAACGTGGACACCGGTAATCTCCATTTTTGCCAGGACCCTGGTCAGTGGCAATTCAATGTCCGTATAAAGTGGGGTCTGCTTATTCTGGTCGAGCTTTTCAAAGAGGGGCGCTTTTAGGGCATTAATTGCCCGGACCTTCTGGGCAAGGTGGGTAAAGAAGACCCCATCGTCGTCGGGGATCGCCCGCTTGACGCCCTTTCCATAAACCTCTTCGTCGGTTCGCACGTCGTGGTAGTCGTGTTCGAGGGCCACCTGGCCGAGGTCATTACTGTTGTCATTGGTGTTGAGGAGGTAGGAAGCGAGCAAAAGGTCAAAGTCGACCGCCGCCAGTTCGATGCCGAGCCGGTGCAAACCAACAATGTGTGCCTTGGCATTAAAGACATTCTTTTCGGTCGTTGTTGACTCCAGAAGCTTCTTCAACGGGGCCCGTTTAAGCAACTCGGCGTCCCGACTGACGAACCAGTGGCTACCATCCCCTAGGGCAAAGCCAGCGAATGGTGACAGGTGGTAGTTAGCTTCTGGCATTTCAAGGTAGAAGCTGACCTCACCACTCAGTTGGTCAAGGTCACCAAGGTTATCGGCCGTCAATTCAGTATAGGTAATTGGCTTAACCTGGTCTTCCTCCGCTTCGGGGGCAACGTTCATCTTAGCCAAGAAGGACTTAAAGCCCATCTGCTGGTAGAAGTCAATCAATTCTTCCGTCTGTTCCCCCTCGTATTTCAGGTCCTTCAGACTGATCTCTAAGGGCGCATCCCGGAGAATCGTGGCTAAGGTCTTGCATTGACGGGCAACATCTTCATCCTCAATCAGGTGTTCCTTCATCTTGCTCTTCTTCAGGTCGTCAATGTGGTCATAGAGGTTTTCAACCGAGCCGAACTGCTTTACCAACTTAATGGCAGTCTTTTCACCAACCTTAGTGACACCGGGGTAATTATCCGAAGTATCCCCCATCAGAGCCTTCATATCAATAATCTGCTTAGGAGTGATGCCAAGTTTTTCTTCCACGTGGGCCGGTGTGTAGTGTTCAGTATCCGTAACTCCCTTATGGGTAACGGCAACTGTGGTGTGGTCACTAGCCAGTTGGGTAAGGTCCCGGTCCCCAGTGACCACCAGCGTCGTGTAACCAGCATCATCAGCTTCCTTGGCAAGGGTCCCAATGATATCGTCAGCCTCGTAGTTCTTTAATTCGTAACTGTGGAGGCCACTAGCCTTCACCAGCTGGTGGACATACGGGAACTGCTCCATCAACTCTTCTGGCGTCTTGTTCCGGCCACCCTTGTAGTCGGTGTACATTTTAGTCCGGAAGGTCTTCTTGCCGGCATCAAAAGCTACCAGGGCAGCGTCCGGGTGGAAGTTATCAAGGACGTGGTCTAACATCAACTTGAAACCGTAGATTGCCGCGGTATGCAGGCCGTCCTTGTTGGTAAACTTATCGATTTGGTTGTGCATTGCAAAGAATGCCCGAAAAACAATACTATTTCCATCAATCAGTAATAATTGTTTGGCCATGTAGTTATTCGCTCCGTTCCTTTTTTTCTACTAACTAATTGTACCAAAGATTAGGGGTTATCGTTAACGACATGCTGGTGTTCATCCGCTGATTAAAGAAAAAACGAGTCGGAAATTACCGACTCGTTTTTTCTTTAATCCCGGTCACTCATTCCAAAAATTTGCAGGAACGAGATGAAGAGGTTGATAAAGTCTAAGTATAACTGTAGAGCACCGATGATTGCCAGTCCCGCAACTGAATTAGCGGTGTTGTAATTGAGGTAAATCTGCTTCATCTTTTGGGCATCCCATGCGGTTAGGACCACAAAGATGATTACCGCAATGAACGAGAAAATATAAGCAATTGCCGGGCTCTTCAGAAACATGTTAATCAGGTAGGCAATGAAGAGGGCCACCAGTGCCGCCAGGGCTTGGGAACCAAACTTACTGAGGTCCCGCTTGGTAACCGTCCCGTAGATTGTCATCGTCGCAAAGATTGCTGCGGACGACACGAAGGCCGCCGCAATATTCGTCCCGGTGTAGACCCCGGCAATCAGTGCGAACTCAACTCCGTAGATGATGGCCACCACCATTAGCATAATGAAGCTCCCTACCGGGTTCCGCGTGGCACTAAAGCTGATCCCCATCGTTAGGGCAAATGGCAATAGCAGGATCAACCAGACCATCCCCGGGTGGGCCCCAAAGTAGCCCATCACAACATTCCGGAAGGTCGTCATTGTCTGCCAGGCACTAAGCGCCGAAACCAAGACGGCCAACGTCATGTACCCGTACATCCGGGTCAGGAATGCATTCAAACCGGCCTGGTCACCAACAACACGGCGACCAGAATCGCCAGGAAAGTTATTCATTCTTATTCCTCCTCAAATTATTTATCGGTACTGTCAAGAATACCATACCGCAGCGGTGAAGGGGGCAAGAATGCTTACTTATTAAGCAATTCTTTGAATTTATCCTCATACTTTTCAATATCCCCGGCACCCATGAAGATCACTACGGCATCGTGGTACTGACTCAACTTATCGATCGAGTCCATGTCAATTCCTTCGCTCCCCGGAATCTTAGCTTCCAGGTCTTCACTCGAAACACTACCGCTCTGTTCTCGAATGGAAGCAAAGATTGGGGTCACGTAGACCTTGTCAGCACGCGAGAGGGTCTTGGCAAAGTCATCGATGTAGGCCGCCAGCCGCGAGTAAGTGTGGGGCTGGAAAACCGCCACAACCTCTTTGTCAGGGAACTTTTGCCGGGCCGCATCAATTGTCGCCTTGATCTCGTTCGGGTGGTGGGCGTAGTCGTCAATCAACTTGTCCCCAGCCACGTCGGTTTCACTAAAGCGCCGCTTAACACCGCGGAAGTTAGCCAGTTCCTTCTTGATTTGGTCCATGTCAACATGTTCCATGTAGGCAACGGCCAGGACAGCCAGGCTGTTTAGGATACTGTGTTCACCATAAAGGTGGATGGTGAAGGTCCCCAGTTTCTGGTCCTTGAAGTAGGCATCGTAAGTCGAGCCAGCCGGCGTCCGCTTGATGTTTTCTGCCCGGAAGTCATCCTTTTTACCCGTCCCGTAATAGTAGACGGGAACGTCGACGTCCAGCTTCCGCAGGTTAGCGTCGTCGCCCCAGGCAAAGATGGCCTTCTTAACCTGCCGGCCGTAAGTTTCAAATGATGCCCGTACATCATCAATATCTTTGAAGTAGTCCGGGTGGTCGAAGTCAATGTTTGTCATGATGGCGTAGTCGGGGTGGTATGCCAAGAAGTGGTCACGGTACTCGTCCGCTTCAAAGACGAAGAAGCGGTCACCGGCACTTCCCTTGCCGACCCCATCACCGATGAGGTAGCTGGTCGGTTCAACCGCTGCCAAAACGTGGGACAACAGTGCCGTGGTACTGGTCTTCCCGTGGGCCCCGGCAATCCCGATACTGGTGTGGTTGACAACCTCGTTTTCAACCGCTTCTGGATAGGTCAAGATTGGTAAGCCCATCTTCTTTGCCTGCTGGACTTCGGGATGGTCATCGGAAAAGGCGTTTCCCTTGATCACCGTCATTCCCGCTTTCAGATTAGCTGGGTCAAAAGGCAAGATCTTGATTCCCGCCTTCAGTAGGGGTCCCTGGGTGAAGGTTTCCTTTGCGATGTCTGATCCTAATACCGTGTTGCCCTTGTCGTGCAGGATCCGGGCCAAAGAAGCCATCCCGGTACCCTTAATACCAATAAAATAATAAGTCTTCGTTTCCATCATTAATTTCCTTTCTGACTAGCAGGGAAAAGGGGCCTAAAAAGCACCCCGCCTGCTAAGCAAACTACCTTTTGTCCCCTAAATCATATAGCATTCCTGTTTTTAAGCAATAGTGATTTAACAATTTTGATAATTATTTAGCAGGGAAGAAGGTGTCCGCCTTTGCGAAGTCCACGGCTTCACCAACTTCTTGCCAGTCATCGGGAATAATCCACAGGCCCTTCTTATCGGGAGCATTCTTCATCCGCAATTCACGGAAGCCGCAAAGCATCCCGTCACTTTCTACCCCCATGAGGGCCCCCGGCCAAATAATCTTGCCATCAGGCATCATTGCACCAGGCCGGGCAACAACGACCTTAATGCCCGCCTTAACATTTGGTGACCCACAAACAATCTGGACAGTCTGGTCAGCACCAATCCGGGTCTTAGTAACCTTCAGGTGGTCAGACTTCGGGTGGTCCTTTAATTCTTCAACATACCCCACCACAAACTTTGGATCGTGGTCCGCGGTGATTTCAGCATCAAAGCCGGCAGCGTGAATCTGCTCGTTCAACTTGGCGACCGCTTCATCACTTAAGAAGACCTGGCCATTTTGTCCCTTCAGTTCTGGCAAAATTTGGCTCGCGTTCATAAAGTTGTAGCCAAGCAACTGCTGGTCCTTAGCCGTGGTAATTTGGGCAACGCCTTTGTTGACCTTGCTTACCTGCGCACCATTATCTGGTGCCGTGATTGTTACTAAAATATCGCCCATTTCACTGGGATTATAACTCGCAATTAGCATCGAATGTTCCTTTCTTAAATAACTGATTCCCGCCCAAAATAAAAAGAGCGCAACGATAGCGCCCACTTTTATTAATTTATTCAAGCGGGTCGGATTGACTTGCGCTTTATATTTTACTTCAATTTACGCAAAAAATCTTCCACTTGTTGCTTGGTTTTTCGATCTTTATTGACAAAACGGCCAATTTCTTTCCCATCCGCGTAGGCAACAAAGCTAGGGATGCCAAAGATATTTAGCTCCGCCGCCAGGTCAATGTTTTCGTCCCGGTCGACTTGCAGAAAGGTGAATTCCGGAAAATCCTTCTCAATCTCGGGCATTGCCGGTTTGATAAAGCGGCAGTCCGGGCACCAACCAGCTGTAAAGAACAGGACGTACTTCCCCTTCGCCAGCTTCTGTTGCAATTGGTCTTCCTTCATAACAGGTAAACTTTCCATTCGACCATCCCTTTCCTGATGTTTATTTTTACTATATCATATTCTCAACTTATGAAAAGTAAGTTGCACTTTTGGACTTATTTGAAGAAAATGTTACAATAAGTTAATATTAATCGCTAGTGAATAAAATTATAAAGGAAGCAATCCAATGAACGATTCAAACAACACGCTTAATCCATGGTTAATTCCGGTGACGCTTGGTGCCTCCGGGGTGGCTGGCTTCGTGGCTGGTAAGCTATTTGGCAAACGGCCTATTTCGGCCAACCGGGCACTCAAGCTGATTCGCAATGATTTTGCCCGCGAAGGAACCATCACCGGCAGCTGGATTGACCACCGTCGCGTCCCCTTCCAACGCTACGCCGTTAAGACTAGCGCCTACCGGGGTGGATTGACGCGGCTAGAAGACAATGAACCCGTTAACTACGAGTTCCGGGTGGATGCCTACACCGGTAGCCTGCTGGAACTCAAGCGGTTGGCAGACGATTAAGAATTAAAATTCCCCAGCAAGGTCAAAATACCTACTGGGGAATTTTTTTAAGCAAAGTGGGCAGTCAGTTTGTAAATTGGTTGCCCCTTAGCCGCAAATTTTTGCTCATATTCGGTTTCAACGTTGTGTTCATTTTCATCGCTGTTGTGGAGGTCGAGCCAGACCCCATCAAACTTCATCCCGTAGTTATTCATACTCTCCAGGGAGAATTCAAAGAAGCCCATATTATCCGTCTTCAGCTCGATGGTCCCCTGCTCTTTCAGGATGTTTTGGTAGCCATCCAGGAAGGTGTGGTAGGTCAAACGCCGCTTGGCGTGACGCTTCTTAGGCCACGGGTCGGAGAAGTTTAAATACATCCGGTCAATTTCGTGGGGTTCAAAGTAGTTAGTGATATCTGAACCATCCCCGCAAACCAGCTGGAGGTTGGGGAGGTCTTCTGTAAGGGCCTTCTTCAGGGCAATCGCTGCGACCGTCTCCTGAATTTCTAGACCAATAAAGTTGACCTCTGGGTGGGCCTTGGCCATTCCGATGATGAACTGGCCCTTTCCCATCCCCACTTCCAGGTGAATTGGCTGGGGCTTTTCAAAGCGTTTTTGCCACTTGCCCTTCACTTCTTCAGCATTCGTCACCATTTTTTCTGGGTGGGCCGCAATTAACGGTGCTGCCCATTTTTTATGTTTTACACGCATATTAGTATTCCTCGCTCAGTTTTTCATTCGTAGTTTAAAGTAAAAGTGGGTTAAAAAGGCAACCTCGATTCCTGCTAGGACAAGGTTAATTAAAAATTGCTCCCAATCAACCCGCAGGCCAATGCTAGCAATGACGATTAGCCCCGCCTCAATCAGGGTCACCCGGGCTAGCAAGTTCTGGAAGTCCGCCACCCGCTCACTTTGGGTAACCGGGTACAGGTGGGTAAAAACATTCCCGTCGTACTGGTCAAAGAGCGGCATTAACTGGGTGGCAATTAAGTAGATGAATAACAGGGCCATAACCGTATTCAACCAGTGAACCGGAATCAAGAAAGTGAGGACCATTCCCAAGACGGTCAACCGACTAACAATTCCACTAATCTCAGTGTTACGGACAAAGCCCCGGGCGTAGATGTATGACCAGGGATGCTTGCCAACCGTCAGCCACTTGATCAGGCTCGTCGCCCACTTCCGCCGTTTTACATTCCCCTGGACACTTGGGACATCGGTAAAGAGGTTAAAGAAGCGGTAGACGCTGTACATCCGGTCCTCTTCCATCTTGACAGCCGCCCGCCAATCAACTATCAAGTCCCGGTATACCAACCGCATTGCTAGGTCGACGACGATTGCCACGATAAGACCTACCGTGGGGTTCACCAGCCAGGTTGCTAAAGCCGCCAGGGCGGGGTTAACCCAGTACTCTGCGCGGGTCCGCCACTGAAAACGCGCCCACCGCATACTGATTGACTTACGGGCGGTAAATAGCCAGTCATCCTTGCTGACCATCGCGGTCAAAAAGATGAGGACAATGTCAACCGTCGATAACTTTTCGGTCGTCATGGCAAACGGCAGGGCCACGAAGGTCCCCGCAATGGTAATCAGCTCACCCAGAAGCAGGCTGTAGGCAAAGGCCCTTTTGAGGTAGGCCTCCATTGCCGTCACCTGGGGTAAGAGGAATACCGGGTCGGGCCGCTTTAAGAGGGTAGCCAAGCGACCAAACTGGGCAATTGCGACAAACCAGATCACCAGTAGCCAGCGACTCCACCACAAGTGGGGACCCAGGGTCGGTAGCCACTGCCCATAACCGTAGGCCAGCGCACCGAAGAGGAAGAAGAGGGCGATTACGAAGTGGTCATTAAACACCAGTCGCCAATACTTTAGCAGCATCATGAAATGGCGCTGGCGCCGCGTTGCAAATAAATTATTCATTTTGCTCATCCCTTGCTAAGCCAAGATAGATCTCATCAAGTGACTCGTCCGGCCGATCAGCCTGCGCCCGCAGTTCGGCCAGGGTCCCGTGGGCCTTGACCTGGCCGTTAGCAAGTAGGACGAAGCGGTCACAGTACCGCTGGGCCGTGTCCAGGACGTGGGTTGACATCAAAACCGCAACCCCTGCCGCCTTCTTTTCGGCAATTAGGTTCAAAAGGTCGTGAACGGCCAGTGGGTCCAGACCATAAAATGGTTCATCCACGATCAGCAGCTTGGCATCCGTCATGAACGCACAGCAGATCATTACCTTCTGCTTCATCCCCTTGGAGAAGTTTGCCGGGAACCAGTCCAGCTTGTTATCAAGCCGGAAAGTCTTCAATAGCTTGTGCGCCCGTTGCCAGGCCTGGTCATGGTCCAGTTGGTAGGCGTTCATCGTCAATTCCAGGTGCTCTCGCAAGGTTAACTCATCGTAAAGGATGGGCGTTTCGGGAACGTAGGCAATCTGCTTCTTGTACTCGTTGGGGTTGTCCCGGATGTTCAAGCCATTGAGGGTGATTTCCCCGGAAAATGGCCGCAGAATCCCAATAATGTGGTTTAACGTTGTCGACTTACCAGCACCGTTGAGACCAATCAGGCCGACCAATTCACCGGGCTGGACATCCAAGTTCACTTTCTTTAACACTGGTATTTGGGAGTATCCCCCAACCAGGTTCTTCACTTCTAGTGCCATTAATATGCCTTCCTTACCTACTTTTTCAAAAATTCATTATACCATACCGTAAATTCATGCAGCTTGGACCAAATTTAGGTATACTAAGGTTAACATAACACTAAAGGAGTGGTACTTATGACTGATTGTATTTTCTGCAAAATAATTAATGGTGAAATTCCTAGCTACACGGTTTACGAAGACGACGTTGTGAAGGCCTTCTTGGATATCTCACAGGGGACACCGGGCCACACTTTGGTCGTCCCAAAGAAGCATGTTAAAGACATCTTTGCCTATGACGAAGACCTTGCGGCAGCGGTCTTCTCCCGGATTCCAAAGATTGCCCGGGCCATTAAGCAATCTAACCCCGCTATCAAGGGAATGAACATCATTAACAATAACGGTGAGGTTGCTTACCAGTCCGTATTCCACTCCCACATCCACCTTATCCCCCGCTACACCGACCAGGACGACTTTAAGATGATCTTCAAGGATAACTCCGGCAAGTACAACGAAGAAAAGTACCAGGAAATCCAAAAGGCTATCGCTGACCAATTTAAGGACGCCCAATAATGCAAGCAATTAAAAACGTTATTAGTGATGTGAAAAAGCTGGGTCGCGAGGGCAAGCAGCTACAGGCTAATCTGGCAAAGCTCCAGAAAGCCCTGCCGGCAGTTAGCGAATACCAGCAGGAAGTAACGGTACTGGTCAACAAGTGGAAGTTCAAAGACCAGCACCGTCTTGACCGAATCCAAGAGATTGTCGAAAAGTTGAATAAGCGGCTTAAATAAATGGTGACGGTGTTTCCGCGCTCATAAAAGCCGGGCAATGAACCAATCAGTAGTCCATCGCCCGGCTTTTATATATCAAGGTTGCCGCCCAGCCCCTTATTCCTATATATATAAATCCGCACTGCGCCTTTTACAATCGCAGTGCGGATTTTTTCATCTAAAGCAAGAAAGCCAAGGTCATTTTCCCACCTTAAACATTAGTTATTAGAACTCGAGGAACCGTTGTTAGAGTTGTTTCCTAGTGAACCACTATTAGTGCTATTCGTGTTCAAGTAGTCATCCAGGATGTTCTTCTCGTCATTATCCTTGATTGAAACGTTCCCCTTCTTCAGGACGTTGGAGACAACCTTGTGTAAGAATGTCCGGTTGTTCATGTTTTCTTGAACAATCTGGTTCCGTAAGTCAGCGATGTGTTGACTCTTCTTACCCTTGGCCGGGTGTTCAATCATGTAGATTACCTGGTAACCGTCATCGGTCTTGACCGGCGTGGACGTGTATTCACCCGTCTTCAGCTTAAAGGCTGCCTTCTTGTAAGCCGAGTCGAGCTGGTTATCGGTGTTATCAAAGGCTGGCACCCGCCCACCGGCATCCTTGTTTGAGGTGTCGGTCGACTGGGATTTGGCAAGCTTCTTGAAGGTCTTGTACTTATTGCTGGAGCTGTCAAGCCGGCTGATGATGTTTTGGGCCTCTTCCTTACTGCCGACCAGGATTTCCGCAGTTTGAACCTTTGGCTGGTACTTCTTCCACTGCTTGTTGATTTGCTTGTTGGTAATGTGGGAATAGTCCTTTACTGCAGCCTGGAGCAACAGGTTAGAACGAATCTGCTGCTTGAAGGACTTTTCCGTCATCCCGTTTTGCTGGAGGTAGGCACTGAAGTTTTGCCCGTACTGGTTCTTGTACGTGTTGTATTCGGCATTGACCTGCTTATCGGAAACTTGCTTACCATATTCCTTTTGCAAGACCTTGTCCAGGATCATTTGTTGAAGGACCTGCTTCCCATTGCTGGTCTGCTTCATGCTGCTGTAGTATTGACTCTCGGTGATCTTCCCACCACTAGTGGTTGCGACCGCCTTGTTACCACATGCAGCTAATGGCAGCATCAATGCCGCCCCCGCAATAATCGCAATTAACTTCTTCGATTTCAAAAAAACACATCCCTTAATTTATTTATTTCGAAAAGTTCACCCATCAAATATACCACAATTGACGGCAAACGGACGGTATGCAATAAAAAGTTTAACCGATCTTCATAAATTATTCACGATCGAGGTCCAAGACGCCGGGAAGCTTTCGCGCCTGGTCGTTGGCGGTAAAGTACAAGACCTGGTTCCTTGTTGCCAGGTCATTGAGGAGTTCGATCACCCGCTGGCGACGCTGCTGGTCAAAGTTAACAAAACCGTCATCAATGATAATTGGTAACCGTAACCGGTCGCTCATTACACTGATGAAGCCCAGACGGAGGGCCACGAATAACTGTTCCGCCGTCCCGGTCGACAGTTCCCCGACCGCGTACCACTCTTGCTGGTCATCCAATACCCGGACTTCCTTGGTTGCTAAGGCAATCTTTTGGTAATGTCCGCCCGTTAAGATGGCAAAGTTCTTTTCCGCCGCTTTAATAACCGCCGGGTAGCGGTCGGTTGAGGCCAAAGACAGGGCCCGGTCAATCCATTGAATTGCCAGCTGGTAGCTCATCCATTGCTGGGCCTCCTGGATAATCTTTGCCAATAAACTGGCCTGGTGTTGGGCCAATTCATCGGGAGTTCCATCAGCCGCCAAGTTTTTGATGGTGAACTGGTCCCGCTGGACTTGTTCCCTTGCCCCGTGCAGGTGGGCACGGACTTCAGTTAAGTGATGGGCCAACCGCTGCTGCCGATCACGCAGGCTTGCTTCACTGTCAAAGCGGGCCAGCGCCGCCTTATCCGCAGCCGTTAACTGCTGACCGTATACGCTGGTCGTAATACGGCGGGTCTGCTGACCGGCCTGCTGGCTGACCAGGCTGTCGAAGTCATCCGGACTACTTGTTTGGGCCCGACGGTAAATTTGCTTGAGCTGGTCAGTAATTTTGTCCTGCTGGGCCCGCACCGCGGATTCTTGCTGCTGACTGTTTTCCAACTGCCGGGTGACCCGTTGCCATTCCTGATAGTCACTGGCCCGGCGGCTTAGCCAGTCATTAAAGTGCTGACTTAATTCTGCCGGCGTCTGGCCACTTGCCTTACCTGTCAACCGCCACTGCAGTTCCGCCAGCCGTGTCTTAATCTCACTGGCCGCTGTCTGTGAATTGGCGATCTGCTGGTCCAGTTCTGCAACCCGGTATAAGTCGGCTTGCATTGGCAACCATTCGCTGACCGGAAAATTGGTCAGTCCGTGGAGGCGGCCAAAACGTCGCAGGGCGGCCTGTTGGTGATCAGTGGACCGGCTTATCTCATTATTTGTTTTATAAAGCCACGCCCCGGTAGCCGCCAGGACAATCAGTCCCATCAGCATGACCAACCCGTGGTGACCGAACATTCCCAGGATAAACAAGGCGGCACCGAGGCCCAAAAGCCCTGCAGACATCCGCCGGTTAGTTGTTGTAGACGCCGGATGGTTGCCTAAAAGGCTCTGAAGCGTCACGGTTTCTTGTTCGGACAGCGGCTTTGGTAACTGGTGACCGTAACGCCTTTGGAGACGGTTGCGCTCCGCAAACAGCTGCTCAAGACGTCCCTGCTGCTGGTGGTACTGGTCATCGCGCGACTGGAGCTGGAGCAGGGCCGTCTGGAGTCGCTGGTAATCATAGCGGTGTTGGTGGTAGTCCGCTAGCTCGTCCCGGTCAAATTGCGCGACATCTTTTTGCAGGCGGGCGATTTCATCCCTGAGGGTCCCCAGTTGGGCCGCCAAGCCATTAAATTGGCCCCGTAGTTGGTTGACCTGCTCAATATCGTCTGGGGCAACCGCAACTGTCGCTGCTTGTGGCTGTCTCTTCTTCCAGGCATCATAGATTGGCCACAGGCGACTTAGCTGGTCCAACCGGTTGACCCGGGCGGTTAAATTTGTTTCTTCTTGTTGCCACTTTTGGACCGCTGCTTTTTGTTGCTGCTGGTCCCGATTAGCAGCCATGTACTGGTCATACTTACGACTTGCTTGTACTGCTTGTCGAGCAAGTTGCCGGTACTCATCCAGGTGGCGGTTTAACTGTGGCTTGCGGCCCCGGGGCTTGTAAAGTTCATCCCCACGCTTAACCAGGCTGGCAATTAGTTGGTCCCACTGCTGGCTGCCGACAGCCCCGACCTGTTTAAGCTGGTGGTGAACCTCGTCAGGACTAAGGTCTTTGATATTTGCCAGTTCCTCCTGGCTGAAGCTAAAGACCGCTTGGTATAAGTCCTGGTCGACGTTGGCAAGCATTTTAGCCAGCTTATCTTCACCAAAGCGGTGGCCGTCCATGTCAGTCACCGTCACCAGACCACCACCCTTGCCGGCCGTTCGCCGAATTCGGTACCGGGTCCCGTGATCCTCCACGAGAAGGCTTCCCCCATAAGTACCGGTCGTCCGCGGCTTGTACTGCTGGTAGCGGTTTTTCCCCTTCGCGTTTGCAAAGCCAAAGAGGATGCTCCGGATAAAGGTCGCCAGCGTCGTTTTCCCGGCCTCATTACTGCCAAAGATTACCTGGGGGTTAGCGGAAAAATCAAAGTCCTGGTCATGCCACTTACCAAAGCCGTCAATGTGGACACTCTTAATTTTCACTACTGATCCCCCCTAACACCTGCTTGGCAAGCTGATAAAGTTTCTCTGGGGTAAGTTCCGCCCCTAACTGGTCAAATAAAACATCCTGGCGGAGCAGGGGCTGGGCGACGTGAGCAATGTTCTCTGGCGTAAAGACTGCCTTTTGCGCGTCCGTCCAGAAACGCTGGTCCAGGTCCGTTAACTTTGGAAGGTTAGCGGTCGGCGCTATGGATAACTCATAGGGCCACCACTTTATTTGGTCCTGTTGGGCAAGCCGGTCCTGAAGGTGGTTGAGGAGGGTCCCATCACGGAGCATTGTCCGGCATTCCGGCGATAGGTGATCCGTGTTTTCGAGCTGCAAGGCCACAAGGGTCAAGTTATTCCTTGTTAGCTTAGCGCCCGCCTGGGTAGCCGCCTCCGTAAGCTCCTGCGGGTTGGTAACCGTTGAAAGGTCAACCCCCGCCTGGGTCCACGCGATTCCGTCCAGGGGCTCAAAGGATGGGACTAATTGGTGACCCCGACTTTCCACCAGGTAGTAGCCATGCTGGCCACCCTCGTTCTTGTGCCGTCCCTGGGGGATGCCACTGTAAACAATTGGCGGCTGGGCGTTTAAAAGCTGGTGCTGGTGGATATGGCCCAACGCCCAGTAGTCGTAATGTTTTGCCCGGAGTTCGTCAAGCGTGAAGGGGGCGTAGTGGTTACTGCCACCGGCCTGGTACTGGGCACCATGCAGCATCCCAATTTGCCAGTCCGCGCTTTTCTTGACGGGAAAACTGGCGACAACATCTTCATCAACCCACCGCCGGGCATAGCTAAAACCAGTGATGGCAACGCTGGTCCCGTCGCTCAGGGTCAGGTGCTTAGTGCTGACGGTGGGGCCGAAGACGCGGACGTTGGCGGGCAAATCAATCTGTTGGTCCGTCCCAGTATTAAAGTCGTGGTTCCCATAGGACAGGAAAACGGGGATGCCCGCCGCCGCTAGACGTTGCAGCTGGGTCACGAAGAAGTCAATCGCCGCGATGCTCTTTTGCTCGCGGTCAAAGACGTCGCCGACAATTAGCATAAAGTCAACGTCCTCATCAATTGCGGCGGTCACGATCTTCTTAAAAGCCGCGAAAGTCGCCGCGTGAACCCGTTGCCAGAGCTGGTGCGGAATGTCTGTTAACCCCTGGAATGGACTCGCCAAGTGTAAATCTGCAGTGTGGATAAATTTCATAAACTCCCCTTCTTACAGGAATGGCCCCCAGCATCCGGATCAAACCGAATAGTGGAGGCCACTTATCATTTACCAAGAAATAGTGCTTACTGCTTGTTTTGGTCAGGCATTAAGTCACTGTAGAGGTCTTGGATAGGACTGGTAATCGTCTTGTTCAGTTGTTGCAGCATTTGGTCAACTTGACGTTCTTGGTTCATCAGGTTTTGAACGGCCTCCTTACCGCTGATTTCCTTTGCCAGGGTTTGGATTGCCTTGATTTCGTCATCGGAAGGCTTCTCACCCTTCATTTGCTTTTGCTGGGCGCCCGCCTGCATTTGTTGGAACTTCTTGAAGGAATTAAATGCTTCCGTGTCGGCCTTTAATTCGTCCAGGGCCTTCTTTAAGCCTTGGTATTCTTGGGTATCAACAAGTTGACGACTCATTTCATTTGCTGAATCGTAAATATTTACAACCATTGTAAAAAAACTCCTTTTTGATTACTTACTACAAATTGTATCATGTTTGCCTTCCCGATTAAAAGGGGACTAGAAGAGGGACTTAACACTGTCCCAGATCTTATTGGCCCGGTCACTGAAGTTATTGACCGTCTGGTTAAAGCGGTCGGTGAGGTCACTGCCGTTGTCAAAGAGCGACTTCCAACCGGACGGCTTCTTCAAGCGCTTGTTGGCCCGCGTCTGGGCATCCTCAACCGTAAACTTAGTCCCCGGCGTATTCGGCAGGATCCCCGTCATTTCGGTCTTGAAGAGGCTGTTGATATTGTGCTCAGAAATATCCTGGAGGACATGGCTGGAATTCGTGTCGTCATACCCTTCCCAGGTGGCGACCACAACGTCGGGGGTGTAACCAACAATCCACTTATCACGGTCGTTGGACTCATCGCCCTTGACACCGGAATTGGTCGTCCCGGTCTTCCCGGCCAGGGTGTAGCCACTCGGCTTGGCTGTTTCACCGGTCCCGTGCTCGTAGACGCCAATCATCATACTGGTCATTTCCTTAGCGGTCTTGCTGGAAATGACGTGTTTGACCTTGGAACCCTTGTTCTGGGCAATCACCTTCCCCGAGGCATCCTCAATCTTGGTGATGTAGTGTGGGGTCGGCATCTGCCCGTCGTTATCAAAGGTAGCGTACGCCCGGGCCATTTGTTGGGGAGAGACCCCCTTCGTCATTCCACCAAGGGCCAGGGCCAAATTCCGGTCGCCCTTTTCGACCGGTAGGCCAAACTTTTGCGCCATCTTGTAACCCTGGTTGACCCCAATCTTATTGAGGAGCCAGACAGCAGGGGCATTCAAACTTTCGTACAGGGCCTTGTACATTGGCACACTACCGCTGTAGGTATCGTCATAGTTCTTTGGTGTGTAGTTGTTTGTCCCGTACGACTGCTTCTTATCCTGCAAGATTGAGTCATAGAAGTAACCGTGCTCCAAAGCAGGCGTGTAAACCACGATTGGCTTGATCGTCGACCCAGGCTGCCGCCGCATTTGGGTTGCCCGGTTAAAGCCACGGAAAACGTGCTTACCCCGGCCACCAACAACCGCCGTTACACCCCCGGTCTTCGGGTTCATCGCCACCGAAGCGGATTGAACCATTGTGCCGTCACTTGAATTAGCAGGGAAATTATCGTCATCATCATAGGTGTCCTGCATCGATTCCTGCTGTCCCTGATCAAGGGTGGTGTAAATCTTATAGCCATCATTCATGATTGACTTTTCCGACAGGTGGTAGCGGCTCTCCGCCTCGGAGATTACCGCATCAAAGAAGTACGGGTACTTGTAGCTGTCGTTAGCTACGTAGCCACTGTTGATGCCCAGCGGGGTTTTCTTGTAACTATTCGCCGCCGACTGGCTCAACTTGTTGTTCTCGACCATCAGTTGGAGGACCAGGTTCCGCCGTTGAAGCGTTGCCTTCGGGTGTTCAATCGGGTCATAGATTCCGGGTGAAGTAAGCATCCCCGCTAGCATGGCCGCCTGCGGAACAGTTAGCTGACTGGCATTGACATCAAAGTAACGCCGGGCGGCATCCTGGACCCCCCAGACCCCGTGGCCAAAGTAGGCATTGTTTAAATACATTGTCAGGATCTGGTTCTTCGAATACTGGTTCTCCACCTCTACCGCGATGAAGATTTCCCGGGCCTTCCGCGAGAAGGTCTGTTGCTGGGTTAAGAAGGCATTCTTGACTAGTTGCTGAGTCAGGGTACTCCCCCCACCAGAGATGTAGTCCCGGTGGAGGAGCTTATTCTTCACTAGCAAAAAGGCGGCCCGGCCAAGACCCTTAATGGAAAAGCCGTGTTCGTGGTAAAAGTTACGGTCTTCTGTTGACAGGACCGCGGCCGGAACGTTGGCGGAAATTTTATCCAGCTTGACGTAGGTCCCCTTCTGCGAGTAGAGGCTACCAGCTGACTGCTTTTTATTGTCGTAAATCATCGTGGGGCGTGATAGCCGGTTCTGCAAATTCTTGACGTTCGCCGTCTTAGCAATGAAAGTCAGGTGAATGCTTGCAATCAGAAAAATACTCAAAAAGACGACAATGAGCCAACGGGTAATCTGGTACCGGTGCCAAAAACGACTGACGTTTTTCTTCACTAGTTGCCAGAAAACGTTTAACTCCTTGCGCATCTTCCTACCAACTTCTTTTAGCCACGCAATGATGCGTTCCTTAGTTGAATTAGGTTGTGGTTCGCGTTTCATTTCCGATCTCCATTTGTTCGTTTAAAGGTTGCCTGTTATTTTAGCATACTTTTTTGCCCTTAGACCGGTCAGGGGCAATCCTTTATTAAGGCTTAAAGTATCGCAAAAATAAAAGGCTGGAGAAAGATTTTCCAACCTCTTTAATTTTAAGTTATCATTTACATTTCATCGGGAGCCTTGATGTCAAGCATTGCCAAAGCGTCCTTCAGGATGTGACTAACCGCCTGAACCAGTGCAAGACGAGCTGGTTGCTCATCGTCGTCTTGAAGAATCCGGTTGTGGGCGTAGTATTGGTTGAACTTCTTGGAAAGTTCCAGAGCGTACTTAGCAACTACCGATGGGTCGTAGTTGACCGCAGCCCGTTCAACAGCGTTACTGTATTGGCTGAGGAAACTCAGGATGTCCCAAGCAGAGTCACCAATCTTGGTCAGGTCAACGTTACTGAAGTCCCGGATGCCACCCTTCCGCAGGATGCTCTCCGCCCGGGCACGGGCATACTGGACATACGGACCAGTTTCCCCTTCAAACTTAACGACATCTTCCAGCTTAAAGTTAACCGCGTTCCGCCGGTCATTCTTCAGGTCGTGGAAAATAACCGCACCGACACCGACCTGCTTGGCAACTTCGTCCGCGTTCTTCAGGGTTGGGTTCTTTTCGGCAATCTGTTGACGAGCGAGCTTGATTGAATCGCTCAGCACGTCTTCGAGGTCGACCACGTTCCCCTTCCGTGTTGACATCTTCTTACCATTCAGGTTCATCAGACCGAAGGAGATGTGTTCCAGTTGGTTCCACCAGGTGAAGCCCATTTCCTTTAGGACGGCCTTTAATTGCTTGTAGTAGTTTTCCTGTTCGGCACCAACCACGTAAAGGGACTTGGCATGGCCGTACATCCGTTTCCGGAACAATGCGGTTGCCAGGTCACGGGTAATGTAGGTGGTCGTTCCGTTACTCTTAATAATCAATGGTGGGGTCAACTTGTAGGCATCCAGGTCAACAATTTGGGCACCCCGGCTGGACTTCAGGAGGTGCTTATCCTTCAACAGTTGGATTGGGTCGTTCATCTTCTGGGCACTGAAGGCTTCCCCGTGGAAGGAGTCAAAGTGAACGTCCAGCATGTCGTAAACCTTTTGGAACCGTTCGATTGAGATTTCACGGAACCAGTGCCATAAGCGCCAGGCTTCCTTGTCACCGTGTTCCAACTTAGCAAACCACTCCCGGCCGAGTTCAGTGTATTCGGGGTGCTCATCTGCTTCGGTGTTAATCCGGACATAGTACTTAAGCAGGGTGTTAATCGGGTCCTTCTTGACCTCTTCTTCACTCCCCCACATCTCGTATGCGGCCATCAGCTTACCGAACTGGGTTCCCCAGTCACCGAGGTAGTCAACCCGAATCAGGGTGTAATTTTCCTTTTCTAGGATCCGGGCAACGGCTTCACCAATCATTGTTGAACGCAGGTGCCCCATACCCATTGGCTTGGCAATGTTTGGTGAGGAGTAATCAATTACCACGTTGGCTTGGTGACCCAGGTCCTTCTTACCGTAGCCTTCTGGGTCGGCAAGGATGGCCTTAATGATTTCGGCCCCGACTTGTGCCTTATCCAGGAAGAAGTTAATGTACGGACCGGCAACGACGACCTTTTCAAAGCCCGTTTGGTCAATCTTTTTAACCAGGTCAGCCGCAATCATCTGCGGTGCCTTATGCAAGGTCTTGGCTAAGAAGAATGTCGGGAAGGCATAGTCCCCGTTATTGGCATCCTTTGGCCGTTCGATTTTATCCGTGATCTCGTCAAGTGACAGGTCCGGCAGCGCTGCTGCAACCGCTGTTGCTACTTGTTGCTTTTCATCCATCTGTACGTCCTCCTTAATAAAAAGTCTCCAGTATTACTAAAAATACTAGAGACGAGAATTCCCGCGGTACCACTCTAATTGAAATTGGTTTCCACTCATTATTACTTATATTAAATCTATCCTGCCTTGCACGCCTTCACTAACCACCAGCTCCTAACTCCCACCAACTTAGGATCGCTTTTCCTGGCTGCTAGCTACTACTCAAAGCAGTTTCACAATCACATATTATAGCAAAATCCTCCCTAATTACAAGTTGGGGGAAATCGAAGAAAATAAAAAAAGCTGAAGAACTTATCTCCAGCTTTTGCGATAAGCGGGTAACGAGAATCGAACTCGCGACGCAACCTTGGGAAGGTTAAGTTTTACCACTAAACTATACCCGCATAACTAACTTAATTGATAACACTAAGTTAGTATATACCTTTTATTTCTTTTTGTCAGCCTTTTTTGTCACTTTTTTTCGACTTTTTGCTGGCTTTTTCTTGGCCGTCTTCTTTTCGTCCGCATCATCATCGTCTTTTTCTTCTCGTGGAACAGCCTTGATCATTTTCGCTTCACTTTGGCGAATAACTGCCCGGCCATTAAGCTCGTTGACACCACTCTTGTCAGCTGGATCAAAGTCGTTGATGGAAACCATGATTGAATTGTTGTAGACCTTTTCAACTACACCTTGGAAGTCGTGATCCATTGGCCCAAACTTCTTGCAGCCAACTACATCACCAATTTCAAAATCAGCCATTCGTTTTCACCTCGCTACTATTTCCAATAGGATAACAGGAAACACTTTACTCTTTTTTCGGCTTTTTTTCAAGTGGCGAATTTACAATTGAAATGCAACACAAAGTAAAAAAATAAACCCATACCGG
>CAJMLF010000014.1 GCA_905214235.1 uncultured bacterium | reverse complement strand
TTATCAAATCTGCTCATCAAAGTCAACAACTAATTTTAATTAATTAAGTTAGCTCATTAACAAGCAGCTTTTATAATATATCACGTTGTCCAGAAGTTGTCAACAAGAAATTTAACTTCCTTGTCAAAGAATTGTAACCAATCCGTCATCTCTGTGACAACGTTAAATATAATACATGGTATTCGCACAAGCGTCAAGCGCTATTTTTACTTTTTCGGAGTGTGAATTAGCAGTTCTGAACTTTTACATACTCCATCCCATTTATTGTTCGAATATCAGCATTTAAAAAGCAAAAGCTCCCGCTAATTTAAACTTTAGCAGGAGCTTTTGCAAACATTAAATTCTAAAAGTTATTTAACCCGGGCCAGGAAGTAGTGCTTCTTCCCCCGCCGGACAATGACAAACTTGCCGTCAAAGTGGCTACTTGGGTCAATTTCGGCATCAACATCGTCGACCTTCTCACCATTAATCCGGATAGCACCGTTGGAAACGTCTTGCCGGGCCTGCCGACGTGACGGTTCAATCCCGTTATCGGTTAACCAGATGACAATGTTTTCCTTCTTATTTTCCACGTCGACTGAAGGCATGTTCTTGAAGCCTTGTTCGATTTCGGCAACTGACAGGTCAGCAACATCCCCGGAGAAGAGAGCCTTACTGATTCGTTCCGCCTCTTCAACCGCCTTTTCGCCGTGAACAAACTTCGTCACTTCTTCCGCAAGCCGCCGTTGCGCCTCACGCTTCCATGGTTCCTTCTCCACCTTTTCAGCGAGGTCATCAATTTCTTTCTTAGAAAGGAAGGTGAAGTACTTCAGGTACTTAACAACGTCGCGGTCATCCTGGTTGATCCAGAATTGGTAGAATTCGTATGGGGACGTCTTCTTCGGGTCAAGCCAGACAGCACCGCCCGCAGTCTTACCAAACTTTGTCCCGTCAGCCTTCAGCATCAACGGAATCGTCAGCCCGTAAACCTCTGTCTCCGGGCCTTCCACCTTGTGGATCAGGTCAATTCCGGCCGTGATGTTCCCCCACTGGTCAGAACCACCAATCTGCAGTTGAACATCATTATGCCGGTACAGGTGCAAGAAGTCGACTGATTGGAGGATTTGGTAGGTAAACTCCGTAAATGAGATCCCGGCTTCTAGACGGCTAGCTACAACTTCCTTGTTCAGCATGGTATTAATGTTGAACAGCTTCCCGTAGTCCCGCAAGAAGTCCAGCAGGCTGATCTTGGAAAGCCAGTCGTAGTTATTAACGATGGTGAAGTTTTCGGTCCCAAACAACTTCTTCATCTGTGCTGTCAGGGCTTCTTCGTTGTGGTGAACCTGGTCCATCGTCTGCAGTTGCCGTTCACTCTTCCGACCAGATGGGTCCCCAATCGCACCGGTCCCCCCACCAATGATAATTACCGGGTGGTGGCCAGCCAACTGGAACCGTTTCAGAATCATGAATGGGATCAGGTGCCCAATGTGCAGACTGTCACCGGTTGGGTCAGTTCCACAGTAAAGGGCAATCTGCTTATCCTCCGTCAGTTTCTTCAGTGCGTCTAAGTCCGTGGCCTGGTTAATCGCCCCACGCCATTTCAAATCATCAATAATGTTCATGCAATGTCCCTCCTAAAACATCCACGGATACAAAAAATCCCTGGCTTCTAAAATGAAGTCAGGGACGATTTAACCGCGTTACCACCTTGAATTGTAGTTCAAATGAACTACCGCTCTCGCCGATAACGGGACGATCCGATCAAAAGACGGGCTCAGCAAGTGTAATTCGTTTTCCCAGCCTGGCAGGCTCGCAAACACCGCCTGCTCTCTGAATGTCCACTGGTCAACTACTGGGTCTTGCCTCAGCGCCCTTTCATAGTTGACGTTATTGTACCGACTTTCGTTTACTCCTGTCAAGCTACTTTGCAACCTGTTTGAGGAAACTATCCTTCAATAGGTAGTGGTGACCAGCCGTCAGGTCATATTGAACCAGCCGGTAGTCGTCAAAGAGCTTGCGCTGCTTGGCATTCAACTTCGTATGCTGGCCCCGCTGGTTGACGAACGAGATCCCGCTCTGGTGGGCGGTGTTGTTCTTCGCCGTTCCGTTGGTTGGCAGCGAAATTGCCGGCAGGTCTTCCTCAACCTCCGTCAAGAGGGCGTAGTAAGGTGATACTTTGACGTCCATCTTGGCCAGGGCCATCGCGGAAAAGTCGTTGGGACCTACAATCTTATGCTGGGCCGTCAGCCGGTCCGTATTCATCCGCCGGGCAGCCTTATTGCTGTAAATGAAGTAGTCCGTCTCGTGCAGCGGAATTCCGTACTTGCTCATCGGCAGGCCGTGGTAAATTCCCGGTAGGTGGTCGCCATACCAGACGATTGTCGTCGGCTGCTTCATCCCGTCAACCCGGTGAATCCACCCGTCCAGCGCCTGGTCCGTGTAATGGATTCCTTGGATGTAAGCCTCAATTTGCCCCTGCTGGTCAGCATTCTTAAAGCCCCGTCCGGAAACGTGGTACTGCCGCTTGTGGTAGTATTCCGGCCGGTACGGCATGTGGTTTTGCATCGTGGCCACCTGGATAAACTTCCCGTGGGGCTGGCGGTGAAGGTTCAGGTCGATTTCCTTATAGGTCGAGTCATCGCTGACCCGCGGATTATTTTGGATCTTACTCTTGTAGGTGATCTTGTTACCACCGTCAAAGTGGTAGAACTTCTTAAAGCCAAACTTCTTGTAAACCGTCTTACGGCTATAGAGGTTAGCCGTGAACGGGTGAATACCGATTGCGTAGTGGAAAAGGCGGTTGATGGTGAAGGTGCGTTGCTGGTAGGGCACTAACTGTGAGTACGGTGTCGGCATCGTTGGCGAGAAGTTAGCAATCGATAGTCCCGTCAGCGCCTGGTACTCCATGTTGGCGGTCCCCCCACCGTAACCAGAACTGATCATCAGGCCACTGGTCGTATGCTGCTTAAACTGGTGCAAGAACGGCAGTGGGTCACCGCCGCTTACCTTCATCCCCGGTACCCGGCGAGGGTCAGCAAAGCTTTCACTCAGGACAAATACCAGGTTCTGCTTACCCACGTTCTGGTGGGTCCGCTGCTGGTTAATTTTCACGCCGGCTTGAGCGTAGCGCCGCTCAATTTGGTCCATCCGTGACTTGGTGTAGCCCGCCGGCTCGGTCATGACATGGACATCAACGTTATTGGCAAACTGTAATAAGGTCCCGTTCATCCGGGCGCCCCGAATCTGACTGTAGAAGTAGGGAGTATCGTCCAGCCGCTGCAACTGCTTAAAGACGATTGACTTACTGTGATTGGCCCGGGTAAAGCTGGCCAAAAACAGCACGGCAAGAACAGCCACGATTATCCGGGCCCACACACTGAAGCGGGTTGGCTTCCCGTAGAGGTGTTCCACCCAGGCAAAAATGACAATTAGCAAGACGATGCCTAGTAGTGCGCCCACCAAGACCCAGGGGTTCACCATCCCCAGCAGTTCACCGGGGGCCGTAACGGTAGAGACATCAGTCGGCAGGATGGGCTCATTACGAGCCGCAATCTTCAAGACAGATGCCACCAGCCAGCCGAGGTAGAAGACAATGCCGATACCGCTGCTGAGCCACCAACGATTGGTCAGGGCCATCAGCAAGAGGACAATGGCAAAAATGATTAAGACGTTGACCGTCACAATCTTCGCCCGCTGGGTCACTACCCACTGGACCATTGTGAGGTCATTGTTCCAAAGGATGGCAAACGAGGCCACCGTGATCAGCCACAGGATGGCGTAGGTTAGCAAAACCGGCCAGAAGCGCTTCGCAAACTGCTTCCCCCAGATTAAGAGCCTCCGCCAGTTGGTGTCGATTGCCCAGTCAATTCTGGTGATCACCCCTGGCAGGCCCAACAGGAGGACCGCCAGGATAATTGCCAGTGCGACTACTAGCGGCCACTTTACCGTCGGCACCATAATCGGGGTTACCGCCTGGGGGGTTCCCAGTAAGCCCAGTAGGAGGATCCCCTGCACAATGTTATGGTCGTTAGCCCACTGGCCTTTGGTCCCCCGGATTGCCCAGGCAAAGGCGAGCAGGCAGGTAATGATCACTACCGGCTGATAAGCATTAATCGCCAGTAGGTAGTGGTAATTCGGGGTAAAGCCCCGGTGTGGGCTGTAGATGATCCGGCTCATGTTTAGCCAGGTCATGATTCCGGAAAGGCAGAACATGGCCACCGTCAGCAGCCCGTACAACCAGCTTGGCCACTTCTTTAGCCATTCACGGTCATTAGCTAGCCAATCCCCTGCCGCAAAGAGGTACACAAACCAGACAAGGCTGGTCCCGCGGTGAAAGCCAAGCAGGTCGTAGCCATTAAACAGGCGGATAACAAAGAAGGCCACCGTAATGGCAATCAGCCAGTGACGGCGATGATCAATTGACCACCGGTGCAGGAGCTGCTGGAGAGGCCGGGCAAAAATAAAAAGCCCCGTCCCGACTAGCCAGGCAATGAAGACTTCCTGACCGACATACAGCTCCGGCGACGGTTGACTAGTGCTAAGGATGGGCTGGGTCGTGTACTTGGCCCAGATAAAACCCAGGGCCCCCAGTAGCCATAGGCAAACCGCCATTCCCAACCGGCGCTTCGGGTAGCGTTGGCCTGTCCCAATTAGGATGGGGACAATGACAACTAATGCACTGACGGCCATCTTGACCAGCCACCAGCCAGCAAAGTAAGCCGGGTGACCATTCAGGTGGGTCATTAATTGGCCTACTGTCCCCAGAAAACACAGGAGTGCAATTACACTCAAAATACTCCAAAACAAATATCCCTTACTTATTTGTTTCTTTAACATCCAATCCAACTTTCTATAGTAATATTACTTTTCATTATATGAATCTTTTATCAGTGGTTTCAATGAACAAATAGTAAAAGTGTCTTATCATGATACAAAACTGCACATTTACCACTCTAATCGTATTAAAGAAGGCCCCAGCACTTGGAAAGGCCAAGTACTAGAGCCTTATAAAGTGAAGAATCATTTTCCCCACTTATTTATCTTGTTTCTTTGTTTCGGGCTTATGGTCCCCACTCTTTTTGGCAACCGGTGAAGGCTGCTTTTTCTCCTTCTTGGGGGCGTAAACTTCGTGGACATATGCTTCACCAGTCAATTCAGCCACTGGCTTAAAGGTATCCTTGAAGATTTCGTCAATATCTTGAGTCGGGTCTTCTTCACTCTTGACATAGTAGAGTGCCCGGGCAGCGAAGGCCACTGGTAGGTAGCAGACAATCCCCAAAATGGCGATCAGCAAGCCAATGTAAGTCAGCACGTAGGTTGCCGTGTAGTTACCGTAGAATGCCAGGCCACCAAAGATTACGGACCAGACAAAGATTGGAACAAAGATAACCACCAGCATTACCAGGAAGTAGTTCCACTTCCGGCCGCCCATGAAGCGGCGACTAGCGGTCAGCGCATGCCGCATTGATTGACCGAGAAACTGTGGTTGCTTCTCCCGGTAAAGGAAGTAGGATTGGGAATATTCAATCGTCTTCCAAGCAACAACGATGTCGTTTAGAAACTGGATTCCCCGCAGCCACATGACGTTATGGGTCAGGCCACCAACAACATCCGCGATGATGTTCAGTGGCAGGCTCCACAGGAAGATAAACAGACCCATGTACAGGGCAATCCGCCACAGTTGGTTCTTACGGAGGTGCTTAAAGTGCATCCAGATTGAACCGGCACTAACCGGTTGGTCCGGATTGGCCAAGTGGTCCTGGTAAGTATATTGGACACCAACCGTGAAGAAGTTGTAGAAGAAGGCCAGGGCAACGGCGACGGCTAACCCTGCCAGCACTTCTAAAAGGCCGGCCAGCAGTGCCATTGGTGAGGTCATCCCGTACATGATCATCATCATGCTCATTGCCATGGATGAAAAGATACTTGCGGAGAAGAATCCCAAGATGCAAACCAGGGCAATGTAGATAATTGTGATCCCGCCCACGGGCCACATTGCAGAAAGATACCGGGGCTTAACAAGTTTCTTAAGATCCTTAATAAAGTCCCTCAATGATAAACTACGTTGTTTTCTCATTTGTTAATTCGTCCACCTTTTAATCAGTTTAGCTTTAATGATAACACAAAGCGTGCGGAGCTCAATTCTTTCGGCTAATCTTCGCACTTTTTTCAATTTTAAGAAAAAAATTCCCGGTCAGCTGATCGGGAATTTTCTCTATATTAAGCACGGCTGCTCCGCGCTTTCATTAACGTGTTCCGCAAGCCCGGGCCATAGTGTCCAGTTACGGAGCGCAGCTGACGCATCCTGCGCTACCTCCGCTCCTATACTGGCCACCTGGCCCTAATTCGGCTTGCTCCACACTTCTTTATTGTTAGTACTTCTCCTTGCTCAATACGTTGAGCTTGTCGTCGAAGTCGTAAACAACTGGTTGGCCAGTAGCCATTTCTAGGTTCATGATGTCTTCGTCAGAGATGTTTTCGATGTACTTGCTCAAAGCACGCAGGGAGTTACCGTGGGCAGCAATGATAACGTTCTTGCCGTCAAGCAGCTTTGGAGCAATTTGGTCTTGCCACAAAGGAATAACCCGTTCCAGGGTAACCTTCAAGTTTTCACCACCAGGAATAGCCCGTGGGTCCAAGCTTGCGTAACGACGGTCCTTAGCAGCGGAACCTTCGTCGTCAGCACTCAGCAGTGGTGGCAAAACATCGTATGAACGACGCCAAATGTGAACTTGTTCGTCACCGTACTTTTCAGCAGCCTTCTTCTTGTTGTGGCCTTGAAGAGCACCGTAGTGACGTTCGTTCAAACGCCAAGTCTTGTATTCAGGAATCCAAAGTTGGTCGCATTCTTCAAGAGCGTAGTGCAAGGTCTTAATTGCCCGCTTCAAAACTGAAGTGTAAGCGTAGTCGAATTCAATGCCGTGTTCCTTGAGGGCCTTACCAGCATTCTTTGCTTGTTCAACACCCTTTTCACTCAAGTCAACGTCAACCCAACCAGTAAATTGGTTAGATAAGTTCCATTCACTTTGACCGTGACGGATAAGTACTAATTTAGCCATGTTCAAATTGACCTCTTTCTTCTTAAAATCACTATTTGTATAACATACCTTACCATTTTAATCCAATCGCTACTAAATTCCAATAGGGCGGTCGTGATTTTCTGATCATAGGCCGGCCTTGGCACCGATGTCGTTCCGGTAAAAGCATTCCGGTTCGTTTAGCTGGCTTAGGTATGCGTACACCCGGTCATGAGCCTCCTGCAGGGTGGTTGCCTGGGCAAAGACCATCAGCAAGCGACCGCCAGCCCCTTGAAGGTCTGTCAGGTCCCCACTGACGTTGGCATAGTCAACATCCACGCCGGCCACTTGCGGCATGGTCCCCAGTTTCTGCCCGTGAATTGGCTTTTGTGGGTACCCCTTTGACGCCAGGACGACCCCGAAGCTGGCCCGGGAGTCAACTTCCACCGCCGGGAGGGGCTGGTCATTGAGGGCCCGGTCAACCAGTTCAAACAGGTCGGTCTTCAGCCGGGGCAGGATCACCTGGGTCTCCGGGTCCCCCAGGCGAACGTTGTATTCGATTACCTTAGGGCCCGCGGCCGTCATAATTAAGCCGATGTAAAGAATCCCGTGATAGTGGTACTCACCCTTGACGAGCCCGTCAACCGTGGGGGTGACCACCTGGTCAATCATTGCCTGCCGGGCCTCGGCGCTCAGTTGGGGAAGCGGACTGTAGGCCCCCATGCCCCCCGTATTCGGACCCTTGTCACCGTCATAAGCCCGCTTGTGGTCCTGGGCCATCGGAAGGATCCGGTAGTGGCCGTTACTCAGCAGGACAAACATCGAATACTCCTGGCCAACCAGGCATTCCTCCAGCACCAGCCGGGCCTGGCCACCAGCAAACATCTCCTTGATGGTCTGAACCGCCGTTGCCCGGTCCGGGGCGATAACAACCCCCTTACCACCAGCGAGGCCGTTTTCCTTAATGACCACGGGGAAGCCGAACTGGTCAACACCCGCAATTGCGGCAGTCTGGTCACGGTAGGAAGCGTGCCGGGCCGTTGGGACCCCGTAGTTATTCATGAAGTTTAACGCATAGTCCTTTGAACCCTCCAGCTGTGCCGCCCGGGCATTCGGGCCAAACGCCTTTAACCCGGCCGCTTCAAAGTCGTCCACAATCCCGTCGACCAGGCAGTCTTCGGGGCCCACAAAGGTCCAGGCAACGTTGTGGGCCTTTGCAAAGTCAATCAAACCCGCAAAGTCGGTTTCCGCAATATCGACGGGTTGGACGCCAACCGCCGGCATCCCCACGTTCCCGGGCGCACAATAAACCTGCTTGACGTGCTCACTTTCCTGGAGCTTCTTGGCGATGGCAAATTCACGGCCACCTTCGCCGACAACTAATACATTGACCTTTTCAACCATGATTGACCCCCTGTGTTCTAGTGCCGGAAGTGCCGGACACCCGTTGTTACCATTGCAATGCCGTACTTATTAGCCATATCAATTGACTCCTGGTCCCGAATTGAACCACCGGGCTGGACAACCGCCTTGATGCCGTGCTTACCGGCGAACTCAACGCAGTCGCCAAACGGGAAGAAGGCGTCGCTGGCCATTACCGCCCGGTCATCGATGGCGTCACCGGCGTGCTTAACCGCAATCTTCAAGGAATCAATCCGGTTTGGCTGGCCCTCACCAACGCCCAGGGTCCGCTCGTCATTTGCGACCACAATGGCGTTTGACTTGGCATGCTTGACCGCCTTCCAGGCAAACATCAGCGTCTTCAGCTGGTCGGCAGTTGGCTTAACGTCGGTGACGCACTTCCAGTCGTGGTAATCCTCATTGAGGACGTCCTGTTCCTGCATCAAAAGGCCCCCCATGACCGAAACAACTTCGTGCTTAGGTTGTTCGTCCTTCTTACTGAAGTCGACGGTGAGCAGGCGGATGTTTTTCTTCTTGGCCAGGACCGCGTAGGCGTCATCATCAAAGCCGGGGGCAATGACAATTTCCAAGAAGATCTTGTGCATCTTTTCGGCAGTTGCCAGGTCGACCGGACGGTTCAAGGCGATTACCCCACCAAAAATTGATACCTTATCGGCTTCGTATGCCCGGTCCCAGGCCTGTTCCAGATTTTCACCCTGGCCAATACCACACGGGTTCATGTGCTTCATGGCCACCACGGTTGGCTGGTCGAACTCACGAATGCAGCGGAGGGCCTCATCGGCATCCTTGATGTTGTTGTAGGAAAGCTTCTTACCGTGGAGCTGCTTGGCGGCCAGGACGGAGTACGACTTCGGCAAAGCATCTTCGTACAGCCAGGCCTGTTGGTGGCTGTTCTCACCGTACCGCATCGTCTCCTTGAGGTTCCAGGTCAGGGTCAGCTTCTCCGGATCTTCCAGGCCGTTTTGCTTGGTCAGGTACTGGGAAATCAGGGCATCATAAGCCGCAGTGTGACGGAAGGCCTTGGCCGCCAACTTGGCACGCGTATCCAGGGTGGTGTCCCCACCATCTTCAATTTCGGCCAGGACCTGGTCATAGTCCGCCTGGTCAACCACAATGGTGACGTCGCGGTAGTTCTTAGCGGCCGACCGGACCATTGATGGGCCCCCGATATCAATGTTTTCAATGGCGTCCGCCAGTTTAACGTCCGGCTTTTCAATTGTCTCCTTAAATGGGTAGAGGTTGACTACGACCAGGTCAATTGGGGTGATGCCCAGCTTCTTCAGGGTTGCCATGTGTTCCGGCAGCTCCCGCCGGGCTAAGAGGCCACCGTGGACGTATGGGTTAAGGGTCTTAACCCGGCCGTCCAGGATTTCTGGGAAGTGGGTCACGTCTTCAATGCTGGTTGTCTTTACGCCGGCATCGTCGAGGACCTTCTTGGTGCCACCAGTTGAAACAATTTCGTAGTCGTTTGCGACTAGGCCCTTGACGAAGGGAACCAGGTTTGTCTTGTCAGATACGCTTACCAATGCTCGCTTCATTTTTCTTACTCCTTTTCTCCTGCTGCAATCAAAGCTTCTCGTAATGCTAATGGGTAAAGCTGGTGTTCTGTTGCGTGGACCCGTTCTTCCAATGTTGCCACCGTATCATTTGCCAGGATGGGCACGTGGCACTGGGCAATAATTGGTCCCGAATCCAAGTTTGCGTCGATGTAGTGGACCGTGACCCCGGTTTGCTTTTGGTGGTCATTGAAGGCCCGTTCGATTGAGTGTAATCCCGGGTATTCCGGTAACCAGGCGGGGTGGAGGTTCACAATCCGGTGGTCATATTCGTTGAGGATTGTCGGGCCCACCACCCGAAGGTAGCCGGCAAGGACGATAAAGTCAATCTGCTTTTCCTTAAGCACACCGAGGAGCTTATCTTCATAAGCTGCCTTTCCCCCGCAGGACTTGACCGTAAAGCTTACGGCCGGGACCCCCAGCCGCTTGGCCCGGTCCATCACTGGGGCGTCCGGGTGGTTACAAAAGAGCAAGGCCAGCTCGCCGGGCAGGTCGCCCGCCTGGAAATGACGGGTGAGCTCTTCAAAGTTGGTCCCGTTGCCCGATGCAAAAATTGCCACTTTCATATTGAATGCCTCACTTAATCTCAATCTTGGCGGCACCGGCTGGCCGGGCTTGCAGGCGGCCAATCCGGTACGCTTTCTGGTTACGCTTTGTCAGGTCTGCTTCGACCGCTGCCACCTGTTCGGGAGCAACCGCCAAAACCAGGCCAATTCCCATGTTGAAGGTTTGCCAACAATCAGCTAGCGGTAGGTCACCAAGCCGCCGTAGGTAGTTGAATACCGGCAACTGCGGCCAGGCCTGACTGTCGATGACCGCTTGCAGGTCGTCGTTAAACATCCGCGGGACGTTTTCAATTAGTCCCCCACCGGTGATGTGGCCAATCCCGTGAATGCGCTTTTGCCGAATCAGGGGCAGGACCGCATCAACGTAAATCTTGGTGGGAGCGAGGATTGCCGCACCAACGCTTTGCCCGCCGAGGTCTGCCGGCCGGTCGCCAAGGTCAACGTGGTGGTCTTTAAACAGGATCTGCCGCACGAGTGAAAAGCCGTTGGAGTGGAGACCCGACGATGGTAGGCCCAGCAAGACATCCCCTTCTTGCGGAAGGGCCGCCGTCAGCATGGCCGACTTTTCAACCACGCCGGTGACGGTCCCCGCCAGGTCGTACTCGTCTTGTGCGTACATATCCGGCATCTCGGCAGTCTCACCACCGACCAATGCCGCGCCCGCTTGCCGGCAGCCGTCGGCCACCCCGCTCACGATTTCCGCCATCTTGGCTGGATCGTTGTGGCCGGTGGCGATGTAGTCGAGAAAGAAGAGTGGCTCGGCACCCTGGGCCAAGACGTCATTGACACACATGGCCACCACGTCGATGCCGATCGTGTCGTGCTTGTTCATCCGTTGGGCAATCAGCAGTTTGGTCCCGACCCCGTCCGTTCCGGAAACGAGGATGGGGTGTTTCACATGTAACACGCCCAGATCGAAGAGACCGCCGAAACTGCCGATTCCGCCGACCACGCCCGGCCGGTTTGTTGAACTCACGGCGTTCTTAATCCGCTTCACTAGGTCGTAACCCGCGTTAACGTCAACGCCGGCTTCTTGATAACGGTTCATCGCTGTGTCCGCTCCTTTCTTTCCCTCTGTTCCTGTTCATTCAGTGACTTCATGTACCCAGCCTCGTAGTCGTAAAGCGGCGTCGGGTAGTCGCCATTAAAGTACGCCACCGTCAGGCCGCCATACGGGGCATCCCCGGCATCCGGAACGTTGATGGCCTTGATCAGGCTGTCCACACTCAGGAAGTTCAGGGAGTCGGCCCCGATCTTTTGCCGCATCTTTTCAACCGAGTAGTGAGCCGCAAATAGTTCCGACCGGGTTGAAATATCAATGCCGTAGAAGCACGGGAATTTAAACAGGGGCGAGGCAATCAACATGTGGACTTCCTTGGCCCCTGCGTCGCGCAGCATCTTGATGATCTGCTTGGAGGTGGTCCCCCGGACGATGGAATCATCAACTACGGCAACCCGTTTGCCGTTTACGACCCCGCGGACGGCGGACAACTTGAGGTGGACACCCCGTTCGCGGAGAGCCTGGGTTGGCTGGATGAAGGTCCGGGCAACGTACTGGCTCTTGATCAGCCCCATTTCGTAAGGTAAGCCAATCTCTTCGGCATACCCGGAGGCCGCCGAGAGCGATGAGTTCGGCACCCCGATTACCATGTCGGCATCGACCGGGTGTTCTTGGGCTAGCCGCCGGCCCATCTCCTTGCGGGCGTTGTGAACGGTCACCCCGTGGATGATGGAATCCGGCCGGGCAAAGTAGATGTACTCCATCGAACAGATTGCCAGCTGGGTATTGGTCGTGTAGTGGTCAATGTGGAGGCCGTCCTTGTCAATGATGATCAGTTCGCCCGGTTGGACATCGCGGATAAACCGGGCGTTGATAATGTCGAGGGCGCAGGTCTCACTGGCCACCACGTACGCGCCGTTAGCCAACTGACCGATGCACAGGGGCCGGATACCGTTGGGATCTAAGGCCGCAATCATCCGGTCCTTTTGCAAAATCAGGTAGGCAAAGCCGCCGTGAACCTGGTTCAGGCTCTTCTTCAGGGCGGGGATAAAGCCCTCCTTGATGTGCTTACGGATCAGGTGAATCAGGATCTCGGTATCGGAATCGGACTGGAAAACCGCCCCCTCGTCTTCAAGCTGGCGACGGAGGGTGACCGCGTTGGTCAGGTTACCGTTATGGGCGAGGGCCACGTCGCCGTCGTGAAAGCGGAAGAGGAAGGGTTGAACGTTGGCAATCGAGTTGTGACCGCTAGTCCCGTAACGGACATGACCAATTGCCGCATCCCCAACCAGCCGTTTTAGTTCGGCCGGGTCAGCGAACACCTCCGCCAGCAAGCCACGGTCACGGTGTTGGTAAAGGTGCTGGCCATCACTGGAAACGATCCCGGCGCCCTCCTGCCCCCGGTGCTGGAGGGTATGGAGGCCATAGTAGGCTAACTGGCTGGCATCCGGGGCGCCAAACACGCCGAAGACCCCACACTCCTCATTTAATCCTTTGATTTCAGTTGGCACGGTAAAGCCTCCTCCCATAGCCGTTGTAGTTCGGTAACGTTTTGGTTGATCTCCGCATCCGCCAGGTGGGCTTCGAGCCAGTGGGTGTTAGTCACAAATCCAATGTGCTTGGCATCGTCGCCGAGGGCCGCTTCAAAGGCCGCCGCCTGCTCTTCTGGAACGGTAACGACCAGCCGGCCAGGGGTTTCGCTGAACAGCTGGACAGCGGTGAGGTCACGCAGGTCCAGGTCCATTCCCAGGTCAGTCTTAAATAGAGTTTCGCTCAGGGCCACCCCCAGGCCGCCTTCACTGAGGTCATGGGCGCTGGCGACGTGGCCGGCCTGCATTTCACTCAGTAAGTGCCGCAGGTTGTTGTGGATGCGGTCAAGGTCAATGTCGTTTAGGACCCCGCTGATGTCGCCCTGGACCATCTTTTGTAATTCGGACCCGGCAAAATCATCACCGGTTTTCCCAATCAGGTAAACGTGGTCCCCAGCGTGTTGGGCAAATGACGGTACAACCCGGTCGATATTCTTGATCAGGCCCACCATGCCGACCATCGGCGTTGGGTGAATGGCGTGGCCGTTGTTTTCGTTGTACAAAGATACGTTTCCGGAAATAACGGGCGTGTCAAGGGCCCGGCAGGCATCAGCCATCCCCTGAACCGACTGGTGGAGCTCCCAGAAAATTTCGGGATCGTTAGGATCACCGTAGTTCAGGCAATCGGTAATCGCCAGTGGCTCGGCCCCGGCAGCGACGATGTTACAGGCCGCTTCCACCAGGGCAATCTTGCCGCCGACTTTGGGGCTCAGGTAAACAAAGCGGCCGTTGCCATCGGTCGTCATCGCCAGGCCCTTCTTAGTGCCGCGCACCCGGATAACACCGGCGTCACTCCCGGGGCCCACCACGGTGCAGGTCCGGACTTGGGAGTCGTATTGCTGGTAGAGGCTCTGCTTATCGGCCACCGTGCTCTGCTGGAGAAGGTGCCGCAGGGTCTCTTCCGCGTCCGTAATCTGGGGCTGCCATGCCGGTTGCCCTTCCGCTTCGGTAATTCGGGCCGGTTTCTTTTCTTCGCTGGCTTCTTCCAGGACATCGTCAGTCAAACTGGCCACCGGGATGTCACACACGATTTGCCCATCGTGGTGGAGGACGTACTGGTGACCCGCTGTGATCCGGCCAATCGTGACGGCATCGAGGTCGTAGTCGTCAAAGATCTTTTTAACGTCCTCCTCGTGACCCTTGTTTACACAGAGGAGCATCCGTTCCTGGGACTCGCTCAGCATAATTTCGTAGGCGGACATCCCCGTCTCCCGCTGGGGAACCAGGTCGAGGTCTAATTCCATTCCGCTCTTCCCCTCGGAAGCCATCTCCGCACTTGAGGAAACGATGCCGGCAGCCCCCATGTCCTGGATGCCGACCAGCCAGTCGGGGTGCTTAGTGATCACTTCCAGGCAGGCTTCGAGCAGGAGTTTCTCCATGAACGGGTCCCCAACCTGGACGGCCGAACGCTGGGTGGCGTTTTCGTCACTGAAGTCGGCGGAGGCAAAGGTGGCCCCGTGAATGCCGTCCCGACCGGTTTTGGCACCGACGTACATGACGGCATTGCCGATACCGGCGGCCTTCCCCTTCTGGATGTCCTTTTGGTCCATCAGACCAACGCTCATCGCGTTACATAAAACATTGCCCTGGTAGCAGGGGTCAAAGGTGGTCTCACCAGCAACGGTCGGGATCCCCATACAGTTACCGTAGTCACCGATTCCTCGGACAGTTCCGGTGACCTTCATCCGGGTTGTGTTATTGTCAAGTTCGCCAAAGTGAAGGGAATCAAGCGATGCCACGGGACGGGCCCCCATGCTGAAGATGTCTCTTAAAATTCCCCCGATCCCGGTTGCGGCCCCTTGGTAGGGCTCCACGGTCGTCGGGTGGTTGTGGCTTTCCGCCTTGAAAACGACGGCCTGGCCATCGTTGATATCAACTACCCCGGCACCCTCACCAGGGCCCTGCAAAACGCGGGCATTCTTGTTTGGGAACAGGCGGAGGACTGGCTTGGACTTCTTGTAAGAACAGTGTTCACTCCACATGGCGGAAAAGAGCCCCGTCTCAGTGTAGTTAGGCAGGCGGCCCAGCAGCTTTTCACTGATGTAGTTGTACTCGTCCTCGCTCAGGCTCCAGTCCAGGTAGGGCTTCTTTTCTTTGATTTCTTCCGGTGTCATTGCTTGCTTCATTGTTTATTCCTCCACTTTTACACTGCCGTTTGCTAACAGGGACTTGAACAGGCGAAGCCCATCCGTGTTACCAAGGATTGCCTCAACGGCCCGCTCCGGGTGGGGCATCATTCCTAAGACATTCCCTTGCCGGTTCGTGATCCCGGCAATGTTGCGCAGGCTGCCGTTCGGGTTCTCCTCGGCATAGCGAAAGACGACCTGGTGGTTTGCTTCCAGTTCATCAAGCGTCGCCTGGTCCGCATAGTAGCTGCCATCAGCGTGGGCGATGGGGAGGGCAATCCGCTCGTGTGCCTGGTACTGGCTGGTAAAAAGGGTCTGGTTATTAACCACTTCCAGGGGCACGGTTTTGCAGATGAACTGCTGACTGTCGTTGCGCTTCAGGCCGCCGGGTAAGAGGCCCGCCTCCGTCAGGATTTGGAAACCATTGCAGGTCCCAAAAACCGGTTGGCCAGCATGGGCCATCTCAATAACGGCCTTCATCACCGGAGCAAAGCGGGCAATCGCTCCCGCCCGTAAGTAGTCACCGTATGAGAAGCCCCCGGGCAGCATCACCGCGTCGTAGCCAGCCAAGCTCGCCTGCTTGTGGGAAACGTAGTCCACGTCGGCGCCGCATACGCTGCTGAGTGCTTCGTAAATATCAATGTCACAATTTGAACCGGGAAATACGATTACCGCAATTTTCATTAATTTTCCTCCATTACTTGGTAGGTGTAAGTTTCCATGTTGAAGTTGACCAGCAGCTTTTCCGCAACTTCCTTGACGGTCTTAGCAACCTGGTCACCCTGGGCATCAATGGTGAGATCGAAGAATTTACCGACCTGAACGTCGGCAACTTCATCGTGGCCCAAGGCATGAATGGTCTTTTTAATCGTGTCACCCTGGGGGTCAAAAACTGATGGCTTGTAGGTGACGAAAATCCGAACTTTAGTCATTATTGTTCCTCCGCAATTACTTCTTCCAACCGGGCCAACACTTTGTCATACGTCGTCGTCAGATCGGCCAGGTTCCGCCGGTAAACATCCTTGTCCATGTGGGCATTGGTCTTAAGGTCCCACAGGCGGCAGTTGTCGGGGGAGAATTCATCGGCCAGCACGATCCGCCCATCACTGAGGTGGCCGAACTCCAGCTTGAAGTCCACCAGCTGCATCCCGGCCTTAGCAAAGAGGTGGGTTAATAGGGTGTCAACTTCTTGGCAGACCGTCCACATCTGGGCGAGTTCATCGTGGGTGGCAATTCCCAAGGCGACCGTTGCCGACTCGTTGATGAAGGGGTCATCCAACTGGTCACTCTTGAAGAAGGTTTCCTGAACCGGGGTGGCAAGGACCTTCCCCTCCTTCAGGCCGTAACGGCTGGCGAAGTGCCCGGCAATTACGTTTCTGGTAACAAATTCGAGCGGCACCATCGTGCACTTCTTAACCAACTCTTCGTTGTCCGAAAGCTTCTTGATGAAGTGCGTTTCGATGCCGTGCTGGATCAAGTATTGGAAGACTAAGGTGGAAATTGCGTTTGCCGCCTTCCCCTTACCAGCGAAGTGATCCTTTTCCTTGCCGTTTAGGGCAGTTGCCTGGTCCATGTAGACAACCCGTAAGACTTCGGGGTCGTCGGTTTGCCACATTTGTTTTGCCTTACCGGTGTACAGTAACTTTTCCATCTTAGTAATTACTCCTTTGTGTAAAACACGAACAATAAATAACTTCAAGCGAATTTAATTCGCTCTTTTATGCTATCAATATACTATCGGTCCCCACTTCTGTCAACGGTATTCGCTAACTAAAACAGATTAATTTTAAATAATGTTCGTGTTTAATGTGAATTACCATTATTTAACAATTGCGTCCCCGGTTTACCGCCCCAAAGCAGAACTTTTGCCAACTTTACTGTTGACATTCGCAAAATTAGTGCTAAACTACAAAACAATTAGAAAATGATTAGACGTTGAAGAGAAGAGTAGTGCCAAGAACTTTTTCCAGAGAGCCCCGGTTGGTGTGAGGGGTAATTGTTACTGACACGAAGATGAGCTCCGAGTTATTCCCCTGGTCAACTGGCTGGGTGAACGGCTGACAGCCGATATCCTGTCGGGTCTTCACCTCATCAGGTGAGTACTTATTAAGGCCACTAATGTGAGTTAGTGGCGAATTCAGGGTGGTACCGCGAAAAGCCTTCGTCCCGGATCCTAGCAATAGGTTCGGGGACGGAGGCTTTTTTATTTACAGAAAGGAGTTGGTCAAGATGACTGCCAATGCGTGTAACGGCTTAGCAATTAGCAAGGGGGTGTGGCACAACCGCCACTTAAAAGCCCCCCGGCAAATCGTGGTGCTTAACCTAATGCCCACCAAGTTAACAACCGAGTTGCAGTTTCTTAAACGCTTCGATGACCTTTCGCAAGACGTCGCTTTGACCTTCCTCTATCCGGCAACGCACCGCTTTAAGGGGACGCCCGTTACTGAGTTACGCGACCATTACTTCAACTTCCACCAGGTTTATGATCACCACTTTGATGGCCTAATCATCACCGGCGCGCCGGTTGAACAACTGCCGTTTGACCAGGTCGACTACTGGCGTGAATTTTGCCAGATCATCAGCTGGGCCAACCACCATGTTCGAGAGACTCTCACCGAGTGTTGGGCCGCCCAGGCAAGCCTGTTTGTCGACTTCACCGTCCCCAAGCGGCTGCTCAAGCAAAAGCTGTTCGGCATCTTTACCGCCAACCTTTCCCCGGTCCAGGACAGCGCCGGGGGCCTGATCAAGATGCCACAGTCACGGCACAGCGCAAGCGTCCTTGACCGCCACCACCTCCCCGGCGACCTACGCATCCTCGCCGATAGCAAGGAGGCCGGCCCAATGATCCTGCGGTCGCCACGTTTTCACCACACCTACATCACCGGTCACCCGGAATACGACAGCGACACCCTTGCTAAGGAATACTACCGGGATCAAAAAAAGCGGCGCAAGATCGCCGCACCGCAACACTACTTTATTAATGAGGCCGCGGGCCAGGTCAACTACGACTGGCAAACCGCTGCCCACACGATTTATCAAAACTGGTTAAACACAATTGCCAACTAGAAAGCAGGTTTTACATATGACAAAGGAAAATAACAACTACCACTTTGAAACCCTCCAAGTTCACGCCGGCCAAACCGTTGACGAAACGGGCGCCCGGGCGGTGCCAATCTATCAAACAACCTCCTACGTCTTCAAAGACGCCAAGGAAGCCGCCGACCGTTTTAGCCTCAAGGAACCCGGCAACATCTACACCCGCCTGACGAACCCCACAACGGACGTGGTTGACAAGCGGGTTGCGGCCTTGGAACACGGGACCGCGGGCGTAACCCTGGCTACCGGTTCAGCTGCCATCACGGCCGCCATCCTTAACATCGCCAGTCAGGGGGACGAAATTGTCGCGGCCAGCACCCTCTACGGTGGCACCTACGACCTGTTCGCCGTGACCCTCCCTAAGTTGGGAATCACCACCCACTTTGTTGACCCAGATGACCCCGCCAACTTTGCCAAGGAGATCAACGAGCATACCAAGGCCCTCTACGTTGAAAGCATCGGTAACCCACGGATCAACTTGGTCGACTTTGAGAAAATCGCCAAGATCGCCCACGACCACGGGATTCTCTTCATCGTCGACAACACCTTTGGGACCCCCTACCTCGTTAAGCCCCTCGACCACAGAGCGGACGTCGTGGTTCACTCCGCCACCAAGTTCATCGGCGGCCACGGCACCACAATGGGTGGGGTAATCGTTGAAAACGGGAAGTTTGACTACCAGGCAAGTGGCCGCTATCCCGGATTCACCACCCCGAATGACCAGTATGACGGCATCGTCTTTGCGGACCTGAAGGGCGCGGCCTTTACCACCAAGGTGCGGGCGGAATCACTACGGGACCTTGGGGCCACGATCAGTCCCTTCAATTCCTTCCTCCTGTTACAGGGGCTGGAATCACTGTCACTCCGGGTTGAACGTCACGTCGCCAACACCAAGAAGATTGTTCACTTCTTAAACGACCACCCCAAGGTTGCCTGGATCAACTATCCCGAACTGCCGGACAGCCCCTACAAGCCACTGGCTGATAAGTACTTCCCGCACGGTGTTGGGTCGATTTTCACCCTCGGCCTTACGGGTGGCGAAGAGGCTGGTAAGCAACTAATCAGCAACCTCCACCTCTTCTCCCTGCTCGCCAACGTGGCCGATGCCAAGTCCTTAATCATCCACCCCGCATCAACAACCCACGCCCAATTAAACGCCGAACAGCTCAAGGCCGCGGGAGTGACCCCCGACCTTATTCGGGTTTCGGTGGGAATTGAAAACGTCGATGACCTGCTCAATGACCTTGACCAGGCCCTCGCCAAGATTTAGAAAGGAAGATTTGCTATGGAAACAATCACAATCGGTCTGTTGGGCCTCGGAACCGTTGGTAAGGGGGTCGTCACCCTTTTGCAAACGCAGGCGGCTAAGATTGCCCGGACCCAAGATTTTCGCTTCAAGTTGAAGAGTGTTGCTGTCCATAACCTGGCACACCACCAGGGTGACCGTTTACCGGCTGGGACAATTTTGACTGATAAGGTCACTGACGTGGTCGATGACCCAGAAATCCATATTGTGGTTGAAGCCATGGGAACCATCGCGCCCGCCAAGGTGGCCATCTGCCAGGCAATTCTCAATGGCAAGTCAATCATCAGTGCCAACAAGGACCTCCTGGCCACGGCCGGGGAGGAAATTCTCCAACTGGCCAAGACTGCCAAGGTCGACTTCTTCTACGAGGCCAGTGTGGCCGAGGGAATTCCCATCCTCCGCGTCCTGTCCAGCTGCCTGGAGACCGACCAGATTACCCAAATTACGGGGATCATCAACGGGACCGCGAACTATGTTTTGACGGCCATGGACCGTAAAGGCCAGGACTACAAGACGGCACTGGCGGCCGCCCAGGAACTCGGCTATGCGGAAGCCGACCCCACCAATGACGTCCAGGGAATTGACGCCACCTACAAGCTGATCATCCTCAGCCGCTTCGCGTTTGGCCAGTCCTTGTCCCTCAAGGACGTGCCGGCCCAAGGAATTACCAACGTCTCGCCGGCCCAGCTAGCTAGCGCCAACCAGCTGGGACTAAAGGTCAAGCTGCTGGCGGTGGCCAAGGAGGAAAAGCACCAGCTCTTCTCATTCGTCGGCCCGGCCGTAATCCCTGCTGCCGAGCCACTGGCCCACGTCAACGGGGTCCAGAACGCGATCGCCGTGCAGAGTGATGCCTTGGGTGAGACCACCTATACCGGCCCGGGTGCTGGTGCCACCCCCACTGCCAACAGCATTCTCAGCGACCTTTTGGCAACCGGTGATGACATTGTGAAAGGCAACTGCGGAAGGGAGTTCAACAGCTACCGCAAGCCGGCCATCGCCAAGCCGCTCACGGCCGTTCCCCAGCGGTACCTGATTACCGTTGAGGGTACCGGCAACCTCCTTTCAATTGTCTCCAACATTCCGACCGTCTCCTGGCAGCAACAGGCCACTGGTCAGGATTACTGGAGCGGACTAACCCCGGTTATCGACCATGATGATCTTGAGCAACTATGTGCCTCTTTGCGACAGAGCGGCCGGCAGGTTGCCTTCCTCCCCATCGCTAACAGCTGGCAAACCGTTCCGGAAAAGGTTAGAGAATAAATAAAGCGTCACCTTCGCAATCAATAGATTGGGAAGATGACGCTTTTTAGTCTACAATGTGTTCATAAACCAACATGTGAGGGGAAATCACTTTGAAAGCAAAACCAACGATTAAGATTCGCCGGGCCCAGAAGGCCGACCAAGAAACAATTGTAGCGATTTTTAACGAAGCGGTCCAGGCAGGAATCGCAACTGATGAGAGTCAGGCCGTAACAGTGGCGGACCGGCAGGACTGGTTTGCCCAGTTTGACGACCGGCACCCACTATGGGTGGTGACCATTGACGGTCAGGTTTGTGGCTGGTGCGCCCTCGAGCCCTTCTACCCCAACCACGCCTATGCGGATTCGGCAGAGATTGCCATCTACATCCACAAGCAGGCGCGGCGAAAGGGGTTGGGCCGGGCCCTCCTTAACTTCGTCGACCAGCAAATCAAGGGGCACCTCCACTTCAAGACGGTGGTGGCCTACATTTACGAGCGCAACCAACCGAGTCAAAACCTCTTTACGAGTTGCAACTACGAGAGGTGGGGCCACCTGCCCAATATTTCAAAGGTTAACGGCGAATACCGGGAACTGAAGATCTTCGGCAAGAACTACCCGACCGCCTAAGACCGCCGTTTGAAGAGGCAGGCGATTAGAAAAATCACCCCGAATAGTTGGCAGCCGAAGTCCAACAGGCGGCCAACCGGGTCATGGTCAGACACCAGGTCAATTAGCGGGGCAAGGACCAGGGCGAGCCCGAACAGGAAGCTATTCGTCTTGTAAAATTGGTGGTTGAATTTCATATAAAACTCTCCTTTGAAGGAGATCGCAGGAAAGGGGCTGTGAATCTCCTATATAGTTGAAAATGCTACAGCGCAGTACACAAAGGGACTCTAGTGTTCGGTTTCTCCGAACGCTAGAGTCCTCTTTGTGCTTGCGGGGGTTCGAAAACGAACTAGCAAGCTAGTTCTGTCTCACTCCCTTTTTTACTAGTCCAAGCCAACCCGCTTGTAAATGTCATCGACGTGGCGGAGGTGCCAGTGGTAGTCAAAGGCGTCGTCCAGGTCTTCTTTAGTGAGTTGCTTTTGAATTGTTGGGTCCTTTTCCAACAGCGGGCGGAACGGGATCTGTTCTGCCCAGCACTTCGCGGTGTACGGCTGGATCAGGTCGTAAGCCGCTTCCCGGCTCATTCCACTGTTAACCAGCTTGAGGAGGACCCGACCACTGTAAATCAGGCCAAGGGTCTTATCCATATTCTTCTTCATCGTCTCCGGGAAGACGTCCAGGTTCTTCAGGATCCGGCCGAACCGGCGGAGCATGTAATCAAGAAGAGCAGTCGAATCGGGTAAAATCATCCGTTCTGCGCTGGAGTGGGAAATGTCCCGCTCGTGCCACAATGCGACGTCCTCATAGGCCGTTACAACATGCCCCCGGAGGACCCGGGCACAACCGCAGATGTTTTCAGAGCCAATTGGGTTCCGCTTGTGGGGCATGGCTGAGGAGCCCTTTTGTCCCTTGGCGAAGTGCTCTTCGACTTCATGGATTTCGGTCCGTTGGAGGGAACGAATTTCGGTTGCCATTTCCTCCATGCTGGTTCCAATCAAAGCAATCGTGGCGATGTATTCGGCGTGCAGGTCCCGTGGCAGAACTTGGGTTGAGATTTCCTGGGCACGGAGGCCGAGGCGGTCGCAAACGTACTTCTCAACGAAGGGGTCGATTTCTGCGAAGGTCCCCACCGCACCGGAGATCTTACCAGCTTCAACGCCCCGGGCGGCGTGTTCAAACCGTTCCTTGTTCCGCTTCATTTCGGAGTACCAGCGGGCGGCCTTCAAACCAAAGGTGGTTGGTTCAGCGTGTACCCCGTGGGTCCGGCCCATGCAGACGGTGTACTTGTACTTTTCAGCCATTTCCTTTAAGACGGCCATGAAGTCATCAATGTCCTTGCGGAGGATGTCGTTGGCCTTCTTCAGACGGAGACCCTGGGCGGTGTCAACGACGTCGGTGCTGGTCATCCCGTAGTGGACCCACTTCCGTTCTGGGCCAAGGGACTTGGAGACGTCACGGGTAAAGGCAATCACGTCATGGTGGGTCACAGCTTCAATTTCAGCGATCCCCTCGACACTAAACTTGGCGTTCTTCTTGATCTTTTCCACGTCTTCAGCCGGAATGTGCCCCAGCTTGCTCCAGGCCTCGTCAGCAGCAATTTCAACTTCTAGCCAGCATTGGTACTGAGTTTCTAAGCTCCAGATCTTCTTCATCTCTGGACTAGTATAACGGTCAATCATCGGTTAAAATCCTCTCTATGTTTATTCTGCAGTTATTATCGCACAGGTTGAGAAATCTCCCAAGCCCTATTCATCCCAAATGTGGGTATCTGCGATCTCCTTCAGGGTGGCCGCAAAGTCATCAGTTAAGATCGTCACGTGCCCCATCTTCCGGTTGTGGCGGACTTCCGCCTTGCCGTAGTCATGGAAGTGCCAGTTCGGCTTTTGGGGAATCTGTTCGCGAACCCCCTGCACATGCTGTCCCAAGACGTTGACCATAATTACCGGGTGCAGCAACTCAATCTTGGGGAGGGGCCAGTTGCAGACCGCCCGGTTGTGGATGGCAAATTGGGAGAAGTTGCAGGCCTCAATCGAGTAGTGGCCAGAATTATGCGGCCGCGGGGCCAGCTCATTGATGTAAATCTCCCCATCGTTTCCCACGAACATCTCGACGCCCAGGATCCCCCGGAGGTCAATCGCGTGGGCAATCTTAATGGCCATTTGCTGGGCCCGTTCCTGTAATTCAGGCGCGATGCGGGCGGGGACGATGCTGATGTGCAAAATCTCGTCGTGGTGAATATTCTCCGAAACGGGGAAGACGGTAACTGCACCGTCTTCGTTGCGACCAACCATGACGGAGCATTCCAACTTAAAGGGTACCCACCCTTCGAGAATGGCGTCTCTAGTGGAGAGAATCTCTGCACACTTGGTCAGGTCCTGATCACTGTGAAGGACCTCCTGGCCATGACCATCATAGCCGCCCTCGCAGGTCTTCAGCACGCAGGGGTAGCCAATCTCCGCCACCGCCTTTTCCAGGTCCTGTTGGTTCTTAACCGGCATGAACGGGGCGGTTTTAAGGCCCGCCTTGCGTAGGAAGGTCTTTTCCCGGATCCGGTTCTTGGTGGTGTACAGCAGGTGGGTGCCCTGGGGAACGTAAACCTTATCGGCCACGTCACGGAGGGCGTTAAGGTCAACGTTTTCGAACTCATAGGTGAGGACGTCCGACCGGCGGGCCAGTTCCTCAATTGCCTTAACGTCAGCGTATTCCGCCACTATCTGGTCATCGGCGACCTGGCCAGCCGGGCAGTGGGGCGTCGGGTCCAGGATAATGACCTTCATCCCCGTCTGCTTGGCGTCGAGGGCCATCATCTGACCGAGCTGACCCCCACCGATGATACCGATTGTTTGGCCCTGTTGAATCATCTTAGTCAAGGTGAGCACCGCTTTCCTTTGCTGCGTCGTGCATCTGCTTCCGGTATTCAACAATCTGATCCTGAATTGCCTGATCAGTGGTCCCCAAGATCTGCAGAGCTAACAGTGCTGCGTTTTTAGCGCCCGCAACCCCGATTGCTGTGGTGGCAACGGGAATTCCCGCTGGCATTTGGACGATTGACAGCAGCGAGTCCATCCCGCCAAGGGCCTTAGTTTGCCCGGGAATGCCGATCACCGGTAACGGAGTGTTAGCGGCAATCATCCCCGGAAGGTGGGCGGCACCACCGGCACAGGCGATGATTACCTTCGTCCCCTTCTTAACTGCCCCCTGGGCAAAGGCGAACATTTCGTTTGGCATCCGGTGGGCGGAAATGACGTTCTTATCATAGTCGACACCGAATTGGTCCAAAATCTTGCAAGCTTCTTTAACGGTTGGCCAGTCTGACTTACTGCCCATCACAACACTAATTTTGCTCATCATGTTACCTCCTTAAAAACTGCTTTAAGGATACCAAATCAACGGGCTCACTTCAATAGCATTTACGAACAAAATAGATATTTAATAATATAAAGTTCGTATAAATATTAGTAAATAAAAAGCGCCGAACTGGTTTTACCCAGCTGGGCGCAATTTCTTATCTTAGAACAAGCCAGTAATCTTACCGTCCTTATCAATGGTCATGTTAACGGCCGCTGGTACCTTGGACAGGCCCGGCATTGTCATCATGTTGCCGGATAGGGCGACAATGAAGCCGGCGCCGAGCTTGGGAACGAGGCTTCGGATGTGGAAGGTAAAGCCTTCTGGGGCCCCCAGCTGGCTCTTATCATCAGTAAAGGAGTACTGGGTCTTGGCGATGCAGACCGGCAGCTTGTCCCAGCCGAGTTCAGTAAACTGCTTCAGCTGACGCTTGGCAGCGCGACTAAATTCAACGTCCTTGGCGCCGTAAATCTTAGTCGCAATTGTCCGAATCTTTTCTTCCGGGGTCGCGTCCAAGCTGTACAACTCGTGGAAGTCACTCTGCTGGTCCGCCAACCGGACAACCTCTTGGGCCAGGCCCTGCGTTCCGGCACCGCCCTTAGCCCAGGCGTCCACCGGCACGACGTTGACCCCGAGTTCCTTACAGTTATCCTCGATCAGTTTGATCTCGGCTTTCGTATCCGTGACGAAGTGGTTAATGGCTACCACCAAGGGAACACCGTACCGCTGCATGTTCTTGATGTGGCGGTTCAGGTTGGCCATCCCCTTCTTCAATTCCGGAAGGTGCTCGTCTTTCAAATCAGCCAGGGCAGCACCACCGTTATATTCAAGGGCCCGAACCGTAGCGACGATTACCACCGCATCCGGGTTCTTACCCAGGACCCGGCGCTTGATGTCCATGAACTTCTCCGCTCCGAGGTCGGCACCGAAGCCAGACTCCGTAACGGTGTAGTCCGCCAACTGCAATGCCGTCTTGGTGGCCAGCACACTGTTACAGCCGTGGGCAATGTTAGCGAACGGGCCACCGTGAATAATCGTCGGGGTGTGGTCCAGTGTCTGGACAAGGTTAGGCTTAATGGCGTCTTTCAAAAGGATCGTAATGGCGTCCGCAAAGCCGAGTTCGGCCACCGTGACCGGCTTCTTGTCATAGGTGTAGCCGACAACGATCCGCCCAACTCGCTTCTTCAAGTCCATCAGGTCGGTCGACAGGCACAGGATCGCCATCAACTCAGAAGCAGCCGTGATGTCAAAGCCGGTTTGCCGGGGAACCCCCTGCATTAAGCCCCCCAGGCCGGTGACAACGTTTCGCAGGGCCCGGTCGTTAACGTCTTCAACCCGCTTCCAGATAATTCGACGGGGGTCCAGGCCCAGCTCGTTGCCACGCATAATGTAGTTATCAACCAGGGCCGCCAGGGTGTTATTCGCACTCGTTAGGGCGTGCAGGTCACCAGTAAAGTGAAGGTTGATGTCCTCCATCGGGACGACCTGACTGTAGCCCCCACCGGTGGCCCCACCTTTGATTCCAAAGACTGGTCCCATCGAAGGTTCCCGCATTGCAATGATGGTCTGGTGACCCAGCTGGTTTAAGGCATCCCCTAAACCAACGAGGACGGTTGACTTCCCCTCACCGGCTGGCGTGGGGTTGATTGACGTTACCAAGACTAGCTTGTGCTTTTTGTCCGGGTGCGCCGTGACGGGGAGGCTGATCTTCGCCTTGTACTTTCCGTACTGCTCAATATCATCCTCACCCAGGCCAATCTTTTCTGCGACCTCTTTAATCGGCTTCATTTCCGCTTGGTCTGCAATTTCGATATCCGTCATCATTGCAATCGTCCCCTTTCGTTATACACGAACTTTATTGTCACATCATAGTTGATTGTTCGACTATAATGATAGAATACTGTATTTTCTGCTGTTCGTAAACCTCTTTTCACGAATAATTCATTAAATTAAGTTGAAAATCAACTAGCTATTCCAGCTTAGCGGTTATCTGTCCTTATGTCAAAGGGCTTCCACAAGAAAAGCGCGTTCCTGGCGTCTAATTACGAACAATTGCTGGCCCGTTGCCGGCAATCGCCCCATATAGCCACACGGAGCGCGCTAATACCTTATTCTCGTTTTAATCGTTATTTCCTTCAGATTGGGCAATGCTATCCCGCAGGGTCCCCATGTCAACCTCGCCCTGGCGGAATGCCTGGTCGTTAATCGGCATGTGCTGCTGCAAGTTATCAAAGATCTGCAGGTCACCAGTCAACTGGTCCGCATTGAACTCCAAGAGGTGACCAGCAAACTGACGGTCATCACTGATGAAGTGGAGGTGCCAACCGGCCGCGGTAACACTGCCAAAGATTTCTGGGGCGTAGTAACCAATAATCGTCCCCGCAACGTTGTCATTGGTAAACGTTGGTTGGCCCTTGGCAACTTCCAGCAGGCTTGGGTATGGCTTCTCCTGCTTAGGTGCAATCCGCACCTTGACGTGGTTGAACTTTCCCTTTAACCGCAGTGCGGCAAAGACGTTCTTCAGCGCGTGCTTTTCAACAAAGTCGCCGTTTAATGCCGTGAAGTCAACATTAGACAGTTCAATCTTCTCCAGATCTTCTGGGGTGTGGACCGAGGCAAATGGCATCTTAGCTTGCCGGTCGGTCACGTGGTTAACGTGCCCATCAGATACCGCCTGGTAAACCTCACCATCGAGGATGATTACCTCACCATCGAGCCCGTTAAAGGTCCCAATTCCCGTCGAACCATGTTTTAACAGGTCGGCAACGGTGATCGTCCCGTCCATGTTACCAGCCATCAAAGAAGCTAACGTACCGTGTTCGTACAAAGTACTGATAAGATCATTTCCTTTCATTAACCTAATTGTGAATCAATCAAGTGGGCTGCTAAGTCCTTGTTGTTGCTGTAGTCGACTGGAACATCGACCACCACGGGGCCATCAATGTTGAAGGCCTTGTGCAGGGTCTTCTTCAGGTCGGCCGGTTTTTCAACCCGCAGGCCAGTAGCACCAAAGCTTTCGGCGAATTTAACAACGTCACACTTACCGAAGTTAACCCCGGCAGCCTCTGGGTACTTCATTTCTTCCTGGAACTTAACCATGTCGTAGTGACCACCATCGTCCCAGACAATCGTTACCAGGTTCAGGTGGTGCTGGACAGCCGTAGCCAATTCGACCCCGGAGAAGAGGAAGCCCCCGTCACCACAGACAGCAACGGCCTTGTGTTCTGGGTGGAGCATGGCGGCAACCATTGCCCATGGCAGGCCTACCCCGAGGGTCTGCATCCCGTTACTGATCAGCAAGTGGCGCGGTTGGTAACAACGGAAGTGCCGGGCCATCCAGATGTAGTGGGAACCAACGTCCAAGGAAACGATCATGTCGTCAGTCACATTTTCCTGAATGGCTTGGACAACCGCTAGCGGGTGACTGACCCCATGACTTTGGGGTGCCTCAATCTGCTTGTCCTTATCCAATTGTTGCTTGTAGGTGGCAAGTTGCTTCTTGGCCGCTGCCGGGTAGCTGTACCCCTTCAGCAGCTGGTCAAACTGCTTCAGGCTGGTGGCAATGTCACCGACCATCTGCATGATTGGAGTGTAGTGGTTGTCAATCTGGGCCGGTTGGGTATCCAGGTTGACAATCCGCAGTTGTCCTTCCTTGTTCCAGTTCCGTGGTTCGTATTCAATTGCGTCATAACCAACGGCGATTACCAGGTCACTTTGTTGGAGGAGCTGGTCACCAACCTGGTTGCGGAAGAGACCCACCCGGCCAAAGTAGGACTGTTCCTCTAGGTCACGGGAGACAACCCCCGCGGCCTGGAAGGTTTCAACAACGGGGAAGGAGTAGTCCCGGAGGAGCTGCCGTAAAGCAGCGGTGACCTCTTCGTTACCGCCCCGTTGGCCGACCAGGATGACGGGCATCTTGCTGTTCTTTACCAGGTCAACTAACTTTGCCAAGTTATCGGCATCGACGGGACCCATCTTCGGGGCCTCGTAGATTGGCAGGGGCTTTTCATTAACGACCGCATCGTCAACGTCTTGCGGCAGGCTGACAAAGGCCGCCCCCTTTGGTGAACCCTGGCTGGCCTCAAATGCGTTGGCCATCGTTTCGGAAATGTTGTCCGGGTCCTGGATTTCAGCACTGTACTGGGTGATTGGGGCCATAATTTCGGCAGACGGGGTGCTCTGGTGAGTTAAACGGTGGAGGTCCTTCCGTTGGACCTGACCACCGATGGCCAGGACCGGGTCCCCTTCTGCATTGGCCGTCATGATCCCGGTCGTCAGGTTACCAACCCCCGGACCGGAAGTACTGATGGCCACCCCGGTCTTACCAGTCAAGCGGGCATAGGCCTGGGCCATAAAGACCGCGTTTTGCTCGTGCCGGGTGACAATCAGCTTTGGTGCGTCCGTGCTTTCCTTGCCGTCAAGGCCTTCAAACAAGCGGTCAATCTTAGCACCCGGGATCCCGAATACCAGGTCAACACCGTGTTTGCGTAAGCTATCGATGATGACATCTGAACCATGTAATTGTTTTTCCATTTATATCCACCTCGTCTGTCCTTCAAGTTACGTTATAATTAAATTCTAATCTTTTCAGAAAACAAGCACAAGATTGATCACTGCTCACATTGGTGCCCCTTCACACTTTGCTCGCTGCCTTGTGAACAATTTTAAAGAAAATGAGCAAGCCAACGATCCTTTTTAGCTCATTGAGGCCGTAATGACGGCATTGCTAAGCGGATAATTAGCTTGCTCACCATTTACTATTTTTGTTCGTAATAAATTTGTTTTTCCTTTTCAATTTCCATTAATGTACAGGATTACACAAGACTCAGGCTCGCCGTGACTTACGGTGGTGGTGAATCGACTTAACACCGAGGATGTCAAGCAGGAAGGTGAAGATGGGGACCCCGACAATGAGACCCCAGGTACCCCAGAAGTGCTCGCTGACCAGCAGAACCACGAAGGTGTAGAAGATTGGCAGATCGGTCTGGCTGGACATGAACTTGGGGTTCAAAACGTAGGCCTCGATGGCGTGGATAACGATCACCATGATGATAATGTAAACCACGTCCCGCAGGCCGCCAACAGAGTAGGCCACCAAGCTGAGGGGAATCGTAGAAATAATCACCCCGGCAACCGGTACCAGGCTGAAGATGAAGACAATCAGCGCCAACGCAAAAATCTGCGGCATCTTCATCACGGTCAGGCACACCGTTGTAATCACCGTGTTGCAGATGGCGATGAAGAATTGGGCCTCCAAGACGACCCCGAAGGTATTGGTAAACTTCTTACCGAAGTAGGCCACGTCCTGGAAGAACCAGCTGAACTTGCTGTCGAGGAAGAGCCGGGAGAAACTTTCCATCTGGTCAAGCTCCAAGGTGTAAAAGAAGCTCAAAATCAGTGACAAAAGGAAGGTCGCAGTCACGACCCCAATGCTGGTCAGCGTGCTGACGGCGAGTGAGATGCCATGCTTCACCTGGTTCATAATCGTCGCCGTGCTGACGTAGTGGTTAATATAGTGGTAAAAGGCCGTTGTGTCGTTGGTCTCGTAGAACTTCACCACCGAATTAACCATTTTGATAATTTGGCGAACCAGGACTGGCAGGTACTTGGTAACCCCGAAGTACAATAGCAAAAGCAACAGGACGTAGGTCACCACCGTAATGATGGCTGGCGATAGTTTGGGAAGCCACCGTCGGACCAGGTGGACCCAGTTAACGACGATGTAGGTCAGGATAAAGGTAAACAAAATCATGTTCATCATTGACCGGACCATCCAAAGGACCACGATAATTATCGCGAGCACTACAAACCGTCGCAGCTCCACATTTTTAATAAAGCGATGCCAAGCATCAACCATATGATCACCCTTTCTCATAATTATAATTATATAAGGATTTTCAAATATTTGGGAGATTTGAAACTTCTTTTCCTTGAATTAATTTACGGGGTGTTATAATAATCCTATTAATTTGAGAAAGAAGGAAACGTTGAAATGCTAGAAAAGACGTTCTACAAGTCACTGCTAAGCCATTCATTTACGATCCCAGTTAAGGTTGTCTTCTGGGATGGCAAGAGCGTGGTTTACGGTAACGGCGACCCCGAGGTAACCATCACCTTTAAGGAGAAGATTCCGATTCGTGATGTTACCAAGAACGCCTCAATTGCCCTCGGAGAAGCCTACATGGACGGTAAGATTGAAATCGATGGCAGCATCCAAAAGCTCATTGAATCCGCCTACGAAAGCGCCGGTAGTTTCATGCGCAGCTCTAAGTTCCGGAAGTTCTTACCAAAGCAAGGGCACTCCGAAAAGGAAAGTCAATCCGACGTCCAAAGTCACTACGACGTGGGGAACGACTTCTACAAGCTCTGGTTGGACGACACGATGACCTACTCATGTGCCTACTTCACGGATGGCAACTGGGATGACCTGACGAAGGCCCAGGAAGCCAAGGTTCACCACATTCTGAAGAAATTGGACCCGAAGCCTGGCAAGACCCTCTTAGACATTGGTTGTGGCTGGGGAACCCTGATGCTGACCGCCGCCAAGGAATTTGGCCTCAAGGTCACCGGGGTCACCCTGAGTGAGGAACAGTTCCGCTTTGTCCAACAGAAGATTAAGGACGAAGGCTTGGAAGACGTTGCCGAAGTCAAGCTATTCGACTACCGGGAGCTCGGTGACCAGACCTGGGACTACATCACCTCAGTGGGGATGTTCGAACACGTTGGTAAGGAAAACCTGGGCCTGTACTTCAAGGACGTTCAACGCTATCTCAGTAATAACGGGGTGGCCCTCATTCACGGAATCACCCGGCAACAGGGTGGGGCCTACAATGGTTGGATCAACAAGTACATCTTCCCTGGTGGCTACATTCCCGGCCTGCAAGAAATGGTTGGTCACATTGTCGAAAACCACATGCAACTGGCTGACATGGAAATGCTGCGCCGCCACTACCAACGCACCCTGGAGATCTGGGACGCCAACTTCAACGCCAACCGGAACCAGATCCAGGATATGATGGGTGAACGCTTCACCCGGATGTGGGACCTCTACCTGCAGGCATGTGCCGCTTCCTTCGAATCCGGAAACATCGATGTTATCCAGTTCTTGATCACTAAGGGGCCTTCTGGCAAGAACCTGCCGATGACCCGGGACTACATGTACAAGGACTAAGAGTTAAAGTTAAAAAGCTGGAAGAAAAGCATCCAAGTGCCTTTCTTCCAGCTTTTTTATTATCAGGAGTGGTGTTCCTGCTTATTCCGCTGCTAACTTTTGGGCAGTCTCGTCAAAGCGAGTCCGAATGTAGTTTGCTGACTTGGCTAACTTCTTTTCCTCATCGGGCGTCAAGTTCAGCTGCAGTTGCTTGACCACCCCACCGTTGCCAATGATAGCAGGGTAGCCGCAGTAGGTCCCGTACTCCTCACGGAAGTTGGAGCACGGCAGCTCAATGTTGGCATCGTTAAGGATGGCGGTAACCAACCGGAGAGCGGCCGCCGCAATCCCGAAGTTGGTGTAAAGCTTGCCGTGGAAAACGGTGTAACCGCCGGCCTTGGTGGCTTCGGCAAGGGCGTCTAAGTCCAGGTCATCACTGGCGGCAGCGAGGTCGGTAATGTTTTGACCGAGGACACGGACCTGTGACCATGCCGCAAACTGGGAGTTGCCGTGTTCGCCCAGTGCGTAGCCGGTTACCGAACGGGGATCAACGTTTAGGGCCTGACCAACAACCTTGTGGAGGCGGGCGGTGTCAAGCAGGGTCCCAGTCCCAATCACCTGGTTCTTTGGCAGACCGGTGTACTTTTGGAAGAGAGCCGCAATGACGTCGCAGGGATTACTGATTGAAACCAGGACACCGTTGAAACCGACCTCCTTCAGTTTGGTCCCGACTTCCTTGGCAGCGTGGCTGTTCACCTTTAGTTCCATGAAGCGGTCATGCTTGACATCGTCATTTTGGATGCCAATATCGCCAACCGCGATCACTACCACGTCGGCATCACTCAGGGCCCCGTAATCATTACGAAGGACCTTTGTGTGGGTCGGCAGGTTCGCCGCTGCGTCCTCGAAGTCAGTTACGTTCGCGTTCAGTTTCTTTTCGTTTGTATCAATTAGGACTAGCTTATCCACGGTCCCGGTCACCAACAGATTATTCGCCAGGGTCTCACCAACGTGCCCTTGGCCAATCACACCAACTTTTCGTGTCATACTTATCCGCTTCTCTCTAATATTCTTTCCATGTTTCTAATAATATTTTAATGATACTTTAATCGTTACGACGGTGAATGTCAACCGTTTCTGTAAAATGGCCAAGAAATAAGCCCGTAAATTCAGCAATTAAATGCCGGATTTACGGGCTTTATTCATTTCTACTTTAATTCTTCGTAAATTGCCGTCAGCGGTTGCCGAACCTTAGGCTTGATTGACTGGTCGCGGTAACCGAAGCTGACCATTACCGAAACGCGCCAGTGCTGCGGGTCGATAATTCCCCGCTTGCTTAGGTATTCGTTCATCTTCGCGTAGTTGAAGCCCTCAATCGGACAGGAGTCAATACCGAGCTCGGTTGCTGTCGTCATCATGTTTGCCATTGCAATGTAGGTCTGCTTGCTGGCCCAATCAAAGAGCTCCTGGTCATTCTTAATCCCCAGGTCGTTTTCCTGGAAGTGCTTGAAGGCCTGGGAAGGCTTTGAATCTGGTGAGTATTGGTGGTGCTTAACGTCAGACACCAGGTGACGAACATAGTCGCTGTCGTAGGTCACGTCTGTCCGTGCCCGGATCAGCAGTAACTTGTCGGCCCCGTCGAGACTATTAGCCGCTCCCCAGGCGAAGGGCCGAATGTCCTTCTTAACCTGCGGGGAATTAATCAGGATAAACTTCCAAGGCTCATAACCAAAGGAACTAGGTGAAAGCCGGCCCACTTCTAAGATGGTGTGCCAGTCTTCCGGAGAAATGTACCGCTGCGGGTCGTACTTTTTGGTTGCGTAACGTCGGTTAGCCGTCTCCAGAACGTGTTGGCGAATTCCTTCCTTATCCATTAATAATCACTCACTTTCTGTAAGTATTATAACAGACTTTCAAAAAAATCCTTTGCCTAGTGCTTGGCACTCCAAGCCGCCGGATCCTGTCGCCACTCATTCAGAGAAGAAAGGTGGGCTTCACTGATCAGGCCATTTTCCTTGGCGACGTTAACCAGGGTCGGATAGTTGGTAACGGAGTAGTAGTTCAAGCCGGCCGCCGCGAAGTTCTTGTCCGCCGCTGGTAATTGGTAAGTAAAGACGGAAACAACGCCAATGACCTCCGCACCAGCCTTGTTGACCGCGGCGACCGCGTTGAGGACGCTCCCACCAGTGGAGATCAGGTCGTCAATCACGACCACCTTTTCACCGGCCTTTAGGACCCCTTCAATTTGCTTGCCGCGACCATGGTCCTTGGGCTTGGACCGCACGTAAATCAGGGGTTTCCCCAGTTCTTCGGCCACCCAGGCGGCATGCGGAATTCCCGCCGTCGCGGTTCCCGCAACCACGGCGACTTCCGGGAAGTGTTCCTTAATCAGGGCAGCCATCCCCTGGTAGATGGATTTCCGGACTGCCGGGTACGAAATCGTTAACCGGTTATCGGTGTAAATTGGTGAATGCAGGCCACTGGCCCAGGTGTAAGGCTTGTCGGGGCTCAGGGTTACCGCGTGAATTTCCAAAAGGTCCTTAGCAACTGTTTCTGCGTAACTCATCTTAATCTTCCTCCGTTAAAAATTCTTCTTCAATCTCCTGGTATGCTTTGACCGGGTCCGCACTTTGGGTGATCGGCCGTCCGACCACAATGGCGTTGCTCCCCAGGTCATGGGCCTGGTGGGGAGTGACGACCCGCTTTTGGTCCCCCTTAGCAAAGTTCTGCGGCCGGATCCCCGGGGTGACACAGAGAAAGTCCGGACCCGTTACCTGGCGAATTGCCTGAACTTCGTGGGCTGAGCAAACGACCCCGTCCGCGCCGGCCTTCTTCGCCAGCTGGGCGTAGGACTGGACTGATTCCACCAGGGACAGGTCAACGTGCTGCTCGTCGTGTAAGATTTGCTCGTCAATTGAAGTTAGCTGTGTAATCGCCAGCAGCTTCGGTGTCGGAAGGCCGGCAGCCTGTGCCCCTTCCTTCAGGCCCGTGGCTCCGGCGGCCACCATTTCACTCCCTCCAGCAGCGTGGATCGTGGTAAAGTCGACCCCCAGCTGGCCGAGGACAAACATTGCCCGCTTAACGGTATTGGGAATGTCGTGGAGCTTTAAGTCCAGGAAAATCTTAAAACCGCGGCTTTGGGCCTCCTTAATTATTTCCGGGCCAAAGTGATAGTACAACTCCATCCCAATCTTGAGGATTGGCCGCGGCTCAACGGTCAGCCGGTCAAACAGGTCCAGCGCTTCGTTTTTTGTGGCAACATCAATTGCCACCATTGGTGAATATCGTTTCAAAACTTTACCTCCCACAGGTCCGTCAACTTCTTAACTCCATACCGGTCCATTACCAGGGGCAGGTCCGCCACAATCCGTGGGCAGGCCAGCGGGTCATGGAAACTGGCAGCTCCCACCTCGACGGCATTGGCCCCGGCCATCATGAATTCCAGGACATCCTCAGCGGTTTCAATCCCCCCAACCCCGATGATTGGCAGGCTGGAGACAGACCGGACCTGGTGAATCATCCGCAGGGCCAATGGCTTAATGGCCGGGCCCGATAAGCCACCGGTAACGTTAGCCAGGACAGGGCGCCGGGTCTTGAGGTCGATGCTTAATCCGGTCAGGGTGTTGACCATTGTCAGACCATTAGCACCACCCCGTTCGGCCGCCTGGGCCAGGGGAACAATGTTGGTAACGTTCGGGGTCAGTTTGACGTAGATCGGTGTCCCCGCAGCCTGCTTGACAACCTTCCGGGTCAGGTCTTCTAAGACCGCTGGGTCGGTACCCATCGCCAGGCCACCGTGCTTAACGTTAGGGCAGGAAACGTTCAACTCAATGGCGTTGACTTCCGGTGCCTGACCCAACTGGTGGACGACCGTCTCGTATTCCGCCGTGGAGAAGCCGGCCGCACTCGCGATGATTGGCAAGTGAGGATAGTGGGCCTTCAGCCAGGGCAGCTTTTCGTTCACGACCGCTTGGATCCCCACGTTTTGCAGGCCGTTGGCGTTTAACCAACCGGCACTCGTTTCACAAACCCGGGGCTGGGGGTTCCCCGACCGGGCATGCAGGGTCGTCGACTTCAGTACCAAGGACCCTAGCAAATTCAAATCATAGTTACGGGCAATTTGCTGACCATAGCCACAGGTACCGCTCGCCGGGATAACCGGATTCTTTAGCGATAGGCCAGGCAGCTCGACTGCCAACCGTTGTGCTTCTTCCATCAGAGAATGCTCCTTTCGCGCAATCAAAAACAGCGCCCACTTAATCCCTCCTGGTTAAGTGAGCGCTGTGCTTTTTCTCTTCTCTTAAACAATGCCAAACACCGTACCGTTTTGCTCTCACAGGAGTCAATTAAATGGTTTTCGTATTCAACAAAATACCCTAGATTGATTGATGGTTCCGCACCCGATTCTTGGAACCCACTACTGGCGGCTGGAGAAATTCTGTAAAATAAAAGCCTCCTTAGCAGTGGGCTAAGAAGACCGTTTTTGGTAACGCACAATTGAAATCCTTCTTAGCCTCTCTGGACTAGTTTAAAGGTAAATTTGTTAGTAATGATAATAACGGCTATCGGGCCAAAAGTCAACACCCCTAGTCGACTCCCTTAACCGCCCGGTGAGCAACAAAGTCCTTTTGAATCAGGACGGAAACGAGCATTGCCAAAACATCAATAATTACAAAGACAACCAGCGTGACGTAGTAATTATGTAAGACCTGATGCGTGTATGACAAAAGGATGGGCCCCACCATTCCGGCGGCCGCCCAGGCGGTGAGGATGTAACCGTGGATGGCGCCCAGTTGCTTGGTACCAAAGACATCCCCCAGGTAGGCGGGGATTACTGAAAAGCCAGCACCGTAGCACGACATCAGCAAGCACAGGGCCAGAGCAAAGACGAATGGTGTCTTAAAGAACAAGAGGATAAAGAGCATCACAATGTCCAACACGAAGATTAAGCTATAGGTCAACGGGCGACCAATATAATCGGACAGGGTTGCCCAGGCCAACCGGCCAAATCCGTTGAAGAGGCCGATGATTCCAACCATCACAGCGGCGGCCGCAGCAGTCATCGTCGTCATGTTCTGGGCCATTGGAGAAGCTGCCGAAACCAGGCCAATCCCCGTGGTGATGTTAATAAAGAACATGAACCAGAGGAAAGCAAACGTCCGGGTCTTTAACGCTTGGTTGGCCGTCAGTTCCTGGCCAGTCAGGCTAACCCGTTGGGCATTTGCCGCAATTGCTTGCGGTAACTCATGGGGCCGCGGCTTTTTAATAAATTGGGCCGCAATAATCATAACTACAAAATAGAAGATCCCCAACACATAGAAAGTATTAGCAAGGCCGACAACTGCCATCAGGTGTTGGGCAACTGGCCCTGTCAATAAGGCCGCAAAGCCAAAGCCCATGATTGCCAGGCCGGTTGCAAGCCCCCGCTTGTCCGGGAACCAACGAATAATGGTTGAAACCGGGGTAACGTAGCCCGAACCAAGGCCGAGGCCACCGATAACCCCGTATGCCAGGTATAGCAGCCAGAGCTGGTGACTTTGGACCGCCAGCCCAGTCAGGGCAATTCCGCTACCGTAGCAGATGCTGGAAATCGTCCCCGTAACGGTCGGACCAAACTTTTCTACTAGTCGACCCATGAACGCCGCTGACATTCCCAGGAAAAAGATTGCTAAACTAAAGGCAAACGAGACCGCCGTTTCCTTCCATCCCGTCTGCTGCGCAATTGGTTTTGTAAACACACTCCAGGCGTAGACGCCACCAATCATCAAGTGAAGAACAACTCCCGCAAGGGCCACACCATATCGATTCCTTGTCTTTACCATTAACCCCGTCTCCTTTTCTACAAAAACACGAACAATAAATAAATAATAGCCGGATTAATTCGGTGTTTAAAAGGTATCATAACATTAGTGTAATAACAAGGGGAATTTTTGATTCTAATCAAGTCCTAATTTTAAGGCGTTTCCATTCCGAATGTTCGCTTATGCTAGCTTTTAAAATACGAACATTAAAAAAGGTCAGCTTCCAATTGACTTACAATCGAAAAGCTGACCCATAATCGTTATCCTTAGTATTAAATTACCATGCTCAACAGCCAGACCGCAACTAATCCCCCAATCACAGAGATTGACATCGATCGGGTAAAGTAGGCAATTACCATTACAATCAAAGCCGCAAAGATTTGTTCTACGTGGCCAAAAGGCACAAAGTGATAACCAGCGGTGGTGATGAAGACGTTCTTAACGACCAGGGCGGTGAATAAGCTCACCGGGACGTACTTCATCCACTCGTTAAACCATTCCGGAATTTTCCGCGTCGAGAAGAAGAGAATTGGAAAGTACCGTGGAATGAACGCCGCAATTGCGGCCAGTACAATTACCACCAGGTGATATAAGATTTTATTGTGACCGATGTCAGCCAGTAACACCGGTGCATTACTAAGTAGTTGTTCCATCTTTATCCCCACTATTTACCGTCCGTCTCGTCCTTGCCTGGTTCTACCGGGCCATTCTTCTTCAGCTCACTGCGTTCCTGCTGGTCCTCAACCGTTGTCCGGGTGATCTTCGGCCGGAACATCTTCGTTAAGAACCAGTTCTTTTCCGGAACCTTGCTGTGGTGACGAACAGTGTTCTCAATCAGGAAACCAATAAACGATGCGATCAAAGTAGCAATCACAACCCCAAGGATGCTGTGCGTCAAAACCATAAAGAAGACCGCGAGAACTGCCGTCAGCAAGCTGATCAACAGGGTCAGGTGGTTTTGAACTTGCATCACAATCATGTACAGGAACAGGGCCGTTAAGGCAAAGTCAACCACCTCAAGGTTGATTGAAATCGTACTCCCAATCAGGCCCCCGACCATGTTCGCCACTGACCACGAAAGCAGTGAGTAGTGTTCAACCAGCAGGGCGTCCTTTGGTGTCCACTTCTTATCCGTTGCAAATTTCAAGTAGTTGATCGCATAGTTTTCGTCGTTCATCGAAACCGCAAACAGCCAGATAAGGTGTTGAGATTCGTTTTTAATGTACTTAGATAAACTAGAACCCAGTAACGCATACCGTAGTTCCAAGAAGAACAAGGTTACAAATATTGATGATAGTGGTGCGTTAATCGTCAGCAATGAAGCTAAAATAAATTGGGCTCCACCAGAGAAAACAACGATTGATACAACCAGGGTCATGATAAAGTTGAACCCCGCCGCATGTAACAAAATACCGCAAGCCAGCCCAATTGGGATGTAGCTTAGGCATAGTGGCATGGCAATTCCGAGGACCTCCAGCCACCGTGCTTTTTCTGGATTTATTTGTGCTTTAGCCACAGAATTTCCTCCAATTATATGTCAACATATTGATAATTAAGGCAACACAATGCCCTTTAAGTCTAACATACAATAAATTACTTGAATATAAATAAGCAGAAAATTTCCCGGGAAATTTTCTGCTTTTGTTTATTATTTATTCACTTGTTTTAAGGGGAGACTGACAATGAAGGCTGTCTCATTATCATCAGACGTTACCCGGACACTTCCGTGGTGCAAGTCGACGATACTTTTGACGATTGCCAATCCCAGACCGGTACCCCCGGTTGCCCGCGACCGTGACGCCTCGGCACGGTAAAAGCGCTCGAAGATATGGTCAACCGACGCCTTCGGGATTGGGGTCCCATCGTTGGCGACCGTTACCACCACATGGTCAGCCTTTTGCCGGGCGTCCAGGCGGATGTAACTGGCCCCATTCCCGTATTTCAGGGCGTTGGCAACCAAGTTGCTAAATACCCGGCCGAGTTTTTCGGGGTCGGCTTCGATCATCAGCGGGTTGGGAATCACCTTTGATGTGATCTCAATTCCCCGGTGCTGGGCCTCTAACTCAAAACTGGCCGTTAGCTGTTCAAGCAACTGGTTGAGGTCAACCCGCATGATGTTGACCGGGGCGCCGTGCTGCTGGACCTTCGTGTATTCAAACAGGTCCTCGACCAGGTTCTTCATCTGCTTGGCTTTCTCGTAGGCCGTATGGGTGTATTTCAGGATATCTTCCTCATTTTGGTACTGCTTGTCCTCAATCAAACCCAGGTAGCCGATGATGGAAGTCAGTGGGGTCCGCAGGTCGTGACTGACGTTGGTAATCAGCTCGTCTTTTGACTTTTCAATCTTTCGTTCGTCGTCCATGGACTTAACGGCACTGTCAACCAGGGCGTTAACGGAGCTGATCACGTGCTGTTGGTTGCCCTTCAAACGGAAGGGAATCCGGTGGTCCAGGTGGCCCTGGGCAATGTAGTGGAGTTCGGCGATGATGTGGTTCATCTGATAAAGGTGGTACCGCCGCCGGAGCCGCCACCAGACGACCCAAATGTCGATGATTACGAAGATGATAATTAGGATCCGCTGGTAGCTCCAAATCTGTGTTTGTAGTGGGCCGACCCGTAACGATTGCTTAATCATGAAGATCCCGTTCGTCACCCCCGGATTACTCTGGATGACATCCTGGATAATCGTAATAATCGCCATGTTGAGGAGGACCAGCAGGATGACGGTCACGACCCCTTCAAAGATTAATGAACTTTTTTCCCGTCCCGTTAACTTCACTCTTTTACCCCCAGGAAGTGATTAGATTAGTGGTTTTCAACCTTGTAGCCAACGCCCCAAACGGTTTGGATGACCTTCTCACCGTTCGTGGCTTCTTCGATTTTATCCCGCAAGTGGCTCACGTGGACCATGACCGTCTTGGCGGAGACAACACTCTCCTGTTGCCAAACCCGTTCAAAAATGTCGTCAGCGGAGAAGACCCGGTTCGGGTGACTGGCCAGCAGGTAGAGGATCCCGAATTCGAGGGCCGTCAACTGGATAACGTCTCCCTTGATGGTCTTAACCTCGTGAGAATCCTTGTTGATGATCAGCGGGCCCACGTTTAAGACGTCCGGTTGGTCATTGGTGACCTCGCCCTGGGTCCGCCGCAGCAAAGACTTTACCCGGGCCATTACTTCCAGGGGGTTAAACGGCTTGGTAACGTAGTCGTCCGCCCCGGAAATCAGGCCCTGAATCTTATCCATATCGGCCGTCTTAGCGGAAAGGACCAGGATCGGGATATCGGAGTCTTTCCGGACCTGCTTGATGACCTCCATCCCGTCCATTTCGGGCATCATCAAATCCAAGATGACCAGGTTAATGTCCGGTGTCGTGTTGAGCTTGGTCAAAGCTTCCTTACCGTTGTAAGCGGCAACCGGCTCGTAACCCTCATTACGAATGTAAATCTCCAGTAATTGGACAATTTCCTTATCATCATCAACAACTAAAATCTTCATTATATGGCCACTCCTTATTTATTACGAGTACTCTAGTTCAATATTATAGCTGACTTTCTTGGTAAAACGATTATTTTGCCCCAGCTTTAAGGAAATATTAGTTATCCGCGTCCAAGTTGGCGGTTTCCAGGCCTAAGCTCTTCCGAAGCAGGTTCGAAACCCGTTGCTGTTCGTCTCGCGGAACTACTTCAAAGGCTTGACCATCCTCTTCGTCACCCTTCCCCTGGGCGTGGTCCTGACCAATGTTCTTCGTTGCCTTCCGGTAGTGCCGGGCCAACTGGAGCATGTCATCAAATGTCAGGTCAGTCTTGGAGTTGTCTGAAATGGACTTCAGGAACTTCTGGTTGAGGACCGTCTTGTAAGAAACCGACTTCTTCAAAAGGGCCTTAATGATTAGCTTCTGCCGCTGCTGCCGGCCATAGTCACCATTCGGATCGTCGTACCGCATTCGGCTAAAGCGTAGGGCCTGGGTGCCGTTCAGGTGGTAGGATTGCCCCTTTTCAAAGTGACTCCCTTCGTAGTCAAAGGTCAACGGGGAGGTGACCGTGACCCCACCGACTTGATTAATCGCCTTTTTCAGGCCACCCATGTTTACCAGGACGTAGAAGTCAACGGGGATATTGAAGTGCTTTTGAACCACGTTGATCGTTTCCTTGACCCCACCGTAAGTGTAGGCCGCGTTGATCTTGGCCGGCGAGTCGTCCGGGTAGCCCGGCAGGTTAACCTTCATGTCCCGGGGAATGCTGACAATCTCCGACTTGTTGGTCTGGGGATTAATCGTCAGCAGCATGATCGTATCCGTTCGGCCCTTGTACGACCGGCCAAGGGCCCCGGTATCCGTCCCCAGCAGCAGGATGGACACTGGCCGCCGCTGCTTTAAAACCTTCTGACCGTCCCGCCGCCGGGTCGCCCCCGCCGACGTGTACATGTCATTGGTAGTGACCTTGACGTTGTGCCAGGCAACGAAGCCGTAGATCCCAGCAACGACTACCAACAACAAGACAATGATTCCAAAAATCTTCCACCCGCGATGGCGCGGGCCCTGGTTTTGTTGCCGGTAATCGCGCCGGCGTTCAAAATGTTCCTGTGGTTCTTGATTATCCATAGTTATGTCCCCCAAATTGTGCATCCGATTTCAATATCGATTGTACCAGTTTACCCGGTCCCGTGCATGGTTACGCAGTAAAAAGAAAAGCCCAGGACGACTTCTGGATCGTCCTGGGCTTTTCTTATATACTTAACGCTTATTTGTAGTTTGGAGCGGCCTTCGTGATTTGAACGTCGTGTGGGTGGGACTCCCGCAGGCCGGCGTTCGTGATTTGAACGAATTGGGCCTTTTCGATCAAGGTTGGGATGTCAGGGGCACCAACATAACCCATCCCGGAGCGCAGGCCCCCGTCGATTTGGAAGACAACGTCGGAAACGTCACCCTTGTACTTAACCCGGGCTTCAATTCCTTCAGGAACAAGCTTGTTGGCCTCGTTTACCCCGCCTTGGAAGTAACGGTCGGAGGAACCGTGGGCCTGGGCCATGGCACCAACGGAACCCATCCCCCGGTAAGCCTTGTACTTAACACCCTGGTCCTCAAAGATCTGTCCAGGTGCTTCGGTCGTTCCGGAGAGCATGCTCCCCAGCATTACCGCGTTTCCACCAGCAGCTAAGGCCTTCACAACGTCACCAGAGTACTTGATCCCCCCGTCGGCGATGATTGGCTTGCCGTATTCACGAGCAACGCAAGCGGCATCGTAAATGGCCGTAATCTGGGGAACACCAACACCGGCAACCACCCGGGTAGTGCAGATGGAACCAGGGCCAATGCCGACCTTCACAACGTCCACCCCGGCATCATAAAGGGCCTTGGTGGCTTCACCAGTTGCCACGTTCCCGGCAATCAGGGTAACGTCAGGGAAGTGGTCGCGGATTTCCTTGATCTTCCGCAGCACCCCAGCAGAGTGACCGTGGGCCGTATCGATCACGATGGCGTCGGCACCAGCCTTCAAAAGGGCCTCTGCCCGTTCAAAGGTGTCGCTGGTTACCCCAACGGCGGCTGCACAGAGAAGGCGGTTTTGGTCGTCAACCGCTGCCCGAGTGGCACTAGCGGGAACAACCACACTCTTAACGTTGGCAACTTCCCCTGCCTGGGCTTGGATTGACATATTCTTATGAACAACGCCAAGGCCACCTTGAAGGGCCATCGCAATTGCCATTGGTCCTTCGGTAACAGTATCCATTCCGGCACTAATCAATGGAATATTAAGCTTAATATTCTTAGCTAAGCGGGTACTGAGGTCAACCTCATTTGGTAAAACGTGACTTTCGGCGGGAATCAGTAAAACATCATCAAAAGTTAAGCCCTTTTTGGCAAACTTTGTGTCCCAATTTGACATTGATCATACACACTCCTTAATTTTGGTTAGGTCAATGCTACTAGGAATTAGGCACAAAATCAAGAAAAAGTTAAGATTTCGGCGAAAAAGCTAGTAAATCGTTCGCACTTTCCTGATCAATTACCAGGGTATTGGCGTACCCAGCCGTCAAAGCACCATTAATTGCCGGGACCTTAGCCACATTGGCCGCCACCAGCACGCTGTGTTTCTTCTTCCGGAGCTCCGTCAGGTCAATGCCAATTGTCCGCTCGTTAATGTCGTGGTCGACCACCCGGCCACGGGAGTCAATAAAGCGGGAGAAGGCATCCCCAACCGCCTCATTTTGGAGCTTCTCCTGCTCCTCTTTTGTAAAGTAGCCGAGCCGGAAGAGGAGGGCCGAATCCCGAACGGTCCCGACTGTGAAGACCGCGATGTCCGCTTCCTTCCCAAGACGGAGGATGTACTTGATATGGGTATCATTGGCCACCAGCTTCTCGGTCTTTGCGTGGTCAAAGATGACCGGCACCGGCAGGTACTGGGGAAGGGTGTGAAAAGCGTTGGCAAAGGTATTGACGGTTTCAAAAGCGTAGTTCTTCGTCTCGGTATTAGCAACGCTCCCCTTCATCTGAACGACCTTGACCCCACTAACGTCCTTGGGCGCAATGTGTAAGGCAACGTGGTAGAGGGTCCGGCCCCAACCCAGGCCGAGGATGTCATTGTCCTTGACAATTTCCTCAAGGTACCGGGCCGCCGCCGTTCCCACCTCTTCCAGGGGGTTATCCTTGCCCGGAACAATGATGACCTTTTTAAGGGTCGGGTATTTTTCTAGTAACCGGGTGCGTAGCTGGTCGAGGGGGGCCAGGGGGTTATTGATTTTAATGGTTACCAGCCCCTGGTCACGGCCAAACTGCAAGAGGCGCGACACCGTTGCCCGGGAAATATTCAGTTCGGTCGCTATATCTTGCTGGTTATAACCCTCCCGGTAATACAGGGTGGCCACCTTGAGGGCCTGGCTTATTTTCTTGTGATCGTCGCTTTCCATTGCTCTCCTCCTTACTAAAATAAGGGTCCGCAACAGAATGACTCTGTAGCAGGCCCTTATTTAATTCATCAAATGGCCGCTTTTCCACGGTCCATTATATACCATTACTTACCAGCGATTGCTGTTTCCAGGGAAATGTTGATCATGTCGTTGAAGGTCTTCTCCCGTTCTTCGGCGGTCGTCTTTTCCTCACCAAAGATCAGGTCACTGACGGTCAGGACGGACAGTGCCCGGAAGTGGAGCTTAGCGGCGAGGAGGTAGAGCCCAGCAGACTCCATTTCCGTCCCTAAGATGCCGTAGTCCCGCAGCTTCTCCATGTCTAATTCGTCGTTGTAGAAGCGGTCAGCCGCAAAGATGTCACCGACCTTGGCATCGATACCCAACTTTTCGGCAACGTGGTAGGCGGAGTCAAGCAGCTTAAAGTCGGCCAACGGGGCGTAGTGGAAGCCCGGGCCGAAGGTGTTCATCGTCACTGCCGAATCCGTTGAGGAACCCTGAGCCAAAATAACGTCACGCAGGTGAACATCTGGTGCAATTCCCCCACAAGAACCAACCCGGATGATTGTCTTTACGCCAAAGAACTTAACCAGTTCGTTAATGTAGATTGACATGGACGGGATCCCCATGCCAGAGCCCTGAACAGATACCCGGTGGCCCTTGTACTCACCGGTGTAGCCAAAGGCGTTCCGCACGCTGTTAACCTGCTTAACATTTTCCAGGAAGTTTTCGGCAATGTATTTTGCCCGGAGCGGGTCACCCGGAAGTAAAACTGTGTCTGCGTAGTCGCCCATTTGGGCACCAATATGTGTACTCATCGTTGTTCCTCCTCAATTATTCGATAATTTCGTGAATCAGTTGCGGTTTGTCATAGTGGTCGCTGATGACGATGCTTTCGTCGAGCAGCTTTTCGACCGCCGGGGCCTTCTCCTGGTTGCTGTAAATGGTCAACAGGGTGTCACCAGCCTTGACCTGGTCGCCCAGTTTATGGTGGAGTTCAATTCCCACACTGTAGTCCAGTTGGTCGTCGGCCTTCTGCCGGCCACCGCCCAGGAGCATGCTGGCGGTCCCAATTTCATCGGCTGCCAGTTTGCTTACTACTCCGGCACGCTTGGCCCGGTACGGGATTTGGTACTTTGCCTGGGGCATCACGGCGTAGTCATCAATTACCCGGGGGTCGCCACCCTGGGCGATTACCATCGCCTTAAAGCGGTCCAGGGCCGTCCCATCCGCAACTACCTTTTCCAGCAGTTGCCGGGCGGCTTCTGGCGTCTGGGCCTTGCCACCCATTACGACCATGTAGCTTCCTAGTGTCAGAACTAGTTCGGTCAGGTCAGCGGGGCCCTTCCCCTTGAGGACATCAATTGACTCCTCAATTTCAAGGGCGTTGCCAACCTTGTTGCCCAGTGGCTGGTTCATGTCGGAAATCACGGCCATGCACTGCAGGCCAGCCTGCTTGCCAATGTCGACCAGGGCGTGAGCCAGGGCCCGCGACTGGTCCAAGGTCTTCATGAAGGCCCCAGCACCGGTCTTAACGTCAATCACCAGGGCATCTGTCCCCGACGCAATCTTCTTACTCATGATTGAGCTGGCGATCAGGGGGATTGAGTCCACCGTGTCGGTGACGTCCCGCAGGGCATAGATTTTCTTGTCCGCGGGTGCCACTTCACCGGTGGCCCCGACAATGGCCAATTTCTCCCGGGCAACCTGGTCAATGAAGGCCTGTTCGCTGATTTCAACCTTAAATCCGGGGATAGCCTCCAGTTTATCGAGGGTCCCACCAGTATGGCCCAGGCCCCGGCCAGAGATCATTGGTACCGGGATGCCAGTGGCGGCCACCATCGCCGCGAGGGGCAGGCTGACCTTGTCACCAACGCCGCCCGTTGAGTGCTTGTCGACCTTCACCCCGGGAATCTTGCTTAAGTCCAGGTGCTCACCTGAGTGCATCATTTTCATCGTCAGGCTCGTCTGTTCCGCGCTAGTCATCCCCTGGAAGTAGATGGCCATCAGCAAGGCCGCAATTTGGTAGTCGGGAATTGACCCGTCAACTACCCCATCCACGAAAAACTGTAGCTGGTCATCGGTTAAGGTCTTCCCATTTCGTTTAGCGTCAATAACGTCGACCATTCGCATCGTCAGCGCCCCTTTCCTCTTAACCGCGCTTAGTCGTTACTAATTTCCTTGTAGAAGCTGGTGCCCCGTACGGAGTCAACGTTGAAGTTCTCCAGAACAGTGGCCCCGAGGTCGGAGAAGGTCTTCCGTAGGCCGAGTGACTGGTTAGTCTTCTTCATCGATGGGGAGTAAACCAGCAGCGGGACGTTCTCACGGGTGTGGTCCGTCCCCCGGAAGCCAGGGTCATTCCCGTGGTCCGCGGTGATCATCAGCAGGTCGTCCGGCTTCATTTCCTTGAGAACCGTCCCCAAACGCTTGTCAAAGTCCATCAGGGCCTGACCAAAGCCCTTTGGATTCCGCCGGTGGCCGTACATGGCATCAAAGTCCACCAGGTTGGTGAAGCAGAAACCAGTGAAGTCTTGCTTCATCACTTCGTCAACGTGGTCCATCCCGTCCATGTTGCTTTCGTTATGGTAGCCCTTGTCAATTCCTTGACCAGAGAAGATATCGTTAATTTTACCAACCCCGATGACGTCGTAACCGGCAGCCCGCAGGCGGTCCATATCGGTCTCACCAATCGGCTTCAGACTGAAGTCGTGCCGGTTAGCGGTCCGGGTGAAGTGGTCCTTGTCGGGGCCGACGTATGGCCGGGCGATAATCCGTCCCACGGTGTATTCAGGGCCGTTAACCAGGGTCCGGGCGTATTCACAGATCTTGTAGAGTTCCTTAACCGGGATCACGTCTTCGTGGGCGGCAATCTGCATTACGGAGTCCCCAGACGTGTAGAGGATCAGTTCGCCGGTCTTCATCTGCCGTTCCCCGTAGTCGTGGATGACTTCTGTCCCGGAGTAAGGCTTGTTGACAATGACCCTTCGCCCGGAGAACTTCTCCAGCTTATCAACGATTTCTTGGGGGAAGCCGTTCGGGAACGTCGACAGTGGCTTCATTACCGGCAGGCCCATCATTTCCCAGTGGCCGTCCATGCTGTCCTTACCAGCAGAGACTTCCTCCATCTTACCGAAGTCCCCGATGGCCGGGTCAGCGACAGGTACCCCTTCGATTGGTGTATCCCGGAGGTTGCTGATCCCCATCTTAGCCAGGTTAGGCAGGGCCAACTTACCCTTGTAGTATTCGCCAACGTGGCCTAACGTATCTGACCCAACATCATCGAACTTATCCGCATCGTGCGCAGCACCAGTACCAACCGAGTCCATTACAATAACAAATACACGTTTATATGACATCTTGACCCCTCCAGTATCCAGTCTCAATCAGGTCGACAGGTAAAAACTAGTCTTGCTTAGCAGCTTCTTCCAAAATCTTAACGGAAGCGGAAACCCCGAGCCGGTTGGCATCAGCTTCAATCATGTCGTAGGCTTCAGCCAGGCTGTGGATCCCACCAGCAGCCTTGATCTTAAAGTCTGGGCCAACGGCTTCCCGCATCAACTTAACGTCTTGGGCCTTGGCACCGGAAGTGGAGAAGCCAGTAGACGTCTTAACGAAGTCCGCGCCCCCCTTAACGGTCAGCTTGCATGCCCGGGTCTTTTCTTCGTTGGTCAGCAGGCAGTTTTCGATGATGACTTTCAGGAGCTTGCCCTTTTTGTGGGTTGCTTCGGCCACGGCCCGGATGTCGTCTTCCACGGCTTGGTCGTTCTTCCCCTTCAATTCACCAATGTTGATCACCATGTCGATTTCATCGGCCCCGTCTTCAATCGCCTGCTTGGTTTCAAAAACCTTGCTGGCTGTCGAAGTGGCTCCGAGAGGGAACCCAATCACCGTGCAGGTATTGATGTCCGTACCCTGCAGACCTTCGTGAACACGCTTGACCCAGTATGGGTTAATACATACGGAAGCAGTATTGTACTTCCGGGCTTCTGCAACCGTCTTGTCAATCATGTCAGCAGTGGCCTCAGGCTTCAGCATCGTGTGGTCCATATACTTTGCTAATTGTGCTTGGGTTAATTTCATTATTTAGTCTCTCCTCTTTTGTGAATTCGCTTACATCAAACTACACCCCTAGTTTATCAGTTACCTGAACAATTGTCCATAATATTTCCGAACATTTTTTCAAAAAGTAAAAGCTTTTATGTATTCCTTAGTAAAATTATTTTTTCCTTAGCAAAGTCTCGGTATCAGTAGCGTTTGCTGCCCTCCCTAACCAGGCAGCAGTAAAAAAGCGTTTACATTTTCAAACAAGGGTGGTATTCTCAGTTTGTTCGTATGTTAGACTAACTTACAACCCATGTAATCATTTATTATTGAGGATGTGATTCTATTGAATAACGCTGCTACTGCAAGCGCCGACGTCAAATTGCCATGGCGTCAGAAATTTGGTTGGGCAACCGGTGACTTCGCCCAAAACCTTATCTACACCACCATTTCAACGTATTTGTTGTTCTTCTATACAAACATTTACGGCCTCCCCGCTGCCGATGCGGCAACGATGTTCTTGATTGTCCGTCTGATTGATGCCATCAACGACCCGATCGTCGGGACCTTCATCGACAAGCACACGACCCGCTTTGGTAAGTACCGTGGCTACCTCCTTTACATGGGGCTGCCCCTGGCGGTAATGGCCATCCTTTGTTTCCACGTGCCAAACCTTGGCCAAATGGGCAAGCTTATCTACGCCTACGTTACTTACGTCGGCCTGTCCGTTATCTATACGACAGTTAACGTCCCATACGGCTCTTTGAACGCCGCCATGACCCGGAATAACAAGGAACTGGTTTCCATGTCCTCCATCCGGATGGTCCTGGCCAACCTCGGTTCCTTAGCGGTTAGTTTTGGTGTCCCCGTTTTCGTTAAGCTGTTCTCCGGCGGCCACTACTCGGGTGCCGCTTCTCAGACCGGTTGGTTCTTAACCATGGTCCTTTACGGGATCGCCGGGGCCTTAGTGCTGGTATTCTGCTTTAGCCAATCCGTTGAACGGATCCACATGCCCGCTGATACTGAAGCTTCTGTTAAGGTTTCTGACCTCTTCCACCAACTGAAGATCAACCAACCACTGCGGACGCTGGCTATCTTCTTCATCATTACCTTTGGTTTAATGTCCATCGTTAACTCCGTTGGGGCCTACTACATGACCTACAACGCCCACAACGCCGGCTTGATTCAATGGTACAACCTGCTGGGAACCCTGCCGGCCTTCATCACGGTGCCCCTCACCCCTTGGTTAAACCGTAAGTTCGGTACCCAGGCCCTGATGCAAGGGAGCCTGCTGGTCACGGTTATTGGTTTCCTGATTATGTTCCTCGTTCCCGCAACGAACATCACCTGGACCTTCATCGGCCGGACCGTTGAAGCCGCCGGGGTCACCCTTTCCACCGGGTTCCAGTGGGCACTGGTTCCCCAAACCATCACTTATGGTGAATGGAAGACCGGGAAGCGGGAGAACGGGATTGTCAACGCCATTGTCGGCTTCTTCTTCAAGTTTGGGATGGCCCTTGGTGGGGTTGTTCCTGGCTACGTCCTGGCTGCATTTGGCTTCGCTGCCAACCACACCCAAACTGCCCACAGCCTGTTCGGAATCCGGATGGTTACGACCATTATCCCAATTATCGTCACTGTCTTGGCCATGATTGTCTTCGCCTTCTACCGTCTTACTGACGAAAAGGTTGAAAAGATGAACGCCGAAATCGCTGCTCGGAACCAAAACAACTAATCTAAGAAAGGAAATTTATAATGAAGTTTACTAATGGTTATTGGTTAACTAAACCTGAATACCAAATCAACCACCCCGAAGAAAGTTTCACCGCTAAAAAGGACGACCAACGGACAATGAGTGTCTTCGCCCCTTACAAGCGGATTAACAACCGAGGTGACGAATTGAACATCGGGATGACCACCATCAAGCTGACATCCCCATTGGAAGACGTCATCGGGGTCAAATTGACCCACTTTGACCAGGACACCCACGGTCCATCGTTCAAACTGACCGACCAGCAACCGGATGTCGCAATGAACATTAGTGACCAGGCTGCTAGCTACCAAAGTGGGCGCCTACAAGTCAACATCCCGCTCCACCAGGAATTCGCCCTTAACTTCAACGCCGACGGCAAGGAAATCACGGCCTCCCGTTACCGTGCCCAGGGTGAAATTACCAACATCAAGAACCACAAGCACTACATGCGTGAACAGCTCTCCTTGGGCGTGGATTCACACGTCTACGGCCTCGGGGAACGGTTCGGTAACTTTGTCAAGAACGGTCAAGAAGTACGGACCATCAATAAGGATGGGGGGACTGGTTCTGACCAGGCTTACAAGAACGTCCCATTCTACATCACTGACAACGGCTACGGGGTTTTCGTCAACCAACCAGAACCCGTCGACTTCGAAATTGCTTCAGAAAACGTTGACCGGGTCCAATTCAGTGTTGAAGGTGAATCCCTGGAATACTTCGTTATCTACGGCCCAACCCCACAGGAGATCCTCCACAAGTACACTGAATTGACCGGGAAGATTCAACTGCCACCGGCCTGGTCATTTGGCCTGTGGCTGACGACTTCCTTCCTGACCGATTACAGTGAAAAGACCGTCATGAAGTTCATCAACGGGATGGCAGAACGGCACATTCCGTTGGACGTCTTCCACTTCGACTGCTTCTGGCAACGGGACTTTGAATGGAGCAACCTGACCTGGAATAACGACGAATTCCCCGACCCCGAAGGACTGATCAAGGAAATCCACGACAAGGGAATCAAGGTCTGTGTCTGGATCAACCCTTACATCGCCCAGAAGAGTGAGATGTTCAAGGAAGGGAAGGCCAACGGTTACCTGGTTAAGCGGACTGACGGCAATGTCTGGCAGTGGGACCTCTGGCAAGCCGGCAACGGGTTCATTGACTTCACCAACCCCGCCGCCGTTAAATGGTTCCAGGCCAAGCTCAAGGCCCTCCTCGACATGGGCGTTGACTGCTTTAAGACGGACTTTGGTGAACGGATTCCAATGGACGACGCGGTCTACTTTGACGGGTCTGACCCGAAGCGCGAACACAACTTCTACACTTACCAGTACAACAAGGCGGTCTTTGACGTAATCGCCAAGGAACGGGGCATTGACCAAGCGGTGGTCTTCGCCCGTTCCGCCACGGTTGGTTCCCAGCAGCTTCCGGTTCACTGGGGTGGTGACTGCCTGTCGACCTTTAAGTCCATGTCCGACACCCTCCACGGTGGCCTGTCCTTCTTGAGTTCCGGGTTTGGATTCTGGAGCCACGACATCGGTGGTTTCGAGGATGGACCCGACACACCAACTGCGGACCTGTACAAGCGGTGGACCCAATTCGGTCTGCTTTCCTCGCACAGTCGGTACCATGGTAGTGATGTTTACCGGGTTCCGTGGAACTTTGACGACGAAGCGGTCGAAAACACCCGGAAGTACGTCGACCTCAAGCTGTCGCTAATGCCTTACCTCTACACCCAAGCTGCCCACAGTGCCGCCTTTGGTAACCCGTTAATGCGGCCGATGTGGTTCGAATTTGGTGACGACTACAACACCCACACCATCGCCAACCAGTACATGTTCGGTAGCCAGATTCTTGTTGCCCCCGTCTTCAGCCCTGAAGGCAACGTCCACTTCTACCTGCCCGCCGGCAAGTGGACCAGCATTGTCCAAGATGGCGAAAGCTACGACGTTCCCGAGGGTGGTAAGTGGCTCACCAAGCACTACGACGAACTTGACCTGCCTGTCCTGGTTCGTGACAATACAATCCTGGTCAAGCACGAGAAGCCAGCCCACGCTGACTACGACTACACGAAGGACGTCGACATCCACCTCTACGACATGCATGAGGGGACAACGACCATCAGTGTTGTGGACAATCACGGTAAGGATGCCGGCAGCGTCACCGTTAAGCGCAACGGCAGCCAGTTCAGTGTCACGACAAAGGGCCTGAGCGGCAAGCTAACCGCCTTCGTTCACGAAAACGGTAAGTTGGTTGCTCAAACCGACCTTAAAGAGGGTGAGGCCGCAATTAAGCTTTAACCAATTGATATCCCTTAAAAATAAATAATACACAGAGCAAGTTAGTGAAAACGACCACCAGCAAATGTTGGTGGTCGTTTTTTGTATCGCGGTTTGTAAAATTAAGTTAGAAAAATAAAAAAGTCATTTGTGATAGACTTT
>CAJMLF010000013.1 GCA_905214235.1 uncultured bacterium | reverse complement strand
GTATAGGAGGTCCTGCTGACAATTTATAGACGTGTCGTTATGGTGTGCTTACGTTGCGAAAGCCATAGGCAGTCCGTTTGATGACTTTAATCTTATTGTTTGTACCCTCAACGGGACCATTTGTGTAATGATCATATTTGAAACTGGCGATGATTTCTTGACGATGGGTTCGCAGAGTGCGTTGGACCTTCTGAAACGCTTGGGGAAATGCGGTCCATTTGATAGCTAATAGTTGGTTGAGAGCTGACTTACTTCGATGATTGACTGCTAGAATAAGGCCCTGGTAATATTGGTAGGCCTGCTTAAGCTCATCGTCGAAAGCTAATAAGCGATGAATGACCTCAGTATCGGTTAGCTGGGCATAACCAAAATTACGGCGGCGCCAGAAGTTATCATACTTGAGGAGTGCACTGGGAGTTAAGAGCAGTTTCCAAAAATGTTTGAGAGCTCGCCATTGCCGGGAGCTTTTTCCGGCATGGTTCATTACTTTGATCCTAGTTCGATTTAGGGCACGGTAAGCTTGAGCCACGACATGGAAGTGGTCTGCGATAATTAAAGCATGCGGAAATAGTTCTTGAATCAAGCGGCGGTAAGGAGTATAGAGATCGACCGTAACAGTTTGAACCGCTAAGCGAGTGCGGTGACTATAACGCAGGAAGTAATTGCGAAGAAAACTACTCCGGCGTGAAAGAATGATATCGAGCGTTCGATGGTTCTCAATGTTTACGAGAATCATGCTCATTCCGCTGGGCGCAAAGCGACCAGAGTGAAAGTCATCGAAGGCAATATGACGGGGAAGCCAATGGTAGTTAGGCTTAAAGACATGATCAAGGTGATTAATTACGCGTCTGACGGTCCAGTCCGAAACAGAGAAATCATCGGCGATATCAGTTTGAGATTCATTCTTAACCAGTTGCATCATAATGCGTTGCTTAATACTTGTGGCGATATGGTGACGATATTGGACATCCTCGACCGGAGCTAATTTTGTCACTGTTTGCGGACATTGAGGAGAAGCTGGGCAAATATACTTCTGCTTTTTAATCGACCAAACAGTCGGCTTGTAATGAAGGTCTGCCCCATGATAGTTAACGGTTTTAATGCCATTCTTGTACATTAGCCGGCCACAATGAGGACAATGCATGGGGTAGGATTGAACAAGATGGACCACAATATAATCGCCGTGATCGGCAATCGAGTCTTCTTTAACATTGGTATCAAGTTCGAGATGAGTATCTTTAATTCCGAGAGCAGTTCTGATAGAATTATCCATGAAAGATGGTCCTTTCTTAAACGAAGACGGGGGTCAGCCATCTTTCGTTTTTTATTTTAAATTTAAACTAAAATAAGCACTGATGTTAAATCCATCAGTACTTAAAATTGTAGAACCTTTATAATCATCACTACAGCTTAATTAGTTTTGGTGAACAATCTGTGCATTGCTTGGTAAACTACCAGACCAGTCTTTGTAAGTTGTCCCAGATTGATTAGGGGAAGTTTGCCGGTCCATCCCATCGCTATCGACGTGGTGAGTAACACCGTTGTTATCAGTCCAAACAGCAACGTCACTTAACCCTAATTGTTTATGACTAGTAACCGATGAGCTCTCGCTCGAAGCACTATTACTAGACTTGTTAGTAGTTACGCTACTGTTAGCAGCACTTGAGGAACTACTGCTTTCTTCTGTTTGGCTATCACTTGAGCTTGATGACTTCTTGCTAGTAGCCTTTGAAGAGGATTGCTTCTTATTCTCATGGCTCTTCTTATGCTTTGTAACCTTAGTTACCCGGTCTTTCGAGGTTGCTGACTTAGAAGAGTTATGGTTGGATCCGCAACCAGCTAGTCCGAACGCTAATGTCAGGACTAAAATTCCAGAGCAAACAAAGCGTTGTAATTTTTTCATGTTAAGATTTCTCTCCTATATTTTTAATTTGCAAACTATACTATTGAAATGTTTAATAGTATAATTATAGCATTTGTAAGAAATATCCGTCCACAATGTTAATTGATAAAAACACATGCGACACAAATCAATATGCATTTTAACACTAACCTCTTTGACCATCAATGGAAATAAGGGGAGTTGCTGATATTTAAAACAATAGTAAAATACTTGTATAAAACTGAAATAATTGAAGGGAATTTGTCATGAAAAAATATGATTATCTAGTTGTTGGCGCCGGTTTATTCGGTGCGACCTTTGCTTACGAGGCTGCCAAACGTGGCAAGCGTGTCAAGGTAATTGACAAGCGTCCCCACGTTGCAGGAAACATTTACACCAAGGAAGTAGACGGTATCCAGGTTCACCAATATGGTGCCCATATTTTCCATACCTCCAATAAGCGGGTTTGGGACTATGTTAACCAGTTTGCGGACTTTAATCGCTACACTAACAGCCCGATTGCTAATTACAAGGGCGAAATCTACAACCTGCCTTTCAACATGAATACCTTCAATAAGATGTGGGGGGTGAAGACGCCTGATGAGGCCCTGACCAAGATCAATGAGCAACGGCAGGAAATGGCGGGTAAGGAACCGCAGAACCTTGAGGAACAGGCCATTTCTTTGATTGGCCGTGATATCTACGAAAAGCTAATCAAGGGTTACACCGAAAAACAGTGGGGGCAAAAGGCAACCGATTTGCCAGCCTTCATCATTCGGCGTCTGCCAGTTCGTCTGACTTATGATAACAATTACTTCAATGATGATTACCAAGGTATTCCAATCGGCGGTTACACACAAATTGTCGAAAAGATGCTGGATAGTGACCTGATTGACGTTGAAACTAATGCGGACTTCTTTGCCAAGAAGGATGAGTACCTGAAAGATTACCCACGAATTGTCTTTACCGGGACAATTGACCAATTCTTCGACTACCAGCTTGGTGAATTAGAATACCGGAGCCTGCGCTTTGAAACGGAAGAGAAGAACGTTGACAACTACCAAGGAAATGCGGTTGTTAACTACACGGATGCGGAAACACCGTACACCCGGGTGATTGAACATAAGCACTTTGAATTTGGTAAGGGTGATAAGGATAAGACAATTGTCACTCGTGAATACCCTGCCGATTGGCACCGCGGGGATGAACCATATTACCCAGTTAACAACCAACGGAATAACCAACTCTACGCAAAGTACCAAGAACTAGCTAAGAAAGAACCAAACGTTATCTTTGGGGGCCGGCTTGGTCAGTACCGTTACTACAACATGGATCAAGTGATTGCGGCCGCCTTAAAGACCGTGTCTAAGGAGTTTGATAATTAAGCTATGAAGGTAATTAAGAATTATCTATATAATGCAGGATATCAAATCCTGAATATGTTAATTCCATTAATTACGGTTCCTTATATTTCGCGTGTTTTAGGAGCTCATGATGTTGGAATTAATGAGTATACCAACAGCTGGGTTACCTTTTTCTACCTTATGGGACAAATGGGGATTACCCTTTATGGTAACCGCGAAGTTGCTTACCACCGTGATGACCTATATGAGCGATCGCGGACTTTTTGGGGTGTCGAGTCCCTCCAGGTGCTGACGATTTCTGTGTCGTTAGTTGCTTACCTGGCGGCAGTCTTTCTTTTTAGTACAACCTTTAAGTACTACTTCCTTTTGCAAGGAATTTGGATTATTGCTACTGGCCTTGATGTTTCCTGGTACTTTATGGGACTTGAGAATTTTAAGGTCACGGTTGTGCGTAACACCTTGGTCCGACTTGCTTCTTTAGCCTTTATTTTTACTCTTGTTAAGAATGTTAATGACCTTTGGAAGTATATTGCAATTCTAGGATTAGCTCAATTATTTGGGAATCTGACCCTTTGGCCGTATTTAAGGGGAAATATTGTTTGGGTAAGCATGAAAAAATGGCATCCATTCAAACATTTCTACCCAGCGTTACTGTTATTTATTCCAACAATTACGACACAGGTTTACCTAGTCCTAAACCGGTTGATGCTGGGGAGAATGTCGACCCAGACCGCTTTAGGAAACTTTGGTCAGGCGGATAAGATTGTTAAATTCGTCTTAGCTGTTGTTACCGCAACAGGGACAGTGATGTTGCCCCACGTTGCTAATAAGTTCGCTAAGGGAGATGTAAAGGGGGTTCGTTCTAGCCTGTATTCTTCCTTTAACTTTGTGTCTGCCATTTCCGTTCCAATGATGTTTGGTCTAATGGCCATCTCGGAACGGTTCGCACCATGGTTCCTTGGGGGTGACTTTATTCCCGCTGGTAGAATTATGTTTCTTGAGTCACCGATTATTGTCCTGATAGCCTGGAGTAATGTTACCGGTACTCAATATCTAATGCCAATCAACCGTGTTAAGGAATATACAACTTCCGTTACTATTGGTGCGGTCAGTAACATTATCTTCAACCTTTTCTTAATTGAAGGTTGGGGTGCTAACGGAGCGGCAGTTGCTACCGTTGGCTCAGAATTCTTGGTAACGGCAAGTCAAATGGTAATGATCAGGCATACCATCAGTCGCCGCCGGCTGTTTGGCGAACAGTGGAAATACTTCTTGTGTGGCCTTATTATGTACATTGTGGTCAACCGTATTTGCCTGACAATTAATATGACCATTTCTAACCTCGTCTTGGAGGTCGTAGTTGGTGCGGGACTCTATTTGTTGGGACTCATCATCACAAGAGCATCTATCATTGATGAGGCACAAAAATTACTCAAGAGGCGTACTAGCAAGAAGTAAATGTTTCTGCTGTGTTACAAGAATTTTAAAATATATTGACTCAAATTTAGCAAAGCAGTGATAAAAGCCTGATATTTAGGCCTTTATCGCTGTTTTTAGCTTTTTTATTAAAATTTGCAATCTGGATCGTGGACGTATATCTTTATTATTAGTGTTAATAAGTCAACCTAAGTTTGACATTTGGAGGAAAACATTATTTTTAACCTTAAGAATTTCAAAAGCAAAATTTTACCAACAATCACCGTTTGCGGAAGTGCACTTTTCTTAATGCACGGTAAGGTTTCTGCTAATCAGATTGATACTACTAACCAAGCCCAAACTGATGCCCAGACGACGGCAACAGTTAATAACACTAGTGCTAATGGCACTTCAAATGATAATGATAATAATACTGCTGCTTTAACAAACAGCGATGCTTCAGCAACAACTTCTGCTGCTGATTCTCAAAATAGTGCTGCAACAACGACAACTGATAACGTCGCTTCAGCAACAACAACTACAGCTACTGCTGCAGCAACTGCTGACAATAGCGAACAAACTAGCTATAACCAAAACGATAATGGTAACTATGCTTCTCTGGATTCCGTCAAGTTAAGCAATGACGGTCAGCTGCAGGTTACTGGTTGGAATGCCACTAACTCTTCAGAAGGCAAACCATACCATTACATTATTGCTTACGATAACACTACTAAGTCTGAAATTACCCGGACTCAGGTTACCAATCCAGTTAACCGTCCAGATGTTCAGAAGGCTCATAACGTTTACGGAGCTGCTCAGTCTGGCTTTAACGTTAATTTAAAGCTTTCTGCGGATGCTCTGGCTAATGCGGATTCGATTAGCTTTATCAGCCGCTATAGTGCTTCTGCCTCTGGTAACTCGGACTACACCGATTTTTGGTTTGCTCCGATTACTTTTGACAAGAAAAACCATGCTAACCTTGATAGTGTGACGGTAAACAATAACCAGCTGCAGGTTTCTGGTTGGAACGCAACTAACCTGGCTGCTAACAAGCCGTACCACACTATTTCGGTATACGACCAAACAACCAAGCAAGTCGTTGCTAGTCAAGCAGTCAAGGTGGTCAGTCGTCCCGACGTCGCTAAGGCCTACCCAGACATTGATAATGCTGCTCAATCTGGCTTTAACGTTAACTTTGACTTGAGTAAACTCAACTTAAACCACCAACTGCAAATCATCAGTAGCTACAGCGCTGACGCTAATGCTCAGCTTGCCGATGCTGTTAACTACTACTTCACACCAATTACTAATGGTAATTACACTAACCAAGGAAACTTGGATGGTGTTGATATCAGTAATGGTCAGCAGTTAATTGTAACTGGCTGGCACGCTGACGATGTTTCTAAGCTGGAAAGCAACCACTACCTAATTCTGTTTGATAACACGGCTAACAAGCAAGTTACGGCGGTTAAGTCTAGCACAACTAGTCGTCCTGATGTTGCCAAAGCATATCCTTCTATCAATACGGCTTCTCAGTCCGGCTTTAGTGCTAGTTTCAACCTTAGCGACCTTAACCTGGTACCTGGTCACTCTTATTCGTTAGTAAGCCGTTACTCAACGAGTCCGAATGGTAATGGTGGTGATGGCCAGTATACTGATAAGTGGTTCAGCTTACCATCATTTAATAAGCATGAAAATAATTTAGATAGCGTTGAAATGACTAGTGAAGGTTTGCACGTTACGGGCTGGATGGCTAGCGATTTCTCACTCAACCGTAACAATGCCTACATCATTGTATTATCAAATGGTAAGGAAATTGGTCGTCAAAAGGTTGATCTGTACAATCGGACCGACGTTGCCAAGGCCAAGACAAGTATTTACAACAGTCTGAAGAGTGGCTTTAACACTACTGTTAAGTTTGATCCCGCTCAGGCTACTGGGAACCTGCAAGTTCTGATGCGGTTCTCTGGCTCCGCAGACGGTAACAGTGATTACGATGACCAATACAGCAGTACCTATGCAACCAATGCTGGTTCATTTGACCAAATTACTGTCAGTGATAACGGTATTTACGTCAGTGGATGGCATGCAAGCGACCAGTCCGCTAACAAGCCTTATCAGTACCTGATCTTTGTTGATGCAGAAAGTGGCAAGGAACTGTACCGGCAACGCGTCTTAGACATTAATCGGAGTCGTCCTGATGTTGCCAGTGCTGAACCAGCAATTATTAATAGTGGTAAGTCTGGTTACCAACTTGGGTTCAATATCCCAACGAGCCTTGATCACCACACTGTCCGGATTATTCACCGGATTACTAACGATGTGAATGGTAATGGTGATTACGTTGACGTTGAATCACAACCAGTTTCTATTCACGCCGATAAGTGGGCCTGGCCATTCCCAGCGGTTGGTGAAGGTCACTTCTCCGGCGCTCAGTTGTTCGGCGTTAACCCTGGTGGTGAATTCCGCCAAAACGGTTTCCACGATGGCCTTGACTTCGGTTCTTACGACCACCCTGGTGCCCACGTTCAAGCCATTCACTCTGGTAAGATTGTTAGTGTCGGTTACACTGCCGGTTTGGACTGGTACGTTCTGGAAGACACCGGCGACTACCTGATTGTTTACCAAGAAGCATTTGCTAGTCGTGGTGACATTAACGTTACCCCAGGTCAACAAATCAACGTTGGTGACGTTATTGGAACCCGAGATACTTCACACGTTCACATCGGAATTACCAAGAACCACAACTTCAACTATGATTTGGCCAATTCCTTTAATAATAACGGAACTTGGCTGAACCCACTTGAAATTATCCGGAATGGTCTAAATGGTTAAATAAGTCTTTGAGGTCGGGTATAGTTACCCGGCCTCTTTTTCTAGGGGGAGAAAATTTTCATGAAGGTTATTGATTTTAGTCATGTAAAGCACGTGGCAATGACGACACTGGCAATGACCAGCTGCGGCTTCGCTTTGTGGTTATCACAGGTGAATGGTCAAGCTGACGTCACGGCACCGGATCAAACGGCGACAGTAACGGAATCTACTGACGCGGTGCAACAGAGGACGCAGGCAAGCGCTACAACCGAAACGGCAGTAGCAGCGAATACTGACCAGACAACGAGCAACGTGAATCAAAATGATCAGGGTAACTACGCTAATATGGACAGTCAGGCGGTAAACGACCAGGGACAGTTAGTTGCCCGTGGTTGGCACGCCACCAACGGTTCTGCTAGCCGGCCTTACCACTACATCATTGCCTACGACCAAACTAATCACCGCGAAATTAGTCGGCAGAACATTACGGATCAAGCGATTAGTCGGCCGGATGTTCAGCAACAGCATAATGTGGCTGGGGCAGGAAAATCGGGCTTTGCAGTTCAGTTTGACCTTTCAAAGGGCCTGCCAACCACAAATAGCGTTCAATTGATCAGTCGTTATACGGCTGACAAGCAGGGAAATGGTGATGGTGTTGACTACTGGTTCGCACCACTTACCATTGACCATAATAACTACGGGAACTTGGATAGTGCGGTAGTCAAGGATAATAAGCTGGTACTGTCCGGCTGGCACGCCACTAACCAGGCGGCCAATAAGTCCAACCACTACATCATTATCCTCGACCGGACCACCGGTAAGGAAGTGGGGCGGCAGTTAGTTAAGGCCGTTAGTCGTCCTGATGTCGCTAAAGTTTACCCGGGAGTTGACAAGGCTGGTCAGTCTGGTTTCACGATTGCCTTTGCCATGGATAACCTCAACTTCAACGACCAGCTCCAGGTTCTGAGTCGCTACACCAGTTCCGCCGATGGCAACAGTGACTTTATTGATTACTACTTTGCTCCGATCACGACCGGCAACTTCTCTAACCAGGGTTGCCTGGACAGCTGGGACTTAAGCAGTGGTCAGGTGGTTGTCACTGGTTGGCACGCCAATGATGTTTCCCGATTTGAGGATAACCACTTCCTGATCCTGTTTGATAACACGACCAACAGTCAGGTCGCAGTAACAAACGCCAAGCAGGTTACTCGTGAGGACGTTGCCAAGGCCTTTCCAAACGTCAAAACTGCCAAGAACTCTGGCTTTACGGGGAGCTTTAGCCTGCAGAACTCACTAGTCGGCGGGCACTCCTACTCAATCGTTAGTCGTTATTCCACCAGTAACAAGGGCAATGGTGGGGACGGAAAGTACGTTGACTTCTGGTCCGCTCCGAAGGTTTTAAATCGGCACCACTACTACATTGACAGTCAGAAGATGACGCAGCAGGGGTTGCAGGTCGGTGGTTGGATGATCAGTGACTATTCTGGCTCGGACAGTCACCCCTACATCATCGTGTTAAACGATAACCATGAGATTACCCGTCAACAGTTGACCCTGAACGATCGGCCAGATGTTGCCAAGGTGTACAGTGGAATCTACAATAGTAAAAAGAGTGGCTTCACCACGCTTGTTAAACTTAATCCTGCTGACATTACTGGAAATATGCAGATTGTCCTGCGCTTTTCTAGTGATGCTAGTAATGGCGAGGGCAACAAAGATGACCAGTGGACGCCCGCTTACGCAAGTAACCAGGGATCTTTTGACCAGGTAACGGTTAATGGTAGTAACATCTACGTCAGTGGCTGGCACGCAAGCAACGGCTCGGCAAGCAGACCTTACCAGTGGTTAATCTTCCTGGATCAAAACGGTCATGAACTGACCCGCCACCAGGTGCAAGATGTCAACCGGGCCCGGCCGGACGTTGGAAATGCGGTTGGTTACATCCTGAACAGTGACCACTCCGGCTTCCAACTGGCGTTTGCCCTGCCGGATAATGTTCAGCACAAGGTGGTTCGAATTATTGACCGGTTGACTGATGATGTTAATGGCAACGGAGACTCCGTCGATTATTACTCAGGCAACATCTCCATTAACTCTGGTGCCCAAACGAGTGGCCTCAAGACACTCTACTATGACGCAATGGGGAACATCGTGGGGGCATTCAATAATGCCGAGGTAATTTGCCAGCTCCCTGAACTACCAACGGGGTGTGAAATCACGGCAGTTACGATGATGCTTCGCTACGCCGGCTACAATGTCAATAAGATTCAGCTGGCAAACGAGATGCCACGAAGCAGCAATGGTGATTTCGGCTTCGTCGGTAATCCGTTCAGCCCAAGTGGTTGGTGGGTCTTCCCAACGGGGGTTGCCCCGGTGGTTAACCATTACGTGGGCCACAGTCAGGTGATGACCGGGACCAACCTGCAAGCAATTCAAGAAAAGCTGCGGGAAGGGCACTTGGTTGTTGTTTGGATGGCCAACATGAACGGCTTTGTCAACCACGCAATTACTTTGACTGGTTATAACGCTAACGGGTTCGACTACAATAACCCGTGGACCGGTCGGAAGGAAGCAATGTCCTATGGTGAATTTTATTCCCACTGGAATGCTGACCGTCAACGGGCATTAAGTTACTAGTGTCTTAGTATGGAGGATATAAGGTATGAAAAAGGGATTGCTTTTTGTCCCATTTATGACTGGAAAAGGTGGGACAGAAACCGTTATTCATAACTTATTTGAGGCATATAACGAAGTTGGTGCTTCTAAAGAGTATGAACTATCTGTTTATTCTGTTGGGGGAAGCCAGGATTATAACTGGACGAGACCAATTGGTAAAATTAATATTAAATATATTAGTGATCGAAGGATAGTAAGAACACTTTACTATTTGACATTTTTACCAGGGTACTTATTTAGGGTATTGAAGAAAGAAAAACCTGATTTTGTCATTTCAACAAACCCGGTAATGTGGTTTTTGTCCTTTTATATTACTAAATGCTTGTCCTTAAATACGAAGATTGTTTCATGGTACCATTATTCATTAAAGAGAAAACCAGTAAAGAGAATTTTCTTAAAGGCTGCAGATTATTATTTGGCAATTAGTAATTCTATAAAAGAAGAGCTAATTCAAAATGGTATTAATAAATCTAGAATATACACAATATATAATCCAATAACCACTGATGAGAAGGTTATTAAACGACCAATAAGTAAAACTAGGTTTATTTACCTTGGACGACTTGATCTTGATGGACAAAAGAACCTTCGCGATTTAATAGATGCATGTAGCCTTTTGAAGGGCAAATGGTCGTTAGAGCTTTATGGTGACGATACTAATGCAGGAGCTATTAAGAAATATGCTCAACAAAAAAGTATTGGAGGTAGTCTTATTTTCCATGGATTTGTTAATAAACCATGGAATAAAATAAATGAAGCTTCAGCATTAGTTTTATGTTCAAAATTTGAAGGCTATCCGATGGTATTAGCTGAGGGAATGTCTCATGGTGTCTTTTGTATTGCATCAGATATAGATGGTTCAAATGAATTAATTAATGATCATAATGGTAAAATGTACCAACTTGGGCATACAAAAGAACTGGTAAGGAACATGCAAAGAGTAATCAACAATCCTAGTGGGTTACCAGATCAAAGGGAAATTCAACAATCTGTTAGTAAACTTTTACCGCAAAGGTATATTGTCAGATTTAATGATTCAATTCGAAAAATATTAAAAAATGGGTGTAACGATGAATAAAAAAGTTGCTGTCTTAATGTCGACATATAATGGTGAAAGATATCTGGAAGAGCAAATTCAATCTATTATTAATCAGTCATATAAGAATTGGATTCTGTACATTAGGGATGACGGCTCTAAAGATAGTACTGTCAATATTATCGAAAAGTATACTGATCATTATGATAATATCGTCTTTTTTAATAAGAATAGAGTAAAAAACGTTGGTGTTGTTAAATCCTTTATGGAACTGTTAGCGAATGTTAAGGCTGATTACTATATGTTTAGCGACCAAGATGATGTTTGGCTTGAGAATAAGATTAAAAATAGTGTTGATAAGTTAAGTAAAAATGAGCCTGGCCCGGTGTGTGTATTTACAGACGTTGAGATAGTTAATCAGGATTTAGCACCAGTTAGAAGAATGAATGGTAGTAAGGTTTGTACAGACTTCATATCATTATTATTTACTAACTATGTAACGGGATGCGCAATGCTGTTTAATGATGAATTAAAATCATTAATTAAGTTTAACCAAATTAATTACCAAAATATCTTTATGCATGATTGGTGGATTGGGTTATTAGCGTCCGCGTTCGGTAAACTAGTTTATCTAGATGAAGCGACTATGCTATATCGACAGCATAGTGACAATGTGGTAGGAAGTAATAAAAAGAACACACTTCCTCGTATTATTTATCGTTTAACACATTTAGATCAAGAACGTGCTAATGTTAAGCGTGTTGTTAATATAGCCTATGAGTTTAGTCGAGAGTATCCTTCATCCTTAGAAGGAAAACAGCAACTCTATATTGATAAATATGCGGCACTTACAGATAAGAGTTCGATATCTAATAATTTGAAGTTAGTAATGAAGTTGGTGCCTCAACGGTTGAATCCCAAAGGAAAAGTATTTTTTAGTTATCTATTAGTGGTTTTTCATAATGACTTTCTTAAATAGAAAAAACATAAATAGGGCTGATTTTTAGTAATTCCTTTAGGAAGATTGTTTCTTTTATATTTCATTATCGGCCCTTTTTATAAACCTCTTGTAACTTAGCTGTAATTTAAGAATGTTAGTATATTCATGGTGTTTAAGTTAAATTATTAGTTAGATTTGAGGGAATATTAATACACAATGAAGAACAAGAAACAATCAAGAATTAAAATCGTTTTACCTGTTTTATTTACTTTCGGTGCATCTTTAATGTTTTTCCAAGCCGATGCGCAAGCTGATAGCACTCAAACAACTACTAGTGCTAACCAACAGGTAGCTTTAACTGCCAATGTCAACACAACTAGTCAAAATACTAATTACCAAAACTTAAATCAAAGTACGAACAACCAGCAAAATACTGCCCAAGCAAGCACACAGATGGCGGTTGCTGGTGCAAATGATGGCGTCAGTTTAAATGAACAAGCTGTTCAACAAGCAAATAGTAAACCGGTGATTGATACTAATCCTGGTTTCTCTACTAACCAGTACAATGTAACCGCAACCCCAGTTTCATCTTCAAATGGGGTTAATGGGGCAGCTTCTCTGAATACTGCCGGCCTTTCTAGCTGGAACATTAACTTTTTAAATAGTATCCATGATGGAGCCCTGAACGGTTGGCGCCAATACGGTGTTCTTCCGTCTGTTACCGCTGCTCAAGCAATTTTGGAAAGTGGCTGGGGCCAGTCTGGTCTAGCTACTCAAGGGCACAACTTGTTTGGAATTAAAGGTTCTTACAATGGGCATTCCATCACGATGCCAACCCGGGAAGTTTACGGTGGACGGAGTGTCTACATCAATGATGCCTTTCGGGCTTACGCCAACAACAATGAGTCTGTCCAAGACCATGGTCGCTTCTTAGCTGTTAACAGTCGTTACCATAACTTACTATGGCAGACTGATTACCGGACTGTTACCCGTTTGATTCAAGCCGACGGGTACGCAACTGATCCTTACTACGCTGTTAGTTTAAATGCGGTAATTGAACGCTATGGTCTAACTGCTTGGGACCGTGAAGTGGCTGAAGTTAATACTGGTCACATTGATAATCTGTCAGTGATTGGTAGCCAAATTAATATTCGGGGCTGGCATGCATCTGACTCGTATAATAATAAAATGCACCACTTTATTATTCTTCTAGATGGTAACGGTCATGAATTTTACAGGACAGAAGTAAATGGTGATTACCGTCAAGATGTGCAAAATGCATACCCAAATGCTGATATTTCCGGCTGGGGTGGCTTCAATATTAACGTTCCTTACTCTTCAAATCTTGTGGGCAAAAGTATTCAAGTAGTATCTCGTTATACCTATAACACTAATGGTGAACCAAATGGAGGCAAGGATTTATACTTTAATTCTGTATCTTTAAATGCTAATACTGGTTCTCTCGATAATATGAGTTTGGACGCTAAGACGGGAACAATTAACATTACTGGTTGGCATGCAGCTGATGCAAGCATGAACAAGAATTACCACTATATCATTATTTATGATGCTTCTAAGCATGCGGAATTAGGTCGTTACCTTGTTGAAAGCGGGTCACGTGGTGATGTTGCCAAGGTCTACAATATTTATGGTGCAAATAAGTCTGGCTTCAGCTTAAAGTTGAACTTTAACCCGGCCTTAGCGGGCGACCAGATTCAGGTAATTTCCCGTTACAGTGACTCACAAAATGGTGAAGGAAACTATGTTGACTACTGGTTTGCTCCAAAGACCTTCACTGAAAATCGTGGGAACTTGGATTCTTTCGTTGTTAAGGGAAACCAGCTCCATGTTACTGGTTGGCATGCAGCTGATGCAAGCATGAACAAGAATTACCACTATATCATTATTTATGATGCTTCTAAGCATGCGGAATTAGGTCGTTACCTTGTTGAAAGCGGGTCACGTGGTGATGTTGCCAAGGTCTACAATATTTATGGTGCAAATAAGTCTGGCTTCAGCTTAAAGTTGAACTTTAACCCGGCCTTAGCGGGCGACCAGATTCAGGTAATTTCCCGTTACAGTGACTCACAAAATGGTGAAGGAAACTATGTTGACTACTGGTTTGCTCCAAAGACCTTCACTGAAAATCGTGGGAACTTGGATTCTTTCGTTGTTAAGGGAAACCAGCTCCATGTTACTGGTTGGCACGCCGCTGACCAGAGCATTGCCAAGCCATACCACTTTATTATTATTTACGACGCAACTACTCACCGAGAAGTCAAACGTCAGATGGTAGATTCCTTGTCGCGGAACGATGTTCAAAAGGTCTACCCAAATATTTATAACGATGCTCAGTCCGGCTTTGACATGACAACCACTCTTGACCCTTCACTGAACGGTCACGAAATCCGGATTATCTCCCGGTACAGTGACGCCAAAAATGGTGAAGGCAACAAGATTGACTACTGGTTCAACCCGGTTAAAGTGACAATTCATTAATTATAACAAGTAAGGAAGAATGGCTTTTGTGCCGTCCTTCCTTTTTAATTTATCTATGAATTTAACCGCGGGCCTTGTTAAGTGTGATAAAATGTAACATGGATTTTGGCATTTAAGGAGGCCACTATGAAAGGAATTATTTTAGCTGGTGGGTCTGGCACCCGCCTGTACCCAATCACGCGGGGAATATCTAAGCAGTTGATTCCAGTATACGATAAGCCAATGGTTTATTACCCATTGTCAACCTTAATGCTGGCGGGAATTCGTGACATCTTGGTTATCTCGACTCCCGAATACACCCCTTTATTTAAGGAACTCTTGGGTGACGGCTCAGACCTGGGTCTGCACTTCACCTACAAGGTGCAGGAGAAACCTAACGGCCTGGCGGAGGCCTTCATCCTTGGGGCGGACTTCATCGGTGACGATTCGGTTGCCCTAATTTTGGGGGACAACATCTACTACGGTGCTGGCCTTTCCGAGCTTGTCCAGGCAGCGGCCAAGAAGACCGAAGGGGCCACCGTATTTGGCTACCATGTCAACGACCCAGAACGGTTTGGGGTGGTTGACTTCGATGACCAGATGCACGCTTTGTCAATCGAAGAAAAGCCCGCCCACCCGAAGAGCAACTACGCTGTTACGGGACTCTACTTCTACGACAATAACGTGGTTGACATTGCAAAGCACATCAAGCCGTCTGCCCGGGGTGAACTTGAGATTACCGACGTTAATAAGGAATATCTGCGGCGGGGGAAGCTGGATGTTGAACTGATGGGCCGGGGCTATGCCTGGCTTGACACTGGGACCCATGAATCGATGCTCGAAGCGGCGAACTTCATCGCAACAATCGAGCGGCGGCAGAACCTTAAAGTGGCCTCAATTGAGGAAATTGCCTACCGGATGGGTTACATCGATAAGGATAAGCTTGTCCAATTGGCACAACCACTGAAGAAGAATGATTACGGCCAATACCTCTTACGGCTGGCTAAGGAAAACTAAGGAGATCGGAATAAATGACATTAAAAGTTATCGACACTACGTTACCAGATGCAAAGATTGTGGAAACTGATGTCTTCGGTGACCACCGGGGCTTCTTCACCGAAACCTACACCAAGAACAAGTTTGAGGCGGCAGGCATCAACGTTGAATTTACTCAGGATAACCAATCACTGTCCGTGGAACCCGGTGTTTTGCGGGGGATGCACTACCAGTTAGCACCGTACTCCCAGACCAAGCTCCTGCGGGCCGTTACCGGGGCCATTTACGACGTGATCGTCGACATCAGGAAGGGGTCGCCAGCCTACGGTAAGTGGGAAGGTTTCATCCTGAGTGAATACAACCACCGTCAACTCCTGGTTCCCAAGGGTTTTGCGCACGGCTTTGTTACCCTGACACCAAACGTTAACGTTGCATACAAGGTCGACGGCTACTACGCACCAGATGCTGACCGGGGAATTGCTTACGATGACCCTGACTTAAACATCAAGTGGCCAATGCCAACTGACCATCTGATCCTGTCCGAAAAGGACCAACACCACCCATCCTTCAAGGATGCGGAAATGAACTTCACTTATGGGGAGGAAAAGTAAATAATGAATATTCTAGTAACCGGTGGAGCCGGATTTATCGGTAGTAACTTCATCCACTACATGCTCAAGAAGCACCCTGATGATAACCTGATTAACTTAGACCTGCTGACTTACGCAGGGAACATCCACAACCTGGATGATATCAAGGATAACCCCCACTACCACTTCGTTAAGGGGAATATTGTCAACCGAGAACTGGTAACCCACCTGGTCCACGAATTCAACATCGACCACATTGTTAACTTTGCGGCTGAGTCACACGTTGACCGGTCAATCCTTCACCCAGACATCTTTGTGGAAACCAATGTCCAAGGGACTCTGGCTCTGCTGGACGTTGCCAAGAAGGAGGGCGTTGAGAAGTTCCTGCAAGTATCAACCGACGAAGTCTATGGTACCCTGGGTGCAACGGGCTACTTTACTGAAGAATCTCCACTGCAACCAAACTCACCATACTCGGCAAGTAAGGCTTCAGCGGACATGATTGTCCGTTCCTATTTTGAAACCTACGGCTACAATGTCAACATTACCCGTTGTTCCAACAACTATGGCCCATACCAATTCCCAGAAAAGTTGATTCCATTGATGACCTCCAACGGGATGGAAGGTAAGGACCTGCCAATCTATGGTAATGGTAAGAATATCCGTGACTGGCTCTACGTTTCCGACCACTGTCAGGCAATCGACCTGGTCCTGCGGAAGGGTAAGCCGGGCGAAGTTTACAACGTCGGTGGCCACAACGAACGGACTAACAACGAGATTGTTCACCTGATTGTTGATAACTTGGGAATTTCCGAAGACCACATCAAGTACGTCAAGGACCGTCTGGGTCACGATAAGCGCTACGCTATCGACCCAAGCAAGATTGAGAAGGAATTAGGCTGGAAGCCGGAATACACCTTTGATACGGGAATCGTTAAGACGATTGACTGGTACAAGAATAACGAAGCATGGTGGAAGCCACTGAAGGCTAAGGCCGCTTTGAAGTAATATAAATAAAATGAAGTTGTAACATCAGGTAACCTAACGTGATGTACAATGGATAATAACGAATAGGGGTAACGGTAATTGCTTGCCGTGGCCCCTTTTTAAGGAGGAAAACTGATAATGGCAGACATCCTAATCACGGGAGCAAGTGGTCAGCTTGGGACGGAGCTCCGTCACTTACTGGATCAGAAGGGGATTGACTACCAGGCCTTTGATTCGCAGGGCCTCGACATTACTGACCGTCAAGCAGTCGCAAAGCGGTTTGCAGCAATTCAACCCAAGGTGGTCTTCCACTGTGCCGCTTACACGGCGGTTGATAAGGCGGAAGACGAGGGGAAGGAAGCCAACTGGCAGGTCAACGCTGACGGGACCAAGAATATCGCCCAGGCGGCTCACCAGTATGGTGCCACCCTGGTTTACATCAGTACTGACTATGTGTTCGACGGGACGAATGCGGGTGAGTACTCGACCGATGCGGAAACGAACCCGAAGAATGAGTATGGCAAGGCCAAGTTGGCGGGTGAGCAGGCCGTCCGCGAGACGATGGATAAGTACTACATCATCCGGACTTCCTGGGTGTTTGGCGAGTATGGCAAGAACTTTGTCTACACGATGCTTCGCCTTGCTAAGACCCATGGCCATCTGACGGTGGTCGATGACCAGATGGGCCGGCCAACCTGGACCCGGACCTTAGCCGAGTTCATGCTTTTTGCCATTCAAAACAAGATTTCGTATGGCACCTACCAGCTCTCCAATGATGGTTCCTGTACCTGGTATGACTTTGCCTGTGAGATCCTAAAGGATAAGGATGTTACGGTAAGCCCAGTCACCTCCGCAGAATACCCGCAAAAGGCGTACCGACCGCGTCACTCAATTATGAGCCTCGGCAAGGTCAAGGCAGCGGGATACCAGCCAATCAGCTGGCAAGAAGCCTTACATGATTTCTTAAAAGTAATTGATTAACGATTCTCAGGGAAGGATATATTGATGAAGTTTATTAATTTCGAACATGCTAAGAAGGTTGCCATGACCGGTTTGGCCATGACGAGTTGTGGATTCTTGCTGTGGGTTTCACAGGGGACATCCCATGCGGACGACACCCCAACCACGGTCGCAACAACGACCCAGGCGCAGCAAACAAATACTGATGGCACGACCACCCAGCAACAGGCAACGGCTAACACGGCTAATAATCAGACGGCAACAGCCAATACCCAGATGCAGGTGGCTGCTAGTCAGAGCTATAACCGTAATGATAAAGGCAACTACGCCAACATGGATAGTATTAGCCTTAATCCGGATGGTAGCCTTAATGCCACTGGTTGGCACGCTACTAATGGCGCTGAGGGTCGCCCGTACCACTACATTATTGCCCTCAACCAGGATAACCACGAAATTGCTCGGCAGAACATCACCGACCAGGAAGTCACCCGGAATGATGTTCAACAGGTACATAACGTATACGGGGCTAGCCAATCGGGCTTTAACGTCCACTTCGACCTCAGTAAGGTAATGGGGAGCACAAGCTCGGTAACCCTGATTAGCCGTTATACATCAGATCCACTTGGCAATACGAATGATGTTGATTATTATTTTGCCCCCGTCACGATTGACCGGCGTAACTATGCTAGCTTGGACGACGCAACGGTTACTAAGAATCAGTTAGAGGTTACGGGCTGGAACGCCACTAACCTGGCAGTAAACAAGCCGAACCACTATATTATTCTGCTTGACCGGACAACGGGCAGGGAGGTTGCCCGGCAGCTGGTTAAGGATGGACAAAGTCGTCCCGATGTTGCTAAGGTTTACCCTGGTGTTGAGGGGGCCGGTCAGTCTGGCTTTGACGTCTTCTTTAACTTAAACGGGGTCAACTTTAACCACAAGTTACAGCTGCTGAGTCGTTACACCTCCAGTAAGGATGGTAACAGCGACTATGTTGACTACTACTTCACCCCAATCACAAACGGCAACTACGCTAACCAGGGAAACTTGGATAGTTTTAACCTCAGTAGTGGTAAGCTTAACGTTACCGGCTGGCACGCCAATGATATCGCGAAGTTTGAAAATCAACGATATGTAATTATCTTTGACAACACTACTAACAGCCAGGTGGCTAGTCAGAAGGTCGATGGGGTATCCCGGACTGATGTTGCCAAGGCCTACCCGTCAATCACAACGGCAGGCCAGTCGGGTTTCAACGCCAACTTTGACCTAAACGGAATCAAGCTGGTGGACGGTCACTCTTACGCGGTTGTAAGTCGGTATTCCACCAGTGCCAATGGTAATGGTGGTGATGGCCAGTACACCGACTTCTGGTCTTCACCGGTTGTTTACCATAGTCAACAAGCTTATTGGTTTGACCAGATTAAAATGACTGATCAGGGTCTCCAGCTTGCTGGTTGGATGGCCAGTTCCCAGTCGCAAGGTAAGGGGAACGCCTACGTTATTATTTTGAACGGTGATAAGGAAGTTGCCCGCCAGAAGTTATCGCTTACTAGCCGCCCCGACGTTGCCAAGGTATATCCGTTGATCTATAACAGCGCAAATAGTGGCTTTAACACGTTGGTTAAGTTTAACCCAGCAGAAATCACGGGTAACATGCGGATTGTTCTCCGCTTTACGGATGACCCGGCCGGTAACGGTAACAACACTGCTGACCAATGGTTACCTGATTACTCTTCGAACCAGGGGAAGTTTGATGATATCAGTATCAACGGCAGTTCAGTATACGTAAGTGGCTGGCATGCGAGTGACCAGTCCGCTAACAAACCGTACCAGTACCTGATTTTCTTGGATGCCAACGGCCATGAAGTTTATCGGCAACGGGTTCTGGATATCAACCGGGCTAGTGCCACTGCGGCCGCCACGGCACCATATATTCTGCACAGTGCTAACTCGGGTTACCAGTTAGGCTTAACCCTGCCGGCAAGCGCACAGGGGAAAGTATTCCAGGTAATTCACCGCTTTACGGACGATATCAACGGAAACGGTAACTTTATTGATTTGCGTTCAGAACCTCTGCTGCAATACAATATGACGGCCAACGCAATTAACCGCTATATCCTGCAGAATAAGGTTGGTCACGCAAGTATTCAAACCGACTACGTGATTCCGGAAGTCACTGGTAAGTACAGCAACACCAGTGATGGTCGTCCGGACATGGTAGTAGTTCACGAAACTGCTAACCCGAACGACAGTATTTACGGTGAAATCAACTTCGAAAAACAACACTATAACAATGCCTTTGTCCACGCCTTCGTTGATGGCAATAACATCATTGAAGTTTCCAGTACAGACCGAGAAGCCTGGGGTGCTGGATACCCGGCTAACGGACGGGCCGTCCAGTTCGAACAGGTTGAGGTCTACGGTGCCGGTAACTTCGTTCGTGAATTAGTCAACGGTGCTTACTACGCAGCATACAAGATGAAGCAGTACGGAATTGTGCCGACCCTGGCTTGGTACAATAGTCAGACGGGTCAGTACGGTGGTACGTTATGGTCCCACCACATGGTTTCTGAATACATGCATGTAACGGACCACACTGACCCTGATGGTTACTGGGCAAGACGAGCTTCACAATACTTTGGTACCACGTACACGATGAGTGACTTCTTTGAACTCGTTAAGTATGAATACCGGCAGCTGTAAGTTGTCAGGTGATTAGGGGATTGGGACTGAGCTTCCGATTCCCTTTTGTTTTTATCTCAATCACTTCTTGTGAAACCGGATACGGTGATATGTTATACTGGCATTGTAAAATTAAATGGATTGAACTTTTTGGAGGATAACCATGGAAACAAAAAAGCATTATAAGATGTACAAGAGCGGAAAACTGTGGGTTTCAGCAGCAGTTGCCACCCTTGCCTTAACCGCAGGGATGGCTTATGGCCCATCGGCAAATGCTGATACTGCGCAGCCTACGCAGCCAACCCAAGCTGCTAAGCAGATGACACCTGCTACCGATAAAGCGGCAACTAATAATCAGACCGATAACCAAACTAGTCAGGGACAGACTGACCAGCCGACAACAAATAATACTCAACAGAGTAACAAGAGTAATCAACCGGCGGGTAACCAAAGCGCCCAGCAAGAAGATAATAAGGAAAATCAGCCGAGTGGCAACAAGAGTACCCCAAATAATGACAATAAAGGTAGCAAGGACACCAAGCAAGGCGATAAGGGAAATCAGCCAAGTGGCAACAAGGGTACCCAAAACAATGATAATAAGGGTAGCAAGGACACCCAACCAGGTGATAAGGGAAATCAGCCAAGTGGCAACAAGGGTACCCAAAACAATGATAATAAAGGTAACCAGAACAACCAGCAGGATAATAATGGTAAAAAGCCAACCGACGACCAAGGTGACCAGAGTAACAAGAATGCTGATTTAAGTATTAAAGGTAATTTTGGTTCGCTAGATGTTACGAATATTGCTAATAACCAGCTTCATGTAGTTGGATGGAATGCAACAAATGATAGCAAAGGTAAACCGTACCACTACATTTTCGTTCTGCATAACGGTCAAGAAGTAGGTCGTTATCAAGTCGATACCGCCCAAAGTAATCGGTCTGACGTTGCCAAAGCATATAATGTCTGGGATGCTACTAAGTCTGGCTTCGATGTCAATATTACTTTGAATATGAATGAGATTAAGGTTGGCGACCCACTTCAAGTCATGTCACGTTGGACTGCTGATCCAGATGGAAACGCTACAGATAAATTGCCAGCTGTTGACTTTTATTTTCCTAATTTATATGAAATTAAACCGAGTGCTAACCAGGCTCATTTAGATAGTTTCGGGACGTATGCAAATAACCAATTGAAGGTTGTCGGTTGGAATGCTACCAGTCAATCACTTAATTATCCATACCACTGGCTAATTTTATTTGATACTACGACCAATAAAGAAGTTAGTCGTCAAAAAGTTGATAATATAAAGCGAACCGATGTTGCTAAAGCGTATCCAACTATCTTAAATGCTGATAATTCTGGATTCGAAGGTACTTTCAGTCTTAAGGGTATTAATCTAATTGATAGTTTGCAGGTCATTAGTCGCTACAGTAACGATATGGTGAATGGTGAGGGACAATATGTTAATTATTGGTTCCCTGCTCAAAAGTTAATTAAAGGGAGTACAACGATTGAGGGTTCCCTGGATACATTTGAACTTAAGGATGGCCGTGTTCATGTTGCCGGTTGGAACGCTACCGACTGGTCAACGGTTACTCAGAATCACTTCCTCATCTTGTGGGATAACACAGCCAAAAAGCAGGTTGCCTCAAAGCTCGTTGATAACGTTGCACGTCCGGATGTAGCTAAGGCCTACCCATCAATCAAGACCGCCGGCAACTCTGGCTTCGACACCTCCTTTGATCCAGTTATCCTAGTGCCTGGCCATACCTACTCATTAATTAGTCGATATTCAACCAGTAATGAGGGTAACGGAGACACTGGTGCCAATGTTACTTGGTGGTTTATTAACAGGCACCTGACATTCAATCCTAACAAAGAAAATGTTGGTAACCTTGATAATTTTGACATTAGTGATGGTAAACTTCAGGTCACTGGTTGGCATGCTAACGATATGTCAGAATTAGAATCCAATCATTGGTTGATTCTTTTAGGCAGCAATAACAATGAAGTATCCCGGGTCCAAGTTACTAATGACGCGCGTCCGGACGTGGCTGCAGCGTTTAAGGGAATTAAGACCGCCGGTAATTCTGGCTTTACGGCTAGCTTTGATAATTTGAAGCTTAAACCGGGAACCTACACTTTAGTTAGCCGGTATGCAATTAATCCTAATGACCCAAGTCAATACACGGACTACTGGTTTAAGGATGCTATCAAGATTAATCCTAGTCAGCACGCCTCAAATATTGATAGTTTCACTGAAAACAAGGATGGTAGTTACCAGATTACTGGTTGGATGGCAAGCAATGCTACAATGGCGATGAAGGACGTTCACCCATACTTGATCTTGGTAAACGACAAGGGGCAAGAACTTGGCCGGACGGAAGTGAAGTTAGAGGCACGTCCTGACGTTGCTAAAGCCTTTCCAACAATTTACAACAGTGCAATCTCCGGTTTTAATGCTAATCTCAAGTTGAATAAGGGTATCAAGATTGATAAGAAGACTAACGAAGGCCTTCAGCTTTACCTGCGTTTTACGGAAGCTAAGGATGGTAACCCGACAGCTGAATTAGTAGCTGATGACCAGGTTAATACTGGTTTCATGATTAAGGACGGCCAACTCGTCAAAAAGGCTTAGAAAACTCAATAAGAGGTAACAAAAAAGGTTCACTCAGTCGTTGTTTGGCTGAATGAACCTTTTTAGTATGTCAATTTAGTAATCGTAACGGGTTTGCGGTGAACGATAGTACCCGGTTCCGTATGAAGAACGTGGACTGGTTTGTGATGATGAATTATTTTCATCATCTTCATCTGAGGAGGATTGGGACTGGTGACGACTACTGCTAGTTACGTAGTCACTACCATTACCGCTACCGGGATCATTGTAAGAGGCACCACCTGGCAAGATGAAGTCAGTCTTATTATAGCCGTTGTAATTTGGCTGTGACTTGTACATCTTTGTTTCATGGTTAACCACTTTCTTTGGCTTGAGGCCAAGCTCCTTACGAACCAGCTTAGAAACCCGGTTGATCTCCTTTGGACTAGCAATTTGGAAAGAAGCCCCGTCAATCATGGCGTTTTGGCCTTGGAAGTGGTAGGTCGTGACATTGTTCATGGCACTGTGATAGTTACCATACAGGGTTGCAATGTCATCGATTGGAATATTGGTCTTAACACCATCCCCAACCGCATCCATGATTTTGTTGGCAGAACTAATGGATCCGGATTTCTTAAACTTCTTAATGACGCTGGACAAGATTTGTTGTTGCCGCTTTTGCCGGCCGTAATCGTTATTTGGATCTTGGTACCGCATCCGTGAGTACTTTAAGGCCTCATTACCATTCAGGTGTTGTTTACCCTTCTTGAAGTGGTGGCCTTCGTAGGTAAAGGCGAACGGGTTATCAACCTCGACACCGCCAAGGGAGTTAACTACCTTCTTGAGGACCCCCATGTTGATAACGGCGTAATAGTCAATTGGCACGTCAAGTAATTCGCTGACCTGCTTAACTGTCTGCTTTGGCCCCCCAATAGAGTAGGCGGCATTAATTTTGACGTAATCCGCACCGTCATCGGTGTTGACACGAACTAGGGTATCACGCGGGATACTTGTCATGGTAATCCGTTGTGTCTTGGGGTTAATAGTGAAGAGTTCGATTGAGTCGGTATTCCCACCAGCATTACCCCGGTGTAGGGCGCCAACATCAGTTCCCATGGCCAGAACCGAGACTGGCTTACCTTGTTGAAGTTTCTTGCTGATTTTGCCGTTACCGTCACTGAAGACCCCGGTGGCCATTTTGTGGACCTTGTGATATTCGTAGAAGCCACCACCGACAACCAGGATGATTAGTAGCCAGATTAGGGCTTTCATCCACTTTGGTGTGTGGAAGTGGTGTTTTTCTGGAACTGGCGGTGGGGTTGGCCGGCCTGCCTTAGGCTTTTTATGATGGTGATGATTAAATTCATGGTGGGAACGCTCAGTCGTTTCCTCATCGTGAGCGTTCTTATAAATTTGCTCCTCTAGTCTTTTTCGGTATTCTTCACGCGACTCGCGTTCGTTGTTGTTATTGTCCATAGCAAAAGTACCTCGATTTTATTTCTAACGTTACTAATATAGCAAAAAAACGGGTGATTGTTCAACGTTAATAAGATAGCTTTAAACTTCTGTAACTAATTTTAAATTGTATTTCTGGAAACATTAAGTTAAAATTGCCCTGTTAAAATTAAACAGGTTGATAGTTAAAAGGAGTACATGATGTCTGAAGAAATGTATATTATTATTCCAGCATATAATGAAACGGCTAATATTGCCAGGCTAATTAAAGACTGGTATCCGGTAATTGAACGTCATAGCGGAGATGGCCATTCACGATTAGTAATTATTAATGATGGTAGTAAAGATAATACATATGAATTAATTAAAGAAGCGGAAAAGCAGTATCCTCTTTTGGAAGGACTTACAAAAGCAAACGGGGCCATGGTTCAGCTGTATTGCATGGCTATCGTTATGCGATAAAAAATAATGCTGACTATGTTTTTCAAACTGACTCTGACAATCAAACTAATCCAGCTGAATTTGAACAGTTTTGGCAGTTAAGGAAAAAATACGATGCTGTTATTGGGAATCGTGTACATCGTCAAGATGGTATACAACGAATAATGGTCGAAAAGACGTTACTCATGATTTTGCAATTTTACTATGGTGTAAAAATCCCCGATTCTAATGCCCCCTATCGGCTTATGAAAGTGGAGTTATTGAAAAAGTACATTTCCAAGATGCCATCAGACTTTAACCTACCGAATGTTATGCTAACTACGTATTTTGCGTACTATCATGAAAAAATTAAGTTTTTACCAATTAGCTTTGTAGCGCGTCAGGAAGGCACAAACTCTATTAATATTCCTAAAATTACTAAGATTGGTTGGAAAGCCTTGGGTGATTTTAGAATGCTAAAGAAGCAAATGAATGATTAATGGTGGTACCAAAATGAAAAATGAAAATCATTTAAACTTGATTTACTTATTATATTTATATTTATATTTACCAATACTTATATTTGCAGTTAGTTGGTTAAATCCAATCGTTGGACTTCCAGCAGCAATTATCAGTGTTTACCTGATATGGAGGTGTTCTTCCTGGAAGAAAAATGGAATTAGTAGCCTTTTTAAAAGGCATTGGCCGTTCTTAATAGTTACCCTGTGTATTGTTATTAGTTGGGCATTTTATCTGGACTAGGTGGTTATTTTCAGCAATCGTACGACTGGCAAAAGCATAATGTCCTACTTAATGACTTTATTAACCGTTCATGGCCTGTTCACTATCAGTTTAAAGGGAAATATGGTGTAGTAAGCTACTATATTGGTGAATACATTATTCCTGGGTTAATTGGTAAATTAGGGGGATTCAACCTGACACAGATTTCTCTATTACTTTGGATAGTTTTAGGAATTTGTCTGCTAATTTTATCTTTATATCATTGGATTGGTGAAGATAAAGGCTGGATACTTATACTGATTGTTTTAGGATTAATATTCTTTTCTCCTTTTATCTACCCATTAAGTGGCATCTACGGCAATTGGGTGCCTTGGGATGCCATGCAAATGAGAGATATGGGAGAATGGTTTAGTAGGGAGTTAGGAATACAATATACTTCTAACATATCTTTATTACGCTTTGTTTTTCCGCAATTTATTCCAACGGCATTGTCTGTCAGTTTATGGATGAGAAATCGATATTGTTATCAGGTTTGGGGTGTAATATTAGCACCAATCATTTTGTACTCAACATTTGCATTCTTGGGATTAGCATGCTTGATGTTGATGACTTTGATATTTGACCTTATAAAGCGGGGGCAAAGCTTATCATGGCGTGAAGTAATCAATCCGGAAAACATCTTATCGATAATCTTAATGGTTGTGCTGCTTCTCTATATTGCTTGCAATATTTTGCAGCCCAAACCGCTTAACGAAGCAATGCATTTTGGCTTTACCGATGTTTGGCATCATAAGCTTGGGTTCATTATTTTTCAAGGGGCATGGATTATTTGGCTGTTATTACTATTGAAGCATGAACGGAAAAACGAATTGTTGTATTTCGCTAGTGTATTACTGTTCTTTTTACCGTTCTTTAAGTTTGGTGCCGCTAATGATCTAGTAATGAGAGTAAGTATTCCGGCACTGATGATCATTAACTTTTATGTGATAAAAGATATAGTATCATATCTGAAAAAAGACACTTATTATGCCCTCATCCTTGTTGGTGGCCTAATTATTGCAGGTGCAGGTCCACTTTGGCAACTAAGAAATGCGGCAGGTAATCATAACATTCATAGTCATATTTACAACATGCCGTTTAAGACTGGTAATCAGTTTTTTAAATCAGACAAGCATGTTGTTTACCAATATGTCGATTGGGACAATAGTAAATTGCGTAGATTAATTATTCGTAAGTAGTAATAAGAATATTAAATGGGCAGTTTGTACTTAAATATTTACAACAAACTGCCTCTTTTAATTTGCTATTTACCGTAATGAGCCGGAAAGTAGATTGTCAGTTGACAACGAATATACTAAAATAGAAAAGATATTGCGCAATTTAAAATATGAAAGGAAAATTTTTGATGGCATCAAAACAACTTGCTGAAGCAGTTAACAAGCGGCGGACATTCGCTATTATTTCTCACCCAGACGCGGGTAAGACGACAATTACTGAACAGCTTCTCCTTTTCGGGGGCGTTGTCCGGGAAGCCGGGACCGTCAAAGCCCGGAAGACTGGTAACTTTGCTAAGTCTGACTGGATGGAAATCGAAAAGAAGCGGGGAATTTCCGTCACTTCCTCCGTTATGCAGTTTGATTTCCAGGGTAAGCGAATCAACATCCTTGATACTCCTGGGCACGAAGACTTTTCCGAAGATACTTACCGGACTCTGATGGCCGTTGACTCGGCCGTCATGGTAATCGATAGTGCCAAGGGGATTGAACCCCAAACGAAGAAGCTCTTCCAAATTTGTAAGATGCGGGGGATTCCCATCTTCACTTTCATGAACAAGTTTGACCGGGATGCCCGGGACCCATTGGACCTTCTGAATGAGGTTGAAGACGTATTAGGTATCGAAACTTACCCAATGAACTGGCCAATTGGTTCTGGTCACCAATTTAAGGGGATCTATGACCGCTTTAACCATCGTGTTGCTCTAACCCATCCAGCCGATTCGGAGAACCCCTACCTTCCACTGGATGAAGATGGTAAGGTCAAGGGGGATAACCCGCTAGCTGGGGATGGTGAATGGCAGGATGCCCTAGATGGAATGGAGCTTGTGGAAGTTGCCGGAAACCAACTTGACCGGGAGAAAATTGCCAAGGGGGACCAAACACCGGTATTCTTTGGTTCTGCCTTAACGAACTTTGGTGTCCGGACCTTCCTTGAGAACTACCTGCAATTTGCCCCTGCACCAGGGGAACACAAGACGGAAGACGGTGAAATAGTAAAGCCGCTCGATCCTGAGTTCTCTGGTTTTGTATTTAAGATTCAGGCGAACATGAACCCACGCCACCGGGACCGAATTGCCTTTGTGCGAATCTGCTCTGGTGAATTTGACCGGGGGATGGATGTTACCCTGGAGCGGACAAAGAAGCCGTTGCGGCTTTCGAACGTTACCGAGTTTATGGCTGATACCCGGGAAAATGTGGAAAAGGCCTGTGCCGGTGACATCATCGGTTTGTACGATACCGGGAATTTCCAGATTGGTGACTCGATTTACACTGGTAAAAAAGATATTAAGTTTGAGAAGCTGCCACAATTTACGCCAGAACTGTTTATGCGGGTCTCGGCCAAGAATGTTATGAAGCAGAAGTCCTTCCATAAAGGAATTAATCAGCTGGTTCAAGAAGGGGCGGTTCAGTTGTACCGGTCCTACACGACGAATGATTATATTCTAGGTGCCGTTGGTCAACTGCAGTTTGAAGTTTTCAAGTTCCGGATGAAAAATGAGTATAACTCCGATGTTGTGATGGAACCAATGGGGCACAAGACCGCTCGTTGGATTGATCCCGAACAGCTCGACGAAAAGATGTCTTCGTCACGAAACATTTTGGTTAAGGACATCCATGACCAGCCACTGTTCCTGTTTGAAAACCAATTTGCGGAGAATTGGTTCAAACAGAAGTATCCAGATGTTAAACTGACAGCTAAGCTGTAAATATCTTGATGGTGGTTGTGGAATAACTTGTTTTAACTAAATACTATATGTTAAGATGTTCCTGTTTTTGAGCTACCTTTACAGCTGATATTTACTAAACGTAATAAGGAGTTATAAGTTAGTAAACTCAATCAATTCCTCTAGGAAAGGAGGTAGCAAGTTGGAAAAAAATAGTTTTTGGATGAAGGCTTGGGACTATCCTATTAATGGACGCCAAATATATCTGATTGCCTTTTTGTTTTACTGTTTGCCCACGCTTTTAAGTGAAACGACTTTTATACCAGTAATTAGTAATCATTGGTTAAGAATATTTACATATATTTCATTACCATTACTGTTGTTTAAAATTTTTGTGTTGGATCAGTGGGAAAGGAAGCAACTTTTTGTGATTTCAGTTTTCCTAATTTTAGGACTGATAGTTTGGCGAACAACTCAATATTCTGATCTATTAATAATTTCACCTTTTGTTATCGGGGCGAAAAATGTTAATTTTAGGGATATTATCCGGTGGTATTTTTACTTAACCGTCCTTTTTATAATGATGGTTATGATCTTCTCTTTGGTTAAAATAATTCCTAACCTTATATATTATTCTAAAATAAGGCCAACGAGGTATTCCCTTGGTATGCTTTATCCATCGGTCCTTGCGGCGCACTATTTGTTCCTAGCGCTTGCCTATTGTTACTTAAAGTTTGGTAAGCTTAATGTGCTTGATTATCTGTTAATAATTATAGGTGACTTTATTTGTATGTGGCTCACCAATACTAAATTAGATTTTTTGGCAACTCTAATTATAATACCTGTGATGGTTGTTGCTCAGCGGGCCTATCGGGGGAAAAAGTTGTCAAACATACTTGCTTCCTTTTGGTGGATGGCTACTCCAATTTCAGCAACGATTATAATCTTTCTTTCTTATTTCTATAATTCTTCTAATCATTTTATGTACAAAGTAAATTCTTTACTTTCAGACCGATTAGAATTGGGTCATCGTGCTTTTGAAAAGTATGATATAAATCTTTTAGGAAGATCAATCGTTGAACATTCTTTTGCGGGTATAAAGGGACAGAAATTAGAAAAGCTAGCTAGTGGCGGCATGCAAAATAACTATTTCTATATTGATTCTTCATATATTCGGCTAATTTTATTGTGGGGGTTGTTGGCCTTTATTATCGTAATTCTTTGTCTAACCTTTATTGCAATAAGGTCCACGGTATGTAAAACTTTTATCCTCTCAGCTGTAATTCTAGTTTCATCATTAAGCTTTATGTTTGAACCACATATCGTTCAAATTATTTATAATCCATTCTTGTTAGCTTTGCTATCCAATGAATATTTCAGTAGTCTTAATAAGGAGAATAAAAATGCAAGATAATAAGATTAGTATAAAAAATATTTCAAAAATCGTTTGGCATAATATTATAGTTATCGCTGTTGCTACGCTAGTGTTTGGCCTCATTGGTGGCCTGTATGCGAAACATAAGCAGCATACCGATTATGTGTCTACTCGAAGTCTGATGACTAGCCATTCCTATCGTGGAAATTCTGCTAATGAGGAAGTCCAAGCTGATATTAATTTAGGTAGTACATATGCAAAAATCGTTAAAAGCGATAACGTTGCACGGACTGCCCACAGAAGCCTACCTAAAAAGATAAGGAAGGATTACAGCGCAAAACAGATTAGTACAATAGTGAAAGCCCATCCAGTAACGCAAACTACAATAGTAAAGGTTAGTGCTAAAGCTGGAACTGCGGAAGCGTCATCAAAGATTGTTAATGCGGTAACTGATGCTGCAGCTAAACAAATTCCAAAAAGGGTTCCGTCAGCTGGAAAGATTTCTCTTTTTGCGAAGGCCACCGCTGATGATGCACAAAGTATCACTACTCCTTCAATTAAAAAATTCACATTAATTGGAGCAGCGGTTGGTTTTCTTTTAGGAATGGTAGTAGCATTTTCAATTACTACTTGGGTTAAGTTGGTTTAATAACAATCATTAATAAGTTTATCCTTTAGTAAATTGTTAGTAGATGAAACAAATTAATTAGAACTTAATGAAGTAAAATTTTAATTATTGAATGCTAATTAAGTATTTAGGTAGTCGAGGACTTAAATATCAATTAATATTTTAATGCTTAAGTCTTCAATCGGTATATAACCCAATTACAACTCTCATTACTACCACGTTTATGTAGGGGGAGTAGGGGGTGTATACCGTTTTTTATTTGATAATAATTTAAACTATATAATCAATAGCTAATATTTAAATCTCACTCAAAATGATGACTTTACAGCTACTTATTTCACGATTAGTATTTCTTATAACTTTTTTTACTTATTTCTATATACTTATTAAACTAAGCTGACAAAAATTTGAATTTTTATGATATTGGTGATTATATGTCCAAAAAAAAGTATTTAAAAAATAATTATATATACATACTGATTTTAATGATTTTTTCGATTTTAATGATATTGCCGTTTTTTATTCCAAACAAGATGGCTGTTCAATATGATTGGAGCTTTCATGCTTCTCGGGCTCATCAATTGTATTTAAATATTCGAAGAGGGCACTTATTTACTTTCCTTGCTACAGATACTTTTAGTAAAGTTGGTAATGCAAACTTCTTGTTCTATCCGTCGGTTTTTCTATATCCTTGGGCTATTTTAAGGCTTTTCTTAAAACCAATTGAAGCATATTTAATATATGTTTGGCTTCAGATGCTTGCAACCATGATTATTGCTTACTTTTGTATGTATAAATATAGCAATAAAAACTGTAACGCTTCATTGATCTTTGCCATTATATATACTATTGTTCCCTATCACCTTCATCTTACGTTGACTGACTATGTAATTGGTGAAGGATTAGCTTATATGTTTATCCCTATTGTTCTTTTGGGACTTTATTTACTACTTACTGGGCAAGGATGGAAAACATTATCGGTTGGGATTGCATTGGAGTTCTACTGCCATATTGTTGATACTGTAATTTCTATCGAAATATGCTTTGCAGTTTTTATCTTATGGCTTTTATTTAATAGAACATTAAACTCTAAAGTATTTTTTGACTTATTGAAATCACTTTTACTATTTTTACTATTGACACTATGGCAAATAGTTCCGTTTATTACAGACTATGTCCATAAAGGACTTGCAAAACCAACGTTTGGAATTTTTCAGTTACTTAACCCTGGTGACTACATTATTCAATGTTTGAATAATGTACCTATGTCGGGTAATGGTGGCTTGGGTATTATCCTTTTAATGACTGTACTATTTGGTTGGAAATGGTGTCGGAAAGGTACAGCTGATTTTTATGTTTATTTGATTGGACTAGTACTTAGTTTAATTATTACATCACTCTTTCCATGGAAGTATTTGACACATACACCGCTGGCGGTTATTCAGTTTCCATACCGTTATACTAGTTTTGCAGTTTGTCTATTGTCTGTTATTGCCGCTTTGGGATGTATAAAGTGTATTCAAATACTTAAAGACCACCAGATGATTGCCATTAGCATCGTGGTATTGTCCTTGTTCACTGTGTATGCAGGAGAATCTTATCCATCTGTTGTCAGAAATAATAATTCTGAGCATAATATTTATGTTCTTAAGCATAGTAGAAAGGGCAAATACAGAATTTTAAGTCCAAAAGAGAAAAATCCACTGGTTATTATTGACAATAAAACATACAATAAACAATTTAGCTATGGAGCACAATTTGGTGAAACAGATTATTTGCCATTACCAAGTTTGTCGAACGCAAATTCGGTTCTAAATAGAAGAGCCTATTTAAATGGAGCACGGATTCCGTTTAGCCAATCTGTTAGTGCAAATAAGCTTAATTATAAAGTTAATATTCCTAGAAATGGGCGGCTTGATTTGCCTTCGGTAATGTATAATCGTTCAACACTAACAGTAAATGGTCAAAGAACCAATATTATCGAATCACGCCGTGGAACAATTTCAGTATTCTTAAAAAAGGGCAAGTATCAAATTACAGTTGGTTATAAACCATTAATCGCCTATTATTTGTTATTACTTGTATCAGTTGTGACCTGGATTTCCTTACTTTTTGAAAAATGTCAAATGTGGTTGAAAAATGCTACAGATTGATCCTCCAAGTACAACTATGGCAATGATAGTAGATGACTAAAACAATCGGTTGGAAGTAGTCTCATATTATGATAATAAGGAAATTACATTAACTTCTTTGGTTCAACCTATTCAAGTGTCAGTATCATTTGTGGCTTGGAATTAATCGTTAACAGAAAGGAAAAACGATAGCCCAAGAATAAACGTTTTAGCTATTGCTATTTTAAGAAGTTTGTCTATCGGTATACTAGGTTATCGAAAATGGAGTAAATCATGTTTAGAAATAAAAAATCAATTTACCTGTATTGGTTAATAGCCTTGTTATTTACGGTAATAGCATTAGCTATCCTTGAAATAAATGCAAAGCTTTGAGGAGAAAGAAAAGATGGAAAATTATAAAAAGAAAAAGTATGCATTCTTTAGCATTATTAGTCTCTTTGTAGCATATTTATTCTATCTAACTCCTGTTATTTATGATGATCGGGTTAACCAGGCAAAATCATCTTTATATAATTCCTTTTATAAAGATTGGCATGAGGTCTTCTCAATGTACTTTTCGTGGTCTTCAAGAACGATTGTGAACTTTTTTATGTATCAATTTGAAGTTCATAATAAGCTTATTTTTGCTATAGTAACTGGTGCCTTCTTTTTCTTAATGCTTTTCAGCATCTCCCTAATAGTTAATAAAAACGAAAACCTTAAATTGGATATTTCTATCGCATTTGCTTTAATGATTATTCCATTTTCCTATTATTCAACGGCAGGATGGATTGCAACAACAGCAACGTATTTATTTCCAATATGTGCAGCTACGTTTGTAGTAACACCGATTTTTAGGGAAAATACGACTAAAAGAAAATTTGAAAAAGTATTACTTTGTCTCGCAACTTTATATGCTGCAAATAATGAACAGGTATTGATAGTTCTGTTATGTATTTTTTGCACCTACACCATAACTAAATTTATAAAAAAGTCAGTAATTAGTAAGTTAATAATATCTCAAGATGTTTTGCTGTTATTCAGCTTACTGTGGTTTGTTATGTCACCAGGGAACAAGGAGCGAAGTCTGGAAGAAATACCAAGATGGTTCCCACAATTTAAGGAAATGAATTTCTTTAATAAGATGGATATGGGATTTATGACAACAGTACAACATATATTATTTGGCAATTTACCTTACATGCTATTAATAGTTACAATTCCTGTCATCTTTTATATTAAACAAGTCAAAAAGGATAGACTATTAAAGCCGTATGTAATTACTTCATTTTTGACTTTAATAATATGGGGAACCTATTCAATCCTTTTTGATATCTTTAACATTACACATTCTGAAGGCCTTTCAAAACTATTTGTCTTTCCGAAAGAAGGATTATTTACTCCTGATACCATTTACTCGAAAAGATGTCTATTATCTTTTATTGTTTATGTTATTTTCATTGCTCTACTGCTTTTTAACTATAGTTATAAGATGAAACTAGATAATTACTTTATCTTATTAGCATCTTTCTTTGGGGCATTGTTATCACGAGTGGCGTTAGGCTTTTCCGCTACTAATTATGTTTCTGCAACACGAACCTTCTCTGTGATGGCAACTGTATTGGTTATTATGGTTCTATTCATGTTACGAAAAATAGTTGAAAGTCGGAAGTATAAGTATATAAATATGCTGATAATCAGCATGGCAGTAATCAATGTATTTGTAATGTATTGGCAAATAACAAATGGTAATTTAAGACTTGTCCCATTATGGATTAGTATTTTGGGTAGTTAGTGTATATTTGTAGAGGGCAGAATTAAAATGTAGGAGAACGCCAGTTTACAATTGGCAGTTTCCCTACATTTTTTACCTATTGTTATAGGCCATATAAATAAACTAAAAAAAACAAATTCATTTATTACCCGAATGGTATAATAAGAAACCGAGAATCTATATATTTGAGGGAGAATCCATAATGGAACAGTATTTGCATTTGAACCGTGCAAAGCGTCTTGCAATGGCGGGCTTGACCCTGACCGTTTGCGGGACCGTATTGGCACTGTACCAGCAGGCTGCGCACGCCGATGCCACTCAGCCAACTTCAACCGCTGACCAGGCAACCGCCGTCTCAGCTGCTCACCAAACGACGGCAACAGCTAACCAGGCCCCAGCTTCGGCCACCACGCAACAGGCCTTCGCCGCCCAGGAAAACAACGTTACTCCTGTTCAGACGACCAACGCCGACCGCGGCAACTACGCCAGCCTTGATTCAGCTACCATCAGCAATGGCCAGCTCAACATCAGTGGCTGGAACGCCAACGGCAGCGCCCAGAACCGTACTTACCACACGATCATCGTTCTTGATCACACCACTAACCACGAGCTGGGTCGCCAAACCGTTCAACCAGTCCAGCGTCCCGACGTTGCCCAGACCTATCCGAACGTGGCTGGTGCCGGCAACTCTGGTTGGTCCGCATCCTTTAAGATCAATTCTGCTGACTGGGTCAACCACTCGCTTCAAATTGTCAGCCGCTACAGTGGGGACCAGGCCGCTAACGATGGCGCTGATTACTGGTACGCACCAATTACCTTTGACCAAAACAACGAAGGGCACCTAGACGGCTGGTCCTTTGCCAACGGCCACTTCCAGGCCAGTGGTTGGAACGCTACCAACGCCAGTTACCAGGACCAAAGCCACTGGATCATCATCTACGACCAAACCCAGCACACCGAACTTTACCGGCAAAAGGTTAATACCACTGCCCGTCCCGACGTTGCCCGGGCCTACGGTAATATTTACAACTCCGCCAACTCTGGCTGGTCCTTTGACCACGACTTTGGCAACGATAGCCGCTGGCTCAACGACCAGCTGCAGGTTATTTCCCGCTACAGCTCCGATGACAAGGGTGGGGAAGGGAACCACGTCGACTTCTGGTTTACACCGGTTCAAGCGGACCACACCAACCGCGCCAACCTAGATTCGGCATCAATCGCCAACGGTAAGTTGAACCTTGCCGGCTGGCACGCCACCTCTGGTGAAGAGGGCCGTCCATACCACACCATCATTGTCTTGGATGACCAGGGGCACGAAATCGCCCGGCAACAGGTCACCAACATTGCCCGTCCTGATGTTGCCCTGTCCTTTGAGAACCTGTACGACGCCACCAACTCCGGCTGGTCCCTTTCCATGCCGTTAAAGGCGGGCATGGTTGAGGGCCAGATCCGGGTCATTTCCCGTTACAGCGCCACCAAGGACGCCAACGAGAACTACACCGACTACTGGTTCGCACCAATTAGCTTCAACGCCAACATGGCCGGTATTACCAGCATCAAGAACGAGAACGGTCAGCTCACCATCAACGGTTACCACGCGGCCGATGCGGCTTATGGTGAGACCAACCACTACATCATCCTCTTTGACACGACGGCCATCCGTCAAGTGGCCGCGGCAAAGACGCAGTCGGCAGCCACTCCCGCAATTGCCCGGGGATTGGCTGCATACAACGCCGCCGACTCTGGTTTTACCGCCACTCTGCCGGTAAGTAATAATATCGTCAGCGGCCACCAGTACGCCATTGTCCTTCGTTACTCGACTAGTGCCAACGGTAATGGTGGGGACGGTCGCTACACTGACAAGTGGTTGCCACTGACGACCTCTAACCAGGGGAGCCTGGACTCCTTTAACATCAGCAATGGTCACCTGGCCGTTACTGGCTGGAACGCCAACGACTTTGCCGTGGCGGCACCTTACCACTTCCTGATTGTATTTGATAATACGACCCGGACCCAAGTGGCCGCCCAACGGGTTACTGATTCGGTCAGCCGTGACGATGTTGCTAAGGTCTACCCCCAGGTTGTTACCGCCGACGAATCCGGCTTCCAAGCCGACCTCGGCCAGGTTAACCTGACGCCTGGTCACTCCTACTCGATCGTCAGTCGCTACTCAAACTCTGCCCAGGGCAACGGTGGCAGTGGTGCCTACCAAGACATGTGGCTTGGCCCGGTAACGCTGAACCAATCAGCCTCCGCGGTTGACTCCATCAGTCAAAACGGCAACATCCTCCACGTGACCGGCTGGCTGGCCAGTGACCAACGGCTGAGCCAACCCAACGGCTTCGTCATCGCCCTTTACAACGGGAAAGAGGTTGGGCGGAGCAAGATCAGCTTCACCAGCCGGCCTGACGTAGCGGCCAAGTACCCACAGATTTACCAGAGTACTAACAGTGGCTTTGCGGTTGACATCCCCGTCACCGCCAGTCAACTGACGGGCGGCCAGTTGAGCTTCATCCTCCGGTTGTCCGCTTCCGCCGATGGCAACAGCAACTACACGGACATCCGGACCCGCGATTATGCAACCAACGCCGGGGCCGCAACCGTCAGCTACAACAGCAGTGCCAACACCATCAGCATCAATGGTTGGCACGCCGCCATGGCTACGGCCAACCGTCCTTACCAGTACCTGATCGTCATTGGGGCCGATGGGCACGAATTCTACCGCCGGGCCCTGAACAACACCAATTCAAACCAGTCATCAGGTGCGGGCGCCAGCCAGGCCCCGTGGATCGGTAATGCCGGCCAGTCTGGCTTCGCCGCCACGCTCCCGGTTAACGCAGCCATGAACCACTGGGGCGTCAAGGTTATCCACCGCTACACCGACGATGCCGCCGGTAACGGTAACGCCGTTGATTTCGTTTCCCCAATGGTCAGTATCAACTCCGGTTTCCAGCACCTCAACGGCGGGACGGTCTACTACGACCCTGACCGGGGACAGGTGGCAACCGGCTGGCGGACGATCAACAACAACCGCTACTACTTCTCCGATGGTTACGAAAACCAACCGAACCCCGATGACCTCTGGGTTTACAACGACCAGCTTCACGGTCAGATGTACACCGGGATCAACTATGTCGATGGTCACTGCTACGACTTCGGCACGAACGGGATTGCCCGGGCCCTGCCACAAAACGATGGCTGGTCCTGGCCATTCCCTGCCGATGGGGAAGGTTACTTTGCCTCAGGGCAGGCCTTTGGTTATTCTTCCTATCCACGGAAAAACGGTTTCCACGACGGCCTGGACTTCGGTGCCTATGACCACCCTGGCGCCGCGGTTCACGCCGTTCACGGTGGGAAGGTCTTAGACGTCAACACCTGCCGTGACGACAAGGGGCAGATCATGTGGTGGTACGCTATCGTCTACGATGGTCGTTACCTCTACGTCTACCAGGAAGCCTTCAGTAACCGCAACCAGATCACCATCAACCGGAACCAGATTATCTATCCGGGGCAGGTCATCGGTTACCGGAACACTGACCACCTCCACCTCGGCATCAACACCAGTCCAAACTACGGTGTTGACCTGGCTCACTCCTTCCAGCCAAGTTGGACCGATCCGAACCAGGCCACGGGTAGTGGAACCTGGCTGAACCCGCAAACGGTTATCCGCAACCGGGGTTAAGTTACGAAATATTGCTAACAGATTAAAGGACCATGACATTTGTGCGTGTCACGGTCCTTTTTTGCGGATTGGGGTTAAAATATAGGTTATGAAAATGAGGAGGAATTAATGCATGAAAGCAAGCATTGAGCGTGTTACAACACTGGCAGCGATCACGACCGTTGCCGGCTTGGTGATTGCCGGACAAAACGTCAAGGCGGATACCACGACCGCCACGACGACGTCGGATACTACCCAGACGACAACAACCCCGAATTATGTTCAGCTCTATTCAGATAACCTGAACCAGGTCAAGGCGACCCAGAACGTTAACATCCCCGATGGCTACACTCTGGACGCCGTCCGTAACGTCAACAGTTCCGCCGCTGCCCAGGCACTGGAGCAAAAGGCCCAGCAGGGATTGTACAGCAACGACTACCAGTCGGATTCCACGGCGGCCCAGGAGAAGGTCGACGTTAACAACCTGACGTCTGATCAGGTTGCCGAGATGAACCAGTACGGCCTCAGTTTGGTGAACAAGGTCCGGTCCGAGTTTGGCCAGGAGCCGTTCGTCCAAAACGAGGGGACCATCAATGAGACCCGCAACGTTGCCCTCCAGTACCAGGCCAAGAACGAGTCCCTACTCAACGGGGGCTGGCACGACTTTGCCATTTTAAACGGCCGGTCGGAAAACATTGCGGCCCAGCAGATCTACATTGACAACGTTTCGGGCTTGCGGGCCCGGCCGTTTGCGGAGGCCAAGGGGCGCGACTTTGTGGACAATAGCGCCGTGCCGCTCTTTACCATCACGACCATGGATGACCTCCGGGCGTCGATCTTTTACGGGGTGATGGGGATGCTCTTCAACGACGCGGCCGATAATTTCGGTCACGCCCAGAACTTCCTGACCGTCAACCAGCCGGTGACGGCCATGGCCCTGTACCCATCACTGACCTATGGGACCGGGACCGGGCGGTATGCCAACGGGACGACCTTTAAGTTCCAGCTGGAAAACATCGACATGCACTACGTTTGGACATCCGGGACCGACTTCAACGCCAGTGACTACAGCAATGCCGGCACCGTGGTCGGGAACTGGGACCAAAACGACAATGGCAATTACGCCTACCTAGATGGGGCTCACCTGACGACGGACGGGTCAATCGTCGCCACCGGTTGGCACGCGACTAACGCCAGTCAGGGGCGGGCCTACCACTACATCATCGCCCTTGACCAGAATGGCCACGAGCTGGGGCGGACCCTGGTTACCCCGGTCACCCGGTCGGATGTTCAGGCGGTCCATAACGTTTACAACGCCCTTCACTCTGGTTTTTCTGTCAAAATTAACTTGGGGGATGACCTGGCCAACACGACTGCCGTCCAGCTGATCAGTCGCTACAGCAGTGACGCTGCCGGAAACGAGAATTACGTGGACTACTGGTTTGCCCCGGTTGCCGTGGACCAGTCTAACCGGGCCTGCCTCGACCAGGCGAAGGTCATTGATGGTCAGTTACACCTGACCGGCTGGCACGCCACCAACAAGGCCGCCAACCGTCCTTACCACTACATCATCGTCCTCAACAACGGCCGGGAGGTGGCCCGGCAGCTGGTCACTGACGGGGTCAATCGGGCCGACGTCGCCAATGTCTACCCGGACGTTGACCGGGCCGCCAAGTCGGGCTTTGATGTTAACTTCCCCGTTGACAAGCTGAACTTTAACCAACGGATCCAAGTTCTTAGCCGTTACACGGACGACCCGGCGGGGAACGGCAACGCGGTGGACTATTACTTCGCACCGCTGACGGAGGGTAACTACGCCAATCTTGGCCACCTGGATAACTTCAGCATTAGCGGCGGCAAGCTCAACATCAGCGGTTGGCACGCCAACGCCGTTTCCCAGTTTGAGCAGCACCACTTCATTATCCTATACGACAGCACGGATAACCGCCAGGTCGCATCCTTTAATGTCGATAGTGTTGCCCGGCCGGATGTCCAGCGGGTTTACCCGGGAATCACTGGTGCCGGTCAGTCCGGCTTCAACTTGAGCCTGGACCTGAAGGACGCCCAGATTGTTCCCGGCCACCAGTACGTGATCATCAGTCGCTACTCAAGTTCGGCCACGGGAAATGGCAACGGAAATGGCAGCCAGTACACGGACTACTGGTACCCGTCAACAGTGCTGGAAAGCGGCAATGAAGCGGGGCATCTGGATAGCTGGCGTGTCCAACCATCTGGTGCGGGTCAATACACCGTGACGGCAGCCGGCTGGCACGCCACGCGGATGGTCAACCCGGTACACACCCTGATCCTGTTCGATAATACCCTGGGCAGGGAGGTCAGCCGCCACACCTTGACCACTCAACAAACGGGGCTGGACCGGGCGGACGTCGCGGCGGCGGTCGGTAACCAGTATGCGGATGCCGGCCAGTCCGGCTTTAATGCCCAGTGGACGGTCACCAATCTCCGTCCTGGTGACGACTACAAGTTGATCAGCCGTTACTCACTGACGACTAATGCCGACCAGGACTACGTTGACTACGACTTCCCAATTGGTAAGATGAATATTCAATAGCGCACAAAAGAAGCTGGAAAAAAGCTTCAGAGTGCTCCGTATGGCTAGTATAGGACGATTGTTGGCACGGTACGGGCCAATGATTGTCCGTAACTAGACACTAGGAGCACGCTTTTTTTCCGCGATTACTGTGTAATATTCGGAAAACTAAAAGCGGCTGGTGAGAAAACAAAGTTTTCTCCCAGCCGCTTTTGTGGAATGCTATTATTTAGTTTTAATTAGTGGTGACTAACAACAGCATTGTTTGGTAATTGACCGGACCAGTCTTGGTATTGAACCTGGCTGCTGCCCTTGGTGGTGTAACGGTCCATCCCGTCACTGTCAACGTGGTGGGTTACGCCCTTAGCATCGGTCCAGGTTGCGACGTCACCCAAGCCCAGTTGGATAGGCTGGTTTTGCTTAACGTTCGTTGCTGGTTCTTCCGCAGTCTTTGCTGGTGCAACTGTGGATGTTGCTGTATTGTTGGCAGCAACTGCGCTGTTGTGTTGGACAGATGTCGTGCTGGAGCTTACAGCAGTTTGGCTGCTGGTGGTAGCACTTGAAGTAGTGCTATTAGCAGAAGTTGAGTTCTTTGCGGCTGCGTACTTAGCATCCGTCTTCGCGGAAGCCTTGTTGGCCTTCTTGTGGCTGCTTTGCTTAACCACTTGTTCACTGTTTGCTTGGTGGGTCTTATGCGTGCTGGTTGCACTATTAGCAGCGCAACCACCCAGACCTAAAGCAAGTAAGACAACTAACGAACCATTTAATACTTTCTTGTTTAACTTCATAATAATAGCACCCCTTCCACAATGTTGTTTTAGCATTGTTCGTATCTCATTCGATATAAATATTGTAACATGTCTGAAATATTTATGTAACCTTTTAGTCAATAAAATGTCATTTTGTCTTAATCTTGCCGCTTGCTAGAACGCCGCCAAATGCGGTGCTGGTGGGCTTGGTGCGGCGAAAAGGGGACCCAAAATAAAAGTTACGAAAAGTGTTACGAGCTGAAATCAAAAGTGGGCGCCTATCTTTTTGAGGCAAAAAGCCTTATGATGTGAGGGTACTTAATTAGAAATGAGGAAACATTGTGGATAAAAAGTTTAATCGTTGGCTCTTTTGGCCGTTAACGCTTCTGGTAATTGCGACGTTAATCTTTGTCTGTACCAAAATTCAGTTCATCTTCCGGCCGTTCTTTACATTTATTTCGGTCGTCTTCGTGCCCCTGATCCTGTCGGGTTTTCTATATTACATGTTGAACCCGATCCTGAAGCTGATCATGAAGGTCAAAGTCGGGCGCTTTAAAATGAATAAGGGAATCGCCAGCCTGCTACTGGTGGTCGTCCTCATTCTTATTATTGCGGGAGGTCTGGCGGCATTGATTCCACCGGTCGTCAAGGAAATTACTACCCTGGTGACCCACTTGCCACAGACGGTGAGTGGGGTGCAAAAGCTGCTCAACGACACGGTCCAGCACTCCTTCTTGAAGAACGTCGACCTGTCATCTTACTACCGGCAGTTTGACCACCAGCTGGCCAAGTACGCTCAGGTTATCTTGAAGGGGTTGAGTAGCCGGGTCGGTGACATCGTTGGTGCCGTCACCAACGTTACGATTGTGACGATCACGGTTCCGGTAATGCTCTTCTACATGCTCAAGGATGGCGATAAGCTGGCCCCGAGTATTCAGAAGTGGCTCTCACCGCACCACGCTAAGGAAGTCGACGAGCTGCTGAGCAAGATGAACAACACCCTGTCCTCCTACATCGCCGGGCAGGTAATTGAGTGCCTGTTCGTGGCCGTCTTTACCTCCATCGGTTACATGATTATCAAGCAGCCCCTGGCCCTGGTCCTCGGGATCGTGGCCGGCCTCTGCAACATCATTCCCTACATCGGGCCCTACATTGGGATTGCTCCGGCCCTGTTTGTTTCATTGACCATGGCCCCCAAGAAGTTGATTCTAGTGATCATTGTCGTGATTATCGTCCAACAAATTGACGGGAACGTGATCTACCCGAATATTATCGGGAAGTCACTCAAGATTCACCCGCTGACTATTATCCTGCTGTTGCTGGCTGCCGGTCACATTGCGGGGGTGGCGGGGATGATCCTCTGCATCCCGGCCTACGCGGTGGTGAAAACCGTCTGCGAGTACTTCTTTGACATCTACCGGATTGAGCACCCGGTCACGGAAGAAAAGAAAGAGTAAAAAAGAACTTTAGCGTTCGGCGCATGATACCGAATCGCTAAAGTTCTTTTTCATTCGTCTTGCCCATCCACAATGACGTAGTTGCCGGTGATGAACCTGTTCTTACCGATCTGGTACCAGGTAATCTCACCGTTATCGTTGAGTTGACCGGTGATCTGGACGCGCTTGCCGTCCTCAATCGTGTCAACCTTTTTCCCGTATGGGGCATCGAAGACATCGGCGGCCTTGCCAGGGAGGTAGTCGATGGTCCCCTGGACATCCTTGAGGGGCATGATGGTCAGGTTATCGGCGATGGGGGAAGGAATTTTCTCATCCGTGAAGGGGTCGTTGACAACCCGCATGTTCTCGTACTTGACCCACTGGCCGGCACCCAACTCGTACCAGGTGTCACCACTCTCGGTATCAACCCGGTGGAAGGCCTTAACAACGATTCCGGCCGGAACGGGGTCGTTGATTGGCATCCCGTTGACCGTATCGTAGACCTTGGTGGTTTGGTCAATTCGCAGGTAGATGTCAATGTCCTCGACGTTTTGCCAGCTCTGCTTCCGGTAGTAGAGCTTGACGTCGCGGCGCTGCATGTCAAAAGTCCCGTTCGCTTGCCCTTCCATCTTTATGAAGCGGTAGTGGTGGAACTCCTTCTTGTCAATGTGGTAATTGCAGCCCTGAATCCCGCGCAAAAGTTGGGGAACCATGATATTTTCGCCACTATCAATATCAATGTAGTAAACCCAAACCGGGTTCCCAGTCTTAAAATGTCCTAGCATATTTCCACCCCATTATAAGAATCTATTAATCTTATTATACCGCATTTTGAAGGGCCCGCCGCGCCTTTGGTATATATCTGGTTATTCCTTTAGCAAACTGTTAAAATTAGGACATTCAAAAGATAGGTAGGGTGACAGATGAGACACCAGCAGATTCACCGGACCACGCTCCGGGCGATTTTCATTGCAATTATTCTAATCCAGGACTTCGTGCCGTTCTTTGGCAACATCCCCTTAGGCCCGCTTAGCATCACGACCATGCACGTGACCGTGATCATCGCGGCCATCGTCATGGGGCCCGTCGATGGGGCCATTATCGGCGGCACCTGGGGGCTGCTTACCTGGGTCCGCGCCTTCGTGGCCCCGTCCAGTCCGCTGGCGCCATTGGTCTTTGTGAATCCCCTGGTGTCAGTCATGCCGCGGATCATGATTGGCCTGGTGGCGGGGGCCCTTTACCGGGGCATCAGTCACTGGCTTAAGTTAAATAAGGTCGCGATGGTCGCTGCCGGGATTGCGGGGAGTTTGACCAACACCGTTTTGGTCCTGGGGATGGTGGCCGTTTTTTACCGGACACCGGCGGTTGCCCATGCTTACGGGGTTGACGTTGACCACCTTCTGCCGACGCTGGAGGTAATCATGGCGACCAACGGGGTGGCGGAACTGGTCCTCGCGGCGTTTGCGGTTCCGCTGATTGCCTACCCGGTCCTGGAAGTTCGCCGTCGGTTGGCGATGTCTTGAGACACAAAAAAAGCTGGAGAGAATTTCTTCCCTCCAGCTTTTTCGTATATCTATTACTTGTCTTCTTCTGCTTCAGGAGCAGCGGTGTCGTCTGCCGCCACAACAGTGATATTACCATCACCGTCTAACTTGGCAGCCAGCTTGTGGGCATCGTTGTGGTCGAGAACGTAGTCGGCAATCCGGTCTTCAATCTGCTCTTGGATTACCCGGCGCAGTGGACGGGCACCCATCTTCGGATCGTAACCAAGGTCGACCAGCTTTTCAGCGACATCCTTTGGCACATCAATGTGGAGCTTCCGGTCAGCCAACATGGTGTTAACGTCGGTGATCATCAGGTTGACGATCTTCATCAGGTCGTCCTTGGTCAGGGCGTTGAACTGAACGATGTCGTCGAACCGGTTCAGAAATTCGGGCTTGAAGTAGTTGGTCAGCTTGTCGATGATCGAGTGGGTCGAGCCAGAAGCCTCAGCACCGAAACCAACACTGGCAACGGCGTCCCCAGTCCCGGCGTTCGAGGTCATGATGATGATCGTGTCCTTGAAGCTGACGGTCCGCCCTTGTGAATCGGTCAAGCGACCATCATCAAGGATCTGCAGGAACATGTGCATGACGTCCGGGTGGGCCTTTTCAACTTCATCCAACAGGATCAGGCTGTAAGGGTGACGCCGAACTTGTTCGGTCAGTTGACCGGCTTCTTCGTAACCAACGTAACCAGGAGCGGCCCCGATCAGCTTGGAAGTGGAAGTCTTGTCCATGTATTCGGACATGTCAAACCGAATCATGGCATCCTTGGAACCAAAGAGCTGCTTGGCCAGTTGCTTGGCAGTTTCGGTCTTCCCGACCCCGGTAGGACCAACAAAGAGGAAGGAACCAATCGGCCGACCAGACTTGTTCAGCCCAATCCGGTTCCGGCGAATGGCCCGGGCAATCTTGTCCACGGCCTGGTTTTGACCAATGACGTGGGCTTCGAGCTTCTTATCCAGGTCACGGAGCTGGTTTTCTTCTTGTTGCTGAAGGTCACCAACGGGGATGTTGGTCTTCTCTTCAACAATCTTTTGCATGTCCTTGTCGGTAACCGTTGCTGATTCCTCAGTGTGGTTTTCTTCGGCATCCTTCTTGGCCTTTTCCAGGCGGGTAACCTGGTCACGGTAGAAGGCGGCCTTTTCGTAGTCCTGGTTGTCAACCGCTTGTTGCTTGTGGGCCTCAGCCGTATGTATCTCGTTTTCAATCATGTTAGGATCCGCGGTCTTCAAGGTCAGGTTCTTCCGTGAACCGGCTTCGTCCATCAGGTCAATGGCCTTGTCAGGCAGGAAGCGGTCTTGGATGTAGCGGTCAGAAAGTTTGGCCGCCGCAACAATTGCCGCATCAGTGTACTTAACGTGGTGGTAGTCCTGGTAGCGACCCTTGATCCCGTTCAGGATTTGGATGGTTTCTTCAACAGTTGGTTCGTCTACTTGGACTGGTTGGAACCGCCGGGCGAGGGCGGCATCCTTTTCAATCTTCCGGTACTCGTTTAAGGTCGTGGCCCCAATCAGTTGGAAGTCACCACGGGCAAGGGCTGGCTTCAAGACGTTGCCGGCGTCCATGCCACCCTCAGCATTCCCGGCACCCATGATTTCGTGGATTTCGTCGATGAAGAGGATGATGTTCTTGTTCTTTTGAACTTCCTTCATTAATTGTTGCATCCGTTGTTCGAACTGGCCCCGGATTCCGGTCCCTTGAACAAGGGATACGACGTCCAGCCGGATAATTTCCTTGTTGGCCAGCTTCTCTGGTACTTGGCCAGAAACGATGGATTGGGCGAGCCCTTCAACAACGGCCGTCTTACCAACCCCGGCTTCACCAATCAAAACTGGGTTGTTCTTTGTCCGCCGGTTTAAAATTTCAATGACCCGGTTGATTTCCTTGTCCCGGCCGATCACTGGGTCGATCTTGCCTTGGCGGGCCAGGTCGGTCATGTTAATGCCGTATTGGCCAAGGATTCCCTTGACATTCCGGCCGCCACCCTGGCGTTGGTTCTGGGTGTTGGCGTTTTGGCCATTAGCGTTAGCGGCTTGGCCTTGCATGTTGTTCATTGCGTTCATAAAGTCTTCGAGGTTTCCAAAACCGAAGTTGTTCATTCCGTTACCCCCGTTCATCATATTTGCTTGTAAGTTTTGTAATTTTTGATAGCATTCTTGGCAGAGGTCAACTTGAATCCGCTGACCGTTAAAACTCATTTGTAAGTGAATCGTCGCTGGATTCCGATGACAATTTTGACAAAGCATCTATATTAGTACCTCCCTGAAAAAGATAGTCAAAAATATGTTTGACCTTTCTTGACCATTGATTACATTATACTTACTTTTTATCGCTGTGCAAGGAATATGACTGCCCTTTAGAAAAAAGTAAGGATTGATCACGTTTCATTTTAGCACTCTTTGCAATTGTTTGCTAAAATTAGGGGGCCGGGTGTGTATAATAGGAATAGAAAATAAATTTGGAGGTGGGAGTGCTTGGCAGAACGTGATTTTAAGCAGGAACTTGACGACCTGCGCGCGGGCAAGATTGACCAGTTTGAGATTGGCCCTGACAACTTTCAGGAGTTTCAACGGATCTATCATGCCTACCCGTACCGGACCCAGATAACGGGGCAGGCCCACATTGGTGGCAAGATTATTTACCGGATGATTAAACGGTAAGATGCCTTTTAACCACCTTGTATTTACCGCTTACAATTGCTAAAATGTATCTATCGAGGTGTATCAGTGTTAGAATAAGCACTGGTAAAAAGTAAATCTGCTCGAAGGAGACTGATTAAAAATGGAAAAACGCGATTTTACAATTACTGCTGAAACTGGTATTCATGCACGTCCAGCAACCATCTTGGTTCAAGCTGCTTCAAAGTTTGCTTCCGATGTTACCTTGTCATACGAAGGCAAGAGCGTTAACTTAAAGTCCATCATGGGTGTTATGTCTCTTGGTGTTGGCCAAAATGCTAAGGTTACGATCACGGCTAGTGGTGACGATGAAAAGGATGCTTTAGATGCCGTTGCTGAAACCATGAAGAAGGAAGGATTGACTGACTAATGTCGCTACTGCTCAATGGGTTAGCAGCCAGCAGTGGGATTGCGATTGCGCCTGCTTACCTATTAGTGGGGTCAGAACTTCCGGTTCAAAAACAGCATATTAGTGATAAGAATCATGAGGTCGCCAGGCTTCATGATTCTTTTGCTTTAAGCCGCCAAGAACTACAAGCAATCCGTGACCAGGCCCACCAGCGACTCGGTCAGCGGGCGGCAACGGTTGTTGATACACAACTGACAATGCTGGATGACCCCGTTTTATTTGATTCAATTGAACAACACATTGTCAGCGAGCAGATTACGGCGGAGTGGGCAGTACAAAAGGTGGCGGACCACTACATGGCCATTTTCGAGCGCCTGAATGACAACGACTACCTCCAGGCGCGGGGGACGGCAATGCATGACCTCGCCAAGCGCTTGTTGAGTCACCTTCTTGGTGTTAAACTCCCCAATCCCAAGCAGTTGGACCACCGGGCAATTATTGTTGCCAACAATATTACCCCGACGGATACAGCCCAGTTTGACCGGCGCTATGTCGCGGGCCTGGTCACGGATATGGGGGGCCGGACCTCCCACTTCACAATCATGAGCAAGACCCTTTCTTTGCCGGTGGTCGTCGGTACGAAGAAGGCCACGACGGCAATCAAGGATGGGGACCTCCTGGTAGTCGACGGTATCCACGGCAAGGTAATTGTTAACCCGTCGGCGGACGAACTCGAGAAGTACCGCCTCCTTGCCGGTAAGTTTGCCCAGGAGCAAGAAGCCTGGGGAGCGTTGCGCAACCAGGAAACCATCAGTCAGGACGGCCGTCATTTCGAGGTTGCGGCTAACGTCGGTACGCTGGCGGATATCCAAGACGCCCAGAACAACGGGGCTGAGGGAATTGGCCTCTTGCGAACCGAGTTCTTGTACATGAACCAGACCAAGCTGCCGGGTGAGGACCAGCAGTTTGATGCCTATAAGCAGTTCGTGGCCGCGATGAACCAGCAGCGGGTGGTTGCCCGGACCCTGGATGTGGGCGGTGACAAGCGCTTGGAAATGGTCCTCCTCCCGCATGAGACCAACCCTTACCTGGGTTTTCGGGCCATCCGGATTGGCTTGGCTAAGCCGGAGATCCTGCGTCCCCAACTGCGGGCGATGCTTCGGGCGTCGGTCTATGGACGGTTAGCCATCATGTTCCCAATGGTGGCCACGATTGAAGAATTCCGCCAGGCGCGGCAAATCTTGGACGAAGAAAAGGCATCACTGGAAAAGGCCGGGGTACCGGTTGCCGACAACATCGAGGTGGGGATGATGCTGGAAATCCCGTCAGTAGCAATGATGGCCGACCTCTTCGCCCAGGATGTTGACTTCTTCAGCATCGGCAGCAATGACCTGATTCAGTACCTCTTTGCGGCCGACCGGGGGAATACCCGGGTTGCCTACCTCTACCAGGAACTCCACCCGGCCGTACTACGGACCGTCAAGCGGGTGATTGACGCGGCCCATGCGGAAGGCAAGTGGGTCGGCATGTGCGGTGAGATGGCTGGTAATCCCTTGGCAACGCCACTGCTGATGGGGATGGGACTGGATGAGTTCTCGATGAACAGTGGCCAGATCCTCCATATCCGGTCCTTGATCAAGCAGATGAACACCCGTCAGCTCCAACCGCTTGTCCACCGGTCCTTAAATGCCCAGACGGCCAGTGCGGTGACCGCGATGGTGAAGAAGTTCTTGAAGGAAAATAACTTGGAGTAAGATCCTTATAAGTTGGGGCCCCAGTCGTGAGTGAGCGACCGGGGCCTTTTGATTTGCCGCTCCTTAAGAAAAAATTAATCTCGCAAACGTGGACTTGTCGATAGCCCGGAATCATCTTACAATAGGAGAAATGTGTCTTTTGCTAAAGAATGGGCACTTTAGTATAATAAATAACATTATGCGAAAACGAATAGATAGGAGCAGTTAGCGTGAATATTGGTCTTTTTACAGATACATATTTTCCCCAGGTCAGTGGAGTAGCGACTTCCATCAAGACCCTCCGTGACGAGCTGACTGCTCAGGGGCACCACGTTTATATCTTTACGACGACTGACCCCCAGGCAAAGAAGGACGATGTTGAAAACGGCATTTACCGCTTTGCCAGCATCCCCTTTGTCTCCTTCACGGACCGGCGAATCGCTATCCGGGGTGGTATTCGGGCAGTTCACCTGGCCCGCCAGTTTCACCTCGATGTTGTTCACAACCAGACCGAGTTTGCCCTGGGGATGATTGGCAAGCTGGTGGCCCACGAATTGGATATTCCGTGTCTGCACACCTACCATACGATGTACCAGGACTACCTTCACTACATTGCCAATGGTCACATCGTCAAGCCAAAGAACGTGGCCACCTATGCGCGTCTTTACATGCACAACATCGACGGGGTGATTGCCCCAAGTAAGCGGGTACTGGATACCCTGCGATCCTATGACGTTACGGCGCCCATCCGGATTATTCCGACGGGGATTAACCTCCGGGTGTACCAGCACCAGGACTCACCAGCAGCGGTCCACGCCCTGCGTGCCAAGTATGGTTACGAAGATGACACGCCGGTCCTCCTTTCTTTGAGTCGGCTGGCCTACGAGAAAAATATCCATACCCTGATTGATGCCATGCCCGATATTCTCGCCCAAAATCCCGCTGTCCAGCTTTTGATTGTTGGTGACGGGCCTGCCCGAAAAACATTGGAACGGCAGGTCCGCCAGATGGACTTAGGGTCCCATGTCCAGTTTGCGGGAGAAATCAAGAATGATGATGTCCACCATTATTACCAAATGGCAGATGTTTTTGTGTCCGCATCAGATTCCGAGTCCCAGGGATTAACTTACGATGAGGCCCTGGCTTCGGACCTACCAATCGTTGTCATGCGCAGCGTCTATACGGACGAACTGATTGATGATCCAGCAATTGGGGTGAGTTTCCAAAAGCGGGAGGACCTGGTCAAGGGGGTCATTCACTACCTGAATAACCCCGGGACCGAGGAGTCCCACCAGAAGCGCCAAGAAAAGCTGCACGCTATTTCGGCGGAAGTTTTTGCCAAGCGGGTAGTCGAGTACTACCGCGATTGTCAAACGACGCTGGCCGAAAGAGAAGTTGCCAAGGCGCGGCACCACCGTCGCCTATTTCATCGTTCGAGGAGTTAGTGATGATTAAAATTACGATGTTTTCATCAGCAGACAAGGTTGCCGGTCAAGGGGTGGGAAGTGCCTATCTGGAACTGATCAACCTGCTGAAGACGCACTTTGAAGATGAATTTGACATTGAAATAAACCACTATCGGACGAGTGACATTAGCCACTACCACACGATCGACCTGCCCTTTTACTTTTCGACCTTTTCGAAGAAGCGGGGACAAAAGGTTGGTTACGTACATTTCTTACCGGAGACCCTGGAAGGTAGTTTGAAAATCCCACAACCATTTCGTGGGATTTTTTATCATTACGTGATTGCCTTCTATAAGCGGATGGATCACCTGGTGGTCGTTAACCCGTCCTTTATTGATAAACTAGTGGCTTATGGGATTCCCCGTGAGCAGATCACTTATATCCCCAACTTTGTGGACAGTGCGCGTTTCCACCCGGTGGATGCTAAACAGCGTCTCGCCCTGCGTAAGAAGTACGGCCTGCCTGTAGATAAGTTCGTTGTCCTGGGAAGTGGTCAGGTTCAGGAACGCAAGGGGGTTCCAGACTTCATCCAACTCGCCAAGCAAAATCCGGACGTCCAATTTGTCTGGGCGGGGGGCTTTTCGTTTGGTCCCTTGACGGATGGCTACCATGAGCTGAAGAAGGTAGTGGAGAACCCGCCGGCCAACCTCAAGTTTACGGGGATCGTTAGCCGGGACGAGATTGCGGAGCTCAACAACGCGGCCGACTTGTTCCTATTACCATCGTTTAACGAGCTCTTTCCTATGTCGGTCCTGGAGGCCTTTAGTTGTGGGACGCCAGTCATGCTGCGCGACCTCGACCTCTACCACAGTATTATCGACGGGGACTACGAACCCGCCAAGGATATCTTGGAAATGCAAGAGAAGTTGACCCTGCTGAGAAATGACCCGGCCCGTCTGGCCCATTGGCAAAAACGGGCCCACGCAGCAGCGGCTCGTTACTCTGAAGACCACCTGGCTAAGATCTGGGAGAAATTCTATCGTGAGCAAGCGGCAAAGGGGGATGACCATGAGTAGGAAGAATTGGTTCGTCCTTATCTTGATGCTCCTGATTGGTGGGGGGATCATTGCGTATTCGTTGCGGACGGTAAACCTCCACCTGCTGGTCCGGGACTTCTTTACTCTAAATTGGTGGTGGATGCTAGTGGCGTTGCTATGTATCTGCCTCTACCTGGGACTAGAAGGGGTGGTCGTCAAGATCTTCATGAATAACCGCCACCCGGACTTTACCTGGAAGGATGCGATGCGCCTTCCACCGATTGAGCAGCTGTTTAACGGGATTACTCCGTTTTCGACTGGTGGACAACCGGCCCAGTTGGTGGGGATGCTCCAGTGTGGGGTTGATGGGGGACTGGCGAGTTCGGTCCTCTTGATGAAGTTCGTTGTCTTTCAGGCGATGATTGTCATTAACTTCTTGATCAGTCTGGTGATTGGTTTTCACTTTATCGCCGAAAAGCTCCACGCCCTTTCCCTGTTCGTCCTGTTTGGCTTTTTAATTCACCTGGCCGTGATTGTCGGTCTTTTACTGGTGATGTACTGGTATAGCTTTACCAAGAAGGCCCTTAATTTGATAATTAAACCGGTGGGGCTCTTTATGAAGCCAGAACGGTACGAACGGCTGCGGGTAACCCTAAATGAGAAGGTCGACACTTTCTACCAGGAAAGTTTACGAATCAAGAGCGAGTACGGTAAGATGTGGCGGGTATGCATCGTCACCTTGTGCCAGCTATTTTTCTACTACGCAATTCCGTATTTCATAATGCTGGCCCTGGGGGTACACCACATTAACTTCGTGATGGTAATCAGCCTGCACGTGCTGATCTTTATGATTATTTCACTCTTCCCGATTCCTGGTGGGGCCGGGGGAGCGGAGTACTCCTTTTCGGTGCTCTTTGCAAGCTTTATCGGTTCGGGGAGTAAGTTAGTGCTCGCAATGATTCTGTGGCGGTTACTGACTTATTACTTCGGAATGTTTGCCGGAATGGTTGCATTACTGGTTAAACCAGATAAAATTAAACATGATATTCAAGATGAGTAGTGGGGCCATTACTCATCTTTTGTTTTGGAGGTGAACAGGAGACAGTGGAGCATTCACAGTTAGTACAAATTATCCGGCGCTTAGATGCAATGAAGCGTGACCGGACGGGGCGAAGGCAGAAACGGACCTTTGAGCAGTTCGGGATTCCGGTGTGTGAGGTCACCTATGTCCAGGGGAGTGGTGAATACGTGTTTGTCCGTTTTCGTCCTCATGAGCGGTTCCGCTTTGACAACATTGACCTGGTAGCAATCGAAGTTTACGACTGCTTATATGATTTGGAGCACACATTTTAATTTTTTATTGAAAAGGTGTTGACGAATTGCTTGGACCTTGGTATATTATTATTTGCTGTTGCGAAGTTGTTATTTTCTTAACAACTTAATTTCAAAACAGTTGTTGACAGAGATTTGATTCTTTGTTATCATATAAAAGTTGTCTCGAGGGACTGGTTAATTACTTCTTTCGATTACTTGATTGAAAAAAGTTCTTGACAGTTATTCAATGAGATGATAAAATTTAAGAGCTGTTTGATACAGCTTGGTAGACCTTTGAAAACTGAACAAAGTTTCGACGAATCAAATGTGTAGGGTCTC
>CAJMLF010000012.1 GCA_905214235.1 uncultured bacterium | reverse complement strand
ATTCATGAAGTATATTACAGATGACCAATTTCTAATTTAAATTGACATTCCGGGTGTCCAAAAAACAGTTGTCAGATGATAAATGTTGGTTCTATAATAGTTAGTAGCTAATTTGAGGAGGCAATTTGATGAAAAGGGCAGAGCAATTAGAAAAAACTCGTCAAGCAATTTTAAAAACAGCAACGAAGTTATTCTTGCAAAATGGTTTTGGGGAAACATCAACAAGGGATATTGCTAAACAGATTGGGATCACCCAACCGGCACTTTACCACCACTTTAGTGACAAGGAAGTTTTGTACCTGGATGTCATGACGAAATTATCAGGGAAAATTCGTCAAGAGATCAACAAGGTTATGCGTAAACACAAGCTGACGCCGGAGGAACAACTTTTTGAAATCGTCCGGGTCCTGAAGAAGCACCACCCGCTGAGCATCTATGACCAATACAACCAGGCAATGCAGCTTCTTTCTAAGAGTGCCCAGCAGAAGCTGAACATGATTTTCACCATGGATTACCTGGAGCCAATTGGGGACTACTTCAAGCAACCAGCAGTAAAACTCCGGCCAGACCTTTTACCAAAGGAAGCTGCCGAGTTATTCCTGGCTAGTCTTTCCCCAATCTTTGGTACATATCAGCGAATCGGTGGCCATTCCATTACGGTTGAGCAACGGGATAAGCTGATTCTAGACTGCATCATTAACGGCTTAGCTAAGCGTTAATATTTTTAAACTAAATTATTGACAGGTGAACGGGCAGTTAGTATACTAATAGAGTATGTAATTGTGAGTTCATCTGATTCCGGTGATCTATTGTCCATCGGGATCGGCAATAAAACCAAAGACAGTTTTTAAACTGTTTTTGGATTTTTTTTGCCCAAAAGTTGGATTTTGACCCAATTGTAATCAAAATGTAACATTTAAAATGAACCCACCCAACAAATTAGAGAGGTGAACAGTTTGGCCGGACATTTAGTAAAATACGGTAAACACCGTACCCGTCGTAGTTACTCCCGAATTAAGGAAGTTCTCGAGTTACCTAACCTGATTGAAATCCAAACCGATTCTTACAATTGGTTCATGGACAAGGGCCTTCGGGAAATGTTTGATGATATTATGCCAATTGACGATTTCCAAGGAAAGCTTTCCCTTGAATTCGTTGATTATCAACTTTTGGAACCTAAGTACACTGTCGATGAAGCACGTGAGCACGATGCTAACTACTCAGCACCCCTGCACGTTACTTTGCGGTTAACCAACCACGAGACCGGCGAAATCAAGTCTCAAGACGTCTTCTTTGGTGACTTCCCACTGATGACTGACCAAGGGACCTTCATTATTAACGGTGCCGAACGGGTTATTGTTTCACAATTAGTTCGTTCTCCTGGTGTCTACTATAATGAAGAAACTGACAAAAATGGTCGGCCAAGCTATGGCGCTACCTTTATTCCAAACCGTGGTGCATGGCTGGAATACGAGACTGACGCCAAGAACGTTTCCTACGTTCGGATTGACCGGACCCGGAAGCTGCCAATGACTGAACTGGTTCGGGCCCTTGGCTTTGGCTCTGATGACGAAATTATTGATATGTTTGGTGGCGACAGTGAAACCCTGTCACTGACCCTGGATAAGGATGTCCACAAGAACGCTGAAGACTCACGGGTCGAAGAATCCTTGAAGGACATCTACGAACGTCTGCGTCCAGGTGAACCAAAGACGGCCGATTCTGCACGGAATCTGCTGACGGCCCGCTTCTTTGATCCAAAGCGTTACGACATGGCACCGGTTGGTCGTTACAAGACGAACAAGAAGTTAATGCTGAAGTACCGTCTGTTAGGGCAGACTCTTGCCGAAACATTGGCTGACCCTGACACCGGTGAAGTGCTGGCACAAAAGGGTGACACGGTCGACAAGGAAGTCCTCAAGAAGTTGGAACCTTACCTTGACCGTGACGACTTCAAGATGATTACCTACACGCCATCTGATGAAGCGGTGGTTACGGAACCCGTTAAGCTGCAAAAGATCTTAGTTTACTCCAAGACCGACCCAGACCGGGTTGTACCAATCATTGGTAACGGCCACATTCCGTTGGAATACAAGCACATTGAACCAGCAGATATCCTGGCTTCTCTGAACTACTTCTTCAACTTACAAGAAGGAATTGGGAGCACGGATGATATCGACCACTTGGGTAACCGGCGGATTCGTTCCGTGGGTGAACTGCTGCAAAACCAGTTCCGGATTGGGCTTGCCCGGATGGAACGGGTTGTTCGTGAACGGATGTCTATCCAAGACCCTGACACCGTTACTCCACAACAACTGATCAACATTCGTCCAGTGGTTGCATCAATCAAGGAATTCTTTGGTTCTTCCCAGCTTTCCCAATTCATGGACCAGACTAACCCGCTGGGTGAATTAACCCACAAACGTCGTCTGTCTGCCCTTGGACCTGGTGGCTTGACCCGTGACCGGGCTGGTTACGAAGTTCGTGATGTTCACTACACGCACTATGGCCGGATGTGCCCAATTGAAACGCCAGAAGGTCCTAACATCGGTCTGATCAACAGTCTTTCCTCATACGCTCGTGTTAACAAGTATGGCTTCATTGAAACACCATACCGTCGTGTATCCTGGAAGACGCACAAGGTTACCGATAAGATTGATTACCTGACTGCCGATGAAGAAGATAATTACGTTATCGCCCAGGCCAACTCGCCATTGAACGATGACGGTTCCTTCGTTGACGAACGGGTTATGGCTCGTGATAAGGATGAATACGTTGAAACCAATGTTGAAAACGTCGACTACATGGACGTTTCTCCTAAGCAAGTTGTTTCCGTCGCTTCCGCATGTATTCCATTCCTTGAAAACGATGACTCCAACCGTGCCCTGATGGGTGCCAACATGCAGCGTCAAGCTGTACCGTTGATTAACCCGCACGCACCACTGGTAAGTACTGGTATCGACTACAAAGCAGCTCACGACTCTGGGGTGGCCCTGATTGCTAAGAAGCCTGGTACTGTTGAATACGTTGATGCTCGTGAAGTTCGTGTTCGTGAAGACGATGGTTCATTAGATACTTACAAGCTGATGAAGTTCCGTCGTTCTAACGGTGGTAAGAACTACAACCAACGGCCAATCGTCAAGGTCGGTGAACATGTGGATGCCGATGACGTGCTTGCTGATGGTCCATCAATGGAACAAGGGGAATTAGCCCTTGGTCAAAACCCATTGATTGCCTTCATGACTTGGCAAGGGTACAACTTCGAAGATGCCATTGCCATTAACGAACGGCTGGTTAAGGATGACGTTTACACGTCCATCCACATTGAATCTTACGAATCCGAAGCACGGGAAACCAAGCTGGGCCCTGAAGAAATGACGCGGGAAATTCCAAACGTCGGTGACGACGCTTTGAAGGACCTTGATGAAGACGGGATCGTTCGTGTTGGTGCCGAAGTTCATGATGGTGACATCTTAGTTGGTAAGGTTACCCCTAAGGGAATGACCGAACTGTCTGCCGAAGAACGGCTGCTCCACGCCATCTTTGGTGAAAAGTCCCGTGAAGTTCGTGATACCTCACTCCGTGTTCCTCACGGTGGTGGCGGAATTATCCAAGATGTTAAGATCTTTACCCGTGAAAACGGGGATGAACTGTCACCAGGTGTTAACACCATGGTCCGGGTTTACATTGCCCAAAAGCGGAAGATCCAAGTTGGTGACAAGATGTCTGGTCGTCACGGTAACAAGGGGACGGTTTCCATTGTTATCCCTGAAGAAGATATGCCGTACATGCCAGACGGAACGCCAATTGACATCATGCTTAGTCCAATGGGTGTGCCAAGTCGTATGAACATTGGGCAGCTGCTTGAATTGCACTTAGGGATGGCTGCCAAGCGCTTAGGTATTCACATGGCAACACCAGTATTCGATGGGGCCACCGACAAGGATGTCTGGGATGCCGTTCGTGAAGCTGGTTTCCCAGAAGATGGGAAGACAATCCTTTACGATGGTCGGACTGGTGAACCATTTGAAAACCGGATTGCCGTTGGTTCCATGCACTACCTGAAGCTGGCCCACATGGTTGATGATAAGATTCACGCCCGGTCAACTGGTCCTTACTCACTGGTTACCCAGCAACCACTGGGTGGTAAAGCACAGTTCGGTGGTCAGCGGTTCGGTGAAATGGAAGTTTGGGCTCTTGAAGCTTACGGTGCTGCTTACACCCTTCAAGAAATCCTGACTTACAAGTCTGACGATACCGTTGGTCGTGTCCGGACTTACGATGCCATCATCAATGGTGAATCAATTCCAAAGCCTGGTGTTCCAGAATCATTCCGTGTGCTGGTTAAGGAATTACAAGCCCTTGGTTTGGACATGAAGGTTCTTGACGGTAATAACAAGGAAATTCAACTGAAGAACATGGATGAAGATGACTCTGAAGTTGTTAGTGTTGATGCATTGGCTAAGTACGCTGAACAACACAACGCTGATAACAAGGACAAGAAGACGGCAAACAAGGCTTCTTCAACATCCACTTCGACTGAAGATAAGACCAAACAAGATTAATTTATAGTTCTTCGCTCATATATTACGAAATAAGGAGGAACATCCTTTGATTGATGTCAATAAATTTGAAAGCATGCAGATCGGTCTGGCATCACCAGATAAGATCCGTAGTTGGTCATACGGTGAAGTAAAGAAGCCGGAAACCATCAACTACCGGACCCTGAAGCCAGAAAAGCAAGGTCTGTTTGACGAACGAATCTTTGGCCCAACTAAGGACTACGAGTGTGCTTGTGGTAAGTACAAGCGAGTTCGTTACAAAGGTCGGGTTTGTGACCGTTGTGGGGTTGAAGTTACCAGCTCAAAGGTTCGTCGTGAACGGATGGGCCACATTGAGTTAGCGGCTCCCGTATCACATATTTGGTACTTCAAGGGGATCCCAAGTCGGATGGGCTTGGTCCTGGACATGAGTCCTCGTTCCCTGGAAGAAGTCATCTACTTTGCTTCTTACGTTGTTCTTGACCCTGGTGACACCCCACTGGAAAAGAAACAACTGCTTTCTGAAGCTGAATACCGTGATAAGAAAGCTGAATTTGGTGACCGTTTCACCGCTGAAATGGGTGCGGCAGCTATCAAGAAGTTGCTTGCTGACGTGGACCTGGATAAGGAAGCGGCCGAATTAAAGGAAGAATTAAAGGAAGCCACTGGTCAAAAGCGGACCCGGGCAATCCGGCGGTTGGATATTCTGGAAGCCTTCATCAAGTCTGGTAACAAGCCAGAATGGATGGTGCTGGACGTTATCCCGGTAATGCCACCTGACTTACGGCCGATGGTTCAACTGGAAGGTGGCCGGTTTGCTACCTCTGACTTGAACGACCTGTACCGGCGGGTTATCAACCGGAATAACCGGCTGAAGCGCCTGCTGAAGTTGCAAGCACCAGGAATCATCGTTCAAAACGAAAAGCGGATGCTGCAAGAAGCCGTTGACGCATTGATTGATAACGGTCGTCGTGGTCGTCCGGTCGCCGGTCCTGGTAACCGTCCACTGAAGTCCCTGTCACACCTGCTGAAGGGTAAGCAAGGACGGTTCCGTCAAAACCTGCTGGGTAAGCGGGTTGACTACTCTGGCCGTTCCGTTATCGATGTTGGTCCATCCCTGAAGATGAACCAAATGGGTCTGCCAGTTCCAATGGCTCTGGAACTGTTCAAGCCATTCATCATGCACGAACTGGTTAAGCGTGGGCTTTCTGCCAACGTTAAGGCTGCTAAGCGGAAGATTGACCGTCGTGATGACGATGTCTTCGATGTATTGGAAGACGTTATCAAGGAACACCCAGTTCTATTAAACCGGGCACCTACCCTGCACCGGTTAGGTATTCAGGCCTTTGAACCAATCCTGGTTTCCGGTAAGTCCATGCGGTTGCACCCACTGGTATGTACCGCCTACAACGCCGACTTTGATGGTGACCAGATGGCCATCCACGTTCCATTGTCTGACGAAGCGCAAGCAGAAGCACGGCTGCTGATGTTGGCCGCCCACCACATTTTGAGTCCTCGTGACGGGGAACCAATTGTTTCACCATCACAGGATATGGTTATCGGTAACTACTACATGACCACTGAAGATAAGGGTCGTGAAGGCGAAGGAATGATCTTCAAGGATACCGATGAAGCTGAAATGGCCTACAAGAACGGTTACGTTTCACTGCAAACCCGGGTTGGGGTCCAAGTATCCTCCTTCCCAGACAAGCCGTTCACCGATGAACAACGGGGCCGGATCATGGTAACTTCCGTTGGTAAGCTCCTCTTCAACCGGATTATGCCAAAGGACTTTGCCTACATTAACGAACCAACCGACGCTAACATTCATGAAGGGGTTGACGACAAGTTCTTCCTGGAACCTGGTCAAGACATTCACGAATACTTAGAAAACGCCCCACTGGTTCCACCATTCAAGAAGGGCTTCCTGTCTGACCTGATTGCTGAAGTCTACAAGCAATACAAGGTTACCAAGACTTCTCAATTCCTGGACCGGATGAAGGACCTTGGTTACTACGAATCCACGATCTCTGGTCTGACAACGGCGATTTCCGATATTCATGACCTGCCTGAAAAGCCAGAAATCATCAAGAAGGCCCGTAAGCAAGTGGCCTTGATCACCAAGCAATTCCGTCGTGGTCTGATTACGGATGACGAACGGTACGAACGGGTTATCGGTGTCTGGAACGATGCCAAGGATGAAGTACAAAACAAGCTGATTGAGCACATGGACATCCACAACCCAATCAACATGATGTCTGACTCCGGTGCGCGTGGTAACATCTCTAACTTTACCCAGCTAGCCGGGATGCGTGGCTTGATGGCCTCACCAAACGGTAAGATCATGGAACTGCCTGTTCTGTCAAACTTCTACGAAGGGCTGTCTGTTCTGGAAATGTTCCTGTCCTCACACGGTGCTCGTAAAGGGATGACTGATACCGCTCTGAAGACTGCCAACTCAGGTTACCTGACCCGGCGGCTGGTTGATGTTGCCCAAGACGTCGTTGTTCGTGAAAAGGACTGTGGTACTGACCGTGGTCTGGAAGTTACGGCCATTACTAACGGTAACGAAATGATCGAACCACTGTACGACCGGATTATGGGTCGTTACACGATGAAGTCCGTCTTTGATCCAAAGACTGGTGAAAAGATTGTTGGCAAGAACGTGCTGATCGACGAAGACATGGCCCAAAAGATTGTTGATGCCGGTGTTAAGAAGGTTACCATCCGTTCCGCCTTCACTTGCAACACTGAACACGGTGTTTGTGAACGTTGCTACGGCCGGAACGCCGCTACTGGTGACCGGGTAGAAGCCGGTGAAGCCGTTGGGACCGTTGCCGCTCAATCAATTGGTGAACCAGGTACCCAGCTGACCTTGCGGAACTTCCACACTGGTGGTGTTGCTGGTAACGACGATATCACCCAAGGTCTTCCTCGTGTGCAAGAAATTGTGGAAGCACGTAATCCTAAAGGGCGGGCAACCATCACCGAGGTTACTGGTGAAGTTGTTTCAATTGAAGAAAACCCAGCAGAACGGACTAAGGACGTTACTGTTAAGGGTGAAACCGACACGCGGACTTACACCCTGCCAATCACGGCACGGATGCGGGTTTCAGAAGGTGACTTTATCCACCGGGGAACTGCCCTGAACGAAGGGTCAATTGATCCGAAGGAATTAATCCAAGTTCGGGACGTTCTTTCAACGGAAACTTACCTGCTGGCCCAAGTTCAAGGTGTTTACCGGATGCAGGGTATCGACCTGCTGGATAAGCACGTTGAAATCATGATTCGTCAGATGATGCGGAAGGTACGGGTCATGGATCCAGGCGATACTGACCTGCTTCCTGGTCAACTGATGGACATTGGTCAATTCCGCGAAGCTAACAAGCCAACGCTGTATGCTGGTGGTATTCCAGCAACGGCCCGGCCAGTTATCCTCGGGATTACCAAGGCCGCTTTGGAAACTAACAGTTTCTTGTCGGCAGCTTCATTCCAGGAAACCACTCGTGTATTAACTGATGCTGCTATCCGCGGTAAGAATGACCCACTTGTTGGTTTGAAGGAAAATGTTATCATCGGTAAGATTATTCCAGCTGGTACTGGGATGAGCACTTACCGGCACATTAAGCCGAAGGAAGTTAGTGTTGCTGCATACTCCATCAAGGACTTAGAAGCCAAGATAAAGGAAGAAGACAAGCAAAACTAGTTCTGTGAAATTGATAAAAAGGGTTATGGCTTTTGTCATGGCCCTTTTTTTATTTGCGATGAAGAGGGGGAGTAAGGTGGCAAAAAAATATAAAGTTGAGATACCGGCAGCAGCCTTAAAAGAGACGGACTTCGACCCGGGGGATGACCTTTCCTTAAGTGTTAGTCACAAGCAGTTCGTTATCCGGCCGGCCAAGGTGACTGACCAAATACCACAGATCAACATTGCTTTCTATACGGTACCGGCCCTATTAATGATGGTTATCTTCTTTGTATATAGCCGGAGTCTGGGCGTTACCCAGGTGGCCTTAACCGGGAAAGACTATTCGATTGCGAATGCGGGGACCCTGCTGGGCACAATCAGTGGAATTGTGATTTTCGTCATTGCGGCGATTTGGACGAAGGTTAACCAAACGGGGCCTACTAAGGAACTGTATTGGCGAAACCTCCCAACGATTGTGATTGCCTGTGGACTGATCCTGGTCTTTTCATTTTCGGCGGCCTTCTGGTTGCTCGGCCGCCTATTTATGGACGCCAGTTTTGATATCTACACGTCAACCGTGATGATCTTCATGATCCTGGCGGTTGTTAACTACGTGATGATTAACCTAGCCGTGACACTAACCACCAGTATTATCACCAATTTGCTGACCATCATGATCATTGGTGGGATGCTGTTTGCGATGCTGACCAACTCAAGTCGGGACTGGTGGAAGCACAACTTCAGCTTCTTGGGGACAGCGGAGAACTCCGCTAATTTCCAGTTCAACGTGACCCTGATTTTCTCCGGGGCGTTGATGTTGACCCTGGTGGACTACCTCTTTGTTAACCTCCAGAAACGCTTTAAGGGACGGCGGGTTCTGATTCTCCGTTGGCTGCTCTACGCGCTTTCCGTCTGCATTGCGTCAATTGGCCTCTTTCCCAATGACCCCCAGTTCCACATCCTCCATGACCGGATCTCGATGTGGCTGGTCTACATTATCCTGATTCTCATCGTCGCCCTTCGGTGGATCCTGCCACGGGTGACTAAGCAGTTCTTAACCCTGTCATACACGTTGGGCGCGGTGATGGGCGCGGAATACATCATTTTTAAATTGACTAACTACCTATCCTTAACGGCCTTTGAGCTCCTGGAATTTGGTCTGGCCTTTTCCTGGCTGCTCTTGTTGCTCCAGAACATTGAGAACCTGGCCAACTTTGGCCACAACCTGTTTATCGTGACGGTTAAGGACGATTCAAAAGAGTAAACTGCACCTGGTGCCTTTATAGACACCAGGGCTTTTTTATATAATATTATTTTTAAGTAAAATTAGAACTACTGCGAGGGCACTAGCCAACCCGGGAAGGAAGGGAATCTTTTCTTTGGCTGGCACCTGCTGAGTGAGGAGGAGGGTGAAAAATGACCCGCACATGATGACATAGAGGGTGGGGTACCAGCCAATGGTGAAAGTCACGACCAGGAGGAATTCCCCGTCCCCAATTCCCAGGCAGCCAATCAGACAACAGCCGGCCAGGGCCAGGAGTAGCAGGGCCGACGCAATCATATTTTCCCATGTCCACGCCTGATGGTGGGTACAAAAGAAGAGGGGGAGTAGGCCCACTAGGCTGACGGGGTAGATAAATTGGTAAAAGTAGTCACTGCTGGCGAGGGCAACAAGGGTGCTAATCGTAATTAAAAACGCTGCGGAAGTCCCAACGTTAGGGCTACACAATAAAGCAGCCGTGGTGCCCGCCAATAGTTCGCAGAGGGGAAAAAAGACGGAAATCGGCTGGTGACAGTAATGACAGCGCCCACCTTGAATGAGGTAACCAAGGATGGGGATGAGCTGCCACCATCTTAGGCGGACATGGCAGCCGTCACAATAGGAGCGTACGGGGGCCCAGGGACGCTGGTGGTTGCCAATTCGCTGACCACAGAGGGCGCCAAAAGAGGCAAGAACGGTTCCAATAAGAAAGTAGTAACTGGCGAAAAGCAAAATAAACACCTCCCTATTTATAAAGAACGGGGAAAAAGCAGAATTAACTTAAAATAACTATCCGTCGTTCATTGACATTCTATTTTGTGCGTGATACCCTATTTAAGGTGCTTTTTTAGCAACGAGTGTCTGTCGTTGGGCAGACGAATGCGTCAACGAAGGCACATTAATCTAATATTCATCCAGCACTTTTTTTATTCATCAAAAAGAACCACCTGGATGTGTGGACTTAAATTAAGGAAGGGGAAAAATTATGCCAACCATTAACCAATTGGTACGTAAAGGCCGTAAGAGCCACAAGGGCAAGTCAAAGTCACCAGCTCTTGGTTATGTTTACAACACTTTCAAGAAAGAAGAAGTTAAGACACCTTCTCCACAAAAGCGTGGGGTTGCTACCCGTGTCGGTACGATGACTCCTAAGAAGCCAAACTCAGCTCTGCGGAAGTACGCCCGTGTACGTCTTTCCAACCTGATCGAAGTTACTGCTTACATTCCAGGTATCGGTCACAACCTCCAAGAACACTCCGTTGTTTTAATTCGTGGTGGTCGTGTTAAGGACTTACCAGGGGTTCGTTACCACATCATCCGTGGTACGCTCGATACTGCTGGTGTTGAAGGCCGGATGCAATCACGGTCCAAGTACGGTGCCAAGAAGCCGAAGAAGAAGTAATTTATAAGGAGGAGTTAAGTAATGCCACGTAAAGGACATGTACAAAAGCGTGAAATCTTACCAGATCCAATGTACAACTCAAAGCTGGTTACCAGCCTGATTGACCACTTGATGATCGATGGTAAGCGCGGAACTGCTACAAAGATTTTGTACGCAGCTTTTGATCAAATTAAGGAAGAAACTGGCAATGACCCAGTTGAAGTATTCCAACAAGCTATGGACAACGTTATGCCTGTACTGGAAGTTAAGGCACGGCGTGTTGGTGGTTCTAACTACCAAGTTCCAATCGAAGTTCGTCCAGAACGGCGGACTACTTTAGGCCTTCGTTGGATTGTTCAATACGCACGTCTGCGTGGGGAACACACAATGGTTGAACGTCTTGCACGTGAAATCATCGATGCTTCTAACAACACAGGTGCTTCAGTTAAGAAGCGTGAAGATACGCACCGGATGGCAGAAGCCAACCGTGCATTCGCACACTACCGCTGGTAATCACTGTCAATTGAGACCAGTCGCTTAACTGGTCGAAAAAGGGGTGACGTAGTTGATTAATGACCGTCATCCCTTTTTCTAAAATGACGTAATTATTCATATAACCATATTCTGGAAGGAGATACACTCTTAAGATGGCTAATAAACGTGAATACCCACTCGCTAAGACTCGTAACATTGGTATCATGGCCCACATCGATGCCGGTAAGACGACTGCTACTGAGCGGATTCTTTACTACACTGGTAAGATTCACAAGATCGGTGAAACCCACGATGGTGCTTCACAAATGGACTGGATGGATGAAGAAAAGGAACGTGGTATCACTATCACTTCCGCTGCCACCACGGCCGTTTGGAAGGACTACCGGATTAACATCATTGATACCCCAGGACACGTGGACTTCACTGTCGAAGTTGAACGTGCATTGCGGGTGCTTGATGGTGCCGTAACTGTTCTGGATGCCCAGGCCGGTGTTGAACCACAGACCGAAACTGTTTGGCGTCAAGCTGACCAATTCAACGTTCCACGGATTGTCTTCGCCAACAAGATGGATAAGGTTGGGGCTAACTTTGACTACTCCGTTCAAACGATCAAGGACCGTCTGAACGTTACCCCACTGCCAATCCAAATGCCAATTGGTGCTGAAGACTCCTTCGTTGGGGTAATCGACCTGGTTAAGATGGTTGCTTACGTTTACGACGAAGATAAGCTTGGTACTAACTGGGATACTGTTGATATTCCTGACGACATGAAGGATGAAGCTCAAAAGCGTCACGAAGCCATGATTGAAACCTTGGCCGACATCGACGACAACATCATGGAAAAGTACCTTGAAGGTGAAGACATTTCCGTTGATGAAATCAAGGCTGCTATCCGTAAGGGGACCCTGGAAGAAAAGCTCTTCCCTGTATTAGCTGGTTCAGCTTACAAGGATAAGGGTATCCAGATGATGCTTGATGCCGTTATCGACTACCTGCCATCACCACTGGATGTTAAGCCATTCGTTGCTCACGATGCTGATGGCAACGAAGTCGAATTGACTGCCGGTGACGACAAGCCATTCGCTGCCTTGGCCTTCAAGATTGCTACCGACCCATTCGTTGGTCGTTTGACCTTCTTACGGGTTTACACTGGTTCTCTGCAATCTGGTTCCTACGTTCTGAATGCTACGAAGGACAAGCGTGAACGGATTGGTCGTCTGCTGCAAATGCACTCTAACCAGCAACACGAAATCCCAGAAGTATTCTCTGGTGATATTGCTGCCGCTATCGGTCTGAAGAACACCACTACTGGTGACTCTTTGACTGATCCTGACCACCCACTGCAACTTGAATCCATGGACTTCCCTGACCCAGTTATCCAAGTTTCTGTTGAACCTAAGTCCAAGGCTGACCAAGACAAGATGGACAAGGGTCTGCAAAAGCTGGCTGAAGAAGACCCAACGTTCAAGGCTGAAACTAACCCTGAAACTGGTGAAACGCTGATCGCCGGGATGGGTGAACTTCACCTGGACATCATTGTTGAACGTCTGCGTCGTGAATTCCACGCCGAAGTTAAGGTTGGTAAGCCACAAGTATCCTACCGTGAAGCATTTACTAAGCAAGCAAGTGCCCAAGGTAAGTTCGTTCGTCAATCTGGTGGTAAAGGTCAATACGGTGATGTATGGATCGAATTCACACCACTTGAAGAAGGTAAGGGCTTCGAATTCGAAGATGCCATTGTCGGTGGGGTTGTTCCTCGTGAATTTATCCCTGCTGTTGAACAAGGTTTGAAGGAAGCTATGCAAAACGGTGTTCTTGCTGGCTACCCACTTGTTGACATGCACGCCAAGCTCTACGATGGTAGTTACCACGAAGTCGACTCTAGTGAAGCGGCCTTCAAGGTTGCTGCATCCCTCGCTCTGAAGAATGCTGCTAAGAAGGCGGACCCAGTTATCCTTGAACCAATCATGAAGGTTGACATTGTTGTTCCAGAAGACAACATGGGTGACGTTATGGGTCAAGTTACTGCTCGTCGTGGGACTATCGATGGGATGGAAGAACGTGGTAACGCTCAACTGATCCACTCATTCGTTCCACTGTCTGAGATGTTTGGTTACGCTACTGCCCTGCGTTCTGCTACGCAAGGTCGTGGTACCTTCACGATGACTTTCGACCACTACTCAGCTGTTCCTAAGTCTATCCAAGAAGACATCATCAAGAAGAACGGTAACAACTAGTTTTAGATAATTCCGGAAGGGGAAACTTCCAACTTTCGGTAAATAAAAGGATTCAGTATCCGGTTTTCCGCTACTGAATCCTTTTTTATTCCTTAAATTATTCGTAGTTAAACGTTTTAGCGAACAATTTTAGACTTTACAGGATTTATAGTTCGTGATATGTTATAAAACATAGAAATTTGATGAGGAGTAATTAGGAAATGGAAGAAAAAGCACAACTAATGGTTGGTCCAGACGATAAGATTTCGGTGACCGAGGCAACCCTGTTGGGGCTCCAGCACGTCCTAGCGATGGATGTCTATGTGCCACCGATTATTTTGGCAGGGATGCTCGCCATGGGGGCGGCCGACTCAACGGGGCTCTTGCAGGCGACCTTCCTGGCGGCGGGAATTGGGACTATCCTACAAACGGGAATCTTTATGAAGATGCCGGTTTCTCAGGGGCCATCCTTTGTTCCCCTGAGTGCGGCCGCGGGGGTTGTCCTTGCCAGTGGGGGACTGAAGGGTGGCGGAATGGCCACCTTGCTGGGTTCACTAGTTGTGGGGGCCATCCTGTTGATTATCCTCGGCCTAAGTGGCGTTTTTCAAAAAATTATTAACTACCTTGTGCCAGCGGTTGTGGGGGGCACCATCATTACCTGTGTGGGCCTGTCGTTGATTCCGTCGGCCCTGAACGATAATATTTTTGACGCGCAGGGGAACGTTTACCAGAACATGGAACTGGCCGCGGTTACGGCCATCACCTTACTAATCTGTGTGGGAATTAGTATTCGCTTTCCCCGGGTCCAAAAACTGTTTAAGGCCGGCTCAATCGTGATTGCCCTCCTGGTCGGCACGGCAATGAGTGCCAGCATGGGGCGCTTTGATTGGCACTCGGTGGCGGCTGCACCTTGGTTCAGCCTGCCGCAACGGACAATGCTCCACTGGGGAATCCATTTCAACATGACGGCCATCCTGACGTTTATCATTATCTACGCTATCCTGACGACGGAAACGACCGGAACCTGGTTCGCCATGGGAGCTGTTACCAACCACAAGATCACCAAGAAGCAGTGGAATCACGGGATCGTTGGTGAGGGGCTCAGTTGCCTGATTGCGGCCTTTAGTGGGACCACGCCGGTTACGGGCTACTCTACCAATGCCGGAATCATCTCAATTACTGGAGTTGCCAGTAAGCGGGCCTTCATTTCGGCCGGCTGCTGGTTCATCGTCCTGGGCTTCTTTACCAAACTGTCGGCCTTCTTGGCTGCCATCCCGGCACCGGTGATCGGTGGGGTCTTCGCGATTATCACGGTTACCATTATGCTAAACGGGCTGAACGTTATTCGGAACCTGAAGACGGGTGAGAGTGATATCTACGTTATTGGCCTACCAATTATTTTGACGATTGCCCTGGTCTTGTTGCCGAAGCACGTCCTCAACGCTTCACCACAGATGCTCCAGTACTTACTGGGGTCACCAATCGCCATTGCGGCAATTACCGCAATCATCCTGAACATCCTGATGCCGCGTCGTCAACGGTTATAAAGAAAGAAAGTCGCCATACCGGCGGCTTTTTGCTTTTCAAAATTCTCTGTTTACTAAGTAGACGGGGTGGACCAGCTATAATTCTTAAGGACTATTAAACGTTTCCCTTAATATTGTTAAGGACGGGGATAGATATATTGCGTATTTTGTTTTACCGCAGGACAAAAACGGTCAATCAAAATTGACTTCAATCCTTCGAAAACTTTATAATAATAACATTATAAAAATATTAACTATTTTTAATCTTACTTATAAAGCTGGTAATTTTATGGAGGTGTCGTGATAAATGGGAAAACAAAGAAGCATTGACACCGCATTTTTTGGGCAGCCTCGTGGATTATCGACCCTGTTCTTTACTGAAATGTGGGAACGGTTTAGTTACTATGGAATGCGGGCCATCCTGATATTCTACATGTACTACGCCGTCACAAAGGGTGGCTTAGGCTTTAACCAGGTAACAGCCGCCTCAATCATGTCCATCTATGGCTCACTAGTTTATCTTTCTAGTGTGATTGGGGGCTGGCTTTCTGACCACATCTGGGGGTCTCGGAAGACCGTTTTCTACGGTGGTGTCCTGATTATGTTTGGGCACATCGCCTTATCTCTGCCCTTTGGCCGCTGGGGTCTCTTTGCCTCAATTGCCCTGATTGTTATGGGGACCGGTTTATTGAAGCCCAACGTTTCCGAAATGGTAGGGAGCCTGTACAGTGATGAGGATAGCCGACGGGCATCCGGTTTCTCCCTGTACCTCTTCGGGATTAACCTGGGGGCCGCAGTTGCCCCTTGGGCAGTGCCGTGGGCAGCTGACGGCTTTGGCCTGGGGCTTTTCCACGGCCAAATGAACTTCCACGCGGGATTCTCACTGGCGGCCGTCGGTATGTTCTTTGGCCTGGTTCAATACGTAATAGATGGTCACAAGTACCTGCCAGAAGTAAGCTTAAAGCCAGAAGACCCGTTGATGGCTGGACAGGCACGGCCGGTTGTTAACAAGACAATCTGCGGGATCGTTGTCCTGGCCCTTATTCTCGGTGTCATGGGATTAACCGGGAAGCTGACCATTGCCAACGTTATCATGCTGATTACGATCGTTGCCATTCTGTTGCCAATCTACTACTTCGTCTTAATGCTGCACTCCAAGAAGGTTACTAAGATTGAGCGGACCCGGGTTCGGGCATACATCCCACTATTCTTTGCGGCGGTAATCTTCTGGATCATTGACGAGTCCGGATCAGTTGTCCTGGCCCTGTTTGCTGCCCAGCGGACCGTTTTACATATCGGTAGCTGGCACTTTGCAGCCGCTAATTTCCAGACTCTGAACCCATTATTCATGATGATTTTGACGCCGTTATTTGCGGTTATGTGGGACCACCTCAAGAAGCGGCCGAGCGCACCGGCAATGTTTGCCCTGGCTTTGATCTTTGCCGGACTCTCATACGCCTTTATGGCTCTGCCTGGTTTGATTCACGGGACAACCGCTGGCCGGGTATCACCATTCTGGCTGGTGGGTTCCTGGTTTATCGTCGAACTGGGTGAAGTTACTCTTTCCCCAGTGGGACTGTCGATTACTAGTTCGCTGGCCCCGAAGGCCTTCAAGTCGCAGATGATGAGTATGTACTTCCTAGCTGACGCCGCTGGGCAGGCGGTCAATGCGCAGATTGTTAAGTTTTACTCGTCAGCTACCGAAGTGCCTTACTTCCTGACAATTGGGACGACCAGTATTGCGTTTGGGATCTTGCTGTTCTTCTTCGTTAAGAAGATTCGTAGTTTGACCGAAGAGTAAGAAAGAAGGGTGTAGAAGTTGGATAAAGAAAAGTTGACGACCGCGTGGCAAAAGGTAATGACCAAGTACGGAAACCAGGCGGCGGTTGCGATCCAGTTTGTAGATGACGATGAAGTCCTGGCAACTACCAATGCGCCGGCACTGCGCTATGAAACGGCCAGTACTGTCAAAGTAGCTGTTCTAGCGCTCCTGTTGAAGAAAACGGGTGGGCAGCTTAACCCAACCCAGCGGGAACTTACGGAACGAATGATTCGTTATAGTGATAATGATGCGACGACGGCAATTCTGGAAAATTACTTAGGGGGGATGCTTTCACTCCAGTCCCTTTACCAGGATTTGGGGATGACAAACACAACCGCCTCGTCATGGTGGGGGACCACATTAACCGTCCCGAGTGACCAGCTGAAGCTGTTGCGGATGATCTACTGTAACTTGCCTGCTGACTACCTGAGTGACTCTTCACGGGCCTACGTTAAGAAACTGATGGGGGAAGTGGCAGTTAGCCAACAGTGGGGGATTTCAACCGGGAAGAGTGAGTACTACCTGAAAAACGGCTGGCGTCCCGCCAGTGATAATGGTAAGTGGGAAGTACACAGTATCGGTTACGTCCCAAATGAACCAAAAAGCTATATCATTGCTATTTATACCCGTAATAATCGTGATTACGCATCCGGTGTCAGTCTGGTCGAGGATCTTGCCCGGGCAACGCAAAATAATATCTAATATTTAAAGGCTAAAAATTTTTTTAGCCTCTTTTTTTGCTTTAACAAAGAAAACGTTTTTTGTTACAAAATAATTTCATTCAAAATAAATCGATTTAAACACTTGATATGACGGCGATTCTTTAGTATTATGGATAGGTGCTTGAGCGTTGGAGGTAGATTTGCCCTACCCCCATAGCGGTTTAAGCTGCGAAGCGATGATGTGGAAGGTTGCGACACACCCGGCCGCTTTGCCACAGGATGTGGCGGTAATTTCCGCGGAGCTAGTCAAATTTTAAATCTGACGAAGGAGGGAACATAATGGCAAAACAAAAGATTCGTATTCGGTTAAAGGCTTATGAACACCGTATCCTCGACCAATCTGCTGATAAGATCGTTGATACCGCTAAGCGGACAGGTGCTCAAATCTCAGGTCCTATCCCGTTACCAACTGAACGGACTCTCTACACTGTTATCCGTTCACCACACAAGTTCAAGAAGTCTCGGGAACAATTTGAAATGCGGACTCACAAGCGTTTGATCGACATCATTGATCCAACACCAAAGACTGTTGATTCATTAATGAAGCTCGACCTGCCAAGTGGTGTTGACATCGAAATCAAATTGTAATTATTTTTCTACTATTATAAAAGAAACAAACTAAAACATTAAAATTGGAGGTGTACTCATGGCCAAAGGAATCTTAGGTAAAAAGGTTGGAATGACTCAAGTCTTCACTGACAACGGTGAATTGGTTCCAGTTACTGTTATTGACGTAACACCAAACGTTGTTATGCAAATCAAGACTGTTGAAAACGATGGTTACAACGCTGTTCAACTTGGTTTTGATGACAAGCGTGAAATCTTGAGTAACAAGCCTGAACAAGGTCATGCAGCAAAAGCAAATACGACCCCTAAGCGCTTCATCGGTGAAATCCGTGACGCTGAATTAGGGGATGACATCAAGGTTGGAGACGAAGTTAAGGCTGATATCTTCAACGAAGGTGAAACTGTCGACGTTACGGGTACTACCAAGGGTCATGGTTACCAAGGTAACATCCACAAGGATAACCAATCACGTGGACCTATGGCTCACGGTTCTCGTTACCACCGTCGTCCAGGTTCATTGGGTGCCATCATTAACCGTGTATTCAAGGGTATGAAGCTCCCTGGCCGGATGGGTAACAAGACTGTTACTATGCAACACTTACAAGTTGTTAAGGTTGACTTAGACAACAACGTATTACTCATCAAGGGTAACGTTCCTGGTGCTAACAAGTCATACGTTACTATTAAGAACTCTGTGAAGGCTAACACTAAGAAGAGCCTGAGCAAGCAACACAATAAATAATAAGAAAGGAGGAAGTAAATAATGACTAGCGTTAATTTGTACAAGCAAGATGGTAGCCAAAACGGCACTATCGAATTGAATGCTGATGTTTTTGGTATTGAACCAAATCAAAATGCTGAATTTGATGCTATCTTGCGTCAACGTGCTTCCCTGCGTCAAGGTACTCACGCCGTAAAGAACCGTTCCGCTGTTAGCGGTGGTGGTAAGAAGCCATGGCGTCAAAAGGGAACTGGTCGTGCTCGTCAAGGTTCTATCCGGGCACCACAATTCCGTGGCGGTGGGATCGTCTTCGGCCCTACCCCTCGTTCTTACAAGTACAACCTTCCTCGTAAGGTTCGTCAACTTGCTATCAAGTCAGCACTTTCCCAAAAGGTTCTGGACAACGCATTAGTTGTTGTTGATGCATTGAACTTCGATGCTCCAAAGACCAAGGAATTTGCTGGTGTAATGAACAACTTGAAGGTTGCTGAAAAGGCACTGGTTGTCGTAACTGACGATGACAAGAATGCTGCTTTATCTGCACGCAACCTTGCTAACGCAACTGTTGTTACTCCTGCTGGTGTTAACATCTTAAACGTTGCTGACGCACAAAAGATTGTTATTACTAAGTCAGCTCTTTCTCAAGTAGAGGAGGTGCTCGCATAATGGAAGCACGCGATATTATTTTACGTCCTGTAGTTACTGAAGCTTCAATGGCTGGCATGGACGACAAGCGTTACACTTTTGATGTTGATTTACGAGCAACCAAGACTCAAGTCAAGAATGCCGTTGAAGAAGTTTTCGGCGTTAAGGTTGTTAAGGTAAACATCATGAACGTTAAGGGCAAGAAGAAGCGTCAAGGTCGTTACGTCGGCTACACTAAGCGTCGTCGTAAGGCAATCGTTACTCTTTCTGCCGATTCAAATGAAATTAAGCTGTTCAACGATGACAGTGAAAACTAATCATTAAAAAAAGGAGGAAAACATAGTGGGAATTCGTAAGTACAAACCTACTACTAACGGTCGCCGGAACATGAACGGTTACGACTTCGCTGATATTACGAAGAACACACCGGAAAAGTCATTATTGGCTCCATTAAAGCACACTGCCGGCCGTAACAGTTATGGTCACATTACTGTTCGTCACCGTGGTGGTGGTGTTAAGCGTCAATACCGGATCATTGACTTCAAGCGGATCAAGGATGATGTTCCTGCAACCGTTAAGGCCATCGAATACGATCCAAACCGGACTGCCAACATTGCTTTACTTGGTTACGCTGATGGTACTAAGTCATACATCATCGCTCCAAAGGGCTTGAAGGTTGGCATGACTGTTCAATCTGGTCCAGATGCAGATATCAAGGTTGGTAACGCTCTTCCATTGAAGAACATTCCAGTTGGTACTGTTATTCACAACATTGAGTTAAAGCCAGGCAAGGGTGGTCAACTTGCACGTTCTGCGGGTGCCTCTGCTCAATTACTTGGTAAGGATGAAAAGTACGTTCTGGTACGTCTTTCATCTGGTGAAGTACGGATGGTTCTGGCAACTTGCCGGGCAACCATTGGTACCGTTGGTAACGACGAACACGCCCTCTTAATTAAGGGTAAGGCTGGTCGGACCCGTTACGCTGGTCAACGTCCACACGTTCGTGGTTCTGTAATGAACCCTAATGATCACCCACATGGTGGTGGTGAAGGTAAGCAACCAGTTGGTTTACCATCTCCTCTGTCTCCATGGGGTAAGAAGACTGTTGGTAAGAAGACCCGTTCACACAAGGCTCGTTCAAACAAGTTCATTGTTCGTGGTCGGAAGCGCGGTCCACATACTCGTTAATAATTTACGTCTAATACCCGAGAGGAGGTACACTAAATGGCTCGTAGTTTGAAGAAGGGACCTTTCGCTGATGCTTCATTACTGAAGAAGGTTAAGGCTCAAGAAGGTTCTGAAAAGAAGACAGTCATCAAGACCTGGTCACGTCGTTCAACCATTTTCCCAAGCTTCATTGGTTACACCTTTGCAGTTTACAATGGTCGGAAGCACGTACCAGTTTACGTACAAGAAGACATGGTAGGTCACAAGTTGGGTGAATTTGTTCCAACTCGTACTTTCCACGGTCACGCAACTGATGACAAGAAGACTGGTACTACTAAGTAAGGAGGGTGAATTAATAAATGGCTGAAAACATTACATCAGCTAAGGCAACCGCTAAAATGGTTCGCGTGCCTGCACGTAAGGTTCGTCTTGTTTTAGACGCAATTCGCGGCAAGAGCGTTGCTGAAGCATTTGCTATTCTGAAGTTCACCAACCGTGGTGCCGCTTCAGACGTTCAAAAAGTATTAAATTCTGCTGTTGCAAACGCTGAAAACAACTTTGATTTAGATCGTGCTTCATTGGTTGTAAGTGAAGCCTACGCAAACGAAGGACCAACCCTGAAGCGGTTCCGTCCACGTGCAAAGGGTTCTGCTTCTCCAATTAACAAGCGGACTAGTCACATTACAGTGGTTGTTACAGAACGATAGGAGGAATGAATAGTGGGTCAAAAGATCAATCCTAATGGTTTTCGTGTTGGAGTCATTCGTGATTGGACTGCAAAGTGGTACGCTGATAAGGACTTTGCTAACTACCTGAACGAAGACCTTCGGATCCGTAAGTACATTGAAAAGCGACTTGCTGATGCCTCTGTATCAACCGTTGAAATTGAACGTGCCGCAAACCGCGTCAACGTTTCAATTCACACTGCCAAGCCAGGTATGGTAATTGGTAAGGGTGGTTCAGAAGTTGAAGCACTTCGTAAGGAATTAAACAAGTTAACTGGCAAGCGTGTTCACATCAACATTGTGGAAATCAAGAAGCCAGACTTGGATGCTCACCTTGTTGGTGAAAGCATTGCTCGTCAACTAGAAGCTCGTATTGCTTTCCGTCGTGCAATGCGTGGCGCTATGCAACGTGCAATGCGTGCCGGTGCAAAGGGTGTTAAGACCCAAGTTGCTGGTCGTTTGAACGGTGCCGACATGTCACGGGTTGAATCATACTCTGACGGTACTGTTCCTTTGCACACTCTTCGTGCTGATATTGATTACTCTTGGGACGAAGCTCACACTACTTACGGTGTTCTGGGTGTTAAGACTTGGATCTACCGTGGTGAAGTTCTTCCTGCCAAGAAGACTGCTAACGATGATGAAGAAGGAGGGAAGTAAAACATGCTAGTACCAAAGCGAGTAAAGCACCGTAAGGTTCAACGTGGCCACATGCGTGGTGAAGCTAAGGGTGGCAAGACTGTTGCCTTTGGTGATTTCGGTCTGCAAGCACTTGATTCTCACTGGATCAGTAACCGGCAAATCGAAGCTGCCCGTATCGCAATTACCCGTTACATGAAGCGTGGCGGGAAGGTTTGGATTAAGATCTTCCCTCAACTTTCCTACACCAGCAAAGGTGTTGGTGTCCGGATGGGTAATGGTAAGGGTGCTCCTGAAGGCTGGGTAGCACCAGTTAAGCGCGGCAAGGTAATGTTCGAAGTAGGGGGCGTTTCTGAAGAAGTCGCTCGTGAAGCTTTACGTCTTGCCGGTCACAAGTTGCCAGTTCGCACTAAGATCGTACAACGTGAGGAAGTAGGTGGACAATCTAATGAAAAGTAAAGATTACGTACAAGAACTGAATGGATTAACCACTGACAAGCTACTTGACCGTGAAAAGGAATTGAAGGAACAATTGTTTAACTTACGTTTCCAATTAGCTACTGGTCAATTGGAAAACACTGCAAGTCTGAAGCAAGTACGTAAGGACATTGCACGGGTTAAGACAGTTCTTCGTCAACAAGAATTAAACAAATAAGAATACGAAAAGGAGGATTAGCGCATGAGTGAAGAACGTAATGCACGTAAGGTTTATCAAGGCCGCGTTGTTTCTGACAAGATGGACAAGACCATCACTGTTGTGATTGACACTTACAAGAGTGCCCCAATCTACGGCAAGCGTGTTAAGTACTCAAAGAAGTACTACGCCCACGATGAAAACAACGAAGCAAAGACCGGCGACACTGTACAAATCATGGAAACTCGGCCACTGTCAGCTAAGAAGCGTTTCCGTCTTGTAAAGATTGTCGAAAAGGCTGCTACCCTTTAATTTAGCAGATAACTCTAAAATTCGTATTCTAATTCTTATTTGTAAATGGAAGGAGGACATTAACCGTGATTCAACAGGAAAGTCGGTTGAAGGTCGCTGATAACTCTGGTGCCCGTGAAATCCTTGTTATCAAGATCTTGGGTGGTTCCCGGGTTAAGACTGGTAATATTGGTGACATTATTGTTGCTACTGTAAAGCAGGCAACACCAGGTGGCGTTGTCAAGAAAGGTGACGTTGTTAAGGCTGTCGTAGTACGGACTAAGCATGGTCTGCACCGTAAGGATGGTTCTTACATCAAGTTTGATGAAAACGCCGCTGTTTTGATCAACAACGATAAGAGCCCTAAGGGTACCCGTATTTTTGGACCAATCGCTCGTGAACTTCGTGGCGATGACTTCATGAAGATCGTTTCTCTGGCTCCAGAAGTTCTGTAAGATTTAACCAAAAATAAGGAGGTGCACAATCAACATGTTCATTAAAACAGGTGACAAAGTTCGCGTTATCGCCGGTAAGGACAAGGGTAAGGAAGGTAACGTTAAGAAGATTTTCGCTGCCCAAAACCGTGTTATCGTTGAAGGCATTAACAAGGTAAAGAAACACCAAAAGCCAAGTAACGCTAATCCAAATGGTGGCGTTATCGATACAGAAGCTGCTATTAGTGCTTCAAACGTTATGCTGATTGATCCTTCTACCAACGAACCAACCCGTGTTGGCTTCAAGTTCGTTGATGGCAAGAAGGTTCGTTTTGCTAAGAAGTCTGGCAAGACTATCGACTAATTGAGGAAAGGAGGAATAACTACCAATGGAAAACCGTTTAAAAGCTAAATACGAAAGCGAAATTCGCCCCGCTTTGATTGAAAAGTTTAACTACTCTTCAGTAATGCAAGCACCAAAGGTTGACAAGATTGTCTTAAACATGGGTGTTGGTGATGCTACCACTAATTCCAAGAACTTGGATGAAGCCGTTGAAGAACTTGGTCTGATCGCCGGTCAAAAGCCTCTGATTACTAAGGCTAAGAAGTCAATCGCCGGTTTCCGTCTTCGTGAAGGAATGCCAATTGGTGCCAAGGTAACCTTACGTGGTGAACGGATGTATGATTTCTTAGATAAGTTAATCAACGTGGCCCTGCCACGGGTTCGTGACTTCCACGGTGTAAGCAACAAGGCCTTCGATGGTCGTGGTAACTACACTCTCGGTATTCATGAACAATTAATTTTCCCAGAAATTGATTACGATAAGGTTAACCGTGTCCGGGGCTTGGACGTAGTTATCGTAACAACTGCTGAAAGTGATGAAGAATCACACGAATTACTTGCCCAACTCGGCATGCCATTTGCTAAATAAAGGAGGTTCCACAAATTGGCTAAAAAATCAATGATTGCTAAGTGCAACCGTCCAGCTAAGTTCTCAAGTCGTGAATACACGCGTTGTGCACGTTGTGGACGTCCGCACTCAGTTTACCGTAAATTCCACCTATGCCGGATTTGCTTACGTGAACTTGCCCACAAGGGACAAATTCCTGGTTTAAAGAAGGCTAGCTGGTAAACAAATCACCGACAAAAGGAGGAAAACATCGATGTCTATGAGTGATCCAATTGCAGATTTCTTAACACGGATTCGTAACGCCAACATGGCTCAACACGAATCAGTTGAGGCTCCTGCATCAAAGATGAAGAAGGACATCGCTGAAATCTTGAAGAACGAAGGTTTCATTCGCGATGTTGAATATGTTGACGATAACAAGCAAGGCATCATCCGTGTGTTCTTGAAGTACGGCAAAGACGGTCAACGGGTTATTTCCGGCTTAAAGCGTATTTCCAAGCCAGGACTGCGGACTTATGTCAAGGCTGATGCTGTGCCAAAGGTTCTTAACGGATTAGGGATTGCTATTATCTCAACATCTGAAGGTGTTGTAACTGACAAGGTAGCTCGTGCCAAGAACATTGGTGGCGAAGTTATCGCTTACATTTGGTAATAAATTATATATAGTTAGGAGGTGCACGCATGAGTCGTATTGGTTACAAGGAAATTGACTTACCAAAGGGCGTTGAAGTTTCCCAAGATGGTAACGTCGTAACTGTTAAGGGTCCTAAGGGTACTTTGTCTCGCGAAATCTCACCTTTGATTAAGATGACTGTCGCTGACAACGTTGTTAAGTTTGACCGTGATGAAGATACTAACAAGTTGAAGATGATTCACGGTACTACCCGGGCTAACGTTAACAACATGGTTGAAGGTGTTGTTAATGGTTACAAGAAGGTTCTTAAGTTAGTCGGTGTTGGTTACCGTGCTCAATTCAAGGGCAACAAGCTGATCTTGACTGTTGGTTACTCTAACCCAGTTGAAATTGACAAGCCTGATGACATTGATATCAAGGTTCCTGACAACACAACCATTGAACTGAGCTCTATCAACAAGGAACACCTTGGTGATTTTGCTGCCCAAGTTCGTGCCGTTCGTTCACCTGAACCATACAAGGGTAAGGGTATTCGTTACGAAAACGAACACATCATCCGTAAGGAAGGTAAGACTGGTAAGTAATCTGTTAAACAGGTTAATTAGCCGTCTAATAATAAAAACAAACTATTTAATAAGAGGTGACTGTTGTGATTTCTAAACCAGATAAGAACAAGATCCGTCAACGCCGTCACATGCGCGTTCGCGGTAAGATTTCTGGTACTGCGGAGCGCCCACGCTTAAGTGTTTACCGTTCAAACAAAAACATTTACGCTCAATTAATTGATGACGTAAAGGGTGTGACGCTCGCAAGTGCCTCCACAAACGACAGCGAAGTAAGTGGTAAGACTAAGACTGAACAAGCTAGTGGTGTTGGTGCTTTAATTGCAAAGCGCGCTGCTGCTAAGAACATTACTAACGTTGTTTTCGACCGTGGTGGTTACCTGTACCACGGACGTGTTCAAGCTTTAGCTGAAGCTGCTCGTGAAAACGGACTTAAATTCTAAAGAAAAGGAGGAATAACCTGCAATGACATCATCAGAATACATTGATCCAGCAAAGTTGGACTTAGACGATCAAGTTGTTGCCATCAACCGGATTACCAAGGTTGTTAAGGGTGGTCGTCGGATGCGTTTCGCTGCATTAGTTATCGTCGGCGATCGCAAGGGCCACGTTGGTTTTGGTACTGGTAAGGCTCAAGAAGTTCCTGAAGCTATTCGTAAGGCCCAAGCTGCTGCTGAAAAGAACCTGATTACTGTTCCAATCGTTGGTACTACTATTCCACACGAAGTTATCGGTACTTACGGCGGTGGAAAGATCATGTTGAAGCCAGCCGTTGAAGGTTCCGGGGTTGCTGCCGGTGGTGCGGTACGTAACGTTATGGACCTCGCCGGTGTTGCCGATGTTACTTCCAAGCGTCTCGGTTCTAACACTCCTGTTAACGTTGTTCGGGCAACGTTTGAAGGTCTGAAGCAATTGAAGAGCGCTGAAGAAGTTGCTAAGCTTCGTGGTGTTTCAGTAGATCACTTGGCAGAATAAGGAGGGCACTAATTATGGCTAAAGTTAAAGTTACCTTAATCCACAGTGTTGCCCACCGTGAACCTACCCAACGTAAGACCGTTAAGGCATTGGGCTTAGGCAAGATCGGTAGCTCAAACATTCTACCAGACAACGCTGCAACACGTGGTCAAATTTTCAAAGTTGCACACTTAGTTTCAATCGAAGAAGTTAAGTAATTAAAACTAAATAATAAGGAGGTGCCTACCAAATGAAGTTAAATGAATTGAAGCCTGCTGCAGGTTCTCGTTCAAAGCGTCTTCGTAAGGGTCGTGGCCTTTCATCCGGTCATGGTTTTACTTCTGGACGTGGTACTAAGGGTCAAAAGGCTCACGGCAAGACTCGTCTTGGTTTTGAAGGGGGCCAAATGCCACTCTATCGGCAAATTCCAAAGCGTGGTTTTACCAACATCAACCGCAAGGAATACGCTATTGTTAACTTGACTGCACTGAACAAGTTCGATGACGGTACTGAAGTTACCCCACAAGTTCTTGTTGAAAGCGGTCTTGTTAAGAACCTGAAGAGCGGTGTTAAGGTTCTTGGTAGCGGTAAGCTTGAAAAGAAGTTAACTGTTAAGGCTAATAAGTTTTCTGCTTCTGCAGTTTCTGCTATTGAAGCTGCTGGCGGTAAAACTGAGGTGATGTAATTTGTTCAAAGCCGTCATGAACACCCTTAAGGTTAAAGAGATCCGCAAGAAGATCCTCTTTACCTTATTCGTGTTGATTGTTTATCGAATTGGGGCGGCTATCACTGTTCCTGGAGTTAATGCTGCAGCTTTGCAGGAAATTTCCTCGACCGGGTTAGCATCGATCCTCAATACTTTCAGTGGTGGTGGACTGGAAAACTATTCATTGTTCGCGATGGGGGTTTCCCCGTACATCACTGCTCAAATTGTTGTTCAACTGCTGCAGATGGACATTGTCCCGCGGTTCGTTGAATGGAGTAAACAAGGTGAAGTAGGGCGGCGAAAACTTAATCAAGCAACCCGGTGGTTAACAATTGTCCTCGGTTTTATCCAGTCAATTGGGATTACCGCTGGTTTTAATGCGTTAAGTACTATTAAGTTGGTTAATCACCCGAATGCGCAGACATATTTGACAATTGGTTTGATCCTGACTGCCGGAACAATGTTTGCCACTTGGATGGGTGATATGATTACTGAACGTGGTATCGGTAATGGTGTCTCCATGCTGATCTTTGCTGGGATTGTTGCTCAGATGCCTGGTGGAATCAGACAACTTTGGGATGATCAAATCGCGGGTGAATCTGGTTCGGCCTTATGGTCAGGAATCGGATTTATTGCCTTAGTAATTTTAGCGTTAATAATCATCGTGGCGTTCGTAACTTGGGTTCAACAAGCGGAACGTCGTTTACCAATTCAATATACTCGTCGAACAACTACCTCACCATCGAGTAGTTATCTACCATTGAAGATTAACGTTTCCGGGGTTATTCCAGTTATCTTCGCTGGATCCTTTATTTCGACTCCGCAAACAATCTTAATGGCTTTCCAGCAAAGCCATGGTGGTGATACTTGGTATCAAGTTTTAACAACGATTTTCAACATGCAGTCCGGACCCGGAATTGCATTGTACACATTGTTGATTGTTGTATTTACCTTTTTCTACGCCTTTGTTCAGGTTAATCCGGAAAAGCTTGCAGAAAATCTGCAGAAGCAGGGTTCTTACATTTCTGGTGTCCGTCCCGGACGAGGAACACAAGACTTTGTTTCTGGTTTGTTAATGCGTTTAAGTACGGTTGGTTCACTGTTCTTGGGATTGATTTCGTTAATTCCATTGATTGCAAGTAACGTTTGGAACCTCAGTCAGTCAATCGGACTTGGTGGTACTAGCTTGCTAATTATTGTCCAGATTGCCTTAGACGTAATTCGTCAATTAAACGGGTTAACAATGAAGCGTGAATATATTGGATTTATTCGTGAACCAGAAGGAGGAAATGGCAAATGAGTATGAACCTTGTATTAATGGGGTTGCCTGGTGCCGGTAAGGGTACCCAAGCTCAAAAGATTGTGGAAGATTTCGATATTCCTCATATCTCGACTGGGGATATCTTCCGTGCGGCAATTAAGAATGAAACGCCAATGGGAGTTGAAGCTAAGAAGTACATCGACAAGGGTGAACTTGTTCCTGATGAAGTTACTAACGGCATCGTTAAGGAACGGTTAGCTCAAGATGATACTAAGAAGGGCTTCATGCTTGACGGCTTTCCTCGTAATCTTAACCAGGCGGATGCCCTGGATAAGATGTTGGCTGAGAGCAACCGGCAATTAGATGCAGTTATCAATATTCATGTCGAACCTGACGTATTGGTAGAACGTTTAAGTGGTCGGTTTATTTGTCGCAATTGTGGTGCAACGTATCACAAGATTTACAATGCACCAAAGGTTGAAGGTACGTGTGACGTTTGTGGCGGCCACGACTTCTACCAACGTGATGACGATAAGCCAGAAACGGTTAAGAATCGTTTGGATGTTAACATTAAGTTGAACACACCACTGGTAGATTACTACCAAAAGAAAGGTGTTTTGCACACGATCGATGGTCAACAGGACATCGATAAGGTTTACGTAGACGTCAAGAAAGTGCTCAATAACCTTTAATTAGGTGGGATGCCTTGCCATAGGGAGCGGATTATGCTAAACTAGGCAAGGTTTATCTAGCTGACAGTGGGAAGTAGTCTGCTTTCCACCGTTTTTACGTAATTTCTTGATTAAGCAAGGAGGAACCGTTTCGTGGCAAAAGCCGATGTGATTGAAGTTGAGGGCAAGGTTACCGAAACCCTGCCTAATGCGATGTTTAAAGTTGAACTGGAAAATGGGGCGGAGATTCTTGCTCACGTCTCTGGGAAGATCCGGATGCACTACATCAAGATCTTGCCTGGTGACCGAGTAAAGGTTGAAATGTCCCCATACGACCTGACTAAGGGTCGGATAACGTTCCGGTTTAAGTAATAATTGTTAATCTAGGAACTCTCTAGGAGGATATTAAGAATGAAAGTAAGACCATCAGTCAAGCGGATGTGCGAGCACTGCAAGATCGTTAAGCGTCATGGACGTGTTATGGTTATCTGCTCTGCTAACCCTAAGCACAAGCAACGTCAAGGCAAGTAATTTTATTAATTAAGAATGGAGGTGCACTAAATGGCTCGTATTGCAGGTGTCGATTTACCTCGTGACAAGCGAATCGTGGTCGGCTTAACTTATATTTACGGTATTGGTGATTCCCGGGCTAAGAAGATCCTGGAAGCAGCCGGTGTTTCAGAAGATGTTCGTGTTCGTGACTTAACTCCGGACCAAGAAGAAAAGATCCGTGGTCAAGTTGAAAACATCGAAGTTGAAGGGGACTTACGTCGTGAAGTTTCCATGAACATCAAGCGGCTTCAAGAAATCGGTTCTTACCGTGGCATGCGTCACCGTCGTGGTTTACCAGTTCGTGGTCAACACACCAAGAACAACGCTCGTACTCGTAAGGGTAAGGCGGTAACCATCGCTAACAAGAAGAAGTAATTCAATTTTATAAAAAAGGAGGTTAGTACTAGATATGGCAACCAAAAAAGGTACGCGTAAGCGTCGTGCAAAAAAGAATGTTGAAACTGGTGTTGCACACATTCACTCAACATTCAACAACACTCTGATCATGATCACTGATGTTCAAGGTAACGCTGTTGCTTGGTCATCAGCTGGTGTATTGGGCTTCAAGGGTTCACGTAAGTCAACCCCATTTGCTGCTCAAATGGCTTCAGAAGCTGCTGCAAAGCAAGCTATGGAACACGGTATGAAGACTGTCGAAGTTGAAGTTAAGGGCCCAGGTTCTGGACGTGAAGCTGCAATTCGTGCTCTTCAAGCAACTGGTTTGGAAGTTACTGCTATTCGGGATGTAACTCCAGTTCCACATAATGGTTCTCGTCCTCCAAAGCGTCGTCGTGTTTAATAGGCATTGGTGGGGAACGAGTTTTCCACATTTGTCTTTTCTCAAAAAATACGAACCACGTTTGAAAGGGGTACAGGGATAGAATGATCGAATTTGAAAAGCCAAACATTCATAAAGTTGAAGAAACGGATAACTACGGCAAGTTTGTTGTAGAACCACTTGAACGCGGTTATGGGACCACTCTTGGTAACTCACTGAGACGGGTTCTGATTGCTTCATTACCAGGTGCTGCAATTACCACCATGCAAATTGATGGCGTTTTGCACGAATTCAGTACTGTTAAAGGTGTAACTGAAGATGTAACCCAAATTATCTTAAATCTTAAGAAGGTTTCTCTTAAGTTGAATTCCGAAGATCAAAAGGATTTGGAATTAGATGTTAAGGGACCTGCTGAAGTAACCGCCAGTGATATCCAGGGTGATAGTGAAGTAACTGTCTTAAACCCTGACTTGCATATCGCAACTGTCGCTGATGGTGCTGAATTACACATTAAGATGACAGCTGATAAAGGTCGTGGCTACCTTTCAGCTAATGATAATAAGGCCCGGATGGAAGATCTTCCAATTGGTGTTTTGCCGATTGATTCCATCTACACCCCAATTGAACGTGTTAACTACACCGTTGAAAATGCGCGGGTTGGTCAACGTAGCGACTACGATAAGCTGACTCTGGATGTTTGGACTGATGGTTCATTAACACCAACCGAAGCGGTTAGTTTGGGTGCTAAGATTTTGACCGAACACTTGGACATGTTCGTTAACTTAACGGAAACGGCACAAAATGCCCAAGTGATGGTTGAAAAGGAAGAAACCCATAAAGAAAAGACGCTTGAAATGACAATTGAAGAACTTGACCTTTCTGTTCGGTCCTACAACTGTCTTAAGCGTGCCGGCATTAACACTGTTAAGGAACTGACAGACCGTACCGTTTCAGACATGATGAAAGTTCGGAACTTAGGACAGAAGTCATTAGAAGAAATTAAACTGAAATTAAATGATCTCGGCGTTTCATTCCGTCAAGATGATTAATTGATACCAATTGCAAAGGAGGGAACCACTTCATGAGTTACCGTAAATTAGGACGTACAAGTTCACAACGTAAGGCTTTATTACGTGATTTAACTACCGATTTAATCGTTAATGGTCAAATTACCACTACTGAAGCACGGGCTAAGGAAGTTCGTAAGACTGCTGACAAGATGGTTACGCTTGCTAAGCGTGGCGACCTTGCTTCCCGGCGGAAGGCTGCTGCATTCATCCGTAATGTTGTTGCTGACGTTAAGGAAGATGGCGACAACATTCGTATCCAATCTGCACTTCAACACCTGTTTGAAGAACTTGCTCCAAAGTATGCAGACCGTAACGGTGGTTACACACGGATTTTGAAGACGATGCCTCGTCGTGGTGACGGCGCACCAATGGTTATTTTGGAATTCGTTGACTAATTATTGTTAACTAAATACGTAATAAAGAATCACTATCACTGGTGGTATAGAGCGTTACGATGGTGGGAACTCCCTAGTCTAGCTCGAATGCGGAAACCCCGTGCACCCCAGTGGTAAGTGATTTTTTATTTTAAATTGTTTTAGTGCAAATGGGTGTTCAAGTAGCGTAGTTCACGCTAAAATGGAAATATTAACTGTGAAGGGACCAGTAACTTGGACGGGATAATTTTAAAAGATATTACATATACATACCCAGGCGCCGCGACGCCAGCCCTCGACGGCTTAAACCTGACAATTCCCCGTAACCAGTGGACGACTTTAATTGGGAAAAACGGGAGTGGTAAGAGCACCATTGCTCGTTTGATAGATGGCCTCCTTGTCCCAAGTCAGGGGAGCATCACGGTCAACGGCCTGGCGGTAACGGAGGAGAACCTTGGTAAACTCCATCAACAAGTGGGAATCGTGTTTCAGAACCCGGAGAACCAATTCGTGGGGGCAACGGTGGCTGATGATATTGCCTTTGGCCTCGAAAACCTCCAAGTTCCTCGTGAAAAGATGGCGCCCCTAATCAAGCGGTCCCTGGAACGGGTCGGAATGACCGCGTTAGCCGATGCGGAACCGGGAATGTTGTCTGGTGGCCAGAAGCAGCGGGTTGCGATTGCCGGAATTTTGGCACTGGAGCCCGAAATAATCATTCTTGATGAGGCGACGAGTATGCTTGATCCCGCAGGCCGGCAGACAATCCTTGACCTCATTAATAACTTGCGGCGCGACAGTGGGCTGACCATTATTTCAATTACCCATGATCCGGTTGAAATGGAAATGGCGGACCAGATTGTGGTCGTGGGCGACCACCACGTTATTGAAAACGGCCCAGCAGCTGACATCCTGCAGAAGACATCCTTACTGAGGAAACTTGGTGTGGGTATTCCGACGGGGCAACACCTACGTGATTTGTTGGTTGCCAGGGGAGTAACGGTTCCCGAGCAGTACTTTACGGAAGATGAAATGGTGAAATGGTTATGGCAGCAATTGAGTTAAGCAACGTTAATTTTACCTACCCGAATTCGCAGCGGGGCGATACCAACACCCTCTCTGATATTAACCTTTCGATTGCCGCGGGAAGCTATACCGCAATCATTGGCCACACCGGGTCGGGGAAGTCAACCTTGGTATCGCTGATTGATGGCCTACTTGTACCGTCGAGCGGGCAAGTACAAGTAGGCAGGGTAACGGTGACGAGTGACGCCAAGCAGGCAGACTTGGCCCAACTTCGCCAGCACGTCGGCTTTGTCTTTCAGTTTCCCGAACAGCAGCTCTTTGCGGAGACGGTCGCCCAGGATGTCGCCTTTGGACCGGAGAACCTGGGATGGCCTCCGGAGAAAGTTAAGGCGGCGGTCAAGCAGTCAATTGCCGATGTTGGCTTACCGAAAGAAATCGGTGAGCGGTCACCGTTTATGCTCTCCGGTGGGCAGATGCGGCGAGCAGCGATTGCCGGGGTCTTGGCAATGAAGACCTCAATCCTGATTTTGGATGAGCCGACGGCCGGGCTCGATGCTCAGTCAACCGACCAGTTACTGTCGTTAGTTGCTAAACTAAATGCAGCGGGAACGACCATCATCTTAATTACCCACCAGATGGAGCAGGTCGCCGCCTATGCGGACCAAGTGGTGGTAATGAACCATGGTCGCCTGGTGACCAGCACTGTTCCCCAGAAGCTGTTCAGCAATCCGCAGTTACTGGCGGACAACCACCTGGCCCAGCCGGTAGCAATCAAGATGCGGGAACGCCTTCAAGACAAGGGCCTTTCCTTGCCCCTCGCCCTAACGCTCGACGACTTGGCAGACCATCTGGCCAGCCGGATTGGGGGTGGGGCGGATGAATAACGCGATTGTGTTTGGAAGTTACGTTCCCGGTAGTTCCCTTCTTCACCGCCTCGATCCCCGGACGAAGCTTTTCTTGTGTGTGGCATACGTGGTATTGGTTTTCTTTGCCAACTCGTTTGTGACCAGTGCATGGCTGACGGTGGCTTTACTGGTAACGATGGTCCTTAGCCAGGTGGGCTTTGGACTTTACTGGCGTGGTATCCGGCCCCTAATGTGGATCATCTTGATTACGGTTGCTTTTCAAATCCTGTTTAGTACGGGCGGGAAGGTGTACTGGCACTGGGGGATTATGTCGATTACCCATGACGGCCTGGTCAACTCACTGATCATCTTTTTCCGTTTCATGGTAATTATTACCGCCTCCACCGTTTTGACGGCAACCACGCCGACCTTGCGGATTGCCGATGCCCTTTCCTGGTATATGAAGCCACTGCGGGTAGTTAAGGTGCCAGTCAACCAGATTACCCTAATGATCTCGATTGCCCTCCGCTTTATTCCCACAATCATGGAGGAAGCGGGGAAAATCACTAACGCCCAGCGTTCGCGGGGGATGAACTTTGCAGAAGGCAGCCTCGTCCGGCGGGTCCGGCGGATGGTGCCAATCCTGATCCCACTCTTCGTTGATTCATTCAAGCGGGCAGAGGAACTCGCCACGGCCATGGAGGCCCGGGGCTACGACCCAGCTGCACCCCGGACACATTACCGGCAGCTTCACTGGGCAAGGCGTGATACCATCAGCCTCTGCCTGTTTGCTGTTGTGACGGTTATTTTATTTGGTTTACGAATTATCTTATAAGGAGCTATCAAGGAAGGGCTCCTTTTGTTTCGTAATGCTAGCCATAGCAATCATACTGCTATATAATAATGAGGTATTTTTAAAGTAAATTAAGTTGAGGGAGAAAAATGGAACAGAAGAAACGTTATAAACTTTATAAAAGTGGCAAGCTCTGGTGCTGTGCGGCCATTGCCTTTGCCAGCTTTACCATCGGCACTGCTACCCTGACTGGCACGAGTCATGCTGATACAACCACACCGGTTAACCAAACGATGGGGACCAGCACGAGTACAGGGACCACGACGACTAGTTCAACTACTAGCCAGCCAGCGAAGAACCAGATGCCAGCAACGACACCAACGACGGCCAACGATGTGAACGCAAATAACGGTTACCTAGACCATTCTTCGCTTTCTACCAATCAGCAGGGCCAAACCCAGCTAAACGTCAGTGGTTGGCAAGCCACTGGTCACAGTACCAGTCAACCCTACCGGTACATAATAGTTTATGATAACAGCAGCCAGCAGGAAATTGCCCGCCAGGCCATCACGCCCCAGCGGCGCGACGACGTGCAAAACGCGTACCCTGACGTGGCCGGCAGTGACTACGCGGGCTTTAATGCTAATATTTTGCTGCCAAACGCGGCTTCACTAGCTGGGCACTCAATCAGTGTCATTTCCCGTTACAGCAGTGATCCCCTGCATGGGGAGGGGAACCGGACCGACTTCTGGTTTAGTCCCATCATCATTGATAACCAGAACCGGGCGGTTTTAGACAACATTAGTAGTGACCAGGACGGTAATGTCACCGTCAGTGGTTGGCACGCCAGCAACCAAGCGGCCCAAAAGCAGTACCACTACATCATCGCTTTTGACCAGACACTGAACCGTGAAATCACCCGACAAAAGGTGGTCGATAACCAGGCCCGACCAGACGTCGCCAAGGCCTTCCCAACAATTGCCAACGCTGGGATTGCCGGTTTTAAGGTCAGCTTTAAGCTTACTCCCCAATATGCTAAGGATAATATTGTCTTCCTGAGTCGGTGGACAGCTGACCCGGCCGGTAATGGTAACGGGACCGACTTTTGGTTTAGTGGGGTTACCAAGGTAAACCGGGCAAACCTGGATTCCTGGGACCTTAGCAGTGGGGACCTACACGTTACCGGCTGGCATGCCGATGACGCTTCTATCTTCGCTCCCTACCACTACCTGATTGTCTTTGACCGGACTGCTAACCGGCAGGTATCGTCCCAACGGATTAAGAATATTGCCTCACCAGACGTGGCTAAGGTGTTCGGCAGCGATACCCGGACAGCGGGGGATGCCCGCTTTGACGTTGACCTGGGCAAATTGCCGTTGCAAATGGGGCACACCTACTCAATCGTGAGCCGCTATTCTGACGTCAGCACCGGTAACGGTAACTCCAGCGATAGTGTTGACTATTGGTTGCCAGACTTTACCTTGAACCAATCGGGATACCACTTTGATTCGGTCAATGTTGAAGGGGACCGGATCACGGTTGGTGGCTGGTTTGCTAGCGATGCGGCAACTACGAAAGATAACCGCTTTGTCATCCTCCTCATTAACGGCAAGGAAGTCGCTCGGCAAAAGATTCAGGCAACTGCCCGGCCGGACGTTGCTAAAGTTTATCCGCAGATGTACAACAGTGCCAACAGTGGCTTTGTTACCGCGTTTGACCTGCCTAACAACGTTACTGACCATAACGGCAGTTTCCAGGTCGTCCTGCGCTATAGTGATGCTAATGATGGTGAAGGTAACTATGTCGATGCCTGGTCTGAGAAGTACAACAATAAGATTCTTTACACCAACCGCCTGATTGTCTCGAACGGTAAATTCTACTACCTTGACGGCAATGGTCAAATTGTGCGTAACCAAACCGTCAATGTGAATGGTATTAACCTGCACTTCAACAATGATGGGGCGGCGGATACCGATCTTGATACCTTGCGGACCTTTACTGGTAACCAACTGGCAGCGGACTTGAAGGCTAACCACCAGCTTGTTAAGTACGATTGGCAGAGCAGTGACAATAACTACGCCGCCTTTTCCGTCCACCAGATGGCCCAGCTGATTGCCCAGGGCGATTTGAAGAACGACCCGGCCATTATTGAAAAAGTCCTTAACCGGACATCACTGTTGAACGGGACCGTGGTCGAAAGCTATACGGCTAAGCTGAACCAGACAAACTTCGACGATGCACTAGCCAACTTCATGAACCAGCTTGGTAACCGAAACGTCAATGGTGACTTCTTAGGGGTCGGACTGGACCTGCATACCATGACCCTCGCCTTGCTGCTGATCAACGGTCAACAGGCTAGCCAGCCGGTTGCTACCACCAGTTCTACCCTTCAGCCCGTTGTCCAGGACCTCTTCAAGGATCATGGGGTCAATGTTGATGTTGAAAACGGCCTAACGAAGGGGCAGACCCTCGGGGCCGATGACCTGGGCAACCTGTTGGCAAACCTCGGCCTCGTCTTGAAGGGACCTAAGGGGGAGACAATTAGCGACGACATCCTGAAGACCATCTTCGCGAGCCTGCCTGGCAACACCAAAGGCCTTGAAGGACTCAAGACTTACACCCATGGTAAGGATAGCTACCACTACGTCTTCTGGCTAGAGGGACAAAGTGCTGAGGATAAGCTAAACAACTTCCTCGCTGCTAATAAGGGCGCCAAGTACGGTGACGCCTTAAAGATCAACTACAGCGCCATCCTAACTTGGGGGGCACCCGTCAAGCCGGCCGTCGACGATGACAAGACACCGGAAAGCCAAAAGACGGTTGACGAGGTTAAGTTGGCTTACCAGACAGGTGGAGAAACCGGGGCCCGTTACGAAACCGTCAAGGTGGAACCAATCAATAATATGAGCCAGGAGACCATCCGGGGAGTGGACGTCTCAAGTTACATTGCCCTGATCAATAACGGGGTTCAGTTCTACGACTTCAATGGGCAACCGGCCGACCTGATGAAAGTCCTTTCTGAAGCGGGCGTTAACTACGTCCGGATCCGCCTGTGGGTTAACCCTTACAATGCCGATGGCTTAAGCTACGGTGGGGGAAACAACGATGAACAGACTGCCCTAGAGATTGCCAAAAATGCCCAAAAGTACGGGATTAAGACCTACCTAGACCTGCAATTCTCCGACTTCTGGGCCGACCCGGCTACCCAAGCGCGGCCAAAGGCTTGGCGGGACCTGAGTGACGAAAACCTGAACACGGAGCTGTACCTGTACAACAAGAAACTGATCAGTGACTTCAACGCGGCCGGAATTCAAATTGGTATGGTCCAACTCGGTAACGAAATTACCAAGGGTATGCTGGGCGTCAGCGAGGGTGGCTCGATTAACGTTTGGAAGGATAACCCGTACGCCACTAAGTTGACCAACCTACTGAGCGCGGCTTCGCGGGCATACCGGGAGGACAGTCAGAAAACCAAGATTGCCATCCACGTTGAATCCCCAGACATTGATAACGACCGCCTGATTTTGCAGTCGTTACAAGACCACAACGTTAGTTATGACATCTTTGCTACTTCCTACTACCCGTTCTGGGGATGGGGTAACACAACCAAGTGGGGGAACAACCCGACCATCATCGCGCAGGTTGAACAGCTGGCAAAGGAATTTGGTAAGAAGTACATGGTTGCCGAAACTGGCTGGCCGTTTACTCTGCAAAACGCGGACGGGACAGCCAACAACATCAGTAACGACCCTGGTCACTACCCAGTGAGCCCCCAGGGACAAGTCGATGCCATCAGCGAACTGTACAAGACGATTCTTAGTAATGATAATGGCCTCGGCGCATTTTACTGGGAACCAGCCTGGATCCCGGTTCGTGCCGGTTGGGATAACTGGCAGTTCAACAAGTACATGGGTGAAACCGAAGGAACCGGTTGGGCCTCAATGAACTCGCGTGGTTACTACCCTGACTCAAAGCTGTTCTACAATGGTCAGCCGGCAAGTGGCGGTTCATCCTGGGATAACATTACCCTGTTTGATGACCACGGCCACCCACTGCAGTCGTTGATGATGTTCAAGGGCTTCTTAGATGGCTATACGTCACCTGAAGTGGCAAGAAAAGAGTCACCGGTAACGATTAAGATCAGCAAGATCTGGAATAATACCGATGTCACCCCGGGAGATGGCCTGACAGCTGGGGGAACGGTTGCGGTCGATGACTTCCTAGACGGTCAGTCAGCCAGCCTCCTTACTGGCGATCCCGCTGCTGCCATCAGTGATACCAACTTGACGGCCATTGCTGAAAGACTGAAGGATGGGGTTAAGTCGGCGGAATACGTTGCTGCTAATGGCGCCCGTTACCACTATGAATTCTGGCTTAATGGTAACAATGCTGGTGAAAAGACGGATAACTTTGTGGCTGCTAACCAGGGAGTTAAGTACGGGCAAAACCTGACGGCTACCTATTCGGCTAAGCTAGTGGTGGACGCGGAGCCAGGCGACCAGGCAACGACCAAGTTAAGCCCTCAAGTTGATGATGAAATTTAATTAGTATAAAGGAGACCGGACTTTTAAGCTGGTCTCCTTTTCATATGCTTGTATCTCCGGGGATGACCAGCTAAAATGGGAAGGATAGTTTATGAAAGGAGCGGCAAAAATGTACCGTTACAAGATTACGTTTGCCTATGATGGGGCCAACTTCTCAGGCTTTCAGATTCAGCCGCACAAACGGACCGTTGAGCAGGTCCTCAAAAACGCGGTCAATAAGATTGCCAAGCACCCGGACCCACCAATTTCGGTCATTGGATCGGGGCGGACCGATGCCGGCGTCCACGCTCTTAACCAGGTGGCCCACTTCGACATTCCCTACCACTTAGGTAATGATTCGATGCGTAAGGCCCTCAACAGTATCCTTCCCTTGGATATCCTGGTGAAAAAGGCCGAACTGGTTGATCCTAGTTTTCACGCCCGCTTTAGTGCCCACCGCAAGACCTACCGTTACCGGGTTGACCAGGGTGAATTCGTGGACCCTTTCAAGCGCAACTACACGGCGCACTTTAAATACCCGGTCGATATTGACAAGATGCGGATTGCGGCTCAGGACTTCATCGGGGAACATGACTTTACCAGCTTTGTTGCCTCGGGAAGCCAGGCCAAGAGTAACGTCAGAACGGTGGAGAAAATCACCATTAACCGGGACCCCGTCCGCAATGAGGTTGTCTTTGAGTTTACGGGGAACGGGTTCTTGTATAACCAGATCCGGATAATGGTTGCCTTCCTCTTGGAGGTGGGAAGCGGCCAGCGCCCGGTCAGTGACGTCAAGCGGGTACTGGCGGCCAAGGACCGGACCCAGGCCCGGATGACGGCCCCCGCTAGTGGCTTGTACCTGGTCAGTGTTGATTATGGATCGAATGGCGAAAATGATTGACGAACAATTGAGAAAAAGGTATACTAACACTTGGTATTTCTTTTCCATCTAATAACTCGGTACACTATTATATGTAAAAGAAAACAAAATTGGAGGAACTAATCGTGAGAACGACATACATCGCTAAACCTGGTGAAGTTGATCGCAAGTGGTACGTTGTCGATGCTAAGGATGTCCCAATGGGTCGTCTGGCCACCGTCGTCGTATCTATCCTGCGTGGTAAGAACAAGCCAACATTTACTCCCCACGTTGACACTGGTGACAACGTCATCGTTATCAACGCTGCACAAGTTAAGTTAACTGGTAAGAAGGCATCTAAGAAGATGTACTACCGTCACTCAAACTACCCTGGTGGTTTGAAGGCACGGACTGCCGGTGACTTCCGTGCTAAGGAACCAGAGAAGTTAGTGGAAACTGCTATCAAGGGTATGCTTCCACACAACTCCCTTGGCCACAAGATGGGCTTAAAGCTTCATGTCTACGCTGGTGAAGACCACAGTCATGCAGCACAAAAGCCTGAAGCATTGGACATTACAAACTTAATCTAAGGAGGGAATGGAATTGGCTCAAACTGTACAATACAGAGGTACTGGTCGTCGTAAGGACGCTACCGCACGTGTTCGCTTAGTACCAGGTTCTGGTAAGATTACTATGAACGGTAAGGCAATCGAAGACTACATTCCATTTGCCAACTTACGTGCTATCGTTAACCAACCATTTGATGTTACTAAGACTAACGGTCAATACGACGTTATCGCTAACATCAACGGTGGTGGATTCTCCGGTCAAGCCGGTGCAGTTCGTCACGGTATCGCCCGTGCCCTGCTCACTGTTGACCCTGACTTCCGTGACGCTTTGAAGAAGGCCGGTCTTTTGACTCGTGACCCTCGGATGAAGGAACGTCGTAAGCCAGGTCTGAAGAAGGCTCGTAAGGCTGCTCAATTCAGTAAGCGTTAATATTCGATTACCGCTTCAATATCAGAGATCGAGTTTTACTCGGTCTCTTTTTTGTTTTAAAATCATGCAGGCCGATTATTAAAATAATGATATAATCTGAAGTAGATATTTTAAAAAATGGTAGAGGAGGAAAATTTCTTTTGGCAAGGCGAAAGGGGAAAAAGCGTAAACGTAAATCAGGGACGAAGACGTTAATTTGGCTACTCGTTATCATTGCCCTGTTCTTGGGGGTCTACGCTGCGCACCACTATTACCGGATTTGGAACCAACAGCGGATTGAACGCCAGATGGAGCACCAGGACCGTGAGGCCAAGCGGCTGTTCATCAAGCAGGTTGCTCCCGAGGCCCAGGCAATGCAGAATACCTACCATGTTTGTGCTTCGGTAACCATTGCCCAGGCGATCCTGGAGTCCCAGTGGGGAACCAGCCAGCTGGCATCCCAGTACCACAACCTCTTTGGAATTAAGGGGACGGACCCAAGCAATTCTAAGGTGATGACGACCAAGGAGTACATTAACGGGCGCTGGATTGCTACTAAGGGCCGCTTCCGGGTTTACGACAGCTGGAGTGATTCGATTAAGGACCATACAAAGCTGATGCTAAACGGAACCGACATGAACAAGCAGAACTACCAAGACGTGGTCAATGCGAAGAACTATAAGGAGGCGGCCGAGGCCCTGCAGAAGTCGGGCTACGCAACCGATCCGGACTACGCCAAGAAGCTCATTTCGGTAATTCAGACTTATAAGTTATATAATTATGATAAGTAGAGAATTAAAGGAGTAATCACCATGCAGGAATTAAACGAAAAGATTGAAAAGTTTGGGACGGTCCTGCCAGGTAACGTCTTGAAGGTGGATGCCTTCTTGAACCACCAGGTTGACCCTGAACTGATGCTGCACATCGGGCAAGAGTTTGCCAAGCGCTTTGCGGGTGAAGGAATCACGAAGATTTGGACCGTGGAATCGTCTGGAATTGCCCCGGCAGTGATGACCGGGTTAGCAATGAAGGTTCCCGTTATTTTCGCCCGCAAGCACAAGAGCCTGACCTTAAACAAGGACATGTACGTTGCTGATGTTTACTCGTACACCAAGAAGACGACCAACCGAATTTCGATTTCTAAGAAGTACGTTTCACCAGATGACAAGATCTTGATGGTCGATGACTTCCTGGCTAATGGTCAGGCGGTAGAAGGAATGCTGGAAATTGCTGACCAGGCTGGTGTTAAGGTTGCCGGTGCCGGAATTGTGATTGAAAAGAGCTTTCAGCCGGGCGGCAAGGAGCTCCGGGACCGGGGCTTTCGGGTTGAATCCTTGGCCCGGATTAAGTCGCTGGCCAACAACCAGATTGAATTTGACAAGGACTAGGGGGGGACGACAATGAGTACGAACGCTATTTATCCGGGAAGCACGATTGGCTTAATTGCCGTCAACCGGAACGTAGGTGCGCTGATTGCCGCAGCTAAAAATGCCGGTTTTAACGTGGGTGTCTACCTGGACCACGCCCAACCAGCATTGACGAAGATGGCTGATTTTACTATCGTTGGGCCCTACAACGATAAGGCTAAGCTGACCGAGTTTGGTCAGGACTGTGACGCCATTATTTACCAGACGCCGAGCGTTGACTCCCGGGTCCTGCACTTTTTGAGCCAGTTCGCGGCGATTCCCCAGGGGATCAATGGTCTGGAAATTGTCCAGGACCGGCTGATGGAACGGGCCTTCTTGGACCAGATCAACATTAACATTGCCCCCTACGTAACCGTTGTTAGTTTGGATGATGTTTACCAGTCAATTGACTCCATCGGTTACCCGGCCTTGCTGAAGCCAATTCAACGGGGAATTGGGGAACAGTCCATGATGATTAACCGCCAGTCGGACATTGCCCGGGCTGGTGACTTTATCAATACGGGGACCTACCTTTTGGAATCTTGGATTGACCACACCGCCGAATACACGATGACGGCAGTTACTGATGGGAATGACGTTAAGATCTACCCCCTGGCCAAGTTGAAGTTTGCCCAGGACCGGAAGCTGATTGCCGTTGAAACGCCGGCGGTAGTTGATGACGACCTGCTGACGGAAATGCAACGGATCGTGAAGAGCGTGGCCGCATCGCTGGAATACCGGGGTATGTTCTCCCTTAACTTCTACGTCACGGCCACTGGCTCCCTGTACGTGAAAAACATTGAGCTGGGGCTGACCTCGATTGCCAACGTCTACGACAGTGCTGCTAACGTGACCCAGTACGAGGAGCAGGTTCGAGCAACGGTGGGGATGCCCCTCCACGTTATCCGTTCTTTGCAACCGACCCTCTTGATGGTGGTACGGTATTCACAGGAGGAAGCCATCCAACGTCAGTGGATGCTGAAGGATAACTGGCAGTTCCGCTTCTTTAACCTCACTAATCCGGATGATGACAGCCTGTTAGGCTTTGTCTGGATTACCGGTAGTAGCCTGACCGAACTGGAAGAACAGGTGGACGACACCGAAGTTTGGGCCGAGCCCCTGGCTGCGCAGGATGAGCAGGCAATGGAAACAGAAAATCAAGAAGACGAGCTTTAATCAATGTGAGACTGGTGGATGCCGGTCTCATTTTTCTCGAAAAATTTCGTAACGGATGTTCGTTTTAGTCAAAAGTGAACCCATTATTTGGTATAATATTAGCCGACTGATTTTTTAGAGAGGATGGGACGGCGTGAATAATAGTCAAGCACTACTAGATGGAATGAACGATAAGCAAACCGAAGCGGTCTTAACAACGGAAGGTCCGCTACTGGTTATGGCTGGAGCAGGTTCCGGGAAGACGCGGGTATTGACCCACCGGGTGGCCTACTTGATTGAAGAAAAGAATGTTTTTCCATGGAACATCTTGGCAATCACCTTCACCAATAAGGCCGCACGAGAAATGCAGGAACGGGTAGGTAAACTTTTAGGCGAGAGTGCCCAGGATATTTGGGTATCCACCTTCCACTCCTTGTGTGTGCGCATCTTACGGCGGGACATCGAGAAGATTGGCTATAACCGGGCCTTTACCATCGCGGACACGGGTGAACAACGGACACTGATGAAGCAGGTCTGTGCCGAGTTGAACATTGACCCCAAGAAGTTTGACCCGCGGAGCATCCTCAGTACGATTTCTAATGCGAAAAACGCCCTGCTGACCCCTGACGAATACGCGGCCAAGGCCACCGATAGCCGTAACCCGCATAGCATGTACACCTCCGTGGTTGCCCGGGCTTACAAACTCTACCAAGAGCAGCTGGAGGCCAACCAGGCCCTCGACTTCGATGACCTGATCATGAAGACAATTGAGCTCTTCCAAAAGGATCCGGAGACTTTGGAATTTTACCAGGACCGCTTCCACTACATCCACGTCGATGAATATCAGGATACCAACGATGCCCAGTACAAGTTGGTTCACATGCTGGCGGACAAGTACCAGAACATCTGCGTGGTGGGGGATGCGGATCAGAGTATTTATGGCTGGCGGGGTGCCAATATCGAAAACATCCTGAACTTCGAACACGATTACCCCAATGCCCACACCGTCATGCTGGAACAGAACTACCGGTCGACCCAGACCATCCTGGACGCCGCCAACGAAGTGATCAAGAACAACAGTGGGCGGAAGGACAAGAACCTCTGGACCGAGAACGGCCAGGGGGACAAGATCACCTATTACCAGGCCCAAAACGAACATGACGAGGCCCAGTACATCGTTGCTAAAATCAAGGAAGAGCATGACAAGCACGGTTACCACTACAACGACTTTGCCATCCTCTACCGGACCAATGCCCAGTCGCGGATGATTGAAGAGACCTTTATGAAGTCCAGCGTTCCCTACACAATGGTGGGGGGCCACAAGTTCTATGACCGGAAGGAAATCCGCGATGTTCTGGCCTACCTGACCCTGCTGGTCAACCACCAGGATTCCATGAGCTTTAGCCGTATCGTTAACACTCCTAAGCGGGGAATCGGCCTAACAACGGTCGAACACCTCCGGGAGTTTGCCAACGACAATGGCTGGTCCTTACTGGAGGCGAGTCAAAACGTTGACATCGCTAATAACATTTCCTCCCGGGCGCGGACTAAGCTGGCGGACTTTGGCCAGTTGATTGCTGACCTGGATAAGCAGGTTGAGTACTTGAGTATTACCGACCTGACCGACCAAATCCTCGAGCGGTCGGGTTATAATAAGATGTTACAAAAGGAGGATAACCTGGAGAATCAGACCCGCCAGGAGAACCTGGACGAATTTAAGTCGGTGACCCAGGAATACGATAAGCAGCACGAGGACGACGACACGCCGAACCGGCAGAAATTGGTTAACTTCCTGGCTGATCTGGCCCTGGTTTCTGACCAGGACGACGTGGACGAGCAGGAGCCAGCGGTAACGCTGATGACCCTCCACGCCGCTAAGGGACTTGAGTTCCCGGTCGTTTTCCTTGTCGGAATGGAAGAGGGGATTTTCCCGCTTTCCCGGGCGCTGATGGAAGACGACGAACTGGAAGAAGAGCGGCGGTTGGCCTACGTAGGCATTACCCGGGCCAAGAAGAAACTCTACCTGACGAACGCCGTTTCCCGTCTCCTGTACGGGCGGATTCAACGAAACAAGCCGTCCCGTTTTGTGGAAGAAATTGACCCGAAGCTCCTCGACGAAGAGGGGGGCCAGATGAACGATAACGTCCCATTCAGCAAGAAGGCCGCCACGCTAGGCACCTACCGACAGCGGACACCGAAAAAGCACCATTACCGGGATGCCGGTAAGCGGGTTAAGCCAATTACGAATACCGGCACCGGTGCGGATAAGGTTAGCTGGAAAGTTGGCGACAAGGTCACCCACAAGAAGTGGGGTCAAGGAACGGTCGTCAAGGTCAATGGTAGCGGGAATGACATGGAGCTAGACATTGCCTTCCCTGCTAAGGGGGTCAAGCGGCTCCTGGCAAGTTTCGCACCAATTCAAAAAGCAAACTAAAAGTGAGGCCAGAATAATGGATAAACAAACACCAGTCGACCAGCTGACCCTGGCGGCGGCCAAACAAGAAATTGTCCCCTTGAGAAAGCAGTTAACCCAGTGGGGAAAGGAGTACTACGAGCAGGACAACCCAACCGTTGAGGACTACGTCTATGACCGGGCCTACCAACGTTTGGTGGCCTTGGAACAGCGTTTCCCGGAGCTGAAGACGAGCGATTCGCCAACGCAGCGGGTCGGTGGCGGGCCAACCAGTCAGTTGACCAAGGTCACCCACGATATCCCGATGCTGTCGATGGGGGATGTCTTCTCCATCGACGAGCTGATGGACTTCAACCAGCGGCAACAGGACAACAAGGACGTGGTGGTCGACCCGGAGTACAACCTTGAGCTGAAGATTGACGGCCTTTCCCTATCCTTGGTTTACGAAAACGGCAAGCTGGTTCAGGGATCAACCCGGGGGAACGGGGTCATCGGCGAAGACGTCACCGCCAATGTGATGACCATTAAGTCGGTTCCCCACGAACTGCCGGAACCCCTTTCCCTTGAATTCCGGGGCGAGTGCTACATGCCGAAGAAGTCCTTTGTTAAGCTCAACCAAGAACGGGAGGCGGCCGGTCAGCCAATCTTCGCTAACCCGCGGAACGCGGCGGCCGGGAGCCTTCGCCAACTTGACCCCCATGTGACGGCTAAGCGGGACCTGGATACCTTTATGTACTACGTTCCCGAATACCAGAAGCTGGGTGTTACGACCCAGGCAGCAGCCCTCGACCGGATGCGGGAACTCGGCTTTAAGGTCAACCCGAATAACCGGGTCATTCATAACCGCCAGGAAATTACCGCCTACATTGAGGAATACACGGCCAAACGGGACCAGCTTTCCTACGGGATCGACGGAATTGTGGAAAAGGTCAATGACCTTGACACCGAGATTGCCCTCGGGAATACCGTTAAGGTCCCCCGCTGGGAAATTGCCTACAAGTTCCCCCCTGAGGAGCAGGCCACGGTGGTTAGAGATATTGAATGGACGGTTGGGCGGACCGGTAACGTCACACCAACCGCGGTGATGGACCCGGTTCAACTAGCGGGGACCACGGTCAGTCGTGCCTCCCTCCACAACCCAGATTACCTCCAGGAAAAGGGAATCCGGGTCGGCGACACCGTTTACCTCCACAAGGCGGGCGACATTATCCCTGAAATCTCGCGGGTCGACCTGAAGAAGCGGCCGGCTGATAGTGAACCTTACGAGATTCCAACGACCTGTCCGGTCTGCGGCGCCAAGTTGGTTCACTTGGACGATGAGGTAGCCCTGCGTTGCATCAACCCGATGTGCCCGGCCCAAATCAAGGAGGGGTTGGCCCACTTCGCCTCCCGGAACGCGATGAACATCGATGGCTTAGGGCCAAAGATTATCCAGCAGCTTTGGGATAAGAAGTTGATTCACGACGTGGCCGACCTGTACAGCCTGACACGGGACCAATTATTAACTTTAGATAAATTTGGTGACAAATCCGCCACTAACCTATTGACATCGATTGACAATAGTCGTAATAATTCTGTCGAACGCTTATTATTTGGCCTCGGTATTCGTCACGTCGGTGCTAAGGCGGCCCGGCTGATCATGGAGCATTTTGGCTCCCTCGACCAGTTGATGGCGGCCAGTGCTGATGACGTTTCGGCAGTCGATGGTATTGGTCTGACAATCGGGGAGAGTGTGGAAGCCTACTTCGCTAACCCCCAAGTGGTCAAGCTGGTTGATGAGCTCCGGGATGCTGGCATTAACTTCGCTTACCTGGGGGCCACCACACCAGCCAACCCATCGAGTGAATGGAACGACCGCCGGGTGGTCTTGACCGGGAAGCTGGAAGAGATGACCCGGAGTCAGGCAAAGGATTGGCTGGAAGCCCATGGGGCAAAGGTTACTAGCAGCGTTTCAAAGAAAACTGATATTGTCATTGCCGGGACGGCAGCGGGGAGCAAGCTGACGAAGGCCCAGGACCTGGGCATCACGGTTTGGGATGAGGCCCGCTTTGCCCAGGCAATGAAGGAGGAACAATAAATCGTGAAGTTAAAAGTTAAGAAAATTGCAACAGCTGCGGCTCTTTTGATGAGCACGGTTGTCCTTGCTTCATGTGGCTTTGGGCACAGTTCATCCAAGAACTATAGTACGACCGGCTCTGGTAACGGAAACTACCAGGGGGTTATTCAAAACGGTCGCTACAAGACCAGCAAGGCCCGGGGAATTAACGTTGCCCAAAACGATAACCCTTACAACCAGAAGAGCTTTGAAAGTGGGTTGACCCAGGTTTCGAAGCGGGTCTTCTCACCAAAGTCCTATATCTTCCAGGAAGGTCAATACCTGAACACTAATACCCTGCAGAGCTGGCTCGGCCGGAAGTCAAAGAAAAATCCGAACGGCCTTAACCCGGCCCGCGGGAAGAAGAGTGACCCGAACCCGGAATATATCCAGCAGATTGAGGAACAGGACTACATGACGGATAGTGGCCGGTCAATGAAACTGAAGGGGATTGTCATCGGGGTTGGGATCAACTCCGAATACAATTACCAGAAGAAGACGGACGGCCCGACCTTCACTAAGAACATTAGTAAGGACGAGATGCGCCAACAGGGTGAAATTGCCGCTCAGAAGATCCTGACCCGCCTGCGGCACACCAAGGGTGTCGGTAACGTGCCAATCGTGATTGCCCTCTACAAGCAGGCACCCGATGATAGCCTGGTCGGTGGTAGTTACTTTGCCTACAGCAAGAACAACGGTAACAAGATCAGTAGTTGGACGAACCTCCACTACAAGACCGTTGTCCTGCCAAAGGCATCGGCAACGAACTCCCAGACGAGCGCTGATTCACAGGATAATGATAACTTCTCGAACTTCAAGAGTCAGATTCAAAGCTTCTTCCCGAACCTGAGTGGGGTCACTGCCCAGGCTCAGTACAATAATGGTCATTTGGCAGGAATGCACATCACGATAACGACCCAGTTCTACAGCGAGACGGAAATCACCAGTTTTACCCAGTACATTGCTCGAGCCGCTAAGCGTTACCTGCCAAGCGGGATTCCGATTGATATCCGGATCGAAGCTGATTCTGAGATGCAGGCGATTATTTACCGTGACTCCGGATCGAACACCTTCCATACCCACATCTTAGATTCTTACTAATACCATATAAGCCAAAAGAGGTCGGTTTTCAGCCGCCTCTTTTTCATTTTGCAAACTCCACTGCAAATTGCTGAAAATACTACTAGTTCTGTGCTAAAATTGTTAAATGTATGTATACCTAAATTTTGGAAAAGAGGTAGAAATGATGGCCAGTAAAATCACTGAGCAACAAGTAGAACACGTTGCTGAACTTGCTAAGCTTGAATTCCCCAAGGACGAGCTGGGTAAGTTTACCACACAATTAGGAAGCATTATTGACATGTTTGAAGACCTCACTGCCGTTGATACTGATGGTGTTGAACCAATGACTTCAGCAACCGACCGGGTTAACGTGATGCGTGAAGATAAAGCTGTCAAGGCCACTAAGGAAGAGACCGAAGCACTGCTGAAGAATGCTCCGGACGAAGATGGCGGCTACATCAGAGTTCCTGTAATCATTGACGAAAGCGAGGATGGCGAATAATGGACTTCTATCAAACCGACTTAAGTCAGCTGCACGATGACCTGGTCAACAAGAAGATCAGTGCCAGTGAACTGACGAAGGCAACCTTCGACCACATCAAGGCTAATGATGACCAGGTCAAGGCCTTCTTGACCCTGAACGAAGATGCCGCTACTAAGCGTGCCCAAGAGATTGACGATGCCGGAATCGCGGCTGACCAACTCGTTAGTGGGGTACCGCTGGCCGTTAAGGATAATATCCTGACCAAGGGGCTGACGACTACGGCAGCCTCCAAGATGCTGGAAAACTTCAACCCGGTTTACGACGCCACGGTTGTCGACAAGTTAAACCAGGCCGGCTTCATTAATGTCGGGAAGACCAACCTGGATGAATTCGCCATGGGTTCATCCACGGAAAACTCAGCATTCTTTACCACTCACAACCCATGGGACCTTACCCGGGTTCCTGGTGGTTCTTCAGGTGGTTCTGCAGCGGCTGTTGCAGCGGGCGACGTTCTCGGGGCCCTCGGTACTGATACTGGTGGTTCCATCCGGATGCCAGCCTCCTTCAACGGGGTTGTCGGCATGAAGCCAACTTACGGCCGGGTTTCCCGGTGGGGAATCATTGCCTTCGGTTCCAGTTTTGACCAGGTTGGTTGGCTGACCCGGACCGTTAAGGACAATGCCTACTTAACGGCGCTGATTGCTGGTAACGATAAGCACGATATGACGTCTTCTTTGAAGGAAGTTCCTGACTGGGCTGCCAACCTGAATGACGACACGAGTGTTAAGGGCCTGAAGATCGCCGTTCCAAAGGAATACTACGATGACTTAAACGACGACGTTAAGAAGGTTGTTAAGGCCGCCTTAGACCACTTGGAGTCACTGGGCGCCACGGTTGACAAGGTTAGTCTGCCCCACACCAAGTATGGTGTCCCAGCATACTACATTTTGGCATCGTCTGAGGCCTCATCTAACCTGCAACGTTACGATGGGATTCGTTACGGCTTCCGGGCCAAGGATGCCAAGAACCTGGAAGAAGTTTACGTTAAGTCCCGGACGGAAGGCCTTGGTGAAGAAGTCAAGCGGCGGATCATGCTGGGGACCTTCTCCCTGTCCGCCGGGTTCTACGATGCCTACTTCAATAAGGCCGCTAAGGTTCGTCGCCTGATCGCCCAAGACTTCGATAAGGTCTTTGAAAACTACGACCTGATCATCGGGGCTACCGGGGCTACGACCGCCTTTAAGATTGGGACTGAAATTGATGATCCAAAGACAATGTACATGAACGATGTCCTGACCGTGCCGGTTAACATGGCCGGTCTGCCAGCAATGTCCGTTCCGGCTGGCTTCTCCGAAAAGAACGGGATGCCAGTTGGCCTGCAGATCATTGGGAAGCCATTTGATGAACAGACCATCTACAACGCTGGTTACGTCTTTGAACAAACCACTGATTTTCACAAGAAGGCACCAAAGTTAGGAGGGCAAAACTAAGATGAACTTTCAAACTACCATAGGACTAGAAGTCCACGTCGAATTGAAGACGAATTCAAAGATTTACAGTCCTTCACCGGTTGACTTTGGTGACCAACCGAATGCCAACACCAACGTCATTGACTGGGGGTACCCAGGGGTATTGCCAACCCTGAACAAGGGTGTTGTTCGTGACGGGATCATGGCCGGGCTCGCTCTGCATGCGCAGATTGCCCACCACATGCACTTTGACCGGAAGAACTACTTCTACCCGGACAACCCGAAGGCCTACCAGATCACCCAGTCTGATACGCCAATTGCCCACGACGGCTGGATTGAAATCGAAGTCGACGGCAAGAAGAAAAAGATTGGGATTGCCGAAATGCACATCGAAGAAGATGCCGGTAAGAACACCCACACCAGCAAGTACTCCTACGTGGACCTGAACCGGCAGGGGACCCCACTGATCGAAATTGTTTCCAAGCCAGACATTGCTTCACCAGAAGAAGCGGTGGCCTACCTGGAAGCACTGCGGCAACGGATCCAGTTTACGGGAATCTCCGACGTGAAGATGGAAGAAGGGTCCATGCGTGTTGATACCAACATTTCCATTCGCCCGGTCGGCTCCGATAAGTTCGGGACCAAGACGGAAATGAAGAACATCAATTCCTTCAACTACGTTCGCAAGGCCCTGGCCTTTGAAGAAAAGCGTCACCAGCAAGTACTGATGTCCGGTGGGCACATTGCCCAGGAAACCCGGCGGTACGATGAACCAACCGGGACCACGGTTTCCATGCGGACTAAGGAAGGGGCCGATGACTACCGTTACTTCCCAGAACCAGATATTCCTGACTTGAACGTTAGTGACGACTGGATTAAGGAAATCGAGGGCGAAATGCCAGAAATGCCGGGTGAACGGCGTAAGCACTACGTTGACGACCTGGGACTTTCCGACTACGACGCCATGGTCTTAACCCAGACGAAGGAAATGTCAGACTTCTTTGAGGCGGCCGTTAAGGATGGTGGCGATCCAAAGCGGGTTGCCAACTACCTGATGAACGACGTTAACTCCTACCTGAACGACAAGCACATTGACCTGCCGGACACCAAGTTGACTCCTGCCAACCTAGCCGGGATGGTTAAGCTGATTGATGACGGGACGATTTCCTCCAAGATGGCCAAGAAGGTCTTCAAGGGGATTTTGGCCGGTGAAGAACCACAGGCATACGCCAAGGAACACGGCCTGGTTCAACTGTCCGATCCAGCACAATTACAGCCAATCGTTGACGATGTTCTGGCAAACAACGCCCAGTCCATCGAAGACTTCAAGAACGGGAAGGACCGGGCTGTTGGTTACCTGATGGGTCAGATCATGAAGCAGACCCGGGGAAAGGCCAATCCACAAGTTGTTACCCAGTTACTGATGAAGTCTTTGAAGGCTAAGTAGGAGGATTGCGATGCGTAAACGGGCACGGATTATTTATAACCCAACTGCTGGTCGTGAAGCCCTGCGCAACGACCTAGTAGACATTTTGGATATCTATGAAAAGGCTGGTTACGAGACGAGTGCGTTTGCGACAACACCAGCACCAAATTCGGCAAAGAATGAGGCAACCCGGGCGGCTAAGGAAGGCTTTGACCTAATCGTGGCCGCCGGTGGTGACGGAACGTTGAACGAGGTCGTTAACGGAATCGCCGGTCTGGACAAGCGACCAACGATGGCCATTATTCCGGCCGGGACGACCAATGACTACGCCCGGGCCCTGCGGATTCCGCGCGATGATCCGATTGCGGCCGCCAAGCTGATCTTACGGAAAAACAAGAAGTTCAAGATTGATATCGGTAAGGCGGGCGACAACTACTTCATGAACATTGCCGCCGGGGGAACACTGACGGAATTAACCTACGACGTGCCGTCCCAGATGAAGTCCCTGTTTGGCTACGCAGCATACCTGGCCAAGGGGGCGGAGTTACTGCCGCAGGTTAAGCCGGTTGACGTTTCCGTCAAGTACGATGGTAAGGAATACCGGGGGATGGCCTCGACCTTGTTCCTGGCCCTGACCAACTCGGTCGGCGGCTTTGAACAGATTGTGCCGGACGCCTCTTTGGATGACGGTAAGTTCACGATGATTATCGTCAAGAAGAGCAGCCTGACGGACATGCTGAGTTTGATGGCCAAGGCCCTACAAGGGAAGCACCTGAACGATCCGCGGATTGTCTATGCCAAGGCAACCGATGTCGAGGTGACGCCGTTGAACAAGGATGACCGGCTGATGATCAACCTGGACGGCGAATACGGTGGCGATGCACCAATGAAGTTCCACGATCTCAAGCAACACATTGAAGTGGTGGCTAACTTGGACGCCATTCCAGACGACGCAATCACCGAGTCGGCAGACTTCCGGCGGGTCGAAAAGGACTTTGTCGAAGGGGTCGGCAAGATTAACCAGAAGCAAGAAAAATAGCAAAAAAGTAATATAGCGAGTTAGGTGACAAAATGTCGCCTAGCTCGCTTTGTAGTTACAATTTGCTATAATGTGATTACGAGGTGATTCCATGCAAGAAATGAAGGGAAACGCTAAGTTCTTTAAAGCAGGAAACTCCTTTGGCCTGCGCCTAACCAAGCGGGACAAGGAACGAATGCACGCTGAGCCCGGGGATGAATACGAGAAGACAATCTCTCCAGATGGTAAAACCGTGACTTTCAAGAAGAAGGAAAAGGTGGACTCCCAGACGATGGCAATGATTGACCAGCTGTTTGACGAGAACAAAGAATTGATGGGACGGTTGAAGGACGAATGATCTATTTAACGGCGACTGAAATCACAGCAGTCCACCACCGGATCTTATAAAGAACGGGTCAGGATGATCGCGTGATCCAGTATCCGGCCGGACTGTCACTGGTAGTCAATCAACCGCAAATGGTGGTATTTGGTTACGAACTGTACCCGACAGTATGGCTAAAGGCGGCCTATATTATGCAGAAGATAACAAAAAAATACATCTTTGCGGATGGCAATAAGCGGACAGCCTACATTGCCACCCTCTTATTTCTGCGGAAAAATGGTTGGTTATTGCGCTTAACTGCTGATGAAGGGGAGGCGCTGATTTTGCAGGTGATGCTGGCTGATGATAGTGAAGATGAAATGAAGACAATCGCCCACTTGTTGGAGAAAAAGTGCCGACGGGTGACTGACTGAGTTCGTTTGCTATAATAGGGAAAGTTGATTACGTAAAAATGGAGGAAGTATTGTGAAAGTTAAAATTCCGGTCCATAAGAATGAAGAATACCAAGCAGAAGTGACGGATTTGACCTATGAGGGGAACGGGGTCGTTAAGGTTGACGACTTTCCGGTCTTCGTGCCCAACGCCCTGCCGGGGGAAAAGATTACCGTGCGGGTGACTAAGGTGGCCCGCCACTTTGCCTGGGGCCGGGTAATGGAATGGCAGACGAAGAGCCCGGACCGGGTCGACGTCAAGGATAAGAAGTATATTCAAACGGGGATTGCACCCCTGGGGCACTTGAAGTACGCAGCCCAACTGAAGTTTAAGCAACACCAGATTAAGGAACTCCTAGAGAAGGCCCACCTAGATGATATTGAAGTTTTGCCGACGATGGGGATGGACCAGCCTTACCACTACCGGAATAAGGCCCAGGTCCCGGTCAAGATGGTGCGGGGCCAGCTGCAGACTGGCTTTTACAAGCGGGGGAGCCATACCCTGGTGCCGATTGAGGACTTTTATATTCAAGATCCACAAATTGATAAGGCAATCGTGGTGGTTCGTGACCTCTTGCGGAAGTACCATGTGACCCCGTATGATGAGCGGACCGGTAAGGGTGTCATTCGAACGGTGATGGTGCGCCGTGGTTACTACAGCCATGAGGTGATGGTCGTATTGGTCACCAACACGAAGCGGCTGCCGATGGCCAAGCAAATTGTGGACGGCATCGTGGCCGGTGTGCCGGAAGTGAAGAGCATTGTCCAGAACATCAATGATAAGAAGACCAACCGCCTGCTGGGTGACCGTGATCAGACCCTGTGGGGGGATGACGAGATTCATGACCAGTTGTTAGGGATTGATTTTGCAATTTCGCCACTGTCGTTCTACCAGGTTAACCCGCAACAGACGGAGCGCCTTTACCAGACCGCCATTGATAACGCCGGCCTGGATGGGAGCCAGACGGTGATTGACGCCTACTGTGGGATTGGGACAATTTCCCTGGCCGTAGCTAAGCATGCCAAGCAGGTCTATGGAGTGGAAATTGTGCCCGCCGCGATTGAAGATGCCAAGCACAACGCCAAGCGGAACGGAATCCGGAACGCCGAGTTCGTGGTCGGCAAGGCGGAAGAGCAGTTTGCCAAGTGGCAAGCAGCGGGGCTGAAGCCGGACGTGGTAATTGTGGACCCACCACGCAAGGGTCTTGCGGAATCTTTAATTGAGGCGACCGGCAAGATGGCGCCACAGAAAGTGATTTACGTTTCTTGCAATCCGGCTACCCTGGTGCGGGATATCCAGCGCTTCGGTGAGCAGGGCTACCGCGTGGTCAAGCCAATCCAGCCTGTTGACCAGTTCCCACAGACGACGCATGTTGAGAGCGTTACTGTCCTGGAACGTACAGAGAAATAGCCGACAAACGCTGGTATAACGGCATTTATAGGTGATTGAAAGTGTACTTTTTCCTTTCCGAGTGATTGGAATTAGTACACTTTTTCTATTTGGGGCTGGCGGGTCGAGTGTTCTATGTCCTATTTCGATAGTCGAGTAGTCGAATGTCCAGTTTGGTACTAAGGATTGAGTTAACGAAAATAATATTGAATTTATGCTAATTCAGTTAAAATATCGAAAATTCGCAGGAGAGTTGTATACTCGACGTATATAACAAAAATTATTCTTTTTAAATACATATAGAATAAACATGATGTTTACGAATGAAGGTGCTTTCATGAAAAATAAAATAAGTGATAAGAATATGTTTCAGAATTTTGAAGTAAAGGCCTACTGGTTTCTTAATGACAATTAAAATTCCGGCTCTTACGGTTTTTTAACACGCCGTTTGTAAAATTAAGTTAGAAAAATAGAAAAGCCATTTGTGGTAGACTTT
>CAJMLF010000011.1 GCA_905214235.1 uncultured bacterium | reverse complement strand
AACCGTCGTCACAATCCCGACCGTCTTGAATTAAACAAGTACTGCCCACGGGAACGTAAGGTGACATTACACCGTGAAACTAAGTAATTTAGTTTCTTTTATCCTGCCGATAGCATTGCGCTGTTAGCAGGATTTTTTATTGTTAGTTGGTTTTAAGAGGAGAGAAAATGTCAGAAGAAAACAACACAGCCTTGCAGCAGGCAATGCAGCTAATGCTAAATGCCGGGGATGCTAAGAAAGCAGCCCACGAGGCCATTGAAGCAGCTCATGATGGGGACCTGGCAACTGCTAAACAGAAATTAGCCCAGGCTAAGGAAACGTTAAACACGGCCCATAACACGCAGACTAAGATGCTGACTAGTGAGGCTCAAGGGAAAAAGGTGGAATTAACCCTCTTAATTGTTCACGCCCAGGACCACCTGATGACGGCCATTACCTATGTTGACTTGGCAGGTGAAATTATTCGTCTCTACCAACGCCTCGCTGAAGACAAGTAAACGGACTTACCCCCCAACAACCGTTATAAAATAACGCTTGCAAAAAGCGCAGTGAGCGGTGATAATAAGTTGTTGAAACCGTTTATCTTATTTAGCATAAAGGGGAGATTGTAGAATAATGACGTATTCAAAAGCCGAACTGCGTCAAGCTTATATTGCCCGGCTGCAGCAGCTGGATGTTAATACCCGTCTTAATGAAGAAAAGGCGTTGGCATCCATCCTGTACGACCAGCCGGAATGGATGGGAGCAAAGGTCATTGCGCTGACCCTCAGTCAGTCCTTCGAGATTGATACGGCCCCGTTGATCCTTCATGCCCGGCATGAGGGACGGACGGTAGTTGTTCCCCGGACCTTGCCTCATCGGCAGATGGAGTTTGTCGAGTTAAAAGAAAATACGACCTTTGAAGATACAACATTTGGTATTTTGGAACCCAGCGACGGACGTGTTTACGGCCCGGACGAGATTGACCTCATGATCGTTCCCGGGGTGGCATTCACCAAGGATGGCCACCGCCTGGGCTTTGGTGGTGGCTACTATGATCGCTACCTTAAAAATTACCAGGGTAAGTCACTGTCACTGGCGTTGCCAACCCAGGAAGCCGAGAACGATGAGTGGACGCCAGAAGAGCATGACCAGCAGGTTGACCGGGTAATCACCCTCGCGGAGAAATAGCGAATGCAGGCAAACTACTGGAAGAAAAATCCCGTGACGGTAAGCCTGATTGCCATCCAGGTCGTCGTCTTCTTAATGATGACGGTGATGGGGGGCTCGACCAATACTGCTGTCTTGCTAAAGTTTGGGGCGTTGAACGCGTCCCTCGTTCAGGCTGGACAGTGGTGGCGGCTAATCACCCCCGTCTTTGTTCACATCGGTTTTGCCCATATCTTAATTAACAGTATTACCCTTTACTTTATTGGCCTCTACATTGAGCAGCTCTTTGGCCACTGGCGGATGTTAGTTATTTACTTTGTCAGTGCCGTTGCTGGTAACCTATTGAGTGCCTTTTGGATTCCCAATGGCTTGTCGGCGGGAGCAAGTACGGCGATTTTTGGCCTCTTTGGTGCCTTTATTATGCTGGGCGTCACTTTTAGGGAAAACCAAGCGATTCGGATACTGGGTCGCCAGTTCTTGATTCTGGTTGTCTTAAACATTGTGACGGACCTTTTCGTCCCCGGCATTGACCTTGCGGGGCACCTTGGAGGATTGATAGGGGGCTTTTTAGCCGGTTATGCTGTTGGCGCACCCCGTCTTGGTCACGTGAACTCTGTGGAGCGGGTGCTTGCCACGGTGGTTTTAGTTCTCGGGTTACTAGTTTTATTTGTTAAAGTGAGCTGATAGGATGGCTTTACCACGTGAATATCGGACGTTATATGATGTTCAGCAGTTGCTGAAGGAGTTTAACGTCTTTGTGTATGTGGGCAAACGATTGTACGATATCGAGCTAATGGCAATTGAGTTAGACCACCTGTACGAAGCAGGGGTCGTCGACAAGACAACGTATATGAAAGCAAAGATTGTTCTTAGAAAAGAGCATCGTGAAGAAGAGCGCCGGGAAAAGTCTGGGCGCCTATACTAATTTAATAAACCAGGAGGAAATTATAATGGCAAAGAAGTTATTTGGTGTTGACCTTGGTGGGACAACAATTAAGTTTGCAATCTTAACCCAGGAGGGTGAAATTCAACAGAAATGGTCAATTCGGACCAACATCTTGGACGATGGTTCTCACATTGTTCCTGATATTGTGGATTCCATTAACCACCACCTGGACCTTTACAAGATGACGCCCGACCAATTCGTTGGTATTGGGATGGGAACCCCCGGGACCATTGACCGTGACAAGGGGACCGTTGTTGGGGCCTTCAACCTTAACTGGAAGACTACCCAAAAGGTTAAGGAACAAATCGAAGAAGGAACCGGTATGAAGTTTGCCCTTGATAACGATGCCAACGTGGCCGCTCTTGGTGAACGCTGGAAGGGTGCTGGTAACGAAGGTGACGATGTTGCCTTCATTACCCTTGGTACTGGTGTTGGGGGTGGATTGATCTCCAACGGTAAGCTGGTTCACGGAATCGTCGGTGCCGGTGGTGAAGTTGGCCACATGGTTGTTAAGCCTAACGGTTACCTTTGTACTTGTGGTAACCGCGGTTGCCTGGAACAATATGCTTCAGCAACTGGGGTTGTTCACGTGGCCCAAGACAAGGCAGAAGAATACGAAGGTAACAGCCGCCTGAAGGCTATGATTGATAACGGTGACGAGATTACTTCAAAGATTGTTTTTGACTTGGCCAAGGATAACGACTACCTGGCAAACACCGTTGTGGACGAAGTTACTTACTACCTTGGCCTAGCATGTGCCAACCTTTCCAACGTCCTTAACCCTGAATACCTGGTTATTGGTGGTGGGGTTTCCGCTGCCGGTGACTTCCTGTTGAAGCGGGTTCAAAAGAACTTTGAAAAGTTTGCCTTCCCAACAGTTCGGACTTCTACCCAGTTGAAGCTGGCAGAATTGGGGAACGATGCCGGTGTTATCGGTGCTGCATCCTTAGCTCGGCAGTTTGAATCAGTTAACTAGTTTCACAAGGGAGCGTTAAACTTTGATTTTAGCTATTAGTAACGGACTGTTGACGTTTAACCTGGTCCTGATTGTCATCATCCTGGCCTTCTTGATTGGGTGGGGCTACCAGGCTTGGCGGCGGAAGCGTTACTCAACGGTTCTTGACCAAGAAGATTTTCAAAAGGGCATCCGGAAGGCCCAAGTGATTGACCTGCGGAGCGAGAGCGACTTTAAGGCGGGCCACATTCTGGGCGCCCGGAGCTTGCCGTATGTTTACCTACGGCAGCAATACGGTGAATTGCGCCCTGATTTGCCAATTTACCTCTACGATGCTGGTATGTCGGTCAGCACCCAGGCGGCAGCCTTTTTGTACAAGCACGGCTATAAGAAGCTCTACATCCTACGGGACGGCTACCGCGCTTGGGACGGTAAGACGAAGAAGTCGAAGTACTAAAGGCGGCTTCTGATAAGTGATATCTGAATAAAAAAGGGGCTGGAGAGTTTTTCTCCAGCCTCACTTTTTTATTAAAATGTTGAGGAATTAAAATTGGTGTGCGGACCGGTTCTTCCGGGTAGCAGCCCGCCGGTTTTCGTCGAACTTAACCTCTTCTTCTTCAACCGGCTTAATAACCGTCTTGTGGAAGGCAACGGCGCCACTAACAATCGCTGCCAAAGTTGATGCAGTTCCGATTAAAAATCCCTTTATTAATTGTTTCATCAGGCAATTCCTCCTTTTTATCAGTAACTTAACTCTATTATGAGCGACTTAAGCGTTATTTACCAGTCATAATCACCAAAATTATTATTTTAATAAGGAAGTTAAAGAATGAATAAAGTAATTGCAATTGTGGGGCCGACAGCAGTTGGAAAGACCGCCCTCTCGATTAAACTGGCCCAGGCCGAGCAAGGAGAAATCATTTCCGGAGACTCAATGCAAATTTACCGCCACCTCGATATTGGAACGGCTAAGGTAACTAGAGAAGAAATGGCGGGAGTGCCCCACCACCTGATTGATATTGCCGACGTCGACCAGCGGTACTCAGCGGCCCAATTTAAAGAGGCGGCCAGCAGACTTATCGAGCAAATTGCCAGTCGTCACCACCTTCCCATCATTGCCGGGGGGACTGGCTTTTACCTCCAGACCCTGACGGCTAATTTGACCCTTGGTGGAGACCATTTTGATGCCCGCTCCCAGCAAATTCGGGACCACTGGAACGCTGTCGCCGACCAGAAAGGAAACCAGTTTATCTGGGACCACCTGGCAAAAGTGGACCCGCAGGCCAGCCAAAACATCCCAGTGGGTAACCGACGGCGGATCATCCGGGCCATCGAGGTAGTGGAGCGGACTGGCAAGCTCTTCTCTGCTCAACCGCAGCTAGGTAGTGAGACCGCCTTCCTCCTGGTTGGCCTGACCACCGACCGGGCCGTCTTGTACCAGCGGATTAATGACCGGGTTGACCAGATGGTGCAAAACGGTCTTGTTGAGGAAGCACGCTGGTTATACGACCAGGGCGGCCTCAGCCTCCCCGCCGGAAAGGGGATTGGTTACCATGAACTGTTCCCTTACTTTGCCGGCGAGTGTTCGTTGGCAACCGCAATTGATAAGGTAAAGAAAGATTCGCGTCACTACGCCAAGCGTCAGTTGACCTGGTTCAGGAACAAGATGGATGTCCATTGGTTCGACCTGGTTAGCGGCAGGGACACAATTCAAGATGTTAAGTCCTTTGTGGAGACCTGGTTAAAAAAATAAAGTTGACGAACAAATTTGGTTACAATTAACTAAAAGTTCCGGAATTAAATTGACTTGTTACAGGGGGATTGGTATTCTAAGAACCGTATTAAGGAAGGTAAGCTTGATACACGTTTGAACCATTAGGCCGGTGATTGGTCTATCCCAACCGGTCCTGATGGTTGCTGGCATTGGTTTATTAGAGTTATTGAAAGGGAATGAATTATATGGCAAAGCGAGAATTGACCAAAGACGAAGTTCGCACAATGGTAAAAGACGAAAACATCCGTTTCCTACGGGTGATGTTTACGGACCTGCTGGGAACAATCAAGAGCGTTGACTTACCAGTCAGCCAACTTGATAAGTTAATGGATAACAAGATCATGTTTGATGGTTCTTCAATTGACGGCTTCGTCCGGATTGAGGAGAGTGATATGTACCTTTACCCAGATATGTCCACTTGGCTGGTATTCCCATGGGGGGCAGAACACGGTAAAGTTGCCCGCGTAATCTGCAGTGTCCACATGACGGACGGGACCCCATTTGAAGGTGACCCACGGAACAACCTGAAGCGGGTCCTTCAAGACATGCGAAAGATGGGCTTTAAGGACTTCAACATTGGCCCTGAGCCAGAATTCTTCCTCTTCAAGACGGATGCCGATGGTAACACAACCACAAACGTTAACGATAAAGAAAACTACTTCGACATGGAACCAGCTGATGTTGGTGAAGACTGCCGGCGTGACATTGTCCTGGCCCTGGAGAAGATGGGCTTTGATGTTGAAGCGGCCCACCACGAAGTTGCCCCTGGCCAACACGAGGTTGACTTTAAGTATTCCGATGCCTTAGAAGCGGCCGATAACATTCAGACCTTCAAACTGATTGTCAAGACCATTGCCAAGAAGTACGGTCTCCACGCAACCTTCATGCCAAAGCCACTGTCAGGAATCAACGGCTCTGGTATGCACCTGAACATGTCCTTGTTTGATAAGGATGGCCACAATGCCTTTTACGACGAAAATGACGAAAAGCAGCTTTCCGAAACGGCTTACCACTTCCTTGGCGGTCTGATGAAGCACGCCCGGAGCTACACGGCAATCTGCAACCCAATTGTTAACTCTTATAAGCGCTTAGTTCCCGGCTATGAAGCACCGGTTTATGTTGCATGGTCAACTTCCAACCGGTCACCACTGATCCGGATTCCAAGTGACCGGGGGATGGGGACTCGGCTGGAATTACGTTCAGCTGACCCATCGGCAAACCCCTACTTGGCAATTGCGGCTGTTCTGGAAGCTGGTTTGGACGGCTTACGGAACCAATTACCACCGATCCATGAGGTTAACGAAAACATCTACAAGATGACCAGTGCGGAACGGGATGAAAAGGACATCCGGAACTTGCCGGACACCCTGCACAACGCCCTGAAGTCCCTTGCTAAGGACGACGTCATCAATGGTTCGATGGGTGAACACATCTACCACAGCTTCATGGAAGCTAAGACCCGTGAGTACGATGCCTACCGTCAACATGTTTCTGATTGGGAACGGCAGCGCTACATGGACCAGTACTAAAGTTGGGCTTACCCGCGAAAATAATTTAACATAAAGATGCCGGTTAAACCGGCTCTTTTTTGTGCTGTACATTGACAAATCGCCACATTCAGATAAAATTGTATTTGTTGCACTAGCGCCTTTTTTAGGGTTGCTAACTAGTTACTAAAGGAGAATCGTAATAATGGATCAAAAGGTCAGAGTTCGGTATGCACCTAGTCCAACGGGTTTCTTGCATATTGGAAATGCTCAATCAGCATTGTTTAACTACTTGTTCGCACGCCACTTTAACGGAACGATGGTTCTGCGGATTGAAGATACCGACACGAAGCGTAACGTTGCTTCTGGTGAAAAGAGCCAGCGGGAAAACCTGGACTGGTTAGGGATTGACTGGGACGAAGGTCCTGATAAGCCAAACCCGAAGTATGCTCCCTACCGGCAAAGTGAACGGAACAAGAAGGGAATTTACCACAAGTACATTCAAGAACTTCTTGACAAGGGAATCGCCTACAAGGACTACACCACCGAAGAAGAACTCCAGGAAATGCGTGAACGTCAGCGCGCTAATAACGAAGCTCCCCACTACGATGGTCGTTGGTACGGTAAGAGTGAAGAGGAACAGAAGGCCGCTGAAGCCAAGGGCTTGAAGCCAACCATTCGGTTCCACTTCCCAAAGGACCACGAATATGAATGGGATGACATTGCCCGGGGCCACGTTTCCTTTAACTCTGACAACCTGGGTGGGGACTTCATCATTGAAAAGAGTGATGGGATGCCAACCTACAACTTCGCCGTTGTTGTTGACGACCACTCAATGGAAATTACCCATGTTCTGCGGGGAGCTGACCACATTTCCAACACCCCTAAGCAGATGGCAATTTACGAAGCTCTTGGCTGGGAACACCCCGTATTCTGCCACATTCCGTTGATTTTCAACCCGAAGACCCGGAAGAAGCTCAGTAAGCGGGACAAGGATACCCTGCAATTTATCAACGAATACAAGAAGCACGGTTACCTGCCAGAAGCAATCTTTAACTTCATCGCCTTCTTGGGCTGGTCCCCAGTTGGTGAGCGGGAAATCTACTCCAAGGATGAATTAATCAAGGTTTACGACCCAAAGCGGATGTCCAAGGCCCCAGCTTACTTTGACCAAAAGAAGCTGGACTGGATGAATGCTCAGTACATCAAGAAGATGGACGTCGATGAACTGGCTAAGCGGACCATGGAACTGGTTAAGGAAGGGGAAACTGAGGAAGCTAAACGCCTGCAAAGCATCCCTGAGGACCAATGCCTTGATATCCTGAAGAAGACCATTCACGTCCACCAACGTGATGTTGATAAGCTCCTGGAAGTCATGGCCTATGCTTGGGATTACTACACCGTCTTGGACCAACACTTCAACTACGACCCAATTGTTGCCAATGATGATTTCGCTAACGACGATGTTCTGGCAGTCTTGAAGGGCTTGAAGGATAAGTTGGTTAACGGTGGCGATGACCTTGACTACAGTCAGGCAATTAAGGAAGTTGGTAAGGAGACTGGTGTTAAGGGCCGGAACCTGTACTTCCCATTGAACCTGGCCTTTACGGGGGCAACCTCCGCACCACAAATTTACGAAATCATGGCAATTTACCCGAAAGAAACTGATATCAAGTTGCTGGACCGGATGATTGACGCTTTCTAAATTAAAATTATATAAGTAGAACCGCCGGGCACGTTTTCAGTGCGACCGGCGGTTCTTTTGTTTTAAAAATGAAAAGCGGCTGAAAAATCAGTCGCTTTAATTAATTCGGATTGCTTCAAAAAGCTTATTCACTCAGTTTCTTGGCTTCTTCATCGAGCTTTGCGAAACCAGAGCCATCAGGCTTCTTGTTTCCACGCTTTTCCATGGCCTTACGAGCCATTTCCTTACGTTCTTGCTTACTTAGTGCCATAAGTCAACTTCGCCTCTTTTCGAAACGCTCCATAAACAACAGGTACTAAAGATACCTGTAACTATTATTATAGTGCAGTAAAAAATAAAAGCAAATTTCTCTTTTGGGTAGGGTGAGAGAAATTTTTCTCCCAGCCCAAAAATAATAATTTTTTCTTGTTTTGTTATTGCTTTCTCATTGCGGCGTGCTACAATAAGAATCGTAAAAGGAAACACGAAAGCATTTCAAGTAGGCCATTCAGAGAGATGACGGGTGGTGCAAGTCATTGGCCGAAACTCCGGTGCTTATATATGTGGGCGGGCAATGCCGCACGGTGGGTAGCCGTTATCTATCAAGAGTGTAACAATTTACTTTGTTAAACTTGGGTGGTACCGCGGAACATGAGCCATTTCGTCCCAAAATTTATTGAGGATGAAAATGGCTCTTTTTGTTAGGAGGATTTTGTTATGCTAGATATCAAGAAGATTCGTAAAGACCCAGACTTTTTCAAGCAAAAGTTAGCAACCCGTGGTGTTAAGGCCGAAGAAATTGATGAAGTTCTGGAATTAGATGCTACCCGTCGTGAATTATTGAAGCAAAGTGAAAGCCTGCGGGCTGAACGTAACACCGCCTCTGACAAGATTGGTGAAGCCAAGAAGAATGGTGAAGATGCCGATGAAGCCGTTAAGAAGGTTCGGGTAATCAACGCTGACATTAAGGAACTGGATGAAAAAGTTAACGCCAATGAAGAAGAGTTCCACGATAAGATGTCGCGCCTGCCAAACATTCCAAAGGATGAGGTTCCAGTAAGTTTGACCGAAGAAGGTTCCGTTGAATTACGGAAGGTTGGTAAGATTCGTAAGTTTGACTTTGAACCTAAGCACCACTGGGACATTGGTGAAAACCTCGGTATCTTAGACTTTGACCGGGCTCACAAGGTATCTGGTGCACGGTTTGTTTACTACCTTGGTTTAGGTGCTCAACTGGAACGGGCGGTTTACAACTTCATGCTTGATGAACACCGCAAGGACGGTTACACAGAAGTATTGCCACCTTACATTGTTAAGGCTTCTGCTATGTACGGGACCGGTCAATATCCAAAGTTCCGGAACTCTGTTTACCGGGTAAACGGTGAAGACATGACCTTGATTCCAACTGCCGAAGTTCCGTTGACTAACTACTTCTCTGGTGAAGTTATTCCAGCCGAATTACTGCCAGTTTACGTAACTGCTTTAACTCCATGTTACCGTTCTGAAGCCGGGGCTGCTGGTCGTGACACCCGTGGTTTGATTCGGATGCACCAATTCAACAAGGTTGAAATGGTTAAGTACACCCGTCCAGAAGATTCTTGGGACGAACTGGAAAAGATGACCGCCAATGGTGAAAACATTCTGAAGAAGTTGAATATTCCTTACCACGTTATCACCTTGACCACTAGTGACATGAGTTTCACCGCATCGATGACCCACGATATTGAAATGTGGATGCCAGCTCAAAACAAGTACCGTGAAGTATCCAGTTGTTCGAACTGCCTGGACTTCCAAGCACGGCGGATGCACACCCAGTACCGTGATGAAGATGGAAACCTTCGTTACGTTCACACCTTGAATGGTTCTGGTCTGGCTGTTGGTCGGACAGTTGCTGCCATCCTTGAAAACTACCAAAACGAAGACGGCTCCGTTACTATTCCAGATGTCTTAGTACCATACATGCACGGCATTACTAAGATCACCAAGGAAAATGCCGTTCCATTCCGTAACAAGTAATTTGGTTAAGTAGTGTCAGTTGACTTTACATTGCTGCTAATACCTCAAAGAAGCTGGGAGAAAACCTTTGTTTTCTCCCAGCCTCTTGTAGTTCTCCGAATATTATACAGTAATCGCGGAAAAAAGCGTGCTCCTAGTGTCTAGTTACGGACGATCATTGGCCCGTACCGTGCCAACAATCGTCCTATACTAGCCATACGGAGCACTCTGACGCTTTTTTCCCAGCTTCTTTTGTTACACATAACAAAAAAAAGGGTGGAAAATTATTTTCCACCTTCTTTATTTGTTTAAAGGTTATCTTGCTGTTGATTCATGTTTTTAACCTTATTCAGGTAACGGTAAATGGTCGGGGAGGAGCACTTCAGCGCCGAAGCAATTACCCGGATTGAATCCTTAAGCAGGAAGTAACCATCCTCATACAGTTCCTTAATCACCGCAATCTTTTGGTCTTGCTGGAAGAAGTCGACAGAAACGTTTAATTCCCGTTCCTTTTTTTCAACCGCACTCTGCGCAATCGAGCTTACCGAACTATTGAAGTTTTCGGTGATCACTTTAATGTTTTTATTTGGTCGGGTGACCGTCTTATTTTCCTTATTGGTCGTACTGATTTCGCTAATTGGTGTGGTCGGGACCTCAAATAGTTGTTTGAAGGTATCCATTTGTTTTACCAGGGCTTCCAGCGGTGCCTGATTAGTATTGATGCAGAGCATCCCCACGATTTTATTCCGGTACCGAATAAAGTAGGTTGAGGACCGCAGATCAGGGGTACTCTTTGATTTTCCAGAATAGTTAGCAATGAAGTTAGTATCAGCATCAATTCCATCCTTCATAATCTTGAGGACGAAGTTAGATGCAGGATCACCAACTTTCCGGTTAGTGATGGTTGGATTTTTTATGTATACTACTGAATGGTCCAAATCTGTTACATCGTTTAATACGACTTCACTATTGGGTCCAAGGATCTCAGCGAAGAAGTCAACCAAGGGAATAAATCGCTTGATATGCTTTCGGACAGCTTCACTTGACATTTGGAACATCCCCCTTTGAAATAATTATTCTTGCTGGACTATGTAAAAAGTTTTCAATCCCCGTTATGTCGGTAAATAATAAATATATTTCATGATAATAATTTATTAGAAGTTAATTGATGCTCTTATTATCTGATCAATAACAACTAAAAAAGCCGATTTAGCAGCATTTTCCGGCTTTGGTGAAAGAAATTTATATAGAACTGAACATGATAAAATCTACCATGTATAGAGTATATTAGCATTTTTTAATAATAATAGCAACGCTATATACCAAGCGGTTATCACAAAAATAAATATTTAGATTAAAATTTAATGGCACTAACCAATTTAAACCGTTTTATAGCAACGTTCATTTGATAACATATGATAATTTTTTCTCAGATAATGCTAATTTTGAGACATTTTGTTAAATATTAGCGTTTACATTTTTGATAAGATAGGTTACACTACTATTATAATAATAATTTATTATCATGCCTAGGTTAAGACGTCACCGATAATTGATTATTAATTAATTATATAAAGAAGGTTAAGCATATGTTATCTATTCTTATAGGTGTCGTAATGCTCTTCCTGGTTATCGCCGCAATGAGTTTGTTTACATTCAAAGCACCTCACGGTAAACAATCAGTTAGTGCATTGTCTGGTGCCGCATGTGCCACGTTCCTGCCACAAGCGTTCTTAAGTTACGCAATTGGTGAAGTTTTCCATGTTCAATTTGCTGCTCAAATTGGTAACATCATGGGATCCATGGGGGGCCTGGCTGCTGGTTCACTTGTTCCACTGGCATTCGGTATTAGTCCTGTATTTTCAATGATCATCGGAATTTCTCTGATGAAGTTCAAGCTACTTCCTGCATTTATTGCTGCATACTTGCTATCATTTATCGTTAAGGAAATTGAAAAGCGTGTTACTGGTGGACTTGACTTAATCGTCGTTATCTTGGTTGCCCCAATGCTTGCTAACGCAATTGCATTGCTTATCCAACCAGGTGTACTTGCAATCCTGCACGTTATCGGTGGATCCATTGTTACTGCCGAAAAGACAAACCCATGGGTAATGGGTGCTATCCTCGGTGGTATCATTCCATTGGTTGGTATGACGCCACTTTCCTCAATGGTTCTGACGAGTTTGATTAACCTGCTGGGTGTTCCAATGGCTATTGGTGCCCTTGGTTGTTTCGGGAACTCGATCTTCAACTTCTCATTCTTCCGTCTGATGAAGTTCGGTGACAAGGCAACTACCATTGCCGTTACGATTGAACCATTGACTCAGTTGGACATTATTTCTGCCAACCCTGTTCCAATCTTTGTAACGAACCTGTTTGCCGGGGCTATCAACGGTATTATCGTTACGGCCTTCAGCTTGGTTGTTCGGGTTACTGGTATGGCTACTCCATGGGCCGGTCTTATCGTTGTATTCGGTATGAACCCATGGTTGAAGACCCTTGAAGCTGTTATCCTTATTATCATTAACAGTACTATTTGGGCCTACATTGGTCGTGCTATCTTCAAGAACTACAAGATCCACACCGTTGCTGAAATTCGTGAAGGGGACACTGTTACTGAAAAATAGTGTTGTCTGAAATGTTGACAGTTTAAGGCATTTATACAAAGGAGAACCTAAAATGAGTGGAAATTACAGAAGTGTTTTTGATATTATTGGACCTATTATGATTGGACCATCTAGTTCACACACCGCTGGACCAGTTGCTATTGGACAAGCTGCTAACAAGTTATTTGGTGGTGTTCCAAAGAAAGTTACTGTTCACTACTACGGTTCATTCGCCCAAACCCACCGTGGTCACGGTACTGATTATGCTCTTGCCGCTGGACTGCAGGGCTTTGCTGCAGATGACCCACGGGTACCACGGGCACCAATGATCGCCAAGGACAATGGTATCGACATTCGCTTTGTTGAAGAAGAGGGTGAAAGTCCAATTGGCCACCCGAACACTGCTATCCTTGATATGTCTGATGGCGACAAGAAGGTTCAAGTTTCCGGTTGTTCTATCGGTGGTGGGGCAATTGAAATTCGTGACTTTGTTCTAGATGGCTCTGAAATCAAGCCTTCTGGTCCACTTCCGATTGTCATTTACTTAGACAAAGAAAAGAAGCATGAAAACGGTATTCCAGTTACTACTGAAATGGAAAAGGTTGCTCCATTCAGTCGGAAGCAAGTTATCCGTGCCAAGGATGAAGACATCTACGTATACGATGTTAAGAACTACATGCGTGATGAAACCATTAAGGCACTTAAGGATAAGTTTGGATCTATTATCTGCTTGTAATCAGTGAGGGGAGAGTCAAGTTATGTACGATAGCATTAAAGAAATTGTTGAAGACTCAGAAAAGCAAAACAAGCCTATTTCAGAACTTATCATTGAACAAGAATGTAAGTCATCTGGTTTGTCCCGTGATGAAGTTTGGGCTAAGATGAAGAAGAACCTTGACACAATGCGGGCTGCCGTTGAAAAAGGTCAAAAAGGTAAGGGTGTCTTTTCTAAGACTGGTTTAACTGGTGGTGAAGCAGTTAAGATCAAGGAATACCGTAAGAACAATAAGACCCTTTGTGGTGACACCATGATGGAAGCTATTCAAGATGCCATCTCCACTAACGAAGTTAACGCTTCTATGGGTGTTGTTTGTGCCACTCCAACTGCCGGTTCTGCCGGGACCCTTCCAGGGATTGTCTTCATGCTTGAAAACCGTCTGGGCTTAAGTGAAGAACAAATGGTTCGCTTCCTGTTCACTGCTGGTGGACTGGGCATGGTTATGGCTAACCACGCCGGGATTGCTGGTGCTACTGGTGGGTGCCAAGCCGAAGTTGGTAGTGCCTCTGCCATGGGTGCAGCGGCTGCCGTTGAAGCTGCCGGTGGTACTGCTGAACAAAGTTCCCAAGCCTTAGCCATGGCGATCGCTAACCTGTTAGGGTTAGTTTGTGACCCCGTTGCCGGTTTGGTTGAAGTCCCTTGTGTAAAGCGGAACGCTATTGGTTCCGGGAACGCCTTAATTTCTGCTGACATGGCCTTAGCTGGTTGTATCAGTAAGATTCCTGCCGATGAATGTATCGAAGCCTTAGCCAAGGTTGGTCACGGCCTTCCAGAATCTCTCCGTGAAACTGGTCTTGGTGGCTTAGCAGGTACTCCTACTGGTAAGCGGATTCGTGCAAAGATTTTCGGTGACGCGGAATAATTAACGGTTTTTAACTAACGAACTTTTTAATGGCTGGAGTAATTTATATGAGAGACAGTAAAGAGATTAAAGATGATATTGTTAAGCAATTAGCAACAGTTGTTGATCCGGAACTAGGGGTTGATATTGTTAACCTCGGCTTGGTTTACACGATTGACCTTGATGATGAGGGAATATGCCTGATTGAGATGACCTTAACAACGATGGGGTGTCCCTTAACAAATGTCTTAGCTGATATGGTTACTAAAGCAGTTAAAAAGGTGCCGGAAGTTAAAAACGTTGATGTCGAGTTTGTTTTTGAGCCTGCCTGGTCGATTGACCGGATGAGCAGATTTGCAAAATTAACTCTCGGTGTCCATTAAAAAATAAGGATACACCCTTTGCGAGAGCAGGTGGCAATTTTGCCCCTGCTCTTTTTATATGCTTACTTAAGCATTCGTTATTTTATGGAAAAAGGGGTCATTTATCCCCCAATTAAGGGTATAATCTTTAAATGTAAGCTTTTAATAAAAGCAGTAAATATTTTAATCATTTAAGAGCAAATTCAGCTATGATAGAACTAGTAATGAAACAAGGAGTTAGTGTTTATGATTGATGAAAAACACGAGAATAAGGCAGTCGATATTAGCAGCCTAATCGAACGCCAAATCGCTGTTAAGATTAAGTACCTTCAGGAACTTAATGAAGCAGTTGACGCTCATCATGATCGAGAAGTATACCAGCTTCTTGATAACCAGCGGTACGCAAAAGAAATTGAGCATCGTGAACAGCAACCGAACAACCAGGGAGTGATGTCTCTGGTCGATGACTTGGCTGACCAATTGAGTAATTACTTAAGCGTTAAATTGATTAAGTACCTGGGGAAGACCTACCCCTTCTTCTACTACGAAGAGTACCAGACTGGTCACTATCGTATCTACTTTGGTAACTGGTGGGATCGTCGTCAGTTCGGTGAACTTGACGTTCTTAATGTTCGCTTCTCATTCGATCAAACTGAATATGCTAAGTTACAAAAATCATTTGAACTGGCTAAGGACAACAAGCGCTACAACAGCGACCGGATTGAAAAAATCTCGAGTGAAAATGACCGCTTGCAAGGGCTGATTGATCACCAACGGGAGCGGGAAGAAGAACGGCAGAGTGTCGAGTCCCAGTTGGAGGAAACTAATGCGCGCTCGGGCCTTTTTGAGTCAAGCAAAAATAAGGAGACCCGGCAAGAACTAGTTGACCGGTTACAGAAGCTCGAAGATGAGGAACAAGAAGCACGGACGGCGAACAAAACGATTCATGAAAACGAGCAAGTTGTTCTCTCCCTCTCCAAGGAAAATACGATTTTGAGTTATGAGCAGAAGAGTATTATTGATACCTTTGGCAGCTTTGAGGACTTTGAATTAGCCAATCGCAACCTATATGCTGACTACCTTGCCAGTCTTGAAGGCGGCAACAGTGAAGAAGGGAAGGTGAGCGAAGATGAACAATAGTAAAACAATTAGTAGCTCGCCGCGTGAACGGTTAACCGCGCTTTCCGATTCCTTTAAAGACGTTCTGAAGATGGGGCAAAAGTATGTCGACTTGGTTGACAAACTTGCCCAGACGGACGACCCTTCAGAAATGCTTTCCGCCACGAGTCAGCTGGTAAAGTTAGACTTGCAAAATGCCTTTGTTGATTTCCCCCAACACTATCAAGCAGCTGATTACTACCTGATTTTCATGGGACGCTTGTTAGAGAAACATGGTATTGATGCGGTGCAAGTAAGTGAGAATGTACGTCACGAGTTTATTGCCCGGATTGAGCCGATTGCCGATAATGATTCCTTTAAATTTACGGTCAACGGGGATGAAGCAGCGTTCACTGAGCAGGGCGAACAGGAACCGCTCTTTTACCTTGATCTGCAGAATCGTCTGATGCAATTTGATAACCGGGCCTTAGTTAATTACTTTATCGTTCGGGCACTAACTAGTCATTCTGACTTAGACCTGCGCAATGCGGTCAAACCCTTGATTGCTTTTGCAAATGAATTGCAGACTGACCTGGACTTCACGATTAACTTAGGGATCTTGAATACCGAGAATGGCAAACGCTTCAACCTTGTTCAACCCGACTTGGACCTGACAGTGATCGACCAGTTATTTGTTGCAACTGCTGAAAATGATTATATGCTGATGAACCTGCCGAAAAATAATGGGGCCCAATTAGTCCTTGACCAGGGAATCAAGTTAGATATTGCCTTTGATCCCGATGACTATAGTCAACAGTGGTTCTTTGCCGTTGATGACCCAACAGCTCAGGTATCATTCTTTGATACACTTCTGCACTACCACTTAATTCGGAAGTGGTACCTGGATAACCGTTCCGCCCTCGCGGTGCGTTCCGATAAACTGGTCCTTGCACCGGATGAAGAAGAGTCAGATGAATATACCGAACCAACCGAGGTGTTTACCCCTCAAGCGGACACTTCTGAGGAAGATGGTGAACAACATGACGAGTAAGCAGTTGGATATCACTAAGATGCTCCACCAGGTGATTGACCTTGAGTTAACAGCCGACGATGCTCTTGAGTTGATGATTGGCCCGGAAGCCCGGTTGCAAACGGTCTATGTTCAACTTGATTTGAAGCTGAGTGCCTTTGCTAAAGCAGCGGGATGGGCCGATGTCCTTCATCCGCACCGGAGCATTGACCATGAGCAGTTAACAAAGCTGTATACACAAGGTTTAGCACTATTCTTATTAGCGAGTGCTAAGCGTCAGTGGACACATTTGGTTGTTCTCTCGGATGAACAGTGGCAACGAATCACGACTGCCGATAAGAAAGATAAGTTAGCAGACCTGAATAGGGAGTACCTGGCGGTTAAAAACTTTTTGAATGGTGCCTACTTTAACCGCCGTCATGAAGACTTCCGCCATGCTTGGCACCTCTGGTTAAAGATGGGAATTGTCGACTTCGGCATTAGTCCGGAGGAGATTACGACATCCTACCAGACGATGGTCGACAGATTCAATGCGCAATTTAATTAAACAAAAAAGGATTCACCGCCCTAATATTCGGGGACGATGAATCCTTTTGCGTTTGGAAAAGCCGTAATTAAACAACTTTCCCAAATCTTTTGTTGAAAGATTAAGCTTTGCGCCTTGCGCTGTGCTTGCCAGTTGACTGGTGGGCCTGGTTACCAAAAAACATTTGACCGACTAGGGAGCCAGCTAAAATCAAAACAATGATAAAGAATGATAACATAATAGATCACCTCAAAGCTAATCTCTAATTAAAGTTTAATATGCGGCGAACTAATTTTCACGATTTTTGCGTGATATTGATAAATTCTTTAGATTTTGTTAAACAATTTAGTTGCGGTCAGTTAACTTCTGGAAGTGTTCCCACCATTACGAATAATTAAATAGTTATTGTCCTTTTTGCCGTCCTTAATAAGTAGGGGTAACCCACTAATAATGTAAGGAGGGCTTTTTATGGCACAAACCGACTTAGAAAAACGTTGGGAACAGGCCGGCTTAACTGACGACTTCATCTTTAGTAAGGTTTTCTTGGACCCAGTGATTGCCAGGGAGATGATCCACCGGGTGTTGCCGGAACTACCGCTGGGCAAGGTGACAATCCTTAATAGCCAGCAGAAACTGACGAGTACGTACGATGCAAAGGGAGTGCGGTTCGACATTTATGCCGAGGACGAGGACGGGAACCACTATGACGTCGAGATGCAGGTTGTTAACCATCAAAACCTACCGCAACGAACGCGCTTTTACCAGTCCAACCTGGCAAACGATGCCTTTGAACGGGGACAAAACTACAGTCAGGCCGATAACGCCTACGTTATTTTCTTCTGTTGTTTTGATCCCTTTGGCCTGGGAGAACAACGCTACGAGATCAAGCGGCGGGTCAGTAAGTACCCAGACTACCCGTACCATGATGGCGAGACGACCCTCTTCTTTGACATTACGAATCTCCGCCAGACGGTTGGTCCGAAGCTCCAAAACTTCCTGGACCTCCTTGCTGGCCGCAAAGTTGATGGAACAGATGACTTTATCGTACAATTAAGGCAAAGAATTGCCCACGTAAAACAGGACCGGAAATGGAGGAAGGAATATATGCAACGCACCTTATACGAAATGGATATTGAAAACGATCGCCGCCGTGCTGTCCTTGAAGGTCGAAAAGAGGGTCGCCAGGAAGGCCATCAAAAGGGGCTTCAAGAAGGCCGTCAAGAAGGTCGCGAAAAGGGGCTGCAAGAGGGCCGTCAAGAAGGACGTAGTGAGGGTGTAGATGAAGAACGGCTGGCACTTGTTCGGGACCTAATTAATAGTGGCCAGGACGAACAACAGGTTGAGAATTTCTTAGTTAATATTCGCAAGATAACGCCAGCAAAGGCTAAAGCATACTACCAAAAGGTCTCCGCTAGCCTTAAATAAAAACGTAAGTATATATAATGGTAGAAAAAATCGGTGCAAACAATTATGTTATGCACCGATTTTAAATTATAAATTGTAAGTGGGGTACGTTTGGGGGACCAAACCACTCAAAACGTTGATATATCAACACATAAAATGGAGCGAGAGGGACTTGAACCCTCAACCCTCGGTTTAGAAGACCGATGCTCTATCCAGTTGCGCTACCGCTCCAGACAAAATTCAGTATATAATTTTCGCGGTTTCCTTGTCAACTTATATAAAGTTAGTATAATTTTTATTGTTATAATAAACCTTGTTAAATGCTTGACAAAGCGCTTTCATACAAACTATACTTTAAATAAGTAGAAGTATGGGAAGGAGAAGAACTTAAGCTGATGTTGAAAGGATGATGATTTATGGCCGTTAATAAGACGGATCCGCGCGTTATTAAGACTCGCAACAGTCTGCGCAAGGCTCTCGTTTATCTGATGCGACGCGAAAAGATTGAAGACATTAGCGTCCAAAAGATTACAGAAACTGCCAGCATCACCCGCGGAACTTTCTATCTCCATTACAAGGACAAGCATGACTTTATCCAGTCAGCAATCCGGGAAATCCTTGATGATTTCTTTGGTGAGGTAATGGTAGATAGTGATAAATTTAGTTTGTCAACGAAGCGAACGGTGCAGGTATTTTCCGTAAGTAAGGCTTTTCACTACATCGAAAGCAACGCCGATGTTTTTGATGTTCTTTTAAATAATGAAAAGACAGATTTCTTTTACGAGCAAATGTATGATCGCTTGGCGAACTGTATGAAGAATTACTACAATGGTGTTAATGATGATCAAAAACAGCTGACAGTTCCTCTTGAGTTGCAAATTTCCTTCATTGATTCGGCCCTTCTTGGACTAATCCGTCACTGGTTAAAGGACGGGATGATTTATACCGCTCGCTACATGACGAGGAGTGTGGAGAAGATGCTCGATCAATTTAGTGGAAAACATATGACCATTGCGGATTCCTTTATCGGCGAAAAGAACTCTGCTCTGGAAAATATTTAACCACTAGGTGGACGAATGATGCTCACCAACGGATTAACCCTGGTGTTCGCTTTAAGCGAATGCCGGGGCTAATTTTTTGCCTTTTATATTGACGAGCAGGGTTAAATTTGCTATGATACTAACGTTGTATTTGTGAACCAACAACTACAACCGCACGCTATCAAGTTCAAAGCACTGCTGCTTGATTCGGCGAGTCTTAGATATTAAGGAGGTGCACAAAATGTACGCAATTATCGTTACTGGCGGCAAGCAATACAAGGTTGAAGAAGGCAAGGCTATCTTCGTTGAAAAGCTTGACGCAAAGCAAGGTGACAAGGTTACCTTTGACAAGGTTGTCTTAGTCGGTGGCGACGATACCAAGATTGGGACACCATTTGTTGATGGTGCCGCTGTTGAAGGTACTGTTGAAAAGCAAGGTAAGGAAAAGAAGGTTGTTACCTTCAAGTACAAGCCTAAGAAGCACACCCACACTAAGCAAGGTCACCGTCAACCATACACTAAGGTTACGATCGATAAGATCAACGCTTAATGCGGGGGTGAAACAATGATTCGGGCACACTTTACGTTAGATTCGAATCGGCGAATCACCACATTTACGATTACCGGCCACGCTGATGCAGGCCCATACGGACAAGACATTGTCTGTGCAGCAGTATCAGCACTGGCGATTTCAACCGTGAATGGCCTCGAAAAACTTGTGAAGGTCGCACCACAGGTTGAAAGTGATAATCAAAACGGGGGTCTTCTGAAGGCCTCACAATTGGGGGCTGACCATGATAGCCAGCTTCTCCTGAATACCCTCCTGAATGGCTTATTAGACATCCAAGAGAGTTATCCAGATAACATTGAAGTTAAAATGTTAAACTAAAGTTCATTGCTGGAGGTGAACAACTATGATTATGAATTTGCAATTCTTCTCCCACCACAAAGGGGGCGGTTCCACTGCCAACGGTCGGAACTCAGCTGGTCGTCGTCTTGGTACCAAGGCTGCTGATGGTTCCATGGTGACTGCTGGTGCAATTATCTACCGTCAACGTGGTACCCACATCAACCCAGGTGAAAACGTGGGCCGTGGTGGTGATGATACCCTGTACGCTAAGGTAGCCGGTGTTGTTAAGTTTGAACGCATGGGTCGTAGCAAGCGGAAGGTATCTGTTTACCCAGTTGCTGAATAATTAAATTAAAAAAAGGATCGCCGCAGCAATGCGGACGGTCCTTTTTTCTATAGGAGGGAATACATAATGGGCAGTCGAATCAACCGTATTCAGCAGCGCCTAGCGAAGCTGTATATCGATGCCTTCCTGGTAACCAACCAACAAAATATTTACTACTTAACTGGCTTCAACCTCCTGCAGGGTGACGGCTTCCTACTAATCACCCCCGACCGGGCAATCATCGTGTCGGATGAGCGTTACCACCTCGCCCTGGAGGAATTTGCCAATGAGGAAGTTGTGGCGACCATCAGTCAGGACTACTACACCGACCTTAACCGTATCTGTCAGGCTCTCCAGGTCGAGGTGCTGGGCTATGAAGATACAGTCTCTTACCAGCTTTATGACCTGCTGGACGAGACGATGACTGCTGACCTGGTGCCGTTTTCTAACCTGGTCGAAAAGATGCGGCAGGTAAAGGACAGCCAAGAGCTCGCCCTCCTGAAGAAGGCGGCGGATCTGCATACGGCCGGTTACCACTACCTCCTGTCCCAGGTTCATCCGGGTGTCAGCGAACGCCACCTTGCTAACCTGCTGGACTTCTGGATGAAGGAACATGGGGCCAGCGGCCAGTCATTTCCGACCATCGTGGCCAGTGGGGCCAACGCCGCCAAGCCGCACGCCACCGCTAGCAACAAGCTGATTGAAGACGGTGAAGCGGTGACCCTCGACTTCGGCTACTTTGTCGGCGGCTACACTGCTGACATAACGCGGACGTTTGCGGTGGGTTCAGTTGATCCGGAACTTAAAGACATCTACCAGATCGTTAACACGGCCCGCCAAAACGTTATTGACCACGTTAAGGTCGGCATGCGGGGGGACGAACTCGACCGTTTTGGACGCCAACTGATTGCCGAAGCGGGCTACGATGATGAATTTAATCACGGAATGGGGCACGGAATCGGCCTGAGTGTCCACGAACGGCCCGCTAGTTATGGCCCAGGAACCCACCAGGTAAAGTTTGCCAACAACGAGGTAATCACGGTCGAACCGGGAATCTACGTTCCGGAAATCGGTGGGGTCCGAATTGAAGACGACGTCATTGTTACCCACGGTGGACCGGTCGTCCTAACCACGGCGCCGACAGAACTAATCATTGTGGGGACTAGTAATGGATGCTAATCTTACGGACCTGTATCAACAAATCAGTGCGCGTGGCCAAGCGGCAGTTGAAAACAACGCCTTGAAACTTGACCAGTACCTGGGGACCAACCAGGTTGACGACCGGTGGGGACTGACCCTCTTAGGGCACCTCCCGGCCCACGTCAACCGCAACATTTCGTTTGTCCTCCAGCAGGTCAAGGCCCTTGAACCGGACCAGTACTACTACCCGGCGGCTGATCGTCACGTGACAATCATGGATATCGTGGGCGCACAGCCGGGGCAGTCTTTTAGCCGTGAGCAATTTAGTGCCTACCAGCAGCTTTTGCAGGCGGTGCTCGCGGATTGCGCCCCGGCTCACTGGCGGTTCAGTGGCCTGATGGTCAGTCCCGGGGCCTTAATGGTGAAGGGAGATTATTCACCGGCGCTTGCCCAGCTACGGTCCAAGTTACGCCAAGCAATTCCGGCGGCGGGCCTCCCCTTAGCGGAGCGGTACCCAACCATTTCTGGTCACGTGACGATTGCCCGTTTTACCCACCGGCTCAACCATCCCCACGCGTTTTTGCGGCTGGTCCAGGAAGACCAGGCGCTTGCTTTTGGCAACTTCACCATGTCCACCATGGACCTGGTCGTCCACGACTGGTATAACCACCGGATAAAAATGTCGCGGCAGATTCCGCTGATGGGGTGATGGACCGTTGATTTTTGCCGCTATTTAGTGCAAAATAGATAGAGTATATTATTGTGGCAAATTACCAGCAATGTCGAGCTAGTGGGTACCAATTCACGACCTTGACATTCAATAGATGAAAGCGGGAAGCCTTTCCCAGCCTTAATGGAGGGTTAACAATGCCAGAAGATTCAAAAATTATTCTAAATAAGGATGACCAAAAGTTGGGAACAATCCAGATTGCTCCCCGGGTTTTGGAAATTATTGCCGGCTACGCAGCAAGCGAAGTTAAGGGTGTCTCCAAGATGTACGGTTCGTTTGCCAACAGTGTTGGTGAACTGCTCGGTCGCTCCGACCACCGGCGCGGTGTCAAGCTGGTCAATGATGCGGACGACTTGATCATCGATGTTGATGTCTACGTTGAGTACGGTGTGTCTGTTCCTAAGGTTGCTGGCCAGATTCAAGAACGGATTAAGCAACAAATTACCCTGATGACCAACCTGGTTGTCACGGAAGTTAACGTTCACGTAAAGGGGATCATTGCCCCACAAGAGGACCAGCAGGTTGACCCAGACAACCTGTTTGGCGAAGATAAAGATGACGGGGGTAGTGAAGAAGAATGAGTTTAACGCGGCACGCAGTTCGTGAGGAAGCCTTTCAAGTTTTATTTGCCTTACAAACCAACCCGGACGCGGAATTGACAACTGTTTACCAGTCGATTCCCCACCACGATAAGCAGGAGATTCCGGCCTACCTAACAGAGTTGGTGAAGGGCGTTAGTGACCACCAAGCCGAATTGGACCAGCAGATCAGTTCCCTATTGGCCAGCGACTGGACTATCGATCGGTTAGCCAAGCCGGACCTGATTATCCTGCGCATCGCCCTGTACGAAATCCAGTATGTCGATGGGGTACCAACGGCGGTTGCCATTAACGAAGCGCTGGAACTTGCTAAGGCATTCAGTAATGATAAATCACGTAAGTTCATTAACGGGGCCTTAGGTAAATTTGAACAAGAACACCAAAACTAGTGTGAGTGCGGGGTTGTGACAGAGGATGCTTTGCCACAGCCCTCTTTTTGAGAGTGATTAATAAAGAGTAACAGGAGGAATTAGCCGATGGCAACGATTATTGATGGAAAGCAGTTGGCCAAAGAGCTTAACCAGCAGACCAAAAAGCGGGCCCAGGAGCTCATTGCAAAGGGGGTTAAACCGGGAATTGCGGTGGTCTTAGTTGGGGACGACCCAGCCAGTCAAATCTACACCCGGAACAAGCACCGCCTGGCCGAAAAGATGGGCCTGAAATCGGACCTCTATCGTTTCCCCACTGACGTCAAGCAGGCGACGGTCTTGGCAGCAATCAAGGAACTCAATAACGATGACGACATCGACGCCATCATTGTCCAGGAACCCTTACCGGACCACCTGGACGCGGTTGCCATCACCAACACCATCCGCCCCGATAAGGACGTTGATGGCCTCCATCCCCAGAACCTGGGAAAGCTCTTCGCCAACCAACCGGGCAACTACCCAGTAGCCTGCACGCCCCGGGGGATCATGACCGCTCTGCGCCACTACAATGTTGACCTCACGGGGGCCAACGTTGTGATTGTCGGGCGGAGCATTTTGGTGGGGAAACCGCTGCTGGCCCTGTTGAATAATGCCAACGCCACGGTCACGATGGCGGGGCGCCATACCAAGGACCTCCACCAATTAACCCGCCAGGCTGACGTCTTGATTGTCGCCACCGGGATTGCCCACTTCATTGGCCAGGATGCCGTCAAGGACGGGGCCGTGGTCATTGACGTCGGAATGGACCGGCTTCCTTCCGGTAAGCTCACCGGCGACGTTGACTTTGACGCGGTCGAACCGGTTGCCGGTAAGATTACTCCGGTTCCCGGCGGTGTCGGCCCAATGACGATCGCCAATTTAATGGCCCAGACAGTTGATCTTGCGGAGTGGCGAAGAAATGGATAGAAGTAAATACCTCACGGTTAGCCAGCTAACCAAATACCTAAAACTTAAGTTTGACCGCGACCCATACCTGCAAAAAGTCTATTTGACCGGTGAACTATCAAACTTTCGCTTGCGCAGCGGTCACCAGTACTTCAGCCTAAAGGACGACAATGCCGTGATTGACGCGGTGATGTTCCGTTCCCAGTTTGCTAAGGTGAAGTTTACCCCCGAAGAGGGGATGAAACTCTGCGTAACCGGCCACGTCAGCCTCTACGAGCGCAGTGGCCGTTATCAGATCTACATCGACACGATGGAGCCGGACGGGGTTGGTTCCCTGTACTTGGCCTTTGAACAGTTAAAGAAGAAGCTGAGTGCGGAGGGTCTCTTTTCCCTGCCAAAGAAGCCGCTTCCCCTGTTTCCCAAACGGATTGCGGTGGTTACCAGCCTGAACGGGGCGGTCATCCGGGACATTAACACGACGGTTCGCCGCCGTTACCCGATTGCCCAGGTTGTCCTCTTTCCGACGGTTGTCCAGGGGGAAAAAGCGGCGGCTGATATCACCCGCCAGATTAACCGCGCCAACCAAATGGGCAATTTTGACACCCTGATCATCGGCCGGGGTGGGGGCTCAATCGAAGACCTCTGGCCCTTCAATGAGGAGAGTGTGGCCCGGGCAATTGCCGCCAGTAAGATCCCGGTAATTTCCTCGGTCGGGCACGAAACGGATACCACTATCGCCGACTTGGTCGCTGACCGGCGGGCGGCAACGCCAACGGCGGCGGCCGAATTGGCCACCCCCCAGCGGCTGGACGATACCTTGCTCCTCTTAAAGGACTTTCAACGCCGTCTCTTTAACACCATGCGGGCCCAGATTGACTTTGACAAGAAGCAGCTGGCCAAGGTTAACCAGAGTTATATCTTCCAGCAGCCGACCCGCCTGTACGAAAATTACGCCCAGAAGGTTGACCAACTGACCCAGGAACTCCAGCACCAGGAGGAGAGCCGCCTGCAAGCGGCCCACAACACACTTGACCAACTGAGCAACAAGCTCCTGGCCTACGCGCCAACCCGCCAGGTTAAGCAGGGCCAGGAAGTCGTGAAACAGCTCCGCGCCCGTCTGCGAAACGCCGCCCAGAGCTATGACCAACGGGTAAACCAGCAGCTAACGGGCTTGACTAAGCAGCTACACTCCCTTGACCCCCTGAAGATCATGGAACGCGGCTACACCTACGTTACTAAGGATGGCCGGGTCATCAACCAGGCCCAGCAATTAACGCCGGGCGACGAAATGCTGCTGCACTTTGCGGATGGCGATGTTACCGTAACAGTCACGAATATTAAGGAGAAGAACAATGGCAACAAGTAAAGAACCAACTTTTGAAGAACAGCTTACCAAGCTTCAGGGAATTGTTAACCAGTTAGAGCAGGGCAACGTCCCCCTTGAGGAAGCCATCCAGCAGTTTAAAGACGGCATCGCACTTTCCAAGGAGCTCCAAAAGAAGCTGACCAGTGCTGAGAAGACCCTGGGACACCTGATTGACGACAACGGGGAAGAAAAGGAATATGAAAAGGCTACGGACGACCCCAGCAACAATGGTGGGGGCAACCGGGGCTTCGGCAGTGAAGAATAGTTAGGGGGACTACTTAATGGTAGATTCATTAACGAGTTTAAAAAAACAAGTTAACGACTATTTAGCTGCTAACCTTCCCAAGGACATTGATCAAAAGACGCTGAGTCAGTCGATGAACTATTCCGTGATGGCCGGCGGTAAGCGCCTGCGGCCGACCCTGACTTTGGCAACTGTTGAGATGCTTGGTGGCCAGGTTACTCCCGCGGTAATGCGGGCCGCCACCGCCCTTGAGCTCCTGCACACCTACTCGCTGATTCACGATGACCTGCCGGCGATGGACAACGACGACCTCCGCCGGGGCAAGCCGACGAACCACTGCAAGTTTGGTGCCGGGATGGCGACCTTGGCGGGTGATGGTCTTTTGACCCTGGCCTTCCAGTGGGTTACTGAAAACGACCTGCCCGCAAGCACGCGCGCTCATCTGGCCCTATCACTGGCCAAAGCCGCGGGTCCGGCTGGAATGGTCGCCGGCCAGGCCCGGGACATTGAGGGCGAACATGAGCACCTCAACCTTGACCAGCTGCGCTACCTCCACCGGGAAAAGACGGGGGCCCTCCTCCATTACGCGGTGGTGGCCGGGGGAATCATTACCGACCAGGATGATGAAATTCTCCGCGCCCTCGCCGACTTTGGGGACCATTACGGCCTGGCCTTCCAAATCTACGATGATTTGATGGACGTCCTCGGGACTGTTGCCCAGATGGGGAAGGCGGTTGGCAAGGATGCTGGCGAGCATAAGAATACCTATCCGGGACTACTCGGCGTCGATGGGGCCAAGGACCAACTCCATTTAGCACTGGCCCACGCCCGTCAGGCCCAAAAGAACTTGGCCCAGCTAACGGGAAAATCGTTTGCGGGGTACGACCAGTTTCTTGCGTATTTTAAATTATAAGGACTATGACTATGGAAAAAGAACGTGTTGATGTTTTACTAGTTAAACAGGGCCTGTTCGATTCGCGTGAACAGGCCAAGCGGTCAGTGATGGCTGGTGAGATTTTAGGAAAGAACAACGAACGCCTTGACAAACCCGGCCAGAAGATTCCCGTGACGACGACCCTCCACATGAAGGGACACAAAATGCCGTACGTCAGCCGGGGCGGGTTAAAGTTGGCCAAGGCCCTCAAGGTTTTTGACATCAGTGTCCAGGACAAGGTGGTCTTAGACATCGGTTCCTCGACCGGGGGCTTTACCGACGTGATGCTCCAGAACGGGGCTAAGCTGAGCTATGCCCTAGACGTGGGCACGAACCAGCTGGTTTGGCAGCTGCGGGAGGACCCGCGGGTGGTGGTGATGGAGCAGACCAACTTCCGTTACAGTAAGCTGGCCGACTTTACCCACGGGCAGCCGGCCTTTGCCTCCATTGACGTCTCCTTCATCTCCCTCCACCTGATCCTCCCACCGTTGGCCGGAATCCTCCAGCCCGGTGGGGAAGTCGTTGCCCTGATCAAGCCTCAGTTTGAAGCGGGTAAGGAACACGTGGGCAAACACGGGATCATTCGCGATCACAAGGTTCACAAGGCAGTTCTAAAAAAGGTGCTGAACTTTGCCTGTGCTGACCACTTTGACGTCCTGGGCCTGGACTTCTCACCAATCAAGGGTGGCCAGGGAAACATGGAATTCTTGGCCCACCTACGGCTGAGTGACCAGGAAGGCAAGATTGCACCGGGGGTCGACATCGACCAGGTAATCGCTAACGCTGACCAGGAGTTGAACCAGAAGGAAAAGTAGGGGGAATTTCAATGAAGAAAGCAGATCGGCAGAAGAAGATTCGTGAGATCATCACGGACAACAGCATTGAACGCCAGGAAGACCTCGTCAAGAGGCTCAACGACCTCGGCCTCCAGGTGACCCAGGCAACGATCTCCCGGGACATCAAGGAGATGCAGCTGGTGAAGATCCCCGCTGAGGGGGGCGGCTACCGTTATGGTCTGCCCGCCCGCCAGCATAATGATGATGCCGGCCAGTTGGGGACGACCCTGCATGACAGTCTCCTGGAATTAAAGCAGGACGACCGCTTCCTCGCCCTGGCGGTGCGGCCGGGAAACGGGCCGGTGGTTGCCACCCTCATCCGGCGTCTGAAGGACGAAGCCGTCTTCACCACCATTGGGGATGACAGTAACGTCCTGGTTGTTTGTACGTCGGCGGGTGCCGCAGAGCACCTGGAAGACCGCTTTAACGAGTTGGCACAGAGGGAGTAGCTTATGCTGCAGGAATTAACGATTGATAATTTAGCAATTATTAAGCACCTGAGTCTTGAATTCGCTGACCAGATGACAGTCCTGACCGGGGAGACTGGTGCCGGGAAGTCAATCATCATCGACGCCGTTGGTCTGCTGGCGGGCGGTCGGGGGTCCCAGGAATTTATCCGCCGGGGTGAGGAAAAGCTCCGCCTCCAGGGGCAGTTTGCCCTGACTAAGGACCCTGAATTAACGGCCCTCCTTGACTCGATGGGAATTGATCACCAGGATGGCACCCTAATCATCATGCGGGAAATCCACCGCAACGGGCGGAACACCATCCGGGTCAATGGCCAGCTGATCAACACAACGATGCTTCGCCAGATTGGGGCCTACCTGGTCGATATCCAGGGGCAAAACGAGCACCAGCTCTTGCTGCAACCGGAAAAGCACCTGGGGATGTTGGACCAGTTCGCCTATAAAAAGGTCCACCCCCTCCTTCAAAAGTACCAGGAACTCTACCACCGCTACACCAAGCTCAAGGCGGCCGTGGACAAGAAACAGGCCAACGAGCAGCAGTGGGCGCAGCGCTTGGACATGCTCCGTTATCAGGTGAACGAGATTGAGGAGGCCCAGCTCAAGGAAAACGAGGAGGAAGACCTCACCAGTGAGCGGGACCGGTTGGAACACTTCCAGCAGATCAATAACGCCCTTCAGCAGGTGGTGACCACCTTTAATGAGGGGGAAGCGCCCGTCCTGGACCAGGTGGCGACCGTGATGGAGGCCGTTAACGGAATTGCCGAGTTTGATGACGACTACGATTCGTTGAGTAAGGCCCTAAACGACGCTTACTATGCCCTCCAAGACGTTGCCAATTCGGCTGGTCAACAGCTGGACATGCTCGAATTTGACGATGGCCGCCTGGCCCAAATTGACCAGCGGCTCACGGTTATTGGTGACCTGGAGCATAAGTATGGGGACTCGGTTACTAAGGTTTTGGCCTACTACCAGAAAATCAAGAAGGAACTTGATACGATGGAGGAGGCGGCCGATTCCAACAGCGACCTTGAGGAACGGTTAAAGAAAGCGGCGGCGGACCTCCAAGAAATTGGTAGTCAGCTCAGTCAGGTGCGTCAACAAGCGGCCCACGAGCTCTCCAAACGGGTTCACCAGCAACTGAAGGAGCTGTACATGGCCAAGGCGGAGTTTACGGTCCACTTTGCCAACCAGGCTGGGGTCACCTTCACGCCGACCGGGATTGACGATGTTGAATTTTACATCCGGACCAACCCCGGCGAGTCAATGGGACCGTTGGCCAAGATTGCTTCTGGTGGGGAACTGTCCCGGGTCATGCTGGCCCTCAAGACCATCTTTGCCCAGAACGAGGGCGTGACCAGCATCATCTTTGATGAGGTCGATACCGGGGTCAGCGGCCGGGTAGCCCAGGCGATTGCCGATAAGATCCGCCTGATTGCGGCTAACTCCCAGGTCCTCTGCATCACCCACCTCCCGCAGGTGGCAGCGGTGGCCCAGCACCACTTCCTGATTAAGAAGTCTGTCCACAACGAACGGACGACCACGAAGGTGACGGCCTTGAACACCGACCAGCGGGTCAACGAACTGGCCCGGATGCTGTCTGGTGAGAAGGTCACCAAGCTGACGAAGGAGCACGCATCCGAGCTCCTCCGCATGGCCCACGAGGACGGAAAATAAGTGAAGATAATAAAAAGAACTTCAAGCGTTCAAATGAACACCTGAAGTTCTTTTTATTCGCCCTGAAACTTATTCTGGTCGAGCAATGTAGTTAATGTGGGCGAAGTCAACGACGTAGCCCACCCCGTGGTCCTTAATGAGGTACTTTTCCCTTGCCAACTGGCGAACCGTCCCGTTGACGTTGACGACGTGGCCGGCCGCGTTGATTGGTGTCAGCTGGAAGAAGGCGGTCAGTCCCTGGTCAATTACCCGCTTCAGGAACATCCGCCGCTGAAAGGCCGGCTGGCGGTTCAAGAGGGTAACATCATGGTGGTGGCTAACCAGCGGCTCGTCATCAAAGAGCTGGGCGACTACCTTGTTTACTAGATGTGGTGTGCGTTTAAAAAATGAGTATGAATTTAATTGCTGCATGATATCCCCTCCGAACATTCGTTTGCAATAATAAGTATACGAACGTTTGTTCAAAAATGCAAGCCCTAATTTAAGTGAATTTCCTTCTCCCGGTCAGTGGTTGATTTTACCGCCAGTTTAGTGCATTATAGTATTAATACGTTAAATTTTTGATAGGAGTAACAAAATGGCAAATAGAGGAATGTTGATTGTCCTTTCTGGTCCTTCCGGTGTTGGTAAGGGAACGGTGCGGAAAGCAATTTTTGATTCAAATGATAATGATTTTCAATACTCGGTCTCAATGACGACCCGGAAGCCACGGCCCGGCGAAGTCAACGGGGTCGACTACTACTTTGTCTCCAAAGAGGAGTTCGAACACCACATCCAAACCGGTGGGATGCTTGAATACGCGAAGTATGTTGACAACTATTATGGTACCCCATTAAAATATGTTAATGAGACGTTGGATTCGGGGAAGGATGTCTTTCTTGAAATCGAAGTTAACGGTGCGATGCAGGTTCGGTCAAAGGTTCCTGACGGGGTCTTCATCTTCTTGACGCCGCCGGACTTAGACGAACTGAAGCAACGGTTGATCCACCGGGGAACCGACAGCATGGACGTCATTAACAAGCGGATTCACAAGGCCTTTGGTGAAATCCAAATGATGCAAAACTATGACTACGCCGTGGTTAATGACGAAGTGCCGCGTGCCGTTGAAAAAATTAAGGATATTATCCGGACGGAACGTCTGCGGGTTCCTCGGGTAATGCCGCGTTATCTTGAAATGTTAGGAGATTCAGAAAAATGATTCTTTACCCATCTGTTGACGAACTGCTGAAGCGGATTGATTCCCGTTATTCCCTCGTGATGCTGGCTAGCAAGCGGGCCCACGAATTAGATAATGGGGCTGCACCGCTGCTGGAACACTACGAATCTAGCAAGTCAGTTGGTAAGGCCCTGGAGGAGATCTTAGCTGATAAGGTAACGATTGACCCTAACCATACCGAAGACTTACAAGACTAGGATAAGCAACGACCAGGGATGGCCGAAGCAGTAAAAGGAGCTGGAAGACCTGTTCTTCAGCCCCTTTTTTGTTAGTGAAATGCTATAATCATAACGGATTATGACTTTTAATGGGGTGAAGAAATGGCAAGGATAACAGTGTACTTAACGGGGAGCGTGGCCGCCTATAAGGGAATTGAGGTTGTCCGGGGCCTGCAGAAAGCCGGGCACGAAGTCAAGACGGTGATGACCCTGGCCGCCTGCAAGCTGGTTAACCCTACGACTTTAGCAGCATTGACCAAGCAGCCGGTGCTCACCTCCCTGTGGAAAAACGACAATACACCAATCCCCCACATTGAATTGGCGGACTGGACGCAAATGGTGGTGGTTGTGCCGGCGTCTGCGGACATCATTGCCAAGATGGCGACGGGGATTGCCGACGATGCCGCCTCGACGACCCTGCTGGCCACTGCGGCGCCCAAGGTGGTGGTCCCGGCCATGAACTCCCACATGCTTGCCGCCCCGGCAACCCAACGGAACCTGAAGCAGTTGCGCTGTGATGGCGTCCACATCATTAGTCCGGTGGATGGGCTTTTGGCGGAAGGCTACTCTGGTAAGGGTCGCCTGCCGGAACCAGCCGCCATTGTGGAACAGGTCCAGTCACTGTTGGCCCCCGTCCCGCAAGAACTCGCCGGAAAGCGGGTCCTGATCACCGCGGGGGGTACCCGGGAAAATATTGATCCCGTTCGCTTCATCGGTAACCGGTCCTCCGGCAAAATGGGGGTGGCCCTGGCTACGGCGGCAGCGGCCGCGGGCGCCCAGGTAACCCTGATTGTCGGCCAGGTCAGCGTTGAACTGCCCGATTCGCCACGGATTAAGGTCGTCCCCGTGGAAAGCACGGAAGACCTGCTGGCGGCTGTTCAGGGGCACTTCCCCAAAGCGAATGCCCTGATCATGGCAGCGGCCGTGGCGGACTACCGGCCGGTCAAAGCCGCCGCGGAAAAGGTCAAGAAGACGGCGGGGCACGACGAATGGGCCATTAAGCTGGTTGAGACCCCCGATGTCCTGCGCACTGTCGCCAAGGCCAAGCGGCCGGACCAGGTCGTGGTCGGCTTTGCGGCCGAGACCCAGCACCTCTTAGCCAATGCCCAACGGAAGTTAGCCAGCAAGGGGGCCGACATCATCGTGGCCAACCAGGTAGGGGGACTCAACAGTGCCTTCGCCAGTGAAGATGACCAGGTGACGATCCTGACCCCGGATGCGGCTCCGGACAAGTGGCCGCGGATGAGCAAGGATGCGGTTGCCCAAAGAATAATGAAACTTTTAGGACAAAAGTTGAAATTAGGTGATTAGATGGTTGAATTGGCACAGGTTGTGGTTGATGTTCCAACAATGCAGACCAACCAGCCATATACATATCAAGTGCCGGTTATTTTAGAGAAAAAACTCCAGGTTGGCATGCGGGTCGTGGTTCCCTTCGGCAATGGCCACCGCCAGGTCCAGGGCTTCGTGGTCGGTTTCACGGACTCGACCGATTACGCGGGTAAGCTCAAGCCCATCCAGGCCGTGATGGACCTCCAGCCGGTCGTCAACCAAGAACTGCTGGCCCTCAGTAAGTGGTTGGCGGATACGACCTACTCCTTTTGGATTGCCTGCCTGTACACGATGATCCCCAACCTCCTGAAGGGGAAGAGCAAGCGGATTGTCCGCGTCATTGACGACCTCGATGAGCAGACCTACTTTGATCTCTTTAAGGGCAAGGATGAACGCGACTACGCTGACTTTGCCAATGACCCGGACGCCATCAGCCACCTTCTCAAACTAAAGCGGGCGGGCAAGGTCCGGATTGACTACGAGGTTACCGACCGGGCGCGAGCCAAGACGGTGATGGGGCTGACCCCCTTACTCAGTTTTGAGGAATTAGAGGATGCTCGGACGTCCCTCCATGCCAACGCCCATGCCCAAAACCGCCTCCTATCTTACCTGCAGAGTATCATCGGCAAGACGGTTGTCCAGAAGGATGCCGAATGGCGGGCTCAGCTGTCCGCCGCCACCTTCAACCAGGGGGCGAAGAAGGGCTGGCTCAAAAAGGTCCCGGTCGAAGTATACCGGCGGCCAGGGTCCCAGGTGGCCCTTCCTGATGACCACCACCTTGAAAAACCGCTGAAATTAAACCCTGACCAGCAGGAAGCCGTTGATCAGATCAGTGCCGCCGTTAAGGACCAGGCGGCCACCACCTTCCTTTTGCAGGGGGTAACCGGCAGTGGGAAGACCGAGGTTTACTTGCAGAGTATTTCCCAGGCCCTGGCCCAGGGACGGACAGCCCTGATGCTGGTACCCGAAATTTCCTTGACCCCCCAGATCGTCAACCGGGTGCGCCGGCGGTTCGGCAGCCAGGTGGCGGTTCTCCACAGCAGCCTCTCCAATGGTGAGCGCTACGACGAGTGGCGGCGGATCGAACGGGGGGAAGCGAAGGTGGTCGTGGGCGCCCGCTCCGCCATCTTTGCCCCCCTGACCAACCTCGGCCTGATCATCCTGGACGAGGAGCACGAGTCCAGCTATAAGCAGGATGAGTCCCCGCGTTACCACGCCCGGGAGGTGGCCAAGTGGCGGGGTAAGTATAACAACGCACCGGTAGTCCTCGGTTCCGCGACCCCCAGCCTGGAGAGCCGGGCACGGGCACTGAAGGGGGTCTACCGCTTTCTTCGGTTACCGCACCGGGTCAACAAGCAGCCCCTCCCCCCAATCCAGGTCGTTGACATGCGGCCCGAGATCAAGAAGCGGGGGGAGAGCAACTTCTCGGCCCCCCTCCTGTACGAATTGAACCAGCGCCTGGCCCGGGGAGAGCAGAGTATTCTGATGCTCAACCGGCGAGGCTTTTCCTCGTTCATGATGTGCCGGGACTGTGGGGAGGTTCTGAAGTGCCCCAATTGTGACATCTCGTTGACCCTCCACATGGATACCCGGACGATGAAGTGCCACTACTGCGGCCACGAGGAGCCGATTCCCCAGATCTGTCCCCACTGCCATAGCCGCCACATTCGCTACTACGGCACCGGGACGGAGAAGGTCGAGACCGAGCTCCGCCAGTTGATACCGACGGCCCGGATCATCCGGATGGACGTTGATACAACCCGGCGCAAGGGGATGCACGAGAAGCTCCTCCGCAAATTTGGCAACCACGAGGCGGACATCCTTTTGGGAACCCAGATGATTGCCAAGGGGCTCGACTTCCCAAACGTAACTTTGGTGGGGGTCTTAAATGCCGATACCGGCCTCGGTCTTCCCGATTTTCGGGCCAGTGAGCGGACCTTTGACCTTCTCAGCCAGGTGAGTGGTCGTGCCGGCCGGGCCAACAAGCAGGGGCAAGTAATCATCCAGACCTTTAACCCCGGCCACTACGCAATTAAGGACGCCCAGGCCCACGACTACGACCGCTTCTTCTACCAGGAGATGAGCCTGCGCCACCAAGCCAGCTACCCGCCTTACTACTACACGGTGCGGCTGATGGCCAGCCACCCCGAGGAGCGGGCCGCGGCCCAGGCGATGGCCAAGATTCATGACCAGTTGCAAAAGGCGCTGGCCCCGTCAACAATTATTTTGGGGCCAACTCCGCGGGCAATTGCTCGGATGAAGCGGCGTTACTACTACCAAATCGTAATTAAATATAAGAAGGACCCGGCCTTACACCGGGCACTATTTGAAATTTTACAAAACACCCAGAGCAAGGGCTTTAAGGATGTCCAGGTCAGCATTGACCCGGACCCACAGTACTTTATGTGATGAAAGGAAGATAAATAATGGCAACTTCAATCGTGTTTATGGGGACGCCCGAATTTGCGGTCCCGATTCTCCAAAGTTTAATTGATGCGCCGGAATACAACGTGCAAGCGGTCCTGACGCAGCCGGACCACCGGGTAGGGCGCAAACACGTTCTGACCCCATCCCCCGTCAAGAAGGTGGCCGTGGAAAACAAGATCAAGGTTCTCCAACCCGCCAAGCTCAACAAGAGTCCCGAGATGGACGAGATCATCGCCATGCACCCGGACTTCATGATCACGGCTGCCTATGGTCAGTTCCTGCCGACCAAGATGCTGGACGCGGCCAAGATCGCGGCCATCAACGTCCACGGCTCCCTCTTACCGAAGTACCGTGGTGGGGCCCCCGTTCAGTACTCCATCATCAACGGGGATAAAGAGACCGGGATCTCAATCATGTACATGGTCAAGAAGATGGATGCGGGAGACGTCATTGCCCAACGCGCCATCCCGATTGAAAAGGACGACGATAACGGGACGATGTTCAAGAAGCTCAGCATCCTCGGTCGGGACCTCCTACTCGAAACCCTACCGAAGCTAATCCAGGGCGACGCAGAAGCAACCCCGCAGGACGAATCAAAAGTTGTCTTCTCGCCAAACATCACGACGGCCCAGGAACGGATTGACTACCGGATGACTGCCCAGCAGATCGACGATAAGGTCCGCGGACTGCGGCCGGCACCCCTGGGGAACATGGTCATTGACGGCCTGCGGACCAAGATCTATGACGTGACCCCCCTGGACGAAAAGACGGAACTGGCCCCTGGTAAGGTCGTTCGCCTGACCAAGCACCAGCTGGTTTTGGCAGCCGGGCAGGGGACCACCTACCAGGTCAACCGCCTGAAGCCGGCCGGTAAGCAGGCGATGGACATCACCGCCTACCTGAACGGCCACCAGGACCTGCACGAAGGAGGGCAAGCAGTCACCGATGACTAAGGAAAAAGCAACGGCCCGGACGGTCGCCCTGACGGCCATTGACCGGGTCCGGCAAAACGGCGCCTACTCAAACCTCCAGCTAAACCAGCTCCTTAATCAGGCCCAGCTAAATGACCAGGACCGGCGGCTGGCCACCAACATCGTCTACGGGGTCCTGCAGCACCAACTAACCCTGGAATACTGGTTAACCCCCTTCATCAAGGGTAAGAAGGTCGACCCCTGGGTGGAAAGCCTCCTGTTGACGGCCCTCTACCAGTACCACTACCTGGAGCGGGTTCCCAACTGGGCGGTGACCGACGAGACGATTGAGATTGCTAAGCACCGGGGGAACCCTGGCATCCGCCGCTTCGTCACCGGGGTCCTGCACGCCATCCTCAAAAAGGGGGTTGCCGACCTCAACCAGATCAAGGACCCCATCAAGCGCCTGGCCATCTCCGCTAGTGTGCCCGAATGGATCGTCAAAGAGCTAGCTGACCAGTACGGCCAGGCAACGGCGGCCAAGGTCCTGACGGCCATCAACGAACCGGCCCGCCTGGTCATCCGTGTCAACACTGCTGTAACCAACCTGGCTGCAGTAGAAGCGCAGCTAGATAAGGAGGGGGTAACCTACCAGGAGAGCCAAGTCGCCCCCAACGCCCTGGTGATTAGCCGGGGGGACGTCCTTGACTCCACCCTCTTCAGTGACGGGGCGGTGACCGTCCAGGACGAGAGCGCCATGTTGCCGGTCGACAGCATGAATGTCCAGCCCGGTGACCGGGTCCTGGATGCCTGCGCCGCACCGGGTGGTAAGACGGTCCAGATCGCCGAACACCTGGACCCAGCAGCGGGCGGTCAAGTCGACGCCCTGGATATCCACCAGCACAAGACTCGTTTGATTGAGAAAAACGCCCGCCGCCTGCATGTCGCCGACCGGGTCCGGGCCCATACTCTGGACGCCCGGAAGGTTGACGATGCGTTTGCCGACGGGACCTTTGATAAAATTCTGGTGGACGCCCCCTGCAGCGGGATGGGTCTGCTGCGCCGCAAACCAGAGATTCGCTACACCAAGAAATTGGCGGATAGCCAGAATTTGCACAAAATTCAGCTGAGTATTTTAAATGCGGTTGCCCCAAAACTGAAAAAAGGCGGTATAATCACATATAGTACGTGCACAATCATGAAACAAGAAAATGATCAGACAGTTAAGGACTTCTTAGCTGCCCACCCAGACTTTACTCTGGTTAAAACACAGACTGCACGGAAGTTGAAGGATGATCGCTTCACGGCAACGTTAACAATTTTGCCATCCGACTACGGGTCTGACGGCTTTTTTATCAGTAGTCTCCAGCGAAATCTGTAGAAGGGAATTAGCACCAAGATGAAAGTTGCTTATCAAACCGATGTGGGACACCGCCGGTCACAAAACCAGGACCGGGTGGCCCAATTTACCGATAAACGCGGGAATCAACTAGTGGTGATTGCCGATGGTATAGGTGGAAATCGCAGTGGGGATGTTGCCGCTGAAATGACGGTTAAACGTCTCGGTCACCGCTTCATTGAGGACGGGCCGGAAAAACCAATCGAAGCAATTCGCTGGTTTGCCCGGGAAGTCCAGCTTATTAATGATGAAATATTAAAGAAATCAAAACAACAAACGATTTACCAGGGGATGGGCACGACCATGGTCGCCGCCGTGGCGTTTAAAAAGAACCTCGTCGTGGCCAACATTGGGGACAGTCGTGGCTACCTTTTGCATGATGACATGATGACCCAGGTCACAATTGACCATTCCTTGGTAAACGAACTCGTCAAAAGCGGCGATATCACAGAGGAAGAGGCCCTAAAGCTTCCCCAAAGCAACATTATTACCCGGGCAATTGGAATCTCACCCGACGCACAAATTGAAGTAAACCGGTTTAAGTTTGCTCCCGGCGATAAACTACTGATGTGCTCCGATGGGCTCTTTAAGACTGTCGAAAAGGATGAATTAAAGGCGGTCTTAAGTGACGACCAGGTCCCAATTGACCAGAAGTGTGCACGCCTTGTCAAGAAGGCCAACGAAGCGGGCGGCCCCGATAATATCACCGTCTTAATTGGAATTAATGATTATAGCCAGGAGGGTTGAGTATGAATCCTGGAGAAACGATCGGTCACCGATACAGGATTATCCGCTCTTTAGGTGAGGGCGGAATGGCAACCGTTTACTTAGCTCATGACATGGTTTTAGATCGCGACGTTTCAATCAAACTGCTCCGCTTGGACTTGCGGGACGACCCCAAGACCAAGCGTCGCTTCCACCGAGAAGCCCTGGCGGCAACCCAGCTAAACGACCCCCACATTGTCGGTGTCTACGACGTCGGTGAGGATAACGGGCTGCAGTACATGGTCATGCAGTACGTCCAGGGAACGGATTTAAAAGCTTTTATCAAGGAACACTACCCAATTCCGCTCCCCCAAGTAGTCGACATTATGAAACAAATCCTGTTGGCTGTGGAGACCGCGCACGCGCACGGTATCATTCACCGTGACCTAAAACCGCAGAATATTTTAATTGATGCTAACAAGAACATAAAAATTACTGATTTTGGGATTGCGGTTGCGACGTCCCAAAATTCACTGACCCAAACCAATACCTTAATGGGGTCAGTACACTACCTTTCCCCCGAACAAGCGCGGGGAAGCATTGCAACCAAACAATCAGATATTTATTCCTTAGGGATCATCCTTTACGAAATGTTGGTGGGTTCCGTGCCCTTCGAAGGGGAGACGGCCGTATCAATTGCCTTAAAGCACTTCCGGGAGGATATCCCGTCCGTACGGTCAACTAACCCTAAGATCCCGCAACCGTTGGAAAACGTCGTCCTTAAGGCCACGGCCAAGGACCCCCATGAGCGTTACGCCAACGTTAAGGAGATGGAAACCGACCTTGCCACCAGCCTTGATCCCAAGCGGGCCAACGAACCCCGTTGGGAGGTCAAGTGCGACGATGGGAAGACCAAGGTCCTTTCCGCCGCCGAGATCTCCAAGCAGATCAGGCAGGTTGATGCGGAACAAGCGGCCAAGCAGGACGAAAAAGACGACCAGAAAACTGACGCGCAACCCAAGAAGGGCCACCGTCACCTCTGGTACTGGCTCAGCGGACTTGCCGCAATCCTGGCAATTGGCGCTGGTATTTGCACCTGGTGGTTTATGTTCCGCCAGGTCATTGTGCCCGACGTTGAGGGGAAGACCCCTATCCAGGCCGAGCGTCTTCTGAATGCTCAGGGGCTGCGGGTCGGTAATATTACCCGGGTTAATAGTGAACAGGTGGCCAAGAACCACGTCATTGACAGCACCCCCGGCGTCAGCGCCAAGAAGCGGGTCAACGGCAGCGTTGACCTTGAAGTCAGCACCGGGGTAAAGAACATGAAGATGGCGGACTACGTGGGTGATGACTACTCATCCGTTGCTAACTCCCTGCGTAACAAGGGATTCTTAGTTCGCCAGCAGAAGGTCTATTCGGACACCGCTGACCCAGGAACCATCATGAAGCAGAACTTCTCCAAGGGGAAGACGGTCAACACGAATGGCGACACGATTACCTTCCGGGTTAGCGCCGGTAAGCAAAATATCAAAATTCCAGACTTCCGTAATCAGGACATCAGTGTCGTCCAGAAATTTGCCAACGAGCACAAGCTGCAGTTAACGACCCAGGAGAAGAAGTCTAAGACGGTCGCTACCAACCACGTCATCAGTCAGACGCCGAAAGCGGGGGGCACCCTCAACCACGGTGACACCCTGACGGTAACTTTGGCTAACTCCGGTAACCAGACGAAGACGACCAATATCCAGATCAACATCCCGTTTGACGGGAACGGTGGCCAGCGGGAGAACCGGGTCCAGATTTACATCCGGGACGCTAACCACAACCTGACGATGGAGTACCAGGACATTACGATCAACCAGGAGACCACCATCAACGTGCCGTTTACCCTTAAGCACGGCCAGATGGGGGCCTACCGGGTTGTCAGGAATGGTCGGACAATTATGAGCGCAACGAATATCACAGGATAAAGTAGAGGTGTAAAGTGAAAGGAATTATTCAACAGTCTTTAAGTGGCTTTTACGACGTCATTGCTGACGGAAAAATTTACCGGACAAGGGGCCGGGGCAACTTCCGTAAGAAGAAGATCAAACCGGTCGTTGGTGACCAGGTTGAATTTAGTGATGGTTACCTCCTGAAGGTCCTCCCCCGAAAGAATCAGATGGTCCGGCCGCCCGTCGCCAACATCACGATGGCGGTGGTGGTAACGGCCGCTACCCAGCCGACCTTCTCACCCAACCTATTGGACCGCCAGTTGGTTGGCCTGGAGGAACAGGGGATCACGCCACTGATTTTCTTCTCGAAGACCGACCTCCTCGACGATGACCAGTATGACCGCATCCAGGAAGTGGCGGCGGGTTATTCCAAGATTGGCTACCAAGTCTTTGCTGACCGCCAACCATTTGCCAAGAACCAGTTAGGCCGCCTGCAAAAGCCCTTGGTCGGTCAGGTTGTGACGATGATGGGCCAGACGGGGGCGGGGAAGTCAACCCTCCTCAACCACCTGGCCCCAGAGCTGGACCTGGCAACCGGGGAAATTTCCCAGGCCTTAAAGCGGGGCCGGCACACGACCCGGAAGGTCAGCCTCCTGAACGTCAATGGGGCTCTGATCGCCGACACGCCGGGTTTTTCCTCCTACGAAACCTTTGATATGACTGTTGAAGAACTGCCGAACCTCTTTCCGGAGATGCGACGGCTAGCACCGGAATGCAAGTTCCGTGGTTGCCTGCACCTGAAAGAACCCCGTTGCGCAGTGAAGAATGCTCTAGACCATGGTATAATCATGAAGAGTCGGTATGACGACTATGTCCAGTTCCACGACATCATCGTCAACCAGAAGCCAAATTATAAGAAATGAGGGAATTAGAATGATTAAAGTTGCACCATCGATTTTGAGTGCTGATTACGTAAATTTGCAGAAGGACATTGAAAAGGTCGACAAGGCGGGCGCTGAATACCTCCACATCGACGTCATGGATGGGACCTTTGTGCCCAGCATCTCTTACGGACCTGGCTTTGTTAAGGCCATTCGTCCAATCACCAAGATGACCCTGGATGTCCACCTGATGGTTGAACACCCAGAACACATCCTGCCAATGTTCATTGACGCTGGTGCCGACATCATTGGTGTGCAAGTGGAAGCCACCCAACACATTCACCGGGCCCTGCAAATCATCAAGAACGGTGGTGTGAAGGCCGAAGTTGTTATCAACCCTGGTACGCCAGTTGCCATGATTGAACCGGTCCTGCATATGGTTGACCAAGTCCTGGTCATGACCGTTAACCCTGGCTTTGGTGGTCAAAAGTTCCTACCGGAAACGGTTGAAAAGATTGCCCAATTAAACGAAATCAAGAAGCAAAAAGGCTACGACTTCGACATTGAAGTTGACGGTGGGGTCAATGACAAGACCGTTGCCGACTGTTACAAGGCCGGGGCCACCGTTGCCGTTGCTGGTTCCTTCGTCTTCAACGCTGACGACCCAGCCAAGCAGGTTGAAGCACTGCGGAATGCTACTAAGTAATTAATCAAAAGAAGTGAGTGGGGAAGTCCTTTGAAAAACTATTTCCCACTCACTATTTATTTTGGGGGATAATCATGCGCGTAAACTTACTCGTCGGGGGCCCGTTGACATTGGTGCCTAAAGAAACAATCATCAAGCGGCAGAAAGAGACCTGGATCGCCGTTGACCACGGGGCCACCGTCCTCTTAAAGTGGGGGATTACCCCCGCGGTGGCAATTGGTGACTTTGACTCGACCAACCAGGCCGAATTTGCCCACCTCAAGGACCACTTGACCGACATTGAGACCTTTCCACCGGCCAAGGACTTTACCGACACCCAGCTGGGCGTCAAGCTGGCGATTGATAAGTACCAGCCGGACCGAATCGATGTTTTTGGGGCGACGGGCGGTCGGCTCGACCACCTGCTAGCCAACCTTTTCCTGCCTTTGCAAGCGACCTACCACGACTACGTGGAGAAGATCCACTTCATTGACCGGGGAAACCTGGTCGACTACTACCTGCCCGGCCACCACGCTGTCCATCAGGCGCCGGGGATGGACTACCTGGCCTTTGTCACCCTGACCCCCGTTAAGGGCCTGACCCTTTTGGACGAGAAGTACCCGCTGAAGGACTGGTCGAGTTCAATTCCCTTCTCCTGGTCCAGCAACCGCTTTACGGCCCCGGTCAACCACTTTTCCTTTGAAGACGGGGTTGTGGCGGTTATCCGCTGCCGGGACATTCCGACCCGGTAAGACTGTCAAGGAAAAATACTTGAAAGAAAACTATTGCATTGTCGGAATCGCTATGGTAAATTAATTAGGTGAGTTACATCGCAGTTATGCGTAATATCAATACTTGTAATAAAGAGGAGGGTATCACCAATGGCTAAAGATTTTATCAACGGTAAACGGACACGCTTTGGTAACAAGCGTTCTCACGCCCTTAACTCAAGTCGTCGTAGCTGGAAGCCTAACTTGCAAAAGGCAACCATCTTGGTTAACGGTAAGCCAAAGAAGGTTTACGTTTCAGCACGTACTTTGAAGTCCGGTAAAGTGACTCGGGTTTAATTAAAAATGATGCCGTCCAGTGGGGCGGCTTATTTTTTATCTTAAAATGGTCAACCCCATTAACTATTTGCCCAGGGGTTACTTTTTATTAACGCTGTGCTATGCTATGATGGTGTTAGCTAAATCTAGATAGTAAAAAAGAACATTAAACTAGCAGGGAGGCCATGAAGATGGCAGTAAAAATTAAGACTAAAGCAGGAACAATCGACATTGACAACGATGTGATTTCTACGGTTGTCGGTGGTGCTGCTACTGATAATTACGGTGTTGTTGGAATGGCAAGCCGCAACCCGGTCCGCGATGGCGTTAACCAGATTTTGCGGCGGGAAAACTTCAATAAGGGGGTTGTCGTTCGTCAGCAGGACAATGGAATTACGGTTGAAGTCAACATCATTGTCAGCTACGGGACAAAGATCTCCGAAGTATCAAAGAGTGTCCAATCCAAGGTTAAGTACAACCTGGAATCGATGCTCGGCATCACGGCGGACGCGGTCAACGTTTGCGTCCAAGGTGTCCGCTCAATTGAAGAAGACTAGTTAGACCACGGGAGGAATTTTTAATTGGCTGTAACAGAAATTACAAATCTTGAATTCGGCAAGATGGTACAAGCTGCCGCTGACAAGTTAAATAATAAGGCAGATTTCATTAATTCCCTGAACGTGTTCCCCGTTCCCGATGGTGACACCGGGACGAACATGGCTTCTTCGATGTCCAGTGGTGCCAAGTACGAACGTGAAGAATCCAGTACCAAGGTTGGCGACCTGAGTGCCGCCCTTGCCAAGGGCCTTTTGATGGGGGCCCGGGGAAACTCCGGCGTTATCCTATCCCAGATTTTCCGGGGCTTTGCCAAAGCAGCGGCCGGTAAGGACACCCTGAACGCCCAGGACTTTGTCAACGCCTACGCTAACGGGGCCAAGGTTGCCTACAAGGCGGTCATGAAGCCGACGGAAGGGACAATTCTGACGGTTGTCCGGGAATCCGCCCAGGCGGGGTTGAACAAGGTCAAGGAGACAGACGACCTGGTTGAAATCATCGCCGCCATCTTCGCGGCAAGTGAAAAGGCCCTCGCCAAGACGCCCGACCTGCTGCCGGTCTTAAAGGAAGTCGGCGTGGTCGACTCTGGTGGTCAGGGACTGGTTTACGTCCTCGAATCCTTCGACGAGTCACTGAGCGGCAAGGAAGTCGAAAAGAGTGCCGAGTACAAGCCGGATAAGGCCGAAGTCGACGAGATGGTCAACGCCATGGACCACCAGAGTGTCCAGGGGAAGCTTGACCCTGCCGACATCAAGTACACTTACTGTACCCAGATGCTGGTCCGCCTCGGTAAGGGAAAGCAGGTTACGAAGAAGTTCGACTACGATACCTTCTACAATTACCTGGCCAAGCTGGGCGACAGCCTCTTGGTATTAAATGACGACCAGGTTGTCCGGGTCCACGTCCACACGGAGCACCCGGGTCAAGTTCTCAGTTGGGGACAGGAATTCGGTGACCTCCAGACCATTGAAATCCACAACATGGTTTGGCAACAAGAAGAGATCATGGAACACGATGACGAAGAAGATTCTCAGGAGCCAACGCCCGTTGAAAAGGCCAAGGAAACGGAAGAAGAAACCGTTGATACGGCCCTGATTGCGGTCGCTTCCGGTGACGGGATCATCAAGCTCTTAAAGAGCCTCGGTGTCACCCATATCATCAGTGGGGGTCAGACGATGAACCCAAGTACCCAGGACATTGTTGACGCCATCAACAACAGTGGTGCCAAGAAGGCCCTCGTTCTGCCGGACAACGGGAACATCTTCATGACGGCGGAACAGGCTGCGGAAGTTGCTGACATCCCAACCAAGGTTGTCCACACCAAGACGATTGCTCAGGCCATGTCAGCCCTGCTGGCTTACAACGCCGAGGACTCCCTGGATGACAACCAGCAGAACATGGAGGCCAACCTGGCCACGGTTGCAAGTGGTGAGGTGACCCATGCGGTCCGTGACACAACGATTGACGGTCAGGACATCAAGAAGAATGACTACCTGGGAATCGTCGACGGTAAGATTGTGATCACCGATCCCGACATGAAGACGGCCGCGATTGAAATGGTCAAGAAGATGCTGGACGAGGACAGCGAAATCGTCACGATCCTCTACGGTGAGGACGGCGATAAGGAAACCGCTGAAGCAATCAAGGCCGCGGTTGAAGACGTCGATGACGAGCTGGACATCCAGATCTACGAAGGTGGCCAACCGGTCTACCCATACCTGATCTCGGTTGAATAATTAACGGAATTTGTAAATTGAATTTTCAAAGGGATGTCGGCATTTTGTCACATCCTTTTTTGTAGTGAAGGGGGGATATTAATGAAGAGCTTGCAGGATTCGGTTGCAACCTTGAAGGGGGTCGGCCCCAAGCGGGTTGCCGACCTGGCGACTTTGGGAATTGATACCGTCGGCGACCTGTTAACCTACTACCCGAGTCGCTACGATGACGTGACCCCGGTCGACCTGGCAACCGTCAAGGACCGGCAGAAGGTCACGGTCCAGGGGACGGTGGTCTCCGAACCCCTCCTGACCCGGTACGGTTACCGCCGCAGCCGGCTCAGCCTCCGCATCCAGGTTGGCCAGCAGGTCATCATGGCGACCTTCTTCAACCAGGCTTACCTAGCTAAGAAGGTCCAGCTAAACGAGCAGGTGACGGTGATGGGCAAGTGGGATGCCCGCCGCCGCCAAGTGACGGCTAACAAACTGTTGACCGCGGCGGACGAAAAGAAGAAGTCCTCCGGGGCGGTATACCCGGTCAACAAGCATATCCGCCAGGCGACGTTGCGGGGCCTGATTCGCCAGGCCTATGACGACTACTGGTCAGTTATCCCCACCCTGATTCCAACGCCCCTCCGCCAGCGTTACCGCCTGATGGACCGCCAGCAGATGATCCACGACCTCCACTTTCCAGAAAACGCGGGAAGGGCGAAGGCGGCGCGGCGGACGGCCACTTACGAGGAATTTTTCCTCTTCCAGCTCCGCCTTCAGGCACTACGCCGGGCTCGCCGGCAAAGGGACGGGAACCGGATCCTCTACCATAACGACGAGCTGAAGGAATTTATTGCCGGGATTGGCTTTGAGTTGACGGGGGCCCAGAAAAGGGTGGTCAACGAGATCTGCCGCGATTTGCGGGAGCCCTACCAGATGAACCGCCTCCTCCAGGGGGACGTGGGCTCCGGGAAGACGATTGTGGCGGCCATCGCCATTTACGCCGCCATCAGTGCCGGTTACCAAGCCGCATTGATGGCCCCCACGGAAATTCTGGCGGCCCAGCACGCCGAAAAGCTATCGAAAGTCTTTGCCGGAACCCACGTGCACGCCGGCCTTTTGACCGGGTCCCTGACGGCCAAACAACACCGCCAGCTGGCTTCGGCAATCAAGGACGGGTCGATCAACCTGATCATCGGGACCCACGCCCTGATCCAGGACAACGTCGAGTATGCCAACCTCGGCCTGGTCGTGACCGATGAACAGCACCGCTTCGGGGTTAACCAGCGCCAGCAATTGCGGGAGAAGGGGAACAACCCGGACGTCCTTGCGATGACCGCGACCCCGATTCCCCGGACCCTGGCCATCACGGCCTACGGTGAAATGGACGTTTCCATCATCGATGAGATGCCCGCCGGCCGGAAGCCAATTGAAACCCGCTGGCTCAAGGTTAGCCAGCAGAGTGAGGCCCTCCGCTTTTTGAGCGACCAGCTCGCCGCGGGGGCCCAGGCCTACATCGTCAGTCCCCTGATTGAGGAGTCGGAGGCCCTTGACGTGCAAAACGCCACCGACCTCTATCAGGAGATGGCCAAGTACTTTGCCCCTCAATACCAGGTGGGCCTCCTCCACGGCCGGATGACCGGTGAGGAGAAGGACGATGTCATGCACCAGTTCAAGGACGGCAAGCTCCAGGTCCTGGTCTCCACCACGGTGATTGAGGTCGGGGTCGACAACCCGAACGCCACCGTCATGATGATCTATAACGCCGACCGCTTCGGCCTTGCCCAGCTCCACCAGCTGCGTGGTCGGGTTGGTCGGGGGGACCGGCAGAGCTACTGCCTCCTGCTGGCCGACCCAAAGACCGACGAGGGGAAGGCCCGGATGAAGACGATGGTGGAAACCACGGACGGCTTTAAGGTTGCCCAGCGGGACCTGGAACTTCGCGGTTCCGGGGATGTCCTGGGAAACAAGCAGTCGGGGGTTCCCGACTTTAAGGTCGGCGACCCGGTGGGGGACCTGAAAATCCTTCAGATTGCCCGCCAGGACGCGGCGAACCTGTTGATGACGCCGCATTGGGATGAACAAGATGATAACCAACCGCTGGTGCTGTACTTACAACGTCACCAGCTTCAAACACACTTTGACTAAACGAGGAGGAAGAAAGATGAAAATTGCCGTTGATGCAATGGGTGGCGACAACGCCCCACAAGCGATTATCGAGGGGGTTGAGCAGGCCCGTGACCAGTACCCGGACCTGGAATTTGAGCTGTTCGGTGACCCGGCCAAGGTTAAACCCCTGATCAAGAACAACGACCGGCTGACCATTATGGCCACCACTGAGGAAATCTCAATGGGTGAGGAACCCGTCCGGGCAATCCGGAAGAAGAAGGACTCTTCAATCGTCCGGGCAGCCCGGGCCGTCAAGGAGGGGGAGGCAGACGCCTTCTTCTCCGCCGGCAACACTGGGGCTGTCCTGGCGGCCGGAATCTTCATTGTTGGCCGGATCAAGGGGATCGACCGGCCCGGCCTGACCAGCATCCTGCCGATTACCCAGCCGGGTGCCGACCGCCACAGCTTCGTCTACCTGGACACCGGGGCCAACGCCGAGAGCAAGGAACGCAACCTGGTGCAGTTTAGCTACCTGGGTAAGTTCTACGCCGAAAACGTCTTGGGCGTGGATAATCCCCGGGTTGCCCTGCTCAATAACGGGGCCGAAGAGGACAAGGGGGACCAGCTCCATAAGGCTGTTTGGCAGGACCTGAATGCCGAGGAGGGCATCAACTTTGTCGGCAACATTGAATCCGGTGACCTCCTGTACGGCAAGGCCGACGTGGTGGTCAGCGATGGCTGGACGGCCAACGCGGCCCTGAAGGCCACTGAGGGAACCGCCAAGATGATGCTGTCCCTGATTAAGGACGGGATCTTAAACGGGGGCCTGCGGGCTAAGCTGGGCTACCTCTTCTTGAAACCAGTCTTCCACCAGATTGGTAAGAAGATGAGTGCCTCCACTTACGGCGGGGCCGTTCTCCTTGGCCTGAAGGCGCCAGTCGTTAAGACCCATGGTTCCTCGGATGCCAAGGCGGTTAAGAATACCATTGGCCAAATCCGGACAATGCTGACCTCGGGAGTCATTGAGAAGACGGTTGAATTCTTCGGTCAAGCTTCAGTAGTAGACAAGCAGGACAAAAACGAATAAAATAGGAGCGTACTTAATAAAGAGAGGTTATTTACCATGGCTGAAAATGATAATAAGCGTACCCAAATTTTTAACAAGGTTTCCGAAATCGTGGCCGATCATTTTGACATCGACCGGGCCAAGATCACGGATGATTTGAACCTGAAGACGGATTTGGATGCCGACTCAATTGACTTTGTTGAATTCGTTCTTGAACTAGAAGATACTTTTAATGCTGAGATCGCCGATGACGAAGCCGAAAAGCTGAGCACCATTGGTGAAGTGGTTGACTATATCGACCAACACACAGCAGATTAAACGCAAGAAGCCGGCTCGTTCGGCTTTTTTCTTTTTAAAGCGAAAAATCCTGCCCAGGAAAAGACTTGTCTAGTATAATAGGAAAGAATCAATATTTTAATGAAGATAAGAAAGGAATAGGTTTATGATTAACGAACTGCAAGACTACTTGGCCAAGGAATTTGATATTCACTTTGCTGACCCGAGTTTATTAGCAGAAGCCTTTACCCAGGCTTCCTACGTTAATGAACACCCCAACCAGCACCTGAAGTTTTACGAACGGATCGAATTTCTTGGCGATGCCGTGTTGGAACTAATTGTCTCTGAATACATCTACAAGCGCTACCCTGAACTCCCCCAGGGTAAGCTGACCCGTCTGCGGGCGGCGATGGTCTGCGAGGACAGCTTCTCCAAGTTTGCCAAGGAGTGTCACTTTGACCAGTACATCCGGCTGGGACACGGGGAAGAGATGGCCGGTGCCCGCCAGCGTCCGGGCCTGCTCTGCGACATCTTTGAATCCTTCGTCGGCGCCCTCTACCTTGACCAGGGACGGCCCGCTGTGGAGAAGTTTGTCCACCGGGTAATCTTCCCGAAGCTCGACATGGGCTGGTTTGACCACGCCGTTGATGCCAAAACTAGCCTTCAGGAATTCTTGCAACGCGATGGGGACGTCCTGATTGAATACCACCTCCTGGACGAACAGGGAACGGAAAACGACCCCCAATTCCACGTCAATGTTTCGGCAGATGGCAAGGTCATTGCCGAAGGGCGCGGGTCTTCAAAGAAGCAGGCGGAGATGCAGGCGGCAAAGAAGGCGTTGGAAAAGCTCCGCACGACGAAGTAACGTTGAGAGAAGATAAGCATGCAATTATTGTCGTTAACTTTAGATGGTTTTAAATCATTTGCGCACAAAACCACGATTAAATTTGAAGAAGGAATGACCGGGATCGTCGGCCCCAACGGTAGCGGGAAGAGCAACATCATCGAAGCCATCCGCTGGGTGATGGGTGAACAGTCGGCCCGTCACCTCCGTGGGGACAAGATGGCCGACGTGATCTTCAACGGTTCCGCCGACCGGGCCCCACTGAACCGGGCGCTGGTCTCTATCACCTTTGATAACAGTGACCACTACCTGGCCAGCAACTTCACCGAGCTGACAATCACCCGGAAGCTCTACCGCAACGGGGACAGTGAGTACTTGATCAACGGGCAGAAGGTCCGGCTAAAGGACATCGTTGACCTCTTCATCGATTCGGGCCTGGGCCGGGAGTCTTTCTCCATCATCTCCCAGGGCCGGATTGAAGCGGTCTTCAACGGGAAACCGGCTGACCGGCGGGCGATTATTGAAGCGGTCGCCGGGGTTGCCAAGTACCGGAAGAACAAGGAGACCGCCGAAAAGCGCCTGTCCGCCACGATGGATAACCTTAACCGGGTCAATGACATCATCAGTGAGCTGAATAGTCAGCTGGAACCCTTGGCGGACCAGAGTGCCTTGGCCAAGGACTACCTCGAACAAAAAGAGCAGCTGGACCGCTTTGACCGCACTCAGTTGGTCCGTAACTACGACCGCGTGCACGAGCAAATGGCGGCCACGACGGGCAAGGTCGACCAGGCTAAGCAGTTGGCTGACCAGTACCAGGACCAAGCCAAGGCGGCCGCTAGCAAGCTGGCCGAATTAAAGAAACAGCGGGCGGACCTCCTGAACGAAAAGGACCGCCTCCAGCAGGCGATTCTCCAGCAGACCGAGTTGATTGCCGGCTACAATTCCAAGCAGTCGGTCTCCACGGTCAAGCACCAGCAGCAAGAACGTGAGCAGGACCGCCTCCAGGAACAACTGGCCAAGAATGCGGCCGCCGTTAGTTCAATCCAGGACCAGTTGGCGGACCTCAAGAAGCAGGAAGCCAGCCACCAGGCGGCTGTTGAAAGCCACCAGGCGGACTTGGCGGATGCTGAACAGCTGACCGGCCAGGAGCAGATTGCTAAGCTCCAGGACCGCCTCAACCACCTGCGCGACCAGCAGATTGACCTCCTCCAGAAGCAGACGACCCTCCACAACCAGGAGAACTTTCTGAAGCAGGGTCACCAGCAGCGGTTGAGCCAGGAGAAACAGAGTAACGCTGACCTGGCCGCCCGCCAGGAGAAGCGCGCGGCCCTGGAAAAGCAGGGACAAGCGGCCCAGGACAAGATTGACCAGTTGACGGCCCAGGTTAAGGACTGCCAGGCCAAGCTAACTGATACCCAACAGAAATTATCCGACCTGACGAACCAGTACCAGGAGACCCAGCGGCAGTGGTACCAGGCCCTCGGGGATGCCCACTCGACCGAGTCCCGGATCAAGAACTTCCGGGCAATGGAAGACGAATATGCTGGCTACTACCGGGGCGTCCAGGCGGTCCTGAAAAACCGCCGCCAGTTTCCTGGTCTCGCCGGGGCGGTCAGTGAGCTGGTTGAGGTGCCGGCCAAGCTGACGACGGCGATTGAAACCGTCCTTGGCGGCCAGCTCCAGCAGCTGGTGGTCGACAGCCAGGCAACCGGGAAGCAAATCATTCACTACCTGATCAGCCAGCGCGCCGGGCGGGTGACCATCCTGCCGTTGGACACCCTGAGTTCCCGGCGGCCGGTGACGGTCAGCCCGACGGTGGCTAACCTGCCGGGCTACGTTGGCCGGGCCACCGATCTGATCAAGTACGAAGACCGCTACCAGATTATTGTCAACCACCTCCTGGCTAACACGGTCATCGTTGACAACCTCGACCACGCCACGGCGGTTGCCCGGGCCGGCCACCACCAGTTACGGGTGGTGACCCTGGACGGCCAGCTGATCAACGCCAGCGGGGCGATGACCGGTGGGGCGAACCGTCACCACCAGCACGGCCTGCTCAGTCAGAAGCAGTCGGGTAAGGAACTGGACGCCCTCTTGAAGCGCCAACAGGACCAGGCAAAGCAACTGGAAAAGCGGGTGGCAGCTTTACAGGCCTCCCACCAGCGGGGCCAGGCCCAGGTAACCGCCCTTCAGGAGGAACTACACGGTTACCAGGGGCGGCTGCAGGATGCCCAGGGCCAATCCAGGGTCCTGGCCGACCAGCAGGCAGAAGTTGACCGCCAGATCAACACCCTGAAGCGCCAGTCCGCCCTCCAGGATAACCAGCACCAGGACTTCCAGTCCGCTTTGGCCGATAACCAGGCGGCCCAGGAGGATACCGACCAGCAGTTGGCCAAGGTCCAAAAAGCGACCCAGCAGGTTAACCAGCAGATTCGGGCCCTTCAGACGGATGCCGATAGTCAGAGCGAGCGGATTCACCAGCTCAGACAGTGGCTGGCGGTGGCCGAGGAACGCAGCCAGCAGTATGCCCGGCAAGAACAAGGCCTCGACCACCAGCTGGCCGAACTGGATGCGGCGGCCGACCAGCTCCGCAGCCAGCGTGACCAGCTCGCCCAGGAACTCCAGTCGGCGGATGATAGTACGGAGTCCACGGCGGCAGCCCTGGCAACGGCCAAGAAGAAGTTGGCGGCCCACCAGGCCCAGCTGAAGGAGCTGAACCAGCAGGTCAGCCAGGTCGAGGACCAGTTGGCGGCGGCCGAAAACGACCACCAGCGCCTCCAGGAACTCGAACGGGCGGCCAAGGATGATTTAAACGACTTAAACGAACGGCGGGTCCGCAGCGAGGGCAAGATTGACCAGCTGCTTAACCGCCTGAACGATAACTATTCAATGACGATTGACGAGGCCCGCCAGAAGGTTGACAAGGAAATTAGTGATTCGCAGTTAGCAATTCGTCTGAAGCTCTTGCGGCGGGGAATTGCCGAGCTGGGCGAGGTCAACGTTAGTGCCATCGAGGAGTACGACCGGGTCAAGGAACGATATGACTTCCTGAAGGGGCAGCAGACCGACCTCCTGGAGTCCCGCGACCAGCTCAAACAGACGATGGCCGAGATGGACGGCCAGGTTGAGCAGCGCTTCACCGCAACCTTTAAGAAGGTTTCGGCAGCCTTCAACGAGACCTTCCAGCAGATCTTCGCGGGCGGCCAGGCCAAGCTGGTCTTGACCGACCCCCACGACCTCTTGAACACGGGGGTTGACATCATGGCCCAGCCACCGGGCAAGAAGAACCAGCACATGAACCTGCTGTCCGGTGGGGAACGGGCCCTGACCGCGATTACCCTGCTGTTTGCCATCCTGAAGGTCCGGCCGGTACCGTTTGCCATCCTAGACGAACCGGAAGCGGCGCTTGATGAGGTCAACGTGCAGCGCTTTGCCAACTACCTCAACCGCTTCGGCAAGACGGGGCCACAGTTCATCGTGATTACCCACCGGAAGGGAACGATGATGGGGGCCAATGTCTTGTACGGGGTCACCATGCAGGAGTCCGGAGTCTCCAAGATGGTCTCCGTCGATGTCGTTGAAAACTTGAATGAAGAAAACGAGGAGGAATAGTCATGGGATTATTTGATATTTTCCGCCGTCATAAAAAGAAAAAACAGGAAGAATCGGCAGCTCCTAGCGCCCCGACCACACCAGCGTCAGCGGCCAGCGCCCAGCCGACGACCCCCGCTAGTGAGGCGGTCCAGGTGACGCCGCCGGCCCCTGCGCAAACGCAATCGACGCCTGCCGAGAGTCAACCGGCGGCCCAACCAACGCCGGCCACCACGGCCACTGAGCCGGCAGTGATTCAGCCAACAACGGCTCCAGAACCAACGCAGCCGACGACCGCACCAAGCAGTGTGGCCAGTGAGCAGCCGCAGCCAACTGAGCCGGCTAGTGCCGAACCAACGACACCGGAACCGGCAGCAGTGAGTGCGGCCCCAACTGCACCAAGTGAAGCACCGGCATCCGCCAGTGAAACTGCGCCTACTGAGCCAGCATCCACCAGTGCCCAGCCGACGGCCCCAGCGCCAACAAGCGCTACCGAGCCAGCACCAGCCAGCACCGCACCAACCCAACCGACGACGCCCGCATCGACCGCACCCGAACCAGCGGATAGTGCGGCCTCGGCAGCGGATACGGAAGATAAGACAGAGAAGAAGTACGACAAGGGGTTGGAGAAGTCGCGGACCGGATTCGGTGCCCGGCTGAACCGCTTCTTGGCCAACTTCCGCCACGTCGACGAGGACTTCTTCGACGACCTGGAGGACATGCTGATTGAATCCGATGTCGGCTACGACATGGCGATGAAACTCAGTGATGAGCTCAGAGAAGAGGTTAAGCTGGAGAACGCCAAGAGCAAGCAGGACGTCTCGAACGTCATCATCGAGAAGATGGTGGACCTCTACGACGAGGCCGGCAAGGACGAGAAACCAGCCTTGCAGATGGCTAAGGAAGGCCCGACCGTGATCATGTTCGTCGGCGTCAACGGGGCCGGGAAGACGACCACCATCGGGAAGATGGCAGCCCTCTTCAAGAAGCAGGGCAAGAAGGTCCTGCTGGCGGCCGCCGACACATTCCGGGCCGGGGCCACGGAACAGCTGGATGTCTGGGCCAAGCGTGACGGTGTCGACATCGTCACCGGGCCAGAGAACGGCGACCCGGCGGCGGTAGTCTTCGACGCGGTCCAAAAGGCCAAGAAGGAGGACTACGACATCCTCTTCGTTGATACAGCCGGCCGGCTACAGAACAAGGTCAACCTGATGAACGAGCTGGCCAAGATGAAGCGGATTCTGACCCGGGAGATTCCGGACGCGCCTCACGAAGTCCTGCTGGTCTTGGACGCCACGACGGGGCAAAACGCCCTCAACCAGGCCAAGCTCTTTAAGCAGAGTACGGACGTCACCGGGATTGTCCTGACCAAGCTTGACGGGACGGCCCGTGGGGGGATTGTCCTGGCAATCCGGAACGAACTCCACCTGCCCGTCAAGTACGTGGGCCTTGGTGAAAAGGTCGATGACTTGCAGAAGTTCAACGCCAGCGACTTCGTTTACGGCCTCTTCAAGGGCCTGGTCGAGGTCGACTAGGGAGAGTTCACGATGGAAATTGAAAAGAACTACCGGATTAACTCCCTCTTTGAGTTTTACCAGCCGCTCTTGACCAAGAAGCAAAACGACTACCTGGAGCTCTACTACGGGGATGACTACTCTCTTGGCGAGATTGCCGAGAACTTTCACGTGAGTCGCCAGGCGGTTTATGATAATATCAAGCGGACAGAGAATATTTTGGAAGACTACGAGGCCAAGTTGCACCTTTACGCCGAGTTTCAGGCGCGCAATAAGCAGGCAGACGAGATCCAAAATTACGTGCGTACCCACTACCCAGACGATGCCAAGCTGAACGACTTGGTTGGCCATTTGGAAAGTTTGGAGGAAGAATAAACAATGGCATTTGAAGGATTAACTGAGCGCCTGCAAAAGGCGATGGAAAAACTACGGCGCAAGCCTAAGGTCACGGAAGCGGACCTCCGGGAAACGATGCGGGAAATCCGCCTCGCCCTCCTGGAAGCCGACGTTAACTTTAAGGTCGTTAAGGACTTCGTAAAGACGGTCCGGGAAAAGGCCGCCGGGGCCGAAGTGCTGAAGGGGTTGAACCCCGCCCAGCAAATCGTCAAGATCGTTAACGAGGAATTGACCAAGCTGATGGGGGAGGAAGCCGTTCCCCTCAACAAAGCCAAGCACATTCCAACGGTTATCATGATGGTTGGGCTCCAAGGGGCCGGTAAAACGACCACCGCGGGGAAGTTAGCTCTGCGGTTGAAGAACGAGGACCACGCCCGGCCACTGTTCATCGCGGCCGACGTCTACCGGCCAGCCGCCATCACCCAGCTGCAACAGGTGGCCGACCAAATCGACGTGCCGGTCTTTGAGAAGGGGACCGACGTTGCCCCCGTGGAGATCGTCCGCGAGGGGATGGAAGTTGCCAAGCAAAACCACAACGACTACGTGATCATCGATACGGCCGGGCGCCTACAGATCGATGAACAGCTGATGAACGAACTGGCCAACATCAAGAAGCTGGTCAACCCGGACGAAATCCTCCTGGTAATCGACTCGATGACCGGGCAAAACGCGGTCAACACCGCCCAGGGATTTGACGACAAGCTCGACATCACCGGGGTTGTCCTGACCAAGCTGGATGGGGACACCCGTGGTGGGGCCGCCATGTCAATCCGGGCCGTCACCGGGAAGCCAATCAAGTTCGTCGGTGAAGGGGAAAAGATGGAAGACCTGGACGTCTTCCACCCCGACCGGATGGCTTCACGGATCCTGGGCATGGGGGACATGATGACCCTGATCGAAAAGGCCCAGAAGAACTTCGACGAAGAACAGGCCCAAGAGACCATGGACAAGATGCGGGAAAACACCTTTGACTACAACGATTTTCTCGCCCAGATGGACCAGGTCACCAAGATGGGCCCCATCGAAAATATCATCAAGATGATGCCGGGGATGGCCAATAACCCGGCCCTAAAGAACATCAACATTGACCCGAAGCAGTTTACCCACATCAAGGCCATCGTCCTCTCGATGACCCCTGAGGAGCGGGAGAACCCCGACCTGATGAACCCGAGCCGGCGGCGCCGCCTGGCCGCAGGGGCGGGCCGGCCAATCGTGGAAGTTAACCGGATGATCAAGCAGTTCAACCAGATGCGGAAGATGATGAAGCAGGTCACCAACGGGAACATGAGCGGCATGCAGAACATGTTTGGCGGTCAGATGCCAGGCGGTAAGATGGGGCAGATGGCGATGAACCGGATGGCCCGCAAGATGAAGAAGGACAAGGCCAAGCGGATTAAGAAGCTGCGCAAGCTCCGCAAGAAGCGGAAATAGAAAATAATTTAGCCTGTCAAGAAAAACTACTTTACATTCTCTTCTAAGACTGGTATATTATTACCTGTTAAAAGAATTCAGGGAGGTGCAAAAATGTCTG
>CAJMLF010000010.1 GCA_905214235.1 uncultured bacterium | reverse complement strand
CCCATGCTTATTCACCACATGAACGCGGTAGTAATGAGAACCGTAACCGAGTTTTACGGCGCTTTATTCCCAAAGGCCAAGCTATTGAAGAGTTAAGCGATCACAAGCTAGTTCAAATTAATTGGTATCTGAATTCACGGCCACTTAAATGTCTTAATTGGCATACACCAATCGAGATCTTCCTGCTTAATCTACGTCATTAAATTCGTTCAAGTTATTTCTTGCAATCTGCCAAACCAAAAACCTTCAGAAAAATCATTGCCTAGCTAAAGCGATTGCGAATGCCAGTTGGTATCAGTTCCGGACCATGTTGGCATATAAATGTGCCTGGTATGGTAAGAAATTAGTAACTGTTAAACCGAACTATACCAGTCAAATTTGTAGCCACTGTGGTTACCATAGCGGACCAAAGCCGTTACAAATTCGTGAATGGACTTGCCAAAACTGTGGTGCCCATCACGACCGCGATATTAATGCGGCAGTTAATATCTTGCATCAAGGATTAAAAGCTATTGGCTAGGGACTAGCCATGGTAAAAGAGTGGAGTTCTGTAAGTTAGGTATCTTGAATACAGGTATAATATCCTAAATACTACTTCATGTTCCCAGAAGCGCGGTCATTAATGGCCGCGTGGTTCACCCCGTGCCCGTAACTTAATTAGGCGGTCGATTATATCGAGGACCAGCTTGAAAAATAAGCAGAGGTTCATCAATAGCCACATCTTAATCCCGGCCCCTAAACTGACCGGCTTTAGGCCAAAATGACACAGCTCATAAAGGAGGACGAGGACGATGTATAGCAGGTTGGCCCGCAAGATGTCCTTCGACCACTTATGATGAACGATATACTCCCAGATGTGCTTTAGCCGTTGCAAGAAAGAATCCCCCGTTAACCAAGATTAGCGTAAATTACGACAACGATAAAAAAGAAGAGGGCGGTTAGATAAGAAACCCTTAAATTATCACGCATGGCGCCATCCTCCCTTTAACAAATTTACTGAAATAAGTAATTGTATTATCACTTTCCTATAATATAATAAAGTTGTTTTTATTAATTGTAAATTGAGAAAGCGGATAAATACTATGACCTTGAAAGTTAAACACTGGCTTTACGCAATCTTTTGCTTGTTAGTGGTTGGCACGGTGCTTAACCACCGTGTCCACACCCTTCGTGCCCAAAAAGCCCGGATTGCGCGCCAGGCTAAAATTAAGCGCTTCCGGCGCCAGGCGGCTAAACAGCGTGCAGGGGTTGCGCAACGGAATGCCAATATGCGAACGCCCATTAACTGGCGGAAATCATCGGAAACAATTCCTTACCCGGACCTGAAACAGGCCAAGGATTTGTGGGTTAAGGTGTGTCTTAAAAAGAACCGGACCTACGTTTACGACGGCAAACACATCATCTACACTATGTACTGCACCGGGGGAATTTACCAACGGGATGACAAGACGGGCAAGATGAAAAGCCTAACCCCGACTGGCACTTACCACATTCAAAACGAGCGCGGTGACCACTTTTACAATGCGCAGCTGAACGAGGGGGCCAATTACTATGTCTCCTGGCTAGACCACGGGAAGTACCTTTTCCACAGTGTCCCGACGGTTGGTAATGGCAAGTATAATAAGACCGAAGCCGCTAAACTCGGCAAGACGCAGGGGTCCCACGGTTGTGTCCGTTTGTCCGTTCCGGATGCCCGCTGGTTCTCGCGAAACGTCCCCGTTGGAACGAAGATTGTGGTTACTAACTGAGTTGCAGGTGAATGTACTTGAGACCCAGGATGACGATATTTACGATCAAGAGGGTAACAATTGCCGTTAAAAAGGTAATCCGTACAAGTGGAACCAGCAGGATTAAGAGGTCATAAGCAATCATTGCAATAATGAGGCCACAGTTACAGAGAACCAGGTTCCTGATAAAGCTTTTGGGAAAAATACTGAACATGGTGATCACCTTCCTAACGGATAATAATGGTTGTTCCCTTGGGCAGGGACTGGGCCCACTTTGCATCGGGTGCGGATAGCTGAATGGTGTTGGCGACCTTAGCCGGCTTGGTTAGCCACTTGTTGCTGACGGGGTGCTGGTCCTTGCTTACTGGCGATTCAAAGTAGTAGTGATGACCAAACTCAGCCCAGTTCTTGGCAGTAACCGTATGCTGGCCCTGGACGTGGAAAAGCTGCTGACCATACTTACCTTGACTGGTGAAGCGGCCAGGTTGGGCGTTAATCTGGGCGTGCATGATGTAGATCACCTTATGCTTGCTCAGGACAAAGACCTTCTGCATTCCGGGCTCCGCAATCAGGCGCAGGTCGGTCTGCTTTCTTAAATTAGGGTAACTGCGGTGTTCCGACGCCTTGTACAATCGTGCCCGACTCAGGAGGTTGGTATTGTAGACCTGGCTGGTGCGGCGTGCTTCGGGGATGAAGTGACTGCTGTCCAGGTAGCAGCGGGCATTGATGAAGAGGATGACAAGCAAAAGAATCACCCCCGCAATTTGACAGAGGTGTTTGAATTCGCGATTCATTACTGGTTTAGCCCCTTTCGGAAGAATACTATTACTATCTTACCGTTATTTTTGAAACTGACAAACGCAATTTAACAAAATGGGAGAAAATTCATGAAAAAATTTTTTTCATTCTTAATCGCGCTGCTGCTTGCACTAAGCGTGGCAACCGGCGCGTCAGCTAGTAAACGTATTGATGCCTCGGCGGCGGTCATGGTGGATGCCTCAACTGGTCAGGTTATTTATGAGCAAAACCCGAATAAGAAGTTGCCAGTGGCGTCCGTCAGTAAGCTACTTACGATTGCTGTGATTCATGACGAACTGAAGCAAAACGTCATCACCGCTAACAGTAAGGTCCAGGTGACACCCGACGTCGCAGCCATTTCCAACGACCCTAGCTATTCTAGTATTGGCCTGCAGGCGGGGCAGTCGTATACTGTCCGGGAGTTGGTCAACGCGGCGATGGTCAAGTCTGCCGATGGGGCAACCCTTGCCCTGGCAATGGCGGACGGCAGTAACATTGAGGAGTTTAACCTTAAGCTCCAGCAAAAGGCTAAGGACCTCGGCTTGAAAAAGTGTTCGATCGTGAACCCGGTGGGCCTCACTAATGGTGACCTGAAGAACTTGAAGTTGAACCAGTACTCGGATAAGGCGGAAAACGCCATGACCGCTGCCGACGCGGCCATCTTAGCCCGTTACCTTATCCGGTCATATCCGGATATTCTCCAGGTAACTGCCCAGAAGAGCGCCAGTTTTTACATTGCTAAAAATAAAACCGTGAAGGAAGAGAACTTGAATAAGATGCTGCCTGGCGATAAGTACACGGTAAGTGGCGTCCAGATCGACGGCTTAAAGACCGGGACCTCTGATGCCGCCGGAGCGTGTTTTGTCAGTACCGGCCTTTACCGCGGCCACCGGATCATCACTGTGGTCCTCCACGCCAACGGGAACGATAAAGATGCCCGTTTCACGACAACCCAGCAGCTTTATAACATGCTGAAGCAAACGCCCCTCCAGGAAATTACCCTGCCAAAGAATTTGCGCCAGCAGCGGGTTGCTAACGGGAACCAGCGGACCACCGATATCAAACCACAGAAGCTGATGATCTGGGGGAGTAAACCAGTCCGCCACTACACCTTAGCGGTTAACTATGACCACCAGAAGCAAAATAAGCGGGGAAGGCTCTTGGCCCCAATCAGGAAGAATGAACGGGTTGGTGAGATTGAGCTATCGAGCCCGGACATCCGGACAATTAATGGCGAACCGCTGACCTATGACCTCTACAGCGAGGAACAGGTCCCGCGGGGCAACTTCTGGCAGCGGCTGTGGCATTAATATAAAGAGAATATGACGATTCAAAAATGAGCGCCAGCGTTCGGCTTTTACCGAATACTGGCGCTCATTTTGTTTTGGCTATGAACTTCCTACTGGTTCTTATTATTGCCATCCGGGTTAGTAATCTTAATCCGGTTAGAATCGGTAGAAGAGTGATTTTGTTCTGGAGCATCGGTGCTGTAATCATCAACCGTCGATTGGTTGTTGTTTTCGCTAAAGATACTCGTCGACTTATTGCCCTTCTTCTTTTCAATCCGTTGAGCCCGCTTCAACCCGTTGGAGTAGTTATAATCAGCGGGGTTAACAGCCTTAAAGCCCTTCGGATGGTAGAAGCGAAGGAGGTTCTTTTCGTTTAAGGAATCGGAAAGGCCCAGTTCCGTGTTGACCAGTTTCTGGTCCTTTCGTAACTTGGCCCGCTGCTTCTTGGTCAACTTGGCCTTCTTCCCGGTCCGGTTGTTATAAATAGTGCCACTAATACTGGTGTAGTGCGGTGTAACAAAGTCCTGGTTCCGGAAAGCAACGACTTGACTGTGCTGCTTTGAGAAGAGGTCGGTCCCAAACTGGATATAACGTTTCGAACTGATACCAAGTAGGTGGAGGAGGGTTGGCAAGACGTCAACTTCGCCCCCATAGGTATGGACGATGTGGCCGTGGTTACCGGCGTTAGGGATGACGAACATTAACGGTACCCGTTGTAGTTGGGCGTTGTCAAAGTCCGTCCAGTCATCGGCACTCTTTCCGAGAACCCCCGCTAACGAAGTGTTCTCACTATTGGAGATTCCGTAGTGGTCCCCATAAATCATGATGATGGAGTGGTTGTAGAGTCCACTCTTCTTAAGGTAGTTGAAGAACTCTTGGACCGACTGGTCGAGGTAGTGGGCGGTAATGAAGTAGTTGTCCACGTTTTCGTCCCCAGAATCCGTGGTTTGGAAGTTCGGGTCCTTATCCTCGTCATCGAGGGTGTATGGGAAGTGGTTGGTGACCGTAATGTACTTGACGTAGAAGGGCTGTTGGAGGTTTTGCAAGTACTTGATGGAATCCTTGAACAGCAGCTTATCCTTCAGCCCGTAGCCGGTCGACTTGTCACCCGAAGTGTCGAAGTAACTAGCGTCGAAGAAGTACTGGTAACCGAGGTTCTTGTAAACATTGTTCCGGTTCCAGAAACTGGCGACGTTACCGTGGAATACCGCGCTGGTGTAACCGGCCCGCTGCTTGAGGATAGCCGGGGCCCCTTGGAAGGTGTTGTCACTACCAAGGGTGGCAAAGAGAGAACCTTGGGGAAGGCCAAAGGTACTGGTCTCCAGGAGGTTTTCGGCGTCACTGGTCTTCCCCTGGCCAACCTGGTGGAAGAAATTATCAAAGGCGTAGGTCTCTTTGCTGTGGTAAAGCGAGTTTAGAAATGGTGTGACTTCCTGCCCGTTGATCTTCTTGTCAATCAGGAATTGCTGGAAGCTTTCCAGGTGGATGATGATGACGTTCCGTCCCTTGGCAATCCCGAACATCTGGGGGTTAGCCTTGGCATAGTGCTTGTCGGTAAACTTCTTGACCTTTTTTAGCTCGGACTTAGTAGCGCTCTGCCGCATATCATTAATGTGCTGGGACTTCACCAGGTCGTATCCGGTAAAGGTGTCAATCCCCAGGTACTTAACGATGTAGGTCCGGTCAAACGTCCGTCCCAAAAGCTGGGGCCGGTCCATTTCGGCAAACGAGAGGTTTACCCCGAAGAGAACCAAGGCCATTGAGGTAAAGGCAAAGGCGAGCCGCGACCCGATCGCCCGCTTATCAAAGCGAATCTTTTTTAAGAGCATCAAGACGACGATGACGACGATATCGAGCCAGTAGAAGACGTCGTGAAAGTTTGTCAGGGCAAGCGAACTGCCACTGAGCCCCTGGTTAACCTTCGAATAGCCCGTCATGGTGGCAATCGTCATGAAGTCGGTAAATTCACGGAAGTAAATAACGTTCAGGTAGAGCAGGAGCGTATTGGCAATATCGAGGCCCATCAAAACAGGGTAGAAGAAGCGCGCCCGCTTAAAATAAAATGCAATACTATAGATTAAGGCAGTGGTTGCTACGGGATTAAACAGCAAAATGAGGTACTGGAAAAATCCGGAAGCCCCCAGCTTAAAATCAGTGAAGTAAGCAAACAGGGTTTTAAACCAAAAAAGGACGACTAGGAGGGTGAAGAACCCAATCCTAGTGTCCACAAATTTGCTTAATTTTTTCATTAGGAATGTTCCTCGCAATCAATGTTTATATTTAATTGGTTTTGACAAATCAGAACCATTTTATCACAGATTGCAAGTAAACAATTGGCATGGTTTGTTTCGTTGCGAAAACTTAATTCTTTGCGACCGCTGGAACGGGTGCTGGGGCCGCCAGCCAGTCGTAATGAAAAAGCCGTTTCAAATGCCGGTTAACAGGGATCCAGATCCCCGCCTTCAAGATATCTTTTAAAGAAGCCAGCATGGTCTTATCCTGCCGGTAAGTCTTAGAAAGGGGGATTCGCAAAGTCTGTCCATCTTCAGTAACAACCTTCACCGTTCGACCTGTCACCGCCACAATCCGGGCGGCAACGATGTCAGAATGAGTTATATCTTTAAGTGTCATATTGATTCCTTCCTTCTATATTCTTCAGTGTACGGAACAGATATGAAGAAAATGTGTTTAAAAGTCTAAGCTCATCCTAAGCTTGATGCCGTGGCTTTACGCTGATGAAAGCGGTAAAATAATAATGAAGTCTTAGAAGTGGAGGTTATGAAAATGACAAAGTTAAACTTATACCTCGTTCGTCACGGCCAAACCTATTTCAACATCTATAACAAACTACAGGGGTGGAGTAATTCACCACTGACGGCAAAGGGAAAGGAAAACGCCCGGCAAGCGGGTGAACGACTCAAGGATGTTCATTTTGATGCGGCATTTTGTAGTGACACAACGCGGGCAATGGAGACAATCCAAAAAATTCTGGACATGAACCAGGCGGATTCGGTTAAGCACCCGACCACTACTCCTTACTTCCGGGAGGAGTTTTACGGCTCGTATGAGGGAACCAACATGGACGTTGCCTGGTATAACGCGGGCGCCCCGCACGGTCTTAAGACCTTCCGTGATATTGTAACCAAGTATTCGATTGGCCAAGCAAAGGATTGGCTGAAAGATGCCGATCCCTTTCACGATGCGGAAAATAACCAGGAATACTGGGAACGGGTGGATAAGGGAATTGAACTTATCCGCAACGCTGATCTGCCAGAGGATGCCAACGTTCTGTGGGTAAGTCACGGTAATACCCTCTTGAGCCTGGTTGAACGCTTCGGCGGTGGCAAGTATGACGTGACTGTTCGCCCCGCCAATGGTAGTTTGACGCAGATGCTTTTAACCGATGATAACATCAAGGTTGTTTCATACAATAAATAGGTCGGTATGTTTCGCGTGAAACAAGTATTGAGAAAGAACTTTTCTTTTAACACAAAATAAGCGGTGGCCTTCAGTGCTCGGCCTTCCGGGCATTGGGGGCCTTTTGTGTGCTACGGTAGGGCACCTCACGGCATACAGAATTTATGTCACGATTCCTTGGTGTTTGCGGTATAATCGACCCTGATACTTTTTAGGGAAGCGGGTAAAAATGACTAAGTTTATGCAGCACACCAAGGGTGAGATGGCCCAGTGGGAGGATACCCAGGCCAAGGAATTAGTAAAGATTCGGGCATCCCAGCGTCACCTCATTTATAACGTGGTGGCGTACCTATTGATTTCAATTATTGAGTACTGGCTTGCGGCGGTTAGCAAGTCCCAGACACTGCGGGCGGATGCCTTTAACAACCTTTCGGGAATTATTTCCACCGTCCTTTTGATGTTGGGCCTACACATTGCCCAGGACGTTGACGATGATGACATCATCGGGGCTAAGCTTCCGGAAGACGGCTACCAGGAACACCTGGGAACGGACCAGCGGGTGCAGTTTGTCCGTTGGCGGTACGAGACGGTTTTCTCCCTGGTAACGGCCGTAGTGATGGTGGCCATTGCCCTGAGCGTCATTATCGATGGTATCAAGGGCCTCTTAAGCTCGAATGACCGGGTAGTGCCCCAACCGATTGCCATCGTGGGGGCCGGGATTGCGTCAGTGATTATGCTAGTTGTTTGGTACATGAACCGGCAGACCGGCCGCAAACTGCAAAACGCGGCCCTGTTGGCTTCGGCCCAGGATAGCTTGAGCGACGCCTTCACGAGTATTGGAACGATGGTCGCAATTGCTGGCGCCCTGCTCTTTAACCTCACCTGGCTCGATGGGGCCACCAGTATTGTTGTCGGCTTCTTTATCCTGTATTCGGGACTGAAGATTTTCTTTGAAAGCAGCCTGAACTTGACCGACTACTTTGATCCTAAGGCCGAGCATGAGTACGGGCAGGCAATCTTAGCGGTTCCGGCAATTCAATACATTGCTGAACTGAAGGCCCACTACAACGGTAATCTGGTTACTTTGGATGCTACCCTGGTCGTTGATAGTAAGATGACGGTTCTGGAGAGTTTCCAGCTATCGGAACGGATCGAGCAGATGCTCCGCGAGCGCTTTGGGATTATCGACGCCGATATTTCCTTTATCCCCGATCCACGATCATTTACGGATAAGGATGTTCATGGCCGGTTCTAAAGATACAAAAAGAGGATGAAAATAAGCTGAAGCTTTTTCTCATCCTCTTTTTTATCGTTAGTTTTGTGGGGTACTCTTCTTCAAGCCAATCCCGGTAAAACCGCTGAGGATGGAGAAGACCGGTGAGAACAGGCTAAAGAAGGCAAAGGGAAGGAAGTGAAGGACAGGGACCCCTAGCGTGGAGGCGGCGAAGGAGCCAGCCACGCCCCATGGAATCAGGTAGTTGATGACACTTCCCCCGTCTTCGAGGACCCGGCTAAGGGCTAACGGGGCCAGTCCAATCCGGCTAAACGCGGGCTTGAAGGCCTTCCCGGGAAGGATGACGGAGAGGTACTGTTCGCCGACAAACAGGTTGATCCCAATCCCCGAAAGGATGGTTGTTGTAACCAGGGGACCAGGCTTGCGGAGGTGCTTTACCAGGGGTTCCATTGCCACCTGGACGACGTTAAACTTCATTAGGATGCCCCCAAGTGAGAGGGTAACGATGATTAAAGAAACGGTCGCCATCATGCTGGTGATCCCACCCCGGGACAGCAGGGCGTTAACGGCGGCGTCACTAGTGTGGGCCACGAATCCCTCGCTGATTAACGTGGTGAGGGATTTTAATGACTCGTGCGGGTTCTGGAAGAAGATCATCCCGACCGTTACTAGGATATTGATAAACAGTGTTGGAATGGCCGGGATATGCTTCCAAGCGCAGGCAAACATCAGGATGATCGGCAGGAGGGCCCACCAACTGATAACGAAATGCTGGTTTAAGATGGCGGTCGTGTGGGCAATCTTGGCGGCACTCATCTGGTTACTTGAGTTCCCAAGGACCCAAAAGAGGACCAGGGAAACGACGAAGGACGGAATCGTTGACCACATCATGTTTTTAATGTGGGCGAAGAGGTCACTGCCGGCAATTGCTGATGCCAGGTTAGTCGAATCGGACAGTGGGGACATCTTATCACCAAAGACGGCCCCCGAGATGATGGCCCCGGCAATGAGGGCCGGGTTAAGGTTCATCGCCATCCCCATCCCAAAGAGGGCGATCCCAATCGTGGAAATGGTGGTGAACCCACTCCCGATTGACAGCCCGACCAAGGAGCAGACGATGAAGGTCGATGGGATGAAAAAGCGACTCGAGATTAGCTTAAAACCAACGACCATGATGGCGGGAATAATCCCGGCCTGAATCCAGACCGCAATGAGGGCCCCAATTAAAATGAAGATGAAGATGGGGATGATCGCGGTGCTGATTCCTTCGGTGATTCCCTGGTGGACGTCCTCCCAGGAGGCGCCCCGCAGTCGCGCCCAAAAGATCAAGAGGGCGATGGTAAAGAGAACCGGGATCTGCGGGGAAAGGCCAAAGTGGATAACGGCCGTCCCCAGGATTATGAGCATGATGATTAAGATGGTGAGTGCTTCACCAAAACGAACTTTTTTCATGGTTATTCCTCCTCAATAGTTTCTTAATGCTGAACGTTAGCTATTGGGATAGCGAATTACACCGCCACAGTTACTCACTTCAATTCCTCCTTACGAAAAAACGCCCCGTTGAATTTTGCTTCAACGGGGCGACTGTTTTAAACCGCGGTACCACCCGAGTTATGGAAATACTCCATCCTCATATCAGGTGGTAACGGCACTGAATATGGCCGGACAATTATTTATCCGTGATAATTCGACATTCTCCGCCTGACCGGTTCGCACATCCCCACCGGCTCTCTGACACCGAACGAAGCGTCTACTGAAACGTTAATTGTTAAAGCTATGATAGCGTGTGAATAATTCTTTGTCAATGAATATTTATTCGTGCCGGGCCCACTTGTGGTTGAAGAGCAGGTTCAACAAGACGGCCGAAACACTGGTAACCACGATCCCGTTGCCCAGGATGATCTGGACTTCCGTTGGCATGTGTTGAAAGAGCTGGGGGTACATGGTAATCCCCAGGCCGAGTCCAATTGAAACCGAGGCGGTCAGCAGGTTGGCGTTCTTGGTGAAGTCCACCTTGTGGAGAATTTGGACCCCCTGGACCCCGACCATCCCGAACATCACGATCATTGCACCACCCAGGACGGGTTCGGGGATGACCGTTGCCAGTGCCCCAATCTTGGGCAGGAGTCCCAAGATCAGGAGCAGGAAGGCTGCATAGTAAACTGGCCGCCGTGTTTTAACCCCTGACATCTTGAGAACTCCCACGTTTTCCGAGAAGGTTGAGTATGGGAAGGTATTGAACAGACCCCCAAGGACGGCCGCAATTCCTTCCGCCCGGTACCCGCGTTCCAGGTTCTGGGTAGTTAACTGACGACCGGTGATGTCACTGAGGGCAAAGAAGACCCCGGTGGATTCGATCATGGTCGTCAAGGACACCAAAATCATGGTGACCATTGCACTGAGGTTAAAGCGGGGAACCCCAAAGAAAAACAGCTGTGGGGCGTGGAACCAGGCTGCTTCACTGACCGGGGTCAATGAGACCTGACCTAAGCCGCCGGCGATAAACGAGGCGAGTAGGATTCCAATCAGGATGGCAATTGACTTCATGAAGCCGCGGGCAAAGGCGGAAAACAGCAGGATAATGACGATGGTCAGAAAGCCAATTAATAGGTTAACCGGGGCACCGAAGGAACTAGCAGATGCGTTTCCCCCACCGAGGTCCTGGAAGCCGACCGGCACCAGCGTAAAACCGATAATCGTGATTAGTGAGCCGGTGACGACCGGTGGGAAGAAGCGCTTGAGGTGGGCAAAGAAGCCGGCAATTAGGAAGACAAAGATACCGGCCGCAATGATGGCCCCGTACATGTAGGTAATCCCCAGTTTACCCCCGATGGATTCCAAAGGCGTAACCGCCTGAACTGCGCAGCCAAGGACAACCGGCAGGCCGATCCCGGTCAACGGCGTTTGCTTGAGTTGGAGTAGGGTGGCAACCCCGCACATGAAAATGTCAATTGAGACCAGGTAGGTCATCTGCACCGTCGAAAAATGCAGGTAGTGACCAATCAGCAGGGGGACCAGAACATCTCCGGAGTACATGGCCAAAAGGTGCTGAAAACCCAGGATAAAGTTACGCCACTGGCTAGCAAAGCCGGTCGGTGCTTGGTCGTTCTTTACAGTTGCGGATACTTGCTTCACGAATTATTCCTCCCAATATGAAGTTAATTCGCGGCCTATAAAAAAGCTCTCCTTGCCTTTTGCAAAGCAATGAGAGCTTATGTTCAAATTGCTTATAGTCCAGAGTTTATGGCTCCGGGTAGAGACTGCCGTCCGTATTACGGCATTATATAGGCCACTTGTTTAGTAAATTGCATTGTTGATATCCTACCATGTCAAACCGCTGATGACAAGCACCTTGTTCGGATTTTCCGGTAGTCTCGGATAAGATGAACATAAAAGTTCGTTAACGTCTCATTTCCACCAGCGCCGGTTAATAAGGAAGATTACGCAGGCGACCATCAGGATCAGGGTAATCATCAGGGTGAGTAACCAGGAGAGGTTGCCGTTAGCCAGGGGGAGCTTAACGTTTTCCCCGTAGAATCCGGAAACAATCGTTGGAATCGACAGGACGATCGAGTAAATTGTCAGGTACTTCATCGTTTGGTTCAGGTTACTATCCAGGACCTTGCTGTAGGCGTTTGAGACCCGCTCGGAAACGTCCGATGTCATTTGGGCCATTTCCAGTCCCTGCTGGGCTTCAACGATAACGTCATCGAGGTCGTTACATTGCCGGGTCGACATCCGTTTAAGAAACCGCCGCTTAAACTCTTCCAGCAGGGAGACGTTCCCCTTGAGTGACGTCAAGATGTAGACCAGGCCGGTCTCGATTTCCATGAACTCGGTGATTGCCTTGCGCCCCGTCCGCTTCTGCAGGTTCTGCTGAATTTGCTGCCGCTGTTGGTCGACTCGCCGGAGGGGACCAAAGTAGCTGGTGGAAAGGCGGTAGAGAACCGGAAAAACCAGGTTAAGCTTGTCAGTGACTGGGCCCCGGCGGTGAAGCGTCTTTAGCTCGTTGGCGATGATTCCGTTGACAAAGTTCGTCTTCGCGTTCGTGAAGGTGATGATGTTATTCGTGGTTAACATGATCCCAATCGGCGCCGTTTGGGGAGCCGTCACCGCGTGGGTGGGAACGTAAACGTCGAAAATGAGCAGGGTAACCCCGGCGTCCGGGTCGACTTCCACCCGTGCTTTTTCGTAGGGGTCAATGGCATAGTCAAGCAGCTCCTGGGTCACTTCGTACTTATCGATCAGGTCGACCCGTTCGCGGGGCAGGGGCTCAAAGACACTGATCCAGTGACTGTGGTCGTTGATTTTTTCCGCGCTTAACAATGCCATTCATCTCCTTAAAAATACTTATAATATTATTCAACGATAGAAACGGGGAAAAGTAAAGTCAGACCGCTAAATCAATATGAAAGCTTCACAATTTCCCGGGAAATATTTAGAATAAAGAGGTCTAAAGGAGGGGACAAGATGGGAAATATCCGTTGGAAAATCACTGAGCAACTGGGTCCTAAGCAGGCAGTCAAGAGCCTCCGGGAACTACTGCATGACCAGTGGCTGCTGCCTAACCGCTACATCCACTACTTGCGTCGCCGCCACAACGTCTTGGTCAATGGCCACTACCAGTACGTCAATGAACCCGTCCGCCCTGGTGACCAGGTCACGTTGCGGTTTGTGGGCGACGAATTGCGGACGCCGGATGCCAACGACTACGTGCCGACCCCGCATCCCCAGCTTCAGGTCCTCTTTGAAAACCGGGATGTTATTGTCGTTAACAAGCCCCGGGGCCAGAAGAGCCACCCTAACTACCATGGCGAGTTAGGAACGCTGATGAACGATGTGGCGGGCTACCTGAATGGCAGTGCCTACATGGTTCACCGCCTGGACCAGGAAACCAGTGGGGCGATGCTGGTTGCCAAGAATCCGGTAGTGGTTCCCATCTTGAACCGCCTGATCAGCAGTGGGCAAATTCACCGGCAGTACCTAGCTGTTGTGGCGGGGCAGATGAGTAGGGACGGGGAGCTGGCCTGGCCCATTGGTAGTGACCCGACTGACAAGCGGAAGTACATGGTTGGTGGGCAAAACGCGAAGGCCGCCCGGACCCTTTACCACGTCGTTGCGGTAAACCATCGGTATTCGTTAGTCCGCCTGCGCCTGGTGACCGGGCGGACCCACCAGATTCGGGTTCACCTGGCCCACGCTGGCCACCCCATAATTGGGGACCCCCTCTATAACGCGCAACCGGCACCGGCAATGCTGCTCCACGGTGCTATTCAGGAACTGGTCCTCCCCTTTACTTTCCAAAGAAAAGAAATTCAGGCACCTTTACCACCATATTTTCACAATTTTCTGGTAAAATACGACTTAGTTAGATAGATAAATATAAACATAAAAGGGAGGACATTAATTGTCATTTTTAGAAAAGTTATATGGACCGTTTTTTGATCCACATAACTGGGCAACGGTAATTACTTCGGGTCAAGACTGGCTAATCATCTTTTCATTGGTAATGATTGAGTGCCTACTGTCGGTTGATAACGCGGTTGTCTTGGCTGCCCAGACACGGGTGTTGCCAACCCTAAAGGAACAAGAGGAATCACTCTTCTACGGTATTTGGGGTTCATACCTCTTCCGCTTCCTAATTATTGGGGTGGGAACCTACCTGATCAACTTCTGGGAAATTAAGGTAATTGGCGCTGCCTACTTAATTTATCTGGTGTACCGTTTCTTTGCCGCCCGTTACCATGGGAAGCGGCGGCGGAGAAAGGTGCGCAACAGTGCCGCTGGGTTAAAAGGGCGCAAACTCTTTTGGACGGTGGTTGCCCAAATCGAGTTTATGGACATCATTTTCTCGGTTGACTCTGTTTTGGCCTCGTTGGCTATTTCTGAAAACCCCGTAATCGTTCTAATTGGGGGAATAATCGGGATTGCCTGCATGCGGGGGGTCGCGGAGATTATCATGAAATTGATGCGGCGGATTCCTGAGCTGGAGCCGATGGCCTATATTCTGATCTTTATCATTGCCATCAAGCTCTTCTTGACGATCCCCGCAATTGATATTGAGATTCCATCGGGGATTTTCGGTATATTTATTCTATCTGTTTTTGCCTTGACGATTATTATTCATTTCGTCCGGCGGAATAAGAACAAGGAGCAAAACTAATGGCAATTGAAGCAACTAGTGAGAACTTTGACCAAGAGGTGCAAGGACCAGTGACCGTGGTTGACTTTTGGGCCCCGTGGTGTGGTCCCTGCAAGATGATGGCGCCGGTTATGGACCGCCTGGAAAAGCAGTTTGCTGGCCAGATCAAGTTTGTGAAGTTTAACGTGGATAACAACCAAGAAATTGCGGAGCGTTACAAGGTAATGAGTATCCCGTCCCTGGTCCTCTTTAAGGATGGCCAGGCCAAGGAAAAGGTGACGGGGGTATACCCAGAGGCTAAGCTCGCCCACTATCTGAAACGCAAGTTAGCTGAATAATAAACAAGCTGGGAAAAAAGCATCAGAGTGCTCCGTATGGCTAGTATAGGACGATCGTTAGCACGGTACGGGCTGGCGATTGTCCGTAATCAATGGACTTGCTTCGCGGCGCTAGACACTAGGAGCACGCTTCGACGCGCAGCAAGCCTATTTGGTTTTTCCGCGATTACTATGTAATATTCGAGAAATATAAAGAAGGGTGAGAAAAAATGTGATTTTTTCTCACCCTCTTTTTTTACTCAAATTTTGGCTGGTAAATTCGGTAGAGAATAATTGAAAGGATAAAGGTCAACAGGTCCGCAACCGGTTGGGCCGCAATAATCCCGTGGTAACCGAATAGGCTGTTCATCAGGATGATTACCAGGGCAAAGATCAGCCCCTGCCGGCAAAACGAAAGCCAGAAGGCCGGGACTGCCTTCCCCATCGACTGGAACATTGTCGTGAAGACCAGGATGATCCCCGATAAGACGGCGGACGAACTTAGCCAACGAATCATGCCGGTCCCTTCCCGGATAACGGTCGGGTCCTTCATGAAGAGCCGAATTAAGAATGGGGCAAAGATGATTAGCAGGATTGTCATTGCAATGGCCAGACTGGCAATCACCATGATGTCGAAACGGACCGTGGCGTTGAAACGCTTGCGGTCCTTGGCCCCGTACGTGTAACCAATTAGCGGTTGGGCGCCAAAAGCCAGACCAACGACAATCATGTTGGTGACCATACTAATCTTAAGGGCGATTCCCATTGCGGCAACACTGCTGGCCCCGTAAGTAATCAGGTAGCGGTTGGTCAGTGCAGTGGCGAAGGTGGCCATTAGGTTAGTAATTGAGGCCGGAATCCCGATGGCATAGATTTCCCACTGGAGGTGACGACTGATCTTGGTCTCCTTAATTGAGGTGGTCAGTTTCTTACTCTTGTAGCGGGTGTAGTAGATCATGATGACGTCACCAATTACGGTCGAGGTGACGGTGGCTAAGGCCGACCCTGCAGCCCCCCAGCCGCACGTGAAGATAAAGATTGGGTTCAAGATGATGTTGATTCCCGTCCCGGTCATGCTGGCAATCATCGACTGGACCGCTAATCCTTCGGTCCGCAGAATATTAGTTGGTGTAAGACCGAAGATTACGAAGGGCGCCCCCCACGCCATTACCAGGTAGTACTCGCGAGCGTATTTCCAGGTATTCGGCGAAGCCCCGAGCAGGTGCAGGAAGGGAGTCTGGAAGGCGACCATCAGGATGGTGACGATGATTCCACAGATGATGGAGGCGTAGAAACAGTATCCGCTGATGTAGCGTCCCGTCTTGTCACGGTGCTCACCAAAGAGGCGGGAAATGACGGAGCTACCGCCCAGGCCGAAAATGTCTCCCAAGGCAATCATCAGGGTGAAGATTGGTGCCCCCTGTGACACCCCGGCAACCAGGTCCGGGTTCTGCGTCTTAGCGACGAAGAAGGTGTCGACCATGTTGTAGATCAGGGTGACCGTCATGCTCAGCACGACCGGCAGTGCCAGGGTGAAGTAGGCCTTCTTAATTGACGTGTGTTCAAATAACTTATCCATGCGCAAAATTCCTCCAACAGTAACTATTGTACGAAACCTATGGTGGAAAAGTCACGCTAAAAGTTAGTCCAGTGCTGATAAAAAAACACCCTCGTCAGTTTGAGGGTGCTTAGAAAAATCTTCGTTATTAATAGTTGAGACGAATCTGCAGCGACCCGGTTTCGACCATGTCGCCAAGGCACTTCATTGCGTAGTTATAGGCTCCCTGGGCAGTCTTTTCGTTTGCTGCTTGCAGGCACTCCTGGACTTTCTTGCCGGTCAGCTTAGCAGCGGCCTGGTCAGTGGTCATCAGAACGTGCCGCCCGTAGGCAATGGTGTTTTGCTTCAGGTCCTCGAGCATTGCGTTGTAACGCTTCGGGTGGTCATCGGCAATCGTGGTGATGGCGTGGGTCAGCCAGTACATGTTACTAATGTTGAACTTCGCCTGTGTGTCCCGGTACTGGGCAGGGGTATCCGCCACGTTCGTGTAGAACGGGGCAATGCCGTTGAAGGCGTTGGGACCGAATGCTAGCCAGCAGATGGCGGCAATGTCTTCGGGCACGTCATTACGGATCTGCATGATGTGGATTTCCTGGTTCCGCTGGAAACCAATTGGCCGGAAGGCGTGCTGCTCGGCAACACTCCCCCGGTCACTGTATGGATCGTATGGGGTGTGCTGGTAGCGAGAGCTCAGGGCGTATTTGAAGTCTTCAATCGTGAGTAAGTGTTCCGGCTTCTTGGCGAAGGGCAGGTCTGGGTTATCTGGCTCTTCAACGTCGCTCGGGTTGAAAAGCTTTTGGATGTACCACTGGCGCGGGATGTTGTAGTCGTAGTCGGAATCGTTGTGGCTCCCGAAGATGTGGCGGAAGTTGTAGCTTGTGCCGCCATCAATGTTGAGGTGGTGGTCCTTGATCATGTCTTCAAGGTCCGCGGAGGCCATCGTGTCCGCCGCCTGGAAGTCAAAGTCAGTGATGCTGAACCAGTTTGGGGCCACCACATATGCATCGTCGGGGACCCGTTTGGCAGCCCAGTGGTGGCCACCGATGGTTTCCATGTACCAGATATCGTCCTTGTCGGAGAAGATCACCCCGTTGGACTCGTAGGTTCCGTACTTCTCAAGGTAGCGGCCGAGCAGCTGTACCCCCTCTTTGGCCGAGTGGATGTAGGGCAGGACGATGGTGACAAAATCTTCTTCACCGATTCCGGCCTTGTTCATCGGGTCGATACCAAGAACGCGGGGGTTGGTAGTGCTGGTTTCGGTTGCTGACATGGCAACGTTAGCGGCGTTGATTCCACCTTCGCCCCAGATTCCCATTTTCTTTTCGTTTGTGGGGATTTCCGGCAGGGCGGTGTAGCGGAGGGGGTTGTCCGGCAGGTCGACCTTACACTTAGAAGTGATTGATTGGTAATTTTTTGGTTGTTGGTCGGGGGTAACCACGATGAACCGTTTGGGGTTAAAGGCGTGTCCGTAGTCTTCGTTTCGGGCGATCATCGTCGAGCCATCGGCGGTAGCTTTCTTACCAGCAAGAATTGTAGTACATGGCATATTAATGTCCTCCTTAAATGATTATTCACTCCCCATTGTAGGCCTAAGAAAGGGCTTCCTCAAATGGAAGCTGGCGGAATACTAACTTTCGAAGTATTCGTACAGGTCCTTGGCCGTCAAACGAGCCTTGTCAGCCCCTTGGTAGTCCGCCTTGATTTGACCGTCTTTAAGGACGATCAGCCGGTTGCCGTACTTGATGGCGTCCTCCAGGTGGTGGGTGATCATCAAGGCCGTCAGATGGTCCTGGGTGATTCGTTCGTTCGTGGCGTGGATGAGGTTTTGACTGGTGTGGGGGTCAAGGGCAGCGGTGTGTTCATCTAGCAAGAGGACGTCCGGTCGTTTGAGGGTGGCCATCAGGAAACTCAGGGCCTGCCGTTGGCCACCGGAGAGGGCACCCGTTGCGGTGGTCATCCGGTTTTCCAGGCCGTTATTCATGGTGGCGGCCAGCTTGGTAAAGCGAGCCATGTTCCCCTTGAGCTTCCGCAGGGTGAGGTGACGGCGCTCCCCCCGTTTCGTTGCCAGCAGCATGTTTTCCGCTACCGTCATCCGGGGAGCCGTTCCCAACTTAGGGTCCTGGAAGACCCGTGCTAAGAACGTTGTCCGCTGCTCCTCGGTGGTCTTGGTGATGTCGTGACCGTTGTGGAGGATTTCCCCGTAGTCGGCCCGGAGGTTTCCCCCGATAACGTTGAAGAGGGTTGACTTACCGGCCCCGTTTGTCCCCACGATGGTAATGAAGTCGCCTTCGTTAATCTTGAGGTTAATCCCCTTGAGGATGGTCGTTTCGTTGCTCGTCCCCTTGTTAACGATGGTTTTGACATCCTTTAGTTCTAAGATGGGCTTATTCATGTGGCCGCACTCCCTTCAAAATTGGTTTACGAATCTGCAAGTGACTTTCCAGTTGGGGAATCATCATGCAGATTGCCAGAACGATTGATGAAATCAGGTTGAGGTCGTTGGCGGAGAAACCGAGCTGGAGAACGACCAATAAAATAATCCGGTAGATGATACTGCCGAGGGTTACGGCCAAGAGCCGTTGGTTAAGGGTTAACTCGCCGAACGCCACTTCTCCAATGATGATGGAGGCCAGGGCGATAACGATGGTCCCAATCCCCATGTTGATGTCGGCGTAACCGTTGTTTTGGGCGATTAAGGCCCCACAAAGGCCAACCATCCCGTTGGAAACCATCAAGCCAACGATCACCATCTTGTCGGTATGAATCCCCAGTGACTTGGCCATTGTTGGGTTATCACCGGTTGCAATGAAGGCTTGACCATAGTCGGTTGCTAAGAAGAGGACCATCAGGATGGTGATGATGGCAATCACGATGACGCCCATCACGACGCTGTCAAAGTATTGGGGGAGGCTCGTCATGAAGTGGCCACTGAAGAGGGTCTGCTTACCGAGTAGTGAAATGTTGGACTTCCCCATGATCCGGAGGTTAACGGAGTAGATTGCGGTCATGGTTAAGATCCCCGCCAAGAGGCTGGGAATCTTCCCCTTCGTGTAGAGGAGGCCGGTGACAAGGCCGGCGAGCATCCCGCTGACAACCGCTAGGAGAGTTGCCAAGAGGGGGTCAATCCCGTGCGCAATGGCGGTTACCGCGGTGGCGGCCCCGAGAGGGAATGTCCCTTCAACGGTCATATCACAGAAGTCGAGGATTCTAAACGTTAGGTAAAGGCCCAGACCCAATAAAGCCCATAATAATCCTTGCCCGATTGCTGATACCATTAGATTCATTGATAGATCTCTCCTTTCGTTTTGGCTTCGTGTTCAAAGCCCTGCGGTACTTGTAAGTGGAGGCGGCGGGCCTGCTTCAGGTTGAGGACGGGCTCACCGTGGCGGACATATTCGATCGGCATGTTGGCCGGTTTCTTGCCCTTCAGAATTGCCACCGTCATCTTGGCACTGCGGACACCGAGCTCGTACTGGTTAACACTGTAGGTTGCCACGCCCCCCTGCTTGACCATTGTGTCAGAGGCGGGGAAGACCGGCTTGTTGGCGGCGTTGGCGTTCTTGACGAGGGTCTGCATGGCCCCGGCAATGGTGTTGTCGGTGGGAACGATGACGGCATCGACTTCCTGGAGCATCTGCTCGGAGACCTGGTTGAGGTCGTTGCTATTGGCGATTGAGTAGGCCTTTAGGTTGATGCCCATCTGCTTGCATTCCCGCTTGATTTGGTGGTAACCGGCGACGGCGGAGGCATCACTTGAGGTGTAGATTACCCCTAAGGTCTTCATCTTTGGCATAAAACGCTTGATCAACCCCAGCTGTTCTTTGATGGGCGCCTGGTCGGAAACACCGCTGATGTTGCCACCCGGGTGCCGGTTGTTCTTAATCAGGCCCGCACTCTTCGGGTCGGTTACCGCGCCCAGGACAATTGGCGTCTTGGTAGTCGAGTTAGCGACGGCCTGGGCTGCCGGGGTGGTAATCCCGTAGATAACGTTGCAGTTGTCATTGACCAGTTTGGAGGCCATTGTCTTGAGGTTACTCTGGTCCCCGTTGGCGTTTTCGCATTCAATCTTGATGTTCTTTCCATTGTGGTACCCCTCACGTGCTAGTTCGTGAACGTAGCCCTTGTAAATTTGGTCTAGGGCCGGGTGGTGCATCAGGGTTAGGACCCCGACCTTTGGCACCCGCTGTTTAACAAAGCCCCCATTTTCCTTAAAGAATGCTACACCTAAGAAGGCCACTAAAAGTGCGATTAGGGTATACATTCGCTTCATCATCTTCACACCTTTCTAATATAAAAATGGGAGTCCACATTGCGGGACTCCCATTTTGAAAGCAAAATAAAAGTCCGCATGTGGATCCATGCGGACTGAATGAATGTCAAAATCAGCCGGCACAGATGCAATCTGCTTTTCAGGTTGCATCCATGTCGAATCAACCTGAAACTACCGGCTTTGCCAACGATTATTTCGAATGTTGAACTGATTTTGCTTCATAATATTTACTCCCTAATTAATAATTGCTTTTAGTATAGCTAAGGTCATTTCCGGTGTCAATAACTAATATTAAAATTTTCTCATCGTTTGTGGCCGGGTGACTGATTGCTGATTGCGTCTTGCCTGTGCTACCATGAAGTAAGTTTACTATGACATAAGGAGAAAAGAATGGCTGTATTAGATGTAGAAGGACTGACGATGAGCTATGCCGATAAAAAGCTCTACGAAGACGCCAGCTTTCAACTAGAAAAACATGAACATATGGGGATTGTCGGCCAGAACGGGGCCGGCAAATCCACCTTGATCAAGATCTTGATTGGTAAGGTCCTCCCGGTGAAGGGGTCAATCAAGTGGCAAAAGGGGGTCAAAATTGGGTACCTGGACCAGTACGTTGACATTCCTAAGGGGATGACGCTGATCCAGTTTCTCCACACGGCCTTCAGCGACCTGTACCAGTTGAACGATGAGATGAACAAGCTCTACGAAGACTACGCCACCAAAATGGATGACAAGCTCCTGACCAGGGCGGGACGCATCCAGGAAAAGCTGGATGCTAATGACTTCTACAACATTGAAACCGAAGTTGACCGGGTAATGAATGGCCTGGGACTAGTAGAAATCGGCAAGGACCACGTTGTCTCCGAGATGAGTGGGGGCCAGCGGTCCAAGATTATCCTTGCCAAGATGCTGCTGGAAAAGCCGGACGTCATCCTCTTGGACGAACCGACGAACTACCTGGATACGGCCCATATTGAGTGGTTGATTGACTACCTGAATGATTTTGACGGTGCGGCGATGATCATCTCCCACGACTACGACTTTTTGGAGCAGGTTACCAACACCATCTGTGACGTATCGTTCAATAAGATCACCAAGTACCGGGGAAGCTTCCAGCAAGCAATGCGGCAAAAGGAAGAACGCAAGGAAGCCCAGGAACGCGAGTACGAAAAGCAGCAGGTGGTTATCGAAAAGGCGGAACGGTTTATCCGCAAGAACAAAGCCGGGTCCAAGTCGACGATGGCCAAGTCCCGGGAAAAGATGCTTGCCCGAATGAAGAAGATTGACCCGCCTTCGGATAACCTCAAGGCGGTCTTCCACTTCCCGTATGAAAACACCGGGTCCGCCAATGCCTTGCGGGTTAACCAACTCTCCGTGGGTTATGGCCACCCCCTGCTGGCGCCGGTTACCTTTTCAATGACGATGGGCGAAAAGCTCCTCTTCACCGGGTTTAACGGGGTTGGAAAGTCAACTTTGATCAAGTCAATTTTGAAAAAGATCCCGGCCCTGGGAGGGAACGCCGTCTTTTCGCCGTCCGCCAAGATTAATTACTTTGACCAGGACCTGGAATGGGATGATCCCCGGTTAACGCCGCTCCAAACGATTCAGAATATGTTCCCGACAATGCAGCCGCGGACGATCCGGACGAAGTTGGCCCGGGCCGGAATTAACGCGGCCAACACCCAAAAGCCCCTCCACCTTCTTTCCGGTGGGGAGCAGACCAAGGTTAAGCTTGCCATTCTAGAGTTGACGCCATGTAACTTCCTGATCATGGATGAACCGACGAACCACCTCGATGACGAGACCAAGGATGGCTTAAAAAAGGCCCTCCAGGAATTTCCGGGGAATTTGATCCTTGTCAGCCACGAAGAAAGCTTCTACACGGGTTGGCTCGATAAAATTCTGAACGTGGAGAAACTCAGTTTAAAGAAATAGGAGGAAAAGGATGCCGTATACGATATCAGAGCTTGTTGTGCTCTTCTTTACCTACTCAGTGGTCGGCTGGTTATGGGAAACCTTTTATTGTTCCATCAAGGACCACCACTATGCTTACCGGGGCTTTCTGTTTGGCCCCTACTGCCCGGTGTATGGCTTTGCTGTGACCACGATTTTGGTAGCGACTTATAACGTCCGCGACAACCTGTTCTGGTTGTTCGTTATCGGCATGATTGTGGCCAGTATTTTTGAATACTTTGCCAGTGTTTTTCTGGAAAAGGTGTTCCACATGAAATTGTGGGATTACTCCGACCTGTGGGGGAACCTGCAGGGACGGATTGCCCCGGCCATTTCCCTATTCTGGGGAATTGGGGTAGTCCTCTTGGTCCGCTTTATCCAGCCGCTGATCCAGCAGGTGATCAACTGGGAAGAATCCTGGACCCATGGCTTCTTGGCCCTGTTCATCACGGTGGGGATGGTTACCGATACGGCAATGACAATCTTCAGTATCAGACACTTCCACATGACTACCAAGCAGTGGGACCAACGGATCAACGACTTCCAGGAACAGCTCCGTCACCGGATTCGGACTGCGGCCCAGCCTGAAGAACGGGCACTTAGGAAGCGGCAATTGGCCAACTGGCGAGAATCCTTCCTTACCCACTTGGAGAAGCGTCCTGAGCAGCTGTTGCGGTGGAACGAACGGCGGATGATTAAGAGCTTCCCTAAGATGCGGGTTCTTGATGCCAAGCGCTTCAATCAGATTAAGCAGGACCTCTTCTCAAATAAGTAATTAATTTGACGATTTTCTGAAGATTATTCAAAGGTCAGGACATTTCTTTACCAATGTCCGGGCCTTTTTTGTATAATGGCGAATAAACATTTGGAAGGAAGTTGATCGGATGGCCCACCACCAAAAGATACTCACTGTCCTGGGCACCGTCATTGGGGCCCTAATCCTGGTGCTTTGCCTGTGGGCGGCGATTGCCAACTACCACAAGCGGACCAACCAAGTTGAGCGGCATTCCCCCAACATTACTACCGCCGCTTTTATTAAGAAGATTGCCCCAGCGGCGCAGCGGGAACAGAGACGCTACCATATTCCGGCCAGCATCACGATTGCCCAGGCTGGTCTGGAATCGAACTGGGGTCGTAGCCGGTTGGCGGCAAAGTACAATAACCTGTTTGGCATAAAGGCGACGTCCAAAACGGACCGGGTGAAGATGACGACGACAGAAAACGTCAAGGGCAAGACGATTGAGGTTAAGCAGTACTTCCAAACCTACCGTTCGTGGGCGGATTCGATAAATGCCCACACCCAGCTAATTGTCAACGGGACGGCGGACAACCACGCCCGCTTCCGGGATGTTCAGAAGGCTAGCAACTATCGTCAGGCGGCCGTGGCCCTGCAGAAGGGTGGGTACGCTACTGACCCGAATTATGCTAATAAACTGATCTACGCCATTCAGAAGTTCCACCTCGATAAGTACGACCGTAAATAGCGAAGTTTAAAAAATGGCCTCCCAGGTTCGGATGCACCGAACTTGGGAGGCCTCTTTGTACTATTTTGTAGTCTTTAATTCAGCTGCGTCTCGTTGCTGGTAACGCGTTGCCGGCGGAACCAGTGGAAAAGCAGGCCGACAACTAAGCCAACCAGGGCCGGGACTAACCAGGACAATCCCATGCTGGCCAGTGGTAGGGCACTTCGCCAAGCAGCAACCATTTGGCCAAAGTGACTTGCACTGACGACTGATGGGAAGGCGACTACCATGTCACCTAGTGCCGGAACAACGGTGAAGAGGACAACGAAGAAGTAGACCACCCCGTCCCGGTGGAAGAGTGGGGAACTAACGGATAAGAGGATCAGGACCATTGCCAGTGGGTAGAGGAACATCAGCATTGGTGTTGACCAGGCGATGATTTGGTCCAAACCAAAGTTAGCGGTTAAGAAGGATGCGAGGCAACTGAGGGCCAACCAGGTATGATAGCTGACCTTTGGGAAGTGCTTGTGAAAGTCCTGGGCAAAGGCGGCAACCAGTCCAACAGCGGTGGTCAGGCAGGTAACGGTTAACAGGAAGGCTAAGACAACTTGACCAAAGGCACCGGCGTAGGCGTTAACCAGCTGGTTGAAGGCCACCCCACCATCAGCGGAGACCTTAAAGCGACCGAGTGACATTGCCCCCAGCAGGATCAAGAGTAAGTAGATCAAACCGATTCCACTGACGGCCAGGACACCCGACTTGGCAACAACCTTGGAGACGTCCTTAGCCCGCCGTTGACCCATGGAGCGGACAGCAGTGACGACGGTTACCCCGAAGGCCAGACCGGCGAGGGCATCCATCGTGTTGTAACCTTCTAAGAAACCGTTAGTGACGGCGCCGTGAACGTAGGCACTGGTAACGGGGGCGTTGGCCGGGTTACCGAGCGGGTTCGCAAAGGCGACTACGAAAACCAGGAAGAGGAGTGCTAAGAAGACGGGGTTCAAGACCTTACCAACGTTGGCCAGGATGTTGTTTTCCCGGTAGGAAAAGGCAAAGGCGGCCAAAAAGAAGAGGGCGGAAAAGAGCAGAAGTGCCCAGCCCTGGGCAGCTTTTGGCAGGAACGGTGCGACCCCAACGGTAAAGGAGACAGTTGCCGTCCGTGGCGTCCCGAAGAGGGGACCGATGGTGGCGTGAATTAGGACCATGAAGACAAGGGCAAAACCGGCACCCAGCGGACGGCCGATGTCGTAAACCCCTTCTGCCCGGGTAACGGCAACCGCGAGGACCGATAAGAGGGGAAGCAGAACCCCGGTTACTAAGAAGCCCAGGGCGGCAGGACCCCAATTAGCACCAGCCAACTGGCCGAGGTGCAGGGGGAAAATAAGGTTCCCGGCACCAAAAAATAAACCGAATAATAGCGAAGCAACAACTAAGTACTGTTTGAATGACAACTTAGGTGATGTTAAGTCACGCATAAGAAATCCCTCCTAGAATAAATAGATATCAATAATTGCTCTGATCCCAATAAAAAAGTCCCTTAACCAACTTTTACATTGGTTAAGGGACGCATTAGCGTGGTACCACCCTATTTTCAGGCTGTCATCAAACAACCTCTTCACGTACGGCTAAATAGCGATACGCTGACACGATAATGGGTGTTACCACCTAGTCTTACTGGATTTTAAGATTAGGACTCGAAAGTGATTTTCCCCTTGCCGTTGGACTGCCTCCTCACACCTCACGAGACTCGCTGATGTCGCTGGTAAAGGTACTCTTCTTTCTCATTGCGATCAAATAATTAAATTATTGTTTATTATTCTAAACATAATTTAATAAAAGTCAACAGGAAATTTTAATTTTCTTACCTAGTCAATCTTTTCGCTAGCGACGGCGTAGGCGGGATCACCATTTAGTGCCCGCCCAACTGCCCACTCGACGGCGGTGTTGGAGGTGACGTTGGCGATGGCTAGTGGCTTGTCGTAGCGCTTAGCATGGTGGTTGGCGAGCTGGCTAATCCGGTGGTGGATTGCGTCGATGCAGACAATCACGAAGTCGGCGTTCCGAATCTCCCGCTTTAAGGTGCTGGAGGAAACCTTTTCTTCTGCCGAGGCGTCAAGGCCGTGGAACACACCATGGTGCTTCGTGATTACTGGCTTAAGGCCCTGGACCTTGTCACGGACCCCCGTAATTACTAAGACGGTGCGCTGCTTGAGGTCATAGTCAAGCTTCTTCTCGTAGTCGTGACGGGTATTAGTAACCTTCTTGACCTTCTTTGGCTTAGCCGGTTGCTTCGTAGTATCGAAGTCGGTCTTTTCATGGATCCAGCGAATCGAACCATCAGCCGCATCCTTGAGGCCGTTACCCCGGTCATAGTAGGCATAGTCGATGACCATTCCGGCCTTCAAGTCGCGGCCCGGGTACTTGAAGGGGTCGACAACGACAGTGTTAGCAGGGGCAGTATCAAGAATCGAGTTTTCCTTCATGGTGCTGCTGATCTGCAGGACGTCGGAACCCGGGACGGCAGTTAGCTTGGCGTACTCCAGGACGTTGATCTTCTCCGGTTGGTAGTCGGTGAGGTGGTCGCTGGTGACCCGACGGATGGCGGGCAGCCCCCGGACCGTTTGCTGGGGGTCTAGCTCCACAATGTCCCCATCTTCAACCGGGAATGGCAGGTGGTGGAGAATCGCCTCGGAGTAGTAGCGGTGGTTAATTTCGGCCCCGCTCAGCTTTCGGTGAACGAGGTAGCGGTTATCGGCAGCCAGGCGCTCTTCCGGGGTAATTTCCTTGGGGGTCGCGGCCTCTTTTTCGGCGGGCCGGACATGAATTGCCGGTTTCGTGTCCGTAACTTCCTTGGCAGGGCCCGTTAACAGTGACTTTAACTGCTTTTTAACGGCGGTTGGCAGGGGCTGCTGGTCCCGGTTTACCTGGTGCTGGTGAAAACGGGGCTTTTTAACGGCGGGCACTGGACGGTTGCCCTGGCCTTCAGCGTAGTGGTTGAGGATATTAAGAATGGTTGTTAGGCTACGCTGGGTTTGGAGCAAACTTGCGGGGTCGCTACTGGTGTTTTCCAACAGGGTGATCAATTCCTGCCGGTAATCATATATTTTCATTGAGCATTGTCCTTTCTAAAACTTCACTAATATTAATCATACCAATTCCTATACCTAATGTCAGTTGATACGCTATGTGCCTGGGCGGGCTTACGGTATAATGGGGACAAAAGAATTGATAAGGTGGTCATAAGATGGTTAAACGATTAATAAAACTTTTTTCGCATAATGATTTAGATGGTTTTGGGGCCCCGCTTTTGCTAAGGGCAGTGCAGCCGACGATGTTTGCTGACGTGGAGTTTGACATGACAAACTGTGGTGCCGGGCGGATTGATGACGAATTTGCCCACTGGTTGAAGAGCCCAGAAACGGGGCGCTTTACCGATGTTTACATCATGGACATGACCCCCGACAGCGACTATACCTTCCAGCAGCTAAATACTAACTTTGCCAACCACTGGCTCGTCTTTGACCACCACGAAAGTGAAGAAGCTCTGCGGAAAAAGTATGCTGCCAATAGTGTCCTTCCCGCTGACCCCCAGGTTAACCCCAGTGCGGCAAGCCTGGTGTGGGACTGGCTCCAAAAGCAGCCCCACTTCAATGACCTGCCAGAACAGCGGCGTCAGGACTTAGCTTACCTGGTCGAACTGATCCGGGCCTATGATACCTGGGACTGGCAAAACGACCCTGACATGGGGGATGAGGAGCGGACAGCCGCGGATGACCTTGACCAGCTCTTCTGGTTCTACCCCTTGCAAGACTCGGCGTCCTTTGTCATGGATGTCTTTAACGCCGGCTGGACCAAGTACCGGGAGGACAACCAGCTCTTGATCCGGACCCTCAACGAACGGCGGGCCAAGTATCTAAAAGGACACCTAAAGGATATCTTGAAGACGAAGCTGGACGGGCACCAGTTTGGCATTGTCTACGCCAGTGACTACAAGTCCGAGATTGCCCACGAGCTTCTTGACCAGAACCCCGACGTGGACGCGGCCCTGGTTATCAGCCCCGTTAGCGTCTCCCTCCGTAGCAACGGCAAGCTCGACGTTGCTAAGTTTGCGGAGAAGTACTTTGCTGGTGGTGGCCACGCCGATGCCGCTGGTGGTCGCCTGACCGTTAACCCGATTAAGGTTGGTGAGCAGGCAGTTGCCGACGAGCTTGCCCAGACAATCAAGAACCATGAGGACGAGCAGCAGACGACGGAGAGTACCCTGGCGGATAACCTTGACCCGGCGGTCGCTGCTAAGATGGCTGCCCTGTTTAAGAAAGATTAGGATAAGCAATATAGGCCTGCAGTGCGCAAGTTCGCCACTGCAGGCCTAATGTGTACTTTATAATTCCTAGTCGTTCGGGTAGGCAACGAGGTGCAGCTGACCATGGATGTATTCACCGAGGTAGATATCGTTAATGCTCCGGTACCCGGCCTTGACGACCGCGTTTTTCAGCCACTGCACGTCGTGGTGGGTTAGTTCCAGGACGTCCTGGTTGATTTGCCCGTCGTTGATGATCGGGAAGTGGACGTTTTGCTCATCGTTTTCGATGACGACGAGCTGGCCGTTTTGTTCGAGAATTCCGCTCTTTACCTGGTTAACCTCGTAAACACCGTGCCGGCGCAGGCGGAACATCAGCTCGTTGGCGGTAATCCCGGCCCGCATACAGTTATCGACCAAAAGCTGGCCGTTTTTGATCAGCAGGCGGGGCTGCCCGTCGACAATCTTATGAACAACGTTGTTATGTTCCTTAGCAAACTTGATGATGAAGACAATTACTGTCCAGATTAAGAGAACCATGAGGAACTGGAGGACGGTGACGTCGTTGTTGTAGATAATACCCCCAATGATGCCCCCGAGGACGTAGTTTTGGACCTGGTCGATCGCCGAGTTCGGCGCCAGGTTGCTCTTACCAGAAATATTAATTTGGAAGATTAGGCAGATCATTCCGAGGACAAACTTAATTGTGACTAGTCCGTAATCCATTTTGCAACCTCCTTAGTGTTGGATTTTAACCGTGTGGTCGACAACGTGCGCCCGGCTAAGGGTTTAGTTATCACCGCTGGGGCTCATGTTGACCCGGTAATCCCTGCCCCTGAAGCGGACCAAGATGCCATCGGTCAGGGTAGTGGAATTAACCACGACCTGGCTGGACTTCAGACCATGGTCCTTGGCAACCGCCTGGATGAACGGTTGCATCTGCAGGGATTGGGACCGCTGGGTAACGGTCCGTTCCAGGTTGGTGATCTGTAGTCCGGTGAAGATGAGTAGGAGCAGGAAGAAAATGATTCCCAGATCCCGGTTCCGTGTCCGCAATTGGTGGCGGAGGTAACGGATTGTGTTGAAGATCACCAGGAGCAGCAGTACCACGATGGCGATGTAGTTGACCAGGCTGGTTAACTGCTGCTGGTGTAAGAAGTAACTTTCACTATAAAAAGTCATTGATAGGTCCTCCTCAAATAATGATTTCTTATAAAAATAAGACTGGAAAACACAAATTTCCAGTCTTATTTATTTCAAATCTTAAGTAGGTCCATTGGTGAACGCAGTGGGTAGTCGGCATCCGCAATTGATTCCGGATTAGCGGACCCGTAAAGGGCGCCCGCAAACTTAATGCCAGCGGCCCGGGCTGCCTTTTGATCGTTAATTGTATCACCAACGTAAACACAATTTTCCGGGACCGCCTTTAACTTGGCAATGGCCGCCAGTAAGGGTGCGGGGTCCGGCTTGTGTTTAACCGTATCCGAAGAGGTGATTGCAACCTCAAAGAGGCGGGCAAATGGGTACTCGGGGGCAAAGTGGGTCTCGTATTCGTGACGAAGCTTGGAAGTTGCCACGGCCAGGTGGTTTCCTTTGACCTTGGCGAGCGCAGCTAACGCTTCCGGGACCTGGTCAATCACCTTGACCAAGTTTTTCCGCTTATACGTGGCTTTAATCCACTCCTTTTGAATGGTCTCCCGTTCATCGGGGCGGACCCCAAAGATACGGAGGGCGTCGGCACCGGTAATTCCGAAGAGCTTTTTCATCGTTGCTAGTTCGTCTTCCGGTGCAATGTGGTAGCCGTGTTGCCGCAGGATGGTGATCATTGGCGGCATGTACATATCAAAGGTGTCAATCAGTGTTCCATCAATGTCAAAAATAAAGTTATTAATTTGCCCCATTCTCGTTTTCCTTTCTGAAACGAATCCATTTATCAGCTTCGGCGACCAACATGATCAGGCAGGAGAAGACAATCACCGCCAACCATTCTACCAAGCTAATCCCGGTAACGTGGAAGGCTTCCTGCATGAATGGCGTGTAGGTCAAAATCAGCTGGAATGCCAGCATGATTCCAATCACTGCCCATGCCCGGCCGGTAATTGTTTTAATCTGTTTGAGACCATTGCCGGTGGTCCGAATGCTGAAGAAGTAGAAGAGTTTACTGATGACAATCACGTTAATCATCATCGTTGTTGCGTTGATAACACTTGCGTCGTGACCAGTGAACCAGTCGTATGCAACGAGGGCGAAGATCGCCATCAGCGCTGAGACATAGCCCATCTGGATAAGGTCGTGCCGGTTCATTAACTTGGATGACACTGGGCGTGGTGGTCGGTTCATTAACCCCGGTGCTGCCTTCTCGAAGACAAAAGCAAACTGGATGGTGATGGCGGCCACCAGGTTGATCCAGAGCAGCTGAACTGGCTGGAGGGGAACTTGTTGGGCGGTCAAGATTGAGAAGGCCACCACAAGGCCTTCGGCAAACGAGGTCGGCAACAGGAAGAGGATGCTCTTCTTGATGTTGTCGTAAATACGGCGACCTTCTTCAATGACCGCCGCCATGGTTGCAAAGTTGTCATCCCCCAGGACCATATCGGCGGCGTCTTTGGCAACGTCCGTCCCCTTGATCCCCATGGCAATCCCGATGTCAGCCTGCTTGAGGGCCGGGGCGTCGTTGACCCCGTCCCCGACCATCGCGGTAACGAGTTGGCCCCGCTGCAGGGCGTCAATGATTTCCAGCTTGTTTTGCGGTGTTGTCCGGGCAAAAACCTGGTTATCCTGGGCCGCTTTGGCCTGTTCTTCGGCAGGTAGCCGGTCCCACTGGGCGCCAGTTATCGCGTGAATTTCACCTGGGGCCAAGCCCAGTTGCTGACCAATCGCCCGGGCGGTTTGCGGGTCGTCCCCAGTAATCATCTTAACTGCTACCCCGGCATTATTCATTGTCTTGAGGGCGGCAATGACTTCTTCACGGGGCGCGTCTTGGAGGGCGGCCAAACCGAGGAGGTGGATTCCCTGGTAAAGGTGGTCGTGTTCAATCTCCATCAGGTTTTCCCCCTCGACAACCCGAAAGCCGAGGGCAATGACCCGTTTACCCGCCACGGACCAGTCATTAACCCGCTTAGTCCACTTTTGGATGTCGAAGGCGGGGTCATCCTTGGCAGCCATCTCAAACAGTTTGTCGGGTGACCCCTTGATGAAGATAACCTGCTGGTTATTCTCCGTGTTGCGGGTCAATTCCGCAATGTAGCGGTAGTCAGAATCAAACGGCAGGAGGTCTTGGGGCTCGTAAGCAGATTGGTACTTGGCCCCCAAGAGCTTGTGGTAGAGGGTTAGGAAGGCACCGTCAGTCGGCTCACCATTGATCACCCAACGCTCATCCTCCTCACTGAGGACCGTATCGTTGGCCTGAAAGCCCGCCTCTAGCAAGAGCTTGAGCTGGTCGTCAACTTCAACCTGGTGACCGTCTTGCATTAGCTGTCCCTGGGGCGCGTAGCCAGTTCCCGTAACGGTGTAATGCTGGTCACCAGACCACAGTTCAATAGCAGTCATCTCGTTCTTCGTTAACGTCCCCGTCTTATCGGTGGCGATCACGTCAACGGAGCCCAGGGTTTCTACGGCCGGCATGGACTTAATAATCGTCTTGTAGCGCTTGGCCATCTTACTTACCCCAAATGCCAGGATAACGGAGGTGGTAGCGGGCAATCCTTCGGGGATGGACCCCACCAGCATTGCCACCACCGCGAGGGCCAGGGCCGGCAGTGAATAGATTTGCAGGAAGAAACCGATGATGAAGATAATAACGGAACCGATAATCGTGATGTAGGAAACGATGGTCCCCACCCGGTCGATTTCCCGAGTGAGCCGGGTCTTCTTCGGCTTGATGTGAGCCACCTCTTGGGAAATCTTCCCAATCTCGGTGTGTTCACCAGTGGCCACGACCACCCCGAGTCCGCTCCCGCTGGTTACGGAAGTGGAGGAATAAGCCATGTTGACCCGGTCAGCCAGCGGAATCTTATCATCGGTTAGGGCCTCGTCGGTTTTAATAACCGAGTTGGTTTCACCAGTCAAGGCCGACTCCTCAATCCGCAGGTTATCAGCGGACACAATTCGCAGGTCGGCGGGCACGTTATCCCCGGCTTCTAAGAAGACAACGTCACCGACAACCAGGTCACTGGCGTCGATATCTTGCCGCTTACCGTCACGGTAGACGGTAGCGTGCTGCGCCATCATTTCCTTAATCTTAGCTAGTGCATTGGCAGCACTTGTCTCCTGGAAGTAGCCAATCAGAGAATTAAGGATGACGACGGCGAGGATAACGACCGCGTCCGTATAGTGGCCAATCATGATGGTTAACAAGGTTGCAACCAGCAAAATGTAAATAACAATGTTGTTAAACTGGCGCAAAAAGATTTTCCACTTGGGGGTTGGCTTAACTTCCAGAGCATTCTGCCCATCCCTTTGCAGGCGGGTCGCGGCTTCTTGGCTGCTAATCCCCTGTGTAAATTCTTTGAGGCCAAGTTGCTGTTTAATTTCAGCAGTGGTTAGTTGGTATTTTTCTTTCATCTTTTCCCCTAGAGTTGATAAAGCGACATTGCGACAGGCCCGGCAACTGATTAGCGGGCGGTGAGTGTTGCTTTAAGTTTTTGCAGTTTTCTCCCCTTTACCTGTTTACTTACTAATAATATCCTACCATATTCCCTTCGCTGACTTGGCGGAATTTAGGGATTCTTAAAACATTCAAGGAAATGTTGCAAATTAGGCCTGGGGATCCTTGATTTGAACGACAAAAAAGCGCCCCGGGGCCTAATGCCAGCCACGGGACGCGCTCTTAGGTTTTACTTGTTAAATGTGCCGTTTTCAACCTGGCGAATGAAGTCAGCCAGGTGCTTGTAGTAAACGTCAGGGTTATCAACCATGTGGTGGTGGCCACCACCCGGCGTGGTGACAAATTTGGCGTTCGGGATCAGCTTAGCCATCTTTTCACCGGTGGCGATTGGCATCGTTTCGTGCCCACCAAAGGTAATCAGGGTTGGCACCTTGATGTTCTTGAGTTGGTCACGGAAGTGCCAGCTCTTCAGCTTACCAGTGATGACAAACTCGTTGTCCCCCTGGAAGACATTGTAAACCGCGTCGCCACCAATGTCCTTGAGGTGGTAGAGCTTGGAAGGCTGCTTTCGGTCGACGAAGTTCTCGTTCATGACCTGAACGTATTCCTGGTACTTCGGGTTACTGTAGTCGTCGCGTTCTTCGCAGTCCTTCATAAAGGCGACCGCTTCCTTAGGCAGGGTCTGGTCACGGAGGGCGTTGACGTGTTCGACATACTCGTCAATCTCATCAACCATTGAGGAGATGATTGCGCCCTTGAGGTGTTGACCGTACTTGACTGCGTACTCTTGGACGAGCAGGCCACCCCAGCTTTGCCCGATTAAGTAGAAGTTGTCTAAGCCCAGCTTTTGCCGAACTTCGTCGACTTCATCCAGGAAGTACTCGTAGGTGAGGTACTTCTTGGCAATTTCGGGGTCAGAGTAGTCTGGCTGGTCGGAGTAGAGGGAACCCAGCTGGTCATACATGGTGACCTGGACGTTTAATCCCTGCTTCTTCAACTGGTCAGCGGCGTCTTCCCAGTATTCATGGTTGCCACCGGGACCACCGTGGAGGGCGAGCAGGTGAATGTCACCTTCACCCTGGGTATTCGTCCACAAGTGGTAACCGTTATCGAGGGTAATGATTTTTGTTCCTTGCTTCAAATTGATCGCTCCTTTTTCGTGAGACAATAAATACTATTCTAACTCACTTTGTAAGAAGATGCGAAAATTTACCTTTCTTCCTGGCTGCCGGGGATGGTCAGGGTTGCCTTTTCAAGGGGCAGGGTGTAGGTGATGTCTTCGTTGCCGCGGAGGGTAAATTCGTAGTCAGTGCTGTAAATAATCAGCTCTAGTTGGTGGCCCGCTGCCAATTCGTGGAAGATTGGCTGGAGGTCAAGGGAAACATCCACCAGCTGGCCCGCACGCAAATCCTCAGTCTGGTCCGGGCGGTGGCGGTTCTGGAGGTTAATGTGGCCACTGCTGATTACCTTGTAGGGGCTCGCTTCCTTTTGGAACTTGAATTCACGAAGGTCATCACTGGCCCAGTGATAGCCTAACGGGAGCCCACCCCGGTTGATCAAGACGGGAGACGTGGTCAGGCGCTTGGCACTTCCCCAGTCGATCAGCTCAGCACTGACCATTCCGTGGTCCACCGACGAAGCAACCTGGAGACTGAGGTGGGGCGTTCCCCGCAGGACTAAGCCGTGGGCCAGCTTGTCACTCATGAAGCGACAGCTGAAACGACCATCGTCCTTGACCAGGGCTGCCTGCCACTTTGCTGGCTGTTTGCACCAGGCCTGGTAGTCAGCGGGAGACTGCTGGTCATTAAATTGACAGGTAGTCGATTCACCTGCCGTGTTGGTCAGCCGGCCGGCCTGCAAGTGGTAGGTGACGGCCTTCCCGGCGGTCCACTGGTCGTAAGCCGTCCAGGTCTCCGGCAGCTTGTTGGACTGTACTAAAACGTTTGGTAAAACGTTGTCGGCGTTGTTATTCACCGCCCAGAGCTTGTTAGCCAGCCAGAGGTTGACCATTTCGGAGAAGTCCAGCGACTGGAAGGCATTGATGTAGATGTGATGTCCCTGGTGGAGAATGAGCTTGCTGGTCACGGGCATTTCTTGCAACCGGTCGGCGAGGGCCTTGACGTTGCTGGGCTTAACGTTCGTGTCATTGAGGCCGTGGACCATCATTACGGCCGCCTTAATCTTGGAAATGTTGGGCCGGTAGTCACGGTTGGCCCAGAAGGCGTTATAATTGCCGGTCTGCCGGTCCATCGCTGCAGTTAACTGCTTGATGTAGTTGAGGTAGGTCGGCTTGATGCGTTGGAAGTCGCCTGGTCGCTTGGTCCGGCTAAAGGTCTCGTTTGCCAGTGTGTCCGCATCTTCGCCCTGGAAGCCGCCGGCCGCCCGGACCAGACCATTTTCCCGGTAGTAGTCGTACCAGCTGGAGATGGCGGCTTCACTGATGATTGCTTTGAGTCCAGCCACCCCGGTAGTGGCCACCGCGGTGGAGAGGGTTCCTAAATAAGATCGCCCGGTCATTGCCACGTTACCGTTGCACCAGCTGGCGGTGGTTAACAAGCCGCTGTGCCGGTCGGTAAATGCCCGCCGGTCGCCATGCAGCCACTCCACGACCGCCTTCATCGCATCGGTCTGTTCGGGGGAACCACAGGTTTGCAGGCCATCGGAGTCCCTCGTTCCGATCCCGGCGGAGTAGACGATGGCGTACCCCCGGACGGCCAGGTAGTTATTCAAGGTGTAAGCCGGGGTGCTAGTAAAGGTTGCTGTGGCGTGCGGGGCCGTTCCCTTGACTGCTTGGCGGGCAAAGTTCGTTGGGAAGGAAGCTTCCGCGGGTGCCTGGTAGTTGGGATCCTTGTGGTGGAGCCGGTGGTTCACGTTATGGGTCGACTTCTCACCCCATTCGTCATTAGTCCCCTGGTTATACGGACTGGCGGTGAACACGGCCGGGAACTTCTTAACGCTTGATTCTTGGGGCCGAATAATTTCCGCCTTAACCAGGTCGGCTTGCCCGTCAAAGTCAGTATCCATGTCCGTTTCAACGTAAACGACCTCCCGGATAAACTTGTGGGGGTCGAAGCAGGCCAGGGGCTTGCCGTTGAAGAAGAGGGGCTTATCTTTAGCGGGCAACTGGTATGTCCACTTCAAGAAGCCCTGGCTGGTTAAGCTATCGATTAGCGTTTGACCGTTTTTCCCCCGGGTATTGAGAAGGAGGTAAATGGCATCAACCACGTCAGCCGTGCGCCACGTGTCGTGGTTGCGACGCGGTAGGGTCACCTGGTCCCAAAATTTCAAGGGATTATCAAGGTTGAAGTCCACTTCCGGTTCAAAATTGAGCAGCTGAAGGGCAACCCGGTAAAAGACCGGGGTTGTCAATGCCGCGTTGCCGGTGAGCCAATCATCAATTGCAGCTGTCGGGGTGGCGAGAATATCGTGGAGCCATTCCTGACCGGTGAGGGGACTATCAATCCCGTCGTGCATCCGTAAAAGCAGAGACTGCCAGAGCTTGACTGCCGGCATCGCCATGTCCTCGTCTTTGAGGAGGTGGATGGCTTGTAACTCCGCCTGCTCTTGCTGTGGGTCGGCGTTGATGATACTAAATTGGTTGATTTTCATGTGAACACCCCGTTTGAAAATAATTACCTGTATTATCGCACTTATCCGGTGGCCACGGTAATTTTTCGGGCTTTGACAACCAAATTTATGCTGCGACGAGGTATAATTTAATTGATTTGCTAAATATAACTAAGACGAGGATATGCTGATGACAGAAAATATTATGGAATTCCGCCATGTCGGCAAGCGGTACGACGATAACGTTGTCCTCCGCGACATCAACTTCAAAATTGAGGCGGGAAAGTTTTATACCCTCTTGGGACCCTCAGGATCGGGGAAAACGACTATCTTACGGCTGATTGCTGGCTTTGACCAGCCGACTAGTGGGGAAATTTACTTTGCTGGCCAAAAAATTAACGACGTGCCCGCCAACCGCCGCCAGGTCAACACCGTCTTCCAGGATTACGCCCTGTTCCCCCACATGAACGTGGCCGAAAACGTCGCCTTTGGTCTCCAGATTAAAGGGGTCAAGAAAGATGAGATTAAGCGCCGGGTCGATGAGGCCTTGCAGTTGGTGCAACTAGCTGGTTACGGGGCCCGGGAAATCACCGCGATGTCGGGGGGCCAGCGGCAGCGGGTGGCGATTGCCCGGGCAATTGTCAACGAGCCCCAGGTGTTGCTACTGGATGAGGCCCTGTCAGCGCTGGACCATAAGCTGCGGGTACAGATGCAGGCCGAGCTCCGCCAGCTGCAGCGTAAACTGGGGATCACGTTTATCTTCGTTACCCACGACCAGGAAGAGGCCCTAGCGATGAGTGACCAGATCATGATCATTAACGATGGCAAGATCCAGCAGAGCGGCACGCCGGTCGACATCTATGACGAGCCGCTGAACCACTTTGTTGCCGACTTTATCGGGGAAAGCAACATTGTTCCCGGAATCATGAAAAAAGACTACCTGGTTGCCATTAACGGCCAGGACTTTAAGTGTGTGGATGCGGGGATGCGGCCCAACGAACGGGTTGAGGTCGTCATCCGTCCAGAGGACCTCGACATCACTACGGTTGAGAAGGGCCAGCTGGTGGGAACGGTCGATACCCAGCTCTTTCGGGGAGTGGACTACCAGATTACCGTTCACGATGTCCGGGACCATGTCTGGAAAATCAACTCAATCCATAAGACCACTGTCGGCGCCCGGGTAGGGATTAGCTTTGACCCCGAAGATATTCACGTGATGCGCTATAACGAAACGGAGGCCGACTTTGATGCCCGGCTGGACAGCTACGAGGAGGGTGAATGATGCGGCGGAAAACACTCTTCATTGTTCCCTACCTCCTGTGGATCGTCCTCTTCGTCTTAGCACCATTAATCTTGATCTTTTACCAGTCCCTTTATAATATCAACGGGCAGTTCACCCTGGATAACTACACGACTTACCTGACGTCCGGTGTCTACTTGAAGATGACCTTTAACTCGGTCTGGTATGCCTTTTTGATTACCCTGGTCACCCTGGTAATCAGCTACCCGACGGCCTACGTCTTAAACCGCCTGCCCAACAAGCAATTCTGGCTCCTGCTGGTGATTTTGCCCACCTGGATCAACCTGCTGTTAAAGACTTACGCCTTCATTGGCCTTTTTAGTCGGACGGGGTCAATCAACCAGTTCTTGCGCTTCGTGGGCCTGGGGAGCCACCAGCTTCTTTTCACCGACGCCAGCTTTATGTTCGTTGCGGCCTACATTGAAATTCCGTTTATGGTCCTGCCAATTTTCAACTCGCTGGCCGAGATCAACCCGTCCTTGATCAACGCTAGCAAGGACCTGGGGGCCAGTCAGTGGCAGACCTTCACAAAGGTCATCTGGCCGCTTTCAATGCCCGGTGTTAAGGCCGGAATTCAGGCGGTCTTCATCCCCTCACTCTCCCTCTTTATGATTACCCGCTTGATTGGTGGAAACCGGGTGATTACCCTGGGGACCGCAATTGAAGAGCACTTCTTAACTACCCAGAATTGGGGGATGGGGTCCACGATTGGTGTTGTCCTGATCATCGCTATGTTTATCGTCATGTTCGCAACTGGTGAAGCCAAGCAGAAGGGAGGGTACACCCGGTGAAAAAACATCATTTCTCCTGGTCGGGATTGTACCTGACCGTTGTTTTTATTATCCTGTATGCCCCAATTGTCTACCTGGTCGTTTACTCCTTTAGTGCGGGGACCACAATGGAAAAGTACCATGGCTTTTCCCTGCGCCACTACGCCGACTTGTTTGCCGACACGCGGATGATCACGATTGTCTTCAACACACTGATCGTTGCCCTGCTGGCGGCGCTGATTGCGACCATCGTCGGGACACTGGGGGCCCTGGCAATTAAGGAGACCCGGGGGAAAGTCCGCAACAGTCTTCTTTCCCTCAATAACGTCCTGATGGTTTCCCCCGACGTCATCATTGGGGCCAGCTTCTTGATCTTCTTCACGATGTTGGGAATCCGGTTGGGCTTTGTCTCGGTCCTCTTGAGCCACATTGCCTTCTGCATCCCCATCGTGGTGCTGATGGTCCTGCCCAAGCTAAACGAGCTGTCGCCAACCCTGGTGGACGCCGCCTACGACCTGGGGGCCAGTCGGTGGCAGGCCCTGTCCCAGGTTATCCTGCCGGCAATTACCCCGGGGATTGGGGCCGGCTTCTTCATGGCTCTGACCTATTCCTTAGATGACTTTGCGGTGACCTTCTTTGTAACGGGGAATGGCTTTTCAACCCTCTCCGTTGAGATTTATTCCCGGGCCCGGCAAGGGATTAACCTGGAGATCAATGCCTTGTCGGCCCTGATGCTCCTGGCTTCGCTCTTGCTGGTCGGTGGCTACTACCTAATCAGTAAGCACGGTGGCCGCCGTCACCGGGTCGTTGCGGTTAAGGAGGGGGATGCGCAATGAAAAAGCTGTTGACAATTATCGTTGGCATTCTCGCCCTGTGCCTGTTACTGTTCGGTGGGGAATACGCCTTGAACCACCGTGGAAACTCAGGTGGGCACCGGGTCTTAACCATCTACAACTGGGGTGACTACATTGACCCGGCCCTGATCAGCAAGTTTGAAAAGCAGACGGGGTACAAGGTTGACTACGAAACCTTTGATAGCAACGAATCAATGCTGACGAAGCTCCGCCAGGGTGGAACAAATTACGACTTGGTTATTCCCAGTGAGTACACCGTCCAGCGGATGAAAAAGGAGGGCCTGGTAGCCAGGCTGGACCATCAGAAGTTACCCAACCTCCGTTACATTGACCGGCAATTTTTGAACCGCTCCTTTGACCGGGGAAACAAGTACTCGGTTCCCTACTTCTGGGGTACGCTCGGTATTATTTATAATGATCAGAAGATCAACGCTGGTGCCGTCCAGCACTGGGAGCAGTTGTGGAGCCCCCGGCTGAAAAACAACGTTATGCTGATTGACAGCGCCCGTGACGTCTTTGCAATTGCCCTGATTACCCAGCACCAGTCGGTTAATACCAAAGACTTCACCAAATTAAAAAGGGCGCAGGGACACTTGAAGACCCTGACGCCGAATGTAAAGGCAATTGTTGCTGATGAGATGAAGATGTACATGGAACAGGACGAGGCGGACGTTGGGGTTACCTATTCGGGGGATGCCCGAGAAATGATGGACGTCAACCACCACCTCCACTACGTCGTCCCTAGCGAGGGAAGTAACATCTGGTTTGATAATATGGTCATCCCCAAGCGGGCCCAAAACAAAGGGGCCGCTTACGCCTTTATCAATTTTATGCTGGCGCCCGCCAATGCCGCCCAAAACGCGCGGTACGTTGGCTATGCCACCCCTAACTGGGCTGCCAAGAAGCGCCTTTCGAAGAAGGTAACTAGTAACCAGGCGTTTTACCCGCCACAAAAGACGATGCGCCACCTGCAGACCTACCATGACCTGCCGCTGAAGACGCTGGGCGAGTACAATGACCTCTTCCTTGAATTTAAGATGTTTGCTAAGTAATAAAATAACGAGGCTGGGAGAAAACTTTGTTTCTCTCACCAGCCTAGTTTAGCTTTCCAAATATTACACAGTAATCGCGGGAAAAAAGCGTGCTCCTAGTGTCTAGCGCCGCGAAGCAAGTCCATTGATTACGGACAATCATTGGCCCGTACCGTGCAACAATCGTCCTATACTAGCCATACGGAGCACTCTGAAGCTTTTTTCCCAGCTTCTTATTTTATTACTTACGAAAACGGGGCGACGTTTCTGGTGCCCAGAAGAGGCAGATCAGGCCCCCGACGATGAGGACGGCGGTGCAGACAATCATTGCCAGGCTGGCCCCACCGATATTGGTCAGGATGGGGAGGAGGAAGGTGCCGCTGGCCGCCCCAATCCGGCTAATTGTAATGCAGGTCCCGACACCCGTGGCCCGGACCTTGATATCAAATAATTCTGTCGGGTAGGGGTAGTCGAGAACCAACCCCGCTGACAAAACGACGGCAAAGAAGGCGAAGAGGGTGATCATCACGACATTGGGGAAGTGGGTCCCGACAACCATCAGAACCAGGGCGTGCGCGGACAGGAAGAATGTCCCAATCAGAAAAGCCCGCCGACTGATGTGTTTGAACAATGCGGCCCCAATTAAGACCCCGATGAGGACACAAACGTTGTAGATGACCCCGGAAAGGTTGCTGTTACCCATCTGCATGCTGGTTAAGAGGATGGGCAAAAAGATACTGATGCCGAAGAAGGAGAAGGCCTGGCAGGCGTAAAAGAGGCCACCAACAAGGGTCCGCCGGCGGTACTCCTTAGTAAATAGCACCTTCCAGGAAATATTGTCGGGGGCGGTACTCTTGATTAGCTTCTTCGAGAGGCCCCACTTCTTACCCAGGTTTTCTTGGATTACCTTTTGGGCCTGGTGGTTGTTAACGTGGGTGGCCAACCAGCTTGGGGATGCCGGTAAGCTGTAAACGGACCGGTAAATGGCCGTAATCAGGCCGGGAACCACCGAAGAAGCGAGGATAATCTGCCAGTTGTGACTGCCAAAGCCGGTAATCATGATCCCGGCGATGTAGGAAGCAATGAAGCCAATTGTCCAGTAGATGATGAGGTTACTCTGAGCCCGGCCGGCCACCTTTTCCGGCATCCATTCGACTAGCCAGGCGTTACCGACGGTGTAGTCGATGGCAATCATTAGCCCAATCAACACCCGGAGGACCAGGAGCCCCCAGTGATTAGCGGTAAATAGTTGAAGGATCGAAAGGATAGAGAAAAGGTACATGTTGATCATCAGCATTCCCTTCCGGCCGGAGCGGTCGGCAATTTTTCCCATCAGGGCGCTTCCGGCCAGGCCAATTAGGCTGCCGGCACCAATGAGGCCAACCCAGAAGTTATTCAGGTTGGTCACTGTTTGGGCTTGGGCAAGGGCCGTCCCACTGATACCGAGGGCGTACCCGCATGATATTTGTCCAAGAATTAAGGCGAGATAGTTTCCGCGGTGGGTGGGTAATACTGGTGCTTTCTTGTAGTCTTTTTTCGTATTATTCATAGCTTACTTGGCCGTTAATTTAGGCCAAATAAATTGTCCCTCCTTGTGAAGTGAATTATTACTACCCTAACAAAAAATCAGAAATGACGCAAACTAGACGGGTCATCCCTGATAAAAGATTGTGAAATTAACGGTCCTGATTTAGCTTACTATGCCGGTAACCGTAACTGAAGTAGATGATCAGGCCAATTCCGAACCAGATGCCGGCACCAATCCAGGTTTCCTTGGAAAGCATGGTCATCATTGCCAGGCAAGCCAGACCGGAGATGATTGGCAGAACCGGGTAGAGGGGAACTTGGAAGCCGCCCTTGTTACCGATGTCCTTCCGTTTCCGCAGGGGAATAATCCCGAAGGAAACAAAGAGGAAGGCCAGCAGGGTCCCGATGTTAACCAGGCTGGTCAGCTGGTCTAAGGAGACGAACCCGCCCATGATAGCGATGATCAGGGTAACAATCCAGAGCGCCTCTTGAGGAACGTGGTGGTGATTGTCGATTTTAGCGAGGAACGAAGGCAAGAGTCCATCCCGACCAATGGAGTAAACCAGCCGTGAACTGGAGTAAATCATGGTAACCATCATCGTGAACATCCCGATTAAGGCCCCGATGGAAAGCAGCTCAGCAATCCATCCCTGGTGGACGGCTTCAAGGGCAAAGGCTACCGGGTTGGCCACGTCAAGCTTTGTGTACTTAACCATCCCGGTCAAAACAACAGAAACGGCCATGTAGAGGACGGTCGCAACTACTAAAGTCCCGATGATCCCCATCGGCATGTTCCGCTTGGGGTTCTTGACTTCTGCGGCAGAAGAGGAGACGGCGTCAAAGCCCAGGAAGGCGAAGAAGACGACCGTGGCCCCGTGGAAGACACCCTTCATGTGGTAGGGAAGAAATGGGTGGTAGTTGGATGGCTTGATGAAGAAGAGTCCCACGAGGACAAAGATAATGATGATGGCCAGCTTGATTGCCACGGCAGCGTTGTTGATCCGCATTGAGGATTGCATCCCCTTAGAGAGCATCCAGCTAATCAGTAGGACAATGATAATGGCAACAATGTTGACGTAGGTGCCGTGGGCCGGGTCAAAGGGACCAGAGACGGCTTTGGGTAATTTCAGACCGAAGCTAGCGATGAACGAGTTGAAGTAAGCGGCCCAACCGGTTGACACGGAGGCCACCGCCAGCATGTATTCCAGGACAAGGGCCCAGCCGAGAATCCAGCCAAAGAATTCACCGAAGACCACGTTCCCGTATGAGTACGCACTTCCGGCGACCGGTAGTGCTGAGGAGAATTCAGCATAACACATGGCCGCGAGCGCACAGACAATTGCTGAGAAGAAGAACGACAGGGTGACACCAGGGCCGGCAGAGTTAGCGGCAACGGTCCCGGGAAGGATGAAAATCCCGGTACCAATTACTGCCCCAATCCCTAGGGCCATCAAGTCAATGGCCGTCATTGACTTAACAAAGTGCTTGTCGACCCCGAGGTAACGATCAAGACTTTCTTTCCGCATAATGTTTAAGCGCATCTTTAAACCACCTTTGCTATAATGTAATATGAATTATCATTACTGATAATGATACATACCACTAACATTAAAAGTCAATGAGAAAAATTAATTTTTTATTAAAGGAGAACCTGATATGGCAATCGAAGTAACGAGTGGTGCAGTAGTATACCGTAAAAAGGATGGGCAGCTTGAATACCTGCTCTTGGAAAGCCAAAACAAAGGCCACTTCTGGGGATTCCCTAAGGGCCACGTTGAAGGCAACGAGAGTTTGAAGCAGACCGCTGAACGGGAAATAAAGGAAGAGACCCAGCTAACCCTGCCAATTGACACGAGCTTCCATGTCTACACGGAATATGACCTGCCAAACGGTAACCACAAACAGATGACCCTCTACACGGCCGACCTGGCTGCTAATGAAGACATCCACTTACAGGCGGAAGAAATCCGGAACTGTGGTTGGTTTAACTACCAGGACGCCCGTAAGCAACTGACTTACGACAACCTCAAGCAGCTCCTTGACCAGGTCAACGACCACCTGACGAAGCAAGATGACTAAGGACCACGTATTTGTCATTTGTGGTGCGGCCGGTTCTGGGAAAACGACGGTTGCCGGCTACCTGCAGAAGCGCTTTGGTATGCACCGGGTAATTACTCATACTACCCGGGCACCCCGTCCCGGTGAGCGCGACGGGGTTGACTACCACTTCGAGGATGACACATCGATGGACCAGCTCCACCTGCTCGAGTCAGTCACTTACGACCAAGCCCGGTATGGTTCTTCAATGGAGGGACTTGAAGAGGGCTGGCAGCAGGGGCATGCTGACGTGATCGTCCTCGATACGAAGGGGGCACTGACCTACCACCAGGCCCTTGGTGACCGGGTGACGATTATCTTTTTGACCGTCAGCAAGCTGGATGTTTTGGTGCGCCGGATGGCTGGCCGCGGTGACCAGCAAGGGGCAATTCAGTCCCGGCTCAAGAGTCGCGAATACCAACGGGACCTCCACCTACCGCACTACTTGGACCACATCGCCCACGTGATTGTCAACGATGACTGGATCCAGACCGCCGAGCAGCTGGATGATTTGCTGGGCAAAATTATGTCAGTATAGGTTTTTCGGTGGTAAAATGAAGTTTCCAGTGAAAGAGGTGTGGGGGATTTGGAAAAGTTAATTAGTGATGCACGGGCTAAGCTCAAGGCCAACCACATGCGCTGGACCAAGCAGCGGGAGATGATGCTGGACCTGGTTAGCAAGGACCCGGAACACTACCAAGACATTACGGAAGTTGACCAGGCCCTCCGGAAAGCCTATCCCGGCCTTAGTCATGACACCATTTACCGGAACCTCAAGGCCTTTGAACGACTAGAGCTGGTCGAACTTCGCCAGCATAACGATCAGATGCAGGTCAAGTACCGGTGTGATACGGCTCACCACCATCACTTCATCTGTGAAGTTTGTGGCCGGGTGCAAGAAATTAAAATGCCGCCGTTAGACATGCAATTTTATGAGCAGCAGCTTCCCGGCGCCAAGATTACCGGGCATACCTTCGAGTTACGGGGGATTTGTGCGGATTGCCGGGCCCGGCATTTGAAATAAAAATTTCACCTTTCCTTAACATTTATTTTGGGTAAAATCGGTTAAGATATAATTTGAGAAAAGGAGAATCAAAAATGGCAGCAAAAATACCACCACTGGTGACACCATTTGCGTTGGTATCACTAGTATTAGCTTTGGGTGCAACCAACGTTGTTGTTAACAAGGCAACCCACACAACAGAAGGGGCCAAGGTTGTCTCGACTTCCCGTGTCCGCCAAAGTAGTGATATTGACCCAGATAACGACCGGGATAACAGCAGTGAAAAAGATGCTAACTCTGATTCTGCGGGCGATAATTCGGTAACGAAGCGTTCGGATAGTGATAACCAGACGGACGATGATGACCAAACGACGACCCGGAATACCGGCGGCAATGATAACAACACCACCCGGTCAACGAATAATAATAATAATATTGGCGGGACGACTTCAAACAATCAGACCAACAGCACCAATAACGGTGGTGGAACTGGCAGCGGTAATAGCGGTGGCTCAACCGGTGGTAATACCGGTACCACAACCCAAAGTAACCAATAAGGAGGTGTTGAATTACCATGTTTAGTTTCCTTGATATGATAAATTCATCTCTGAGCTACTTTAACCTCGATGTGAAGCTAAAGAGTCGGATCTATATTGGGATTGCGACCCTTGGTGACATCTACCTGGTCTACGTTACCTTCCGTCTGTTCATGAACCACGTTTGGATGCGGGCCTTCCTGTACTGCTTAGCGATGGTTGCGATTACTTATTTCTTATACCTGAACTTTGTCTACTATTTTCTAGGGAGGACCTCGAAACTTGACTACTTTTCTCCCCGTTTTGCTAAGATTACGGGACAAAAATTCGGTAATACCGAGGTAAAGAACAGTGGGCAACAGCAACTGGCCCAGATAATGGCCAACCAGTCTAACGGCTTATTTACGGGTGATAATACTATTCCCGCAGTTGTGAAGATTGATAGTTATGAGCAGCATAACCTCCAGGAAGTGGTAAACCAGTTGGTCGACAACGGCATCTTTGCCAACGATTTTAATGGTCTCAATGATGACCAGGTGATTAATAAGTATAGTGAGACGGGTAAGCCAGTTCAGGCCTTAAACACCAACGCTGTGCCGCCGTACTTCGAGCTGGTCCATGACAAGATTCGTCACCGGTTGGAAATTTACATTGGAATTAACCAGATGGAACGACGGGCGGTTGGTCACATCATCCGGATTGGCCTAACCGACGTCCGGGATGCCCACCAAAAGTACCGCATTTACCTTGCTGGTTTACTGGTAACTGATGGCCCCAATAAGATTCCGGGCCGGCGGAGGTCCACAATTTTAACGACCGCCGACTACCACCTCCAGGCCCAGGTTGCCTACCGTGAGCGGGCTGAACGATAAATGAAATAATGAACTAAAAAAAGGGTTCCAGCGCTTTAGCTGGAACCCTTTTTTAGTCGGTTCATTAATTACTTTTCCTTAAATTCACCCTCGACGGTATTATCCCGGTGGGCGGGGCCATGATAGTCAGGCATAATGGCCGCCGCAACGAGGTAGATAATCGTCAACGGGAAAAAGCCGGTGCAGGCAATCAGGACGATGGCGATTAAGCGAATGACCGTGGCGTCCATGCCCAGGTAATCAGCAATTCCACCGCAGACACCAAGGAAGACCTTATTCTTGGATTTTGTTAACTTCTTATGCATGTTATTTTCCTCCTCTAGGCAAAGTATTCATAACGAATTTGGTAGTGCTGGGGGTAACCAGGACGAAGTGAAATATCACCAAACTGCAGGTGGTGAGGAGTGTCAGGAAGGGTTTGGCCTTCCATGGCCATTGCAAACCACGAACCCGCCGGGCGGTTGAAGCCGTCCGCATTCGTGCCGTTAGCGGTGTAAACCACCAGGCCGTTCCGGTCAGAGAACATCTTAATCTTCCGTCCAGTAGCGGCATCCATGAGGGTTGCCACCGGCTCATGGGCAAGCCGGTTACTTGGCAGAACAACGAAGACGTCATCAAAGCCACCCTCAGGAACACCTTGCTCCTGCAATTCTTGGAGGGCGGTCCCCATTACCGTTGGGTGACTGAAGTCGAACGGGGTATTCTTATTAATCAGCTTCCGCCCCGTTGGCAGCTTTTCATCGTCAAGTTCGAGGTGGTAGGTAGAGTTCAGTGTTAAGACGTGCCCCTGGATGGTCTTAGCTTCACCGGAGAGGTTCCAGTAGGCATGGGTGGTTGGGTTGAAAAGGGTCTTGGCATCCGTCTTCCCATCAAAGTCAATAGTGACGCTGTTGTCGTTTTGCAGGGTGTAGGTGACCGTCACGGTCTCGTTGCCCGGCAGCTTATCAGTGTCTGGACCAATCGTTGTTGTGAGGATGACCTGGAGCTTGTCCTGGTCCTGCTTAGTAGCAACATCGTAAAACTGCTGACTCAGGCCGTTTGCCCCACCGTGCAGGGAGTTATTCCCCTCATTAGCGGGAATTTTGTATTCAACCCCGTCAATATCAAACTGGCCCTTTGCAATCCGTCCGCCAAAGCGACCGATGATCCGGCCAACGTACAGGGACGCATTGTTGGGATCTACATAGGCGTCGATGTTGTCGGCACTGAGCAACAGGTTAACCCGGCCGCCACGGGTGTTGGGAACCATGTATGCCTGCCAGATGCCGGCGAAGTTAAGGACGCTAATGCTGACGTTATTATCATTCGTCAGGGTATATTTAATAACATCTTGTCCTTGGTAAGTGCCAAATTTCTCATTTTCAATTTTCATAGTGGCCGCCTCCTAGAATCAATTCAGTTTGTTACCTTGATTGTAGCATAGAAAGGCTAGAGAACCGGGCCTATCGTGAAATTATAATTGAAAATGAAGCGAAGTTTTCCCAAATTATCAGGCAGAATTAATGTCTCATTTTACGAAACTGTTTGGAACAAAAGCGGATTATTGTCTTATTATAAAACCATGATTTGTACTTAACTCTGTTGTCCTGTAAGAACACGGTATACACTATAATTTGTCATAATGGTACAAGGAGGCGAGCAAATTGCGGGTCACACGAACAGTACGGGATTTTCAGAACGCATTGTTGACACTTTTGGAGAAAAACTCGTTTGAGCACTTAACAGTTGACCAAATCTGTAACGAAGCACTGCTGCACCGGAGTAGTTTTTACCGTTACTTCAGTGATAAGTATGATCTCCTTGAGCAGACGCTGGATGCCCAGATTAGTCGGATTGTAGATTCAGGTGAATCAGAAGAAGATATTATTAAGCAATTCGTTTTATACATTAATGATCACAAGAACCTTATTCGTCACCTAGCATCAAGCAACTCACACAGTTCACTGTATACGGAAATGCTACGTATCTTTAGTCAAGTTATCTTAGACCGCTGTAAACGCGGACATACCAACGATGTCGTAATCGAAGCCGTTCAGAAGTCCGATAACCCAGAGATGATGGCGTACGTATTTAGTGGTTCCATCATCGGGGCGTTTTATTGGTGGCAAAAGAACAACTACGACGTGCCAATTGATGAGTTTATCAAATTCGCAAAGCAGTCAGTCCTTTCGATGTCTAACAGCACTTTGTAAATCAATAATAATGAGGTGAACATTTCAAAATGGGTGAAATGATCAAAGCGGAATTCCGCAACCTCTTTAAGAACCATATCTTACTGCTCTCGGTTTCGGTAATTTGCCTGTTACCGTTCCTGTACAGTATCTTCTTCTTAAAGTCAGTGTGGGACCCGTATGGTAGTACGCGAGACTTGCCGATTGCGGTGGTCAACAAGGATGTTCCGGTCGAATACCAGGGCCGGAAGATGAATGTTGGTCAGCAAACGGTCAAACAACTGCGCCACAACCATCAAATGAAGTGGGAAATTGTTTCCCAAAAGAAGGCACAATACGGGATTAGTCACCGCCAATACTACGCGGTAATCACCATCCCGAAGAACTTTTCTGAAGATGCCACAACCGTAATGGAAAAGCATCCGAAGACGATGAAGCTCCATTACGAAACGAACGGTTCCTTGAACTACATTGGGCAGGTTATGACCCAGATTGGGACGACCAGGCTGAATAGCAAGATCCGCTCCCAGGTTACGAAGGCCTACGCCACCGCGATGTTTAAGGAACTCCACGTTGTCGGTAAGGGGATGACCAAAGCTGCCGATGGTGCCCAGCAATTGAGTACCGGTCTGGTCACCTTAAATGACGGGGTTAACCGTTACGTTGCCGGTGTCTACCAGGTCAACAACGGTGTGCAGCAGTTACGGATGTCCGTTGCGCCCCTGGCCAGCGGTGCTCAGCAGTTAGCGAGCGGTAGCCAGACCCTGGCCGCCGGAATCCAGCAATACACTGGTGGGGTTGGTCAACTCGCCAGTGGGTTGGGGCTCCTCCAGGCAAACTCTGGACAACTCAGTTCCGGGGCCAGCCAGTTAGCGGGCGGTTTAAATACCCTGAACGGTAACTCTGCTGCATTACAGAGTGGTGCCAACCAGCTTGCCGCCGGTAATACGGAATTAAACAACCAAGTTAATAGTCTCCTTCCCCAACTGCAGAGCCAGATGGGGGCAATGTCCGGCGACATCAGTACTAAGGCTCAGGCATTGAACGCTGCCCTGCAGCCAGTTGCCCAGAGTGGTAACCAGTTGAAGGAACTCTCTGGTCAGCTGGGAACGATTAGTGCCGGACTTGAACAGTTGAAGCAGGCAGCTTCGGCAGGGGCAAGTTCAACCACCACGACGACCAACAGTGGCAGCAACAATAGTTCCCAATTGCAGGCCGCTGCTGCAGACCTGAATGGTGTTGAAGCTAAGGACCCGGCCGGCCAGGCAAAGATTGAAGCGGCCAAGGCGGCAATTAGTGCGGCTGCTAGTTCTAGCAACAACAGTACAACCACCCAAAAGAGTACCGATAACGGTCAGTCCGCTAAATTAGTGGGGCAGATTAGTCAACTGCAGGCCGGGGTTAACCGGCTCAAGGCAGCGGTTGACCAGTCAGCAAATAGTGCCGGTCAGAACACGGCAAACGTTCAGAAGGCGGCTGCGGACCTTCAAAACAGCCTCCTGACCATGCAGAACGGGACCAGCGCGGCCCTGACAACCGCTTCCGGTCAGTTGACCTCTGCTACCCAACAGCTGGCTAACGGTGCTAACACGTTGAACAGCGGTATCGGTCAGTACACGAATGGTGTAGCAACTGCGGCGGCTGGTGCCAACACCCTGAGCGGTGGTATTGGTCAATACACGGCTGGAGTTGCCCAGGCCGGGGCCGGTGCTAACCAGCTGGTTGCCAACAGCGGTGCACTGAACGCCGGGGCCGGTCAATTGGCGAGCGCTCTGGGACAATTAAATGCCCAGGTACCGGCTTTGATCAGTGGGGTTAACCTGCTGGCTTCCGGGACTCAACAGTTGGCTGATAACTCACCAGCGCTCATCAGTGGGATTACCCAGCTGAATAACGGTGCTGGTCGTCTGGCTTCGTCATTAGCGGCGGGTGCTAAGGCAATTAACAACGTTAAGCCAACTAACAAGACTGCGAAGATGTTTGCTGAACCAACGACGGTTAAGCACAAGAACTACAGCTACGTGCCAAACTACGGTCACGCTTTGGCTCCTTATGTTCTGTCTGTTGCCCTCTACGTTGGTATCCTGGTATTTAACTTCATCTACCCAATTCGGCGGGTGGCTGTCGAAGGTAAGTCGGCTGTCTCCTGGTGGATCAGTAAGGTTGTTGTTGGGGCCGTGGCGGTTACCCTGATGGCCATTATCGAAGATGCTGTTATGCTGGCCGTTGGTTTGACAACGGACCACATCGCGTCGATGTTTGCCACTAGTATCTGCTTTGGGCTAGCGTCGATGGCGATCGTAATGTTCCTGTCAATGACCTTCGATAACCCCGGCCGGTTCGTCGCCATGGTTCTGCTGATGCTGCAACTTGGTGGTTCTGGCGGGACCTTCCCAATGGAAGTTACGATGAAGTTCTACAACGTCATTCACTGGTTCCTACCGATGACCTACTCAATCCTGGGACTACGGCAGTCAATTAGTAGCGGGATTGGTGCCCACTACGCAATGTTCTGCAACCTTGTCTTGCTAGGAATTGCGGTTCTCTTCAACTTGCTCCTGTTAGCGGGGATGCTTGGTATTCACCACCACCTCTTTAATATCAACCCAAAGTTGGACAAGAACCAGAAGTTCCTTGATAAAATGGAGGACGATGGCGGAATCCAGTCTAAGTAATAATTTGCACAAAAAGCCCTGTTCGGTCAGTGACTGAGCAGGGCTTTTTGTGTGCAAAATCTTAGTTTCTTTACGCTAGTTCTTGCTAAATGATATACTGTTTGCATGCTTAAAATTAGCGTATGAGGGAGATGGTAAGATGGCGACAGATAAGAGAAGGGGAATCACCTTAGCCATTGTTGGGGCATCATTTTGGGGAATGTCTGGGGCTGCCGTGCAGTTCCTGTTCCAGAACCCAACCATTAACGAATATTGGCTTGTCGGGCTTCGCTTACTGGGCGCCGGAATCCTGCTGGTCTTATATTCAACTTTTAAGCAACCAGCTGCGGTCAAAAGGCTATTTAGTAGCTGGTCGCGGGTCCTTTATCTGATCCTGTTCTCCTTTATTGGGATGGGAGCGTCCCAGATGTCGTATTATGTTGCCGTTAAGTACAGTAATGCCCCAACGGCAACGGTGATCCAATACCTGGCTCCCTTCTTCATTATCTTTTACATGGCCATCCACACCAAAATGCTGCCCCGGCGACTGGACGTAATTTCAATCATTGTGGCCCTCATCGGGACCTTCCTGTTGGCCACGAATGGTCACCCAAGCCATCTCGCCCTGTCCCCATTGGCATGTATTTGGGGACTGCTGGCGGCAGTTTCAGAAGCAATTAATACGATTATGCCGCGTAAGCTTTTCAAAGAGTTCGGAACAATTACCATCGTTGGCTGGTCAATGCTGATTGCCGGTTTGGCCTTTCTGCCACTGTACTGGACAATGCCCGTTCCGTCATTAAACGTGGTTGATGTTACGACAATCCTGTTCATCATTATTTTCGGGACACTTCTTGCCTATACCCTTTACCTTGCCAGTATCAACTACATTGATTCCAGTACAACCGGAATGCTCGGGGCCTTTGAGCCTTTGGTTGCCACTCTGCTAGCAGTTTTCTTCCTGGCCACACCGTTCAGTTTACCTGACTGGATTGGGGGAGTCCTAATTGTCCTGGCAACGATTTTACAGTCACTCCCTGAAAGATACTTTACCCATATCAAGTAAGCTGTTAATGCAAAAAGCTCCCGAAACTCGTAATTACTACGAGCTTCAGGAGCTTTTTTTATACCTCGTACTTCGTAAAGCGCTGGGCCTCTTGGGGTGACATTTCCACCGTCAAAAGGGTGCCGTCCGTCCGGTACTCGGTATTCAAGATGTTAGTGTGTTCGTTGAGGTAAGACACCAGCTGCCCCTCTGCGAATGGGAGGAGGAGCTTGACCTGGACGTAATCCTTGAAGAGGTGCTTACGAATAACGTTTACCAGGAGGTCCAGTGATTCCGGCTGCTTGGCCGAGATTACCACCTGGTCATCCCCTTCAAGAACCGGGAACTCAATCTCGGTTTTATCGGCCTTGTTGAAGACGTTGATCATCGGGATGTTTTCAATACCGATCTGCTTCAGGGTCTGTTCAGTGGTGTGCATCATTTCTTCGTAGTGGGGGTCCGAGTAGTCGATTACCTGGATTAACAGGTCAGCGTTGGCGGCTTCCGCTAGGGTCGACCGGAAGGACTTAACCAGGTTGGTCGGCAGCTTGCTGACAAAACCGACGGTATCACTAAGAAGAAAGTCCTTCTTGCTTGGCAAAGTCAAGCGACGGACACTGGTATCCAGGGTGGCGAAGAGCATGTTCTTTTCAAACACCGTTTTGTCTTCAACTGCCCCGTAACGACGGACTAATCCGTTCATGATGGTGGACTTACCGGCGTTGGTGTAGCCGACCAGGGCGGCGGTTGGAATATTACTCTTGGCCCGTTGCTTCCGCTTAGTGGCTTCGGACTTGTCAATGTCAGCTAGCTCGTGACGGAGGTGGGAAATCTGGTGTTGGATCGTCCGCCGGTCCATTTCCAGCTTCGTTTCACCGGCCCCCCGGTTAGTAAAGCCGCTCCCGCCACCAGTCTGCTGGTCAAGGCGCTGACTGGCACTGGTTTGCAGCCGGGGCAGGCGGTACTGGAGTTCCGCAATCTGGACCTGCAGTTTGGCCTCCTTGGTCTGGGCCCGGTTAGCAAAGATTTCGAGGATGAGGGCTGTCCGGTCAAGAATCCGGCAGCCAACCTCTTCCTCAAGGTTCCGCAGCTGACTTGGCGAGAGCTCATCGTTGGTGATGATGGTGGTGGCGTCGTTGGTGGCTGCAACCTCCGCGATTTCTGCCACCTTCCCCGTGCCAAAGTAGGTGGCAGGGTTAGGGCGGTCAATTACCTGGTCAACCCGTTGGACGACATCCATGTGATTGGCCTGGGCTAATTCGGCCAGTTCGGTCATTGAATAGTCGTAGTCTTCCTGCCCCGTGTCGAGGCCGGCAATGATTACTTGTTCATCTTTTTGTATATTGTTATCCATTGAAGAATAGTGTTCCCCCTTAGGATCAATGATTATTCTGGAAGTTCTAATTGGTCGTAAAAGTCAACGTGGGTCTTGTCTGCCGTTAATGTCAAGCGGGTCAGACTCCCGTTTCGGACTGAGGATGGGGTTTGGTAACCGAAGTGTTCGGCAATTGAACGAATGGTCATCCCATGGGAAATAACGATGACGGTTGATCCGTCCGGGAGGGCCCGGAGTCGGTCCATCCCCTTGTTGACCCGGTTCCAAAATTGGACGTGGTCTTCGGCGTCGCCATAAGGGTCCGCAGCGGCCAGTTTATCCTTTAACTTATCAGGGCCCCAGCCGGCAAACATGTCGGAGAAGGAGTGAAAGTCTTCCTCCCCGGAAAGAAAGTCGGTGACGGCCGAACCGTTTAACCCTTCGAAGCTTCCGAAGAACTCTTCACGGAAGGCCGGCTCTGGTGTGGGCTCCTTGATGTCAGTGTTGGGGTCCGCCGCGAGCAGGAGGCGTGAAGTTGCCATCGTCCGGGCGAGGTCACTGCTGAAGACGTAGTCAAAGTCAACGTTGGCCAGCACCTTGCCCGTTCGTTGTGCGTCCGCCTTACCCTTTGCAGTAAGCGGCGCATCGGACCATCCTTGAACACGGTTGTAACGGTTGAGGTAGGTTTGACCATGACGAACAAAATAAGCGGTAATTGCCATACGTAAAAACTCCTTTGTCTCCTAATTAATGAAAAAAGCTATTCATATTTTACCATGAATAGCGGACAAAAATAACTAGAGACCCCTTAGAGCATCCGATTCTTCCGGAGAATCCGCTGGCGGATCAGCTTAATGCCCCACATCCCCAACCCGGCCAGGATGGCACAGGAGGCCATTGCCAGAATCACGAGGGAGAAGTGGTCGTGGACGAGGGGAATGCTGCCGAAGAAATAACCCACGCCACAGCCGAGGGCCACCCAAAGGGCTACCCCGACGAAGTTACCCACCGTAAAGTGGCGGAAGCGGTAGTGCATCATTCCCGAAATGGTCGGGATAAAGGAACGAATGAAGGGGATAAAGCGCCCGAAAGCAACGGCCCAGAAGCCGTACTTGTCGAGGTATTCCTTAGCCTTTAGCATCCGGGGGCCGTTGAGGTGCTTCTGCAGCCAGTGCCAGCGTGACAGACTATGGCCGATAAAGTAGTTGACTGAGTCACCGATGAAGGCCGCAAAGAAGAAGACGGGGATGACAATCTGCATTTTGAGGATCGGGTGGACGGCGATAAACGAGCTGGTCAAAAAGACGAGCGACCCCCCGGGCAACCAGGGGAAGACCACCAGGCCGGTTTCCATGAAGACAGTTACGAATAGGATTAGGTAGCTCCACGGACCGAGCCACTCAAACATGGGGATCAGGATTTCCGCAATGTGGGTCAGAATATAAAAAATGTGGGCCATATAAGCGCCCCCCTTCCAGCGAATTATTAATTCTATTTTAGAATGTTTGCACCATCGTTGACTAGCAATCCGCCTTAAAATTAAGCCAGCCTTAAACAATGGTCCTTTTTTCGTGGTGGGAAAGGCAAACACTAACGGATATAAATCGGGAATGCTATAATAGAAAAACGATTTTGAAATCCTGAAAGGTAGGGAATCCTCGTGACTGAAAATTCGGTAAGAGAATATGAGCAAAAGCACCTTGACCACGTTTTGACTGAGATCAAGAAGGCCAAGGGAAGAGCCGCCCAGCGAATTAGCACGGCTAAAAATGATATTGAAGATATCAATAAGCAAACGAATGACATTCACTTAAACACCACGACGTATTCCGGGATGATGGATACGGCAATGTCCTTTCGGGCCCAGCAACAGATGCTGGATGAACGGAACAACAGTTGGCAGCACGCGGCTGACCACCTGGTAACCTTGAAACGCTTGGAGAAGAAACCGTACTTTGCCCGGATCGACTTCCAGGAAAAGGGGGCGGACCAGCCAGAGTCAATCTATATTGGCCTGGCATCTTTTAGTGACAAGCCCGACCACTTTTTGATTTATGACTGGCGGGCACCGATTTCCTCTGTCTACTACGAGGGAAAACTCGGCAAGGTGAAGTATGACACGCCGGTGGGCCCCCAGGAGGTCAACATGACCCTCAAACGGCAGTTTCAAATCAAGGACGGCACCATCGTAACGATCTTTGATACGGACGAACAGGTCGGCGACCAGATGCTTCTAGAAGCACTGGGCAACCACTCCAGCACCAAGATGAAGAGTATCGTCACCACCATCCAACGGACCCAGAACGAGATTATCCGGGATACGAAAGATGACCTCCTCTTCGTTCAGGGGGCCGCGGGTTCCGGAAAGACGGCCGCCGTCCTCCAGCGGGTTGCCTGGCTGCTGTACCGGTACCGGGGGAACCTGTCATCCTCACAGGTCGTCCTCTTCTCACCGAACCAACTCTTCAATGACTACATTGACCAGGTATTGCCGGAGTTGGGCGAACACAATATGGTTCAGATGACCTACTTCCAGTTTGCCAACCGCCGTGTCCCCCGCCTGCATGTCCAGACACTGGCCCAGCGTTTTGAAGCCCACCAGGATGAGGTTAGCCAAAACGCCCAACGCCTGTGTACGAGCCTTCAATACTTCAAGGCCACGGCGCGTTACGCCAAGCGCCTCGGCCATGCTAATATGCGTTTTCGTAACATCATGTTTAATAAGAAGGTCTTCATCAGTAAGGAAAAGATTCGTGAAATCTACTACTCCTTTAACAATAACTACAACCTTGGCAACCGGCTAGACGGGACCAAGGAGGAGCTGATCAAGTACCTTAACCGCCGGGTCAGCAGCGAGATGCGCAGCAAGTGGGTAGAACAGCGGATCCAGGACCTGAGTAAGGAAGAACTGGACACCCTGTTTGCCAACCAGCCGCGGGAGTTTGAAAGTGATGATAAGGAATTCAAGTTCCTGGCCCGGAAAATCGTCATGAAGGCCTTCGAACCAATCAAACGGGCCATCAACCACAACCTGTGGCTGAACATCAATGCCCAATACCTGCACCTGCTACGGGTAACCCCGAAGCTAGTTGACCTATCGGCTTTTAACCTAACACCTGAACAGTGGACCACCTTTGTGGACGGGACCAAGGAGGAGCTGATCAAGCACAACATCAGTGCCGAGGGGATCACGATTTACCTCTACCTATATGACTTGATTACGGGGAAGCACGGTCAGCGTGACATCCGCTACGTCTTTGTCGATGAGGTCCAGGACTACGATGCCTACCAGTTGGCCTACCTGAAGTACCGCTTCCCCCGGGCAAAGTTCACCTTGTTGGGGGACCTCAACCAAGCAATCTTTACCCACGAGAATAGTCGGTCTCTGCTGCGCCAGCTGAGCACGATGTTTGATCCCGAAAAGACCCGGGTTGTGCAGTTAACCAAGTCATACCGGTCGACCAAGCAAATCACTAACTTTACCAAGCACATCCTGGAAAATGGCGAGGCAATCGAGGCCTTTAATCGGGACGGTGAACTGCCGCAGGTGGTCACCGCTGCCGACTTTGACGGGGGTGTTGATGCTCTGGTTGCAGCACTTAAGAAGTACCAGGGGGAACACGACGCGGTCGCCATCATCGGTAAGACCCTTGAGGATAGTGAGCAGCTGCACCGGGCCTTGGAACGCCGCAACTTCAAAACGACCCTGATTCGGACGGAGAACCAGCGACTCGTGAAGGGAGCCATCATCGTGCCGTCATTCTTAGCTAAGGGCCTTGAGTTCGACGCCGTGATTGTGTGGAACGCAAATGACCACCAGTATCAGGGGGATGATGAGCGTCAACTTCTCTACACGATTTGCTCCCGGGCAATGCACGCGCTGACTCTAACGGCGGTCGGGCGGCCAACCAAGCTGATTGCTAAGGTGCCCGCAGACGAGTATGAATTAATTAAGAAATAACAGAAAAAAGGCTGGGAGAATTTTTCTCGCCAGCCTCTTTAGTTCTCCGAATATTACACAGTAATCGCGGAAAAAAAGCGTGCTCCTAGTGT
>CAJMLF010000009.1 GCA_905214235.1 uncultured bacterium | reverse complement strand
AGCACGCAGGCGGGTGAAAGCACGTCATCAGCAACCCAAACAGAAACAACCGACAGTAAAGATGCTGGGACTCAAACTGCTAAACAGGAAGTAGCCAGCGAAAGCACTCAAACCAGTGAGGGAGTATCTGCAGGTACCCAGACCGATGGAGGTGAAACAAAGGAAGAGGGTTCCCAGACAACCGTGATGGGGATGGAAGATTCGACGTCCCAGACAGAGAATCCTGAGGAATCTTCAACGGCAACCCAGACTGAACCTAATATTCAGATCAGCTCGAGTGCTACCCAGACAGATGATGAGGTTCAAGGGGTCTCCGTGGCCACCCAAACTGATGGTGTTTCGACGAATTCTACCGGAACCAAAACTCCACCTAGTGTTTCCGTCGGCACGCAGACCGAAGCTCATTCGTCAACTACTTCTGTAGCAACTCAAACTGAAGATAACGGTGTCTCCGAAGGTATGCAAACTGAGTCTATTATCGAGGAAAGCACTGGTACGCAGACAGAAGTCCCAAAGTTAGATTCATCGACGACCCAAACAACTAATAATCTGGGGAATGTTTCTACTGGGACCCAAACGAGTGGTACTATCGATAAAGTTTCGTCGGGTACACAAACAGCGGAAAGCAACCCTAGTGAAGGTGTTCAAACCGATCTGAATGGCGGGAACGATGCAGAAACACAAACCGGTGATGTAAACGGTAGTTCTTCTGCCGCACAACATGTGTCAACAGGATCACAAACGGAGGCTGACCCTAGTAGTGTTGTTTCATCAAGTACGCAGACGGATGAGAACACTATCACTACTAGTACTCAGACCGATAATTCTGGGTTGACTTCAACCGCTACCCAAACATCAGGCAGCCAAACTAGTGATGGTACACAGACTGACCCGGAAGAAGGATCAGATACAATAACCCAGCCGCACCAACCAGTTTATGTGGACAATAGCAGTCAGGCTCAACAAACTGGTAAGGTAAATAGTTCGCAAGTCGCGGGAAAAGGGGATCCTGAGGGAAACAATAGTCCGCAACTTAACGGTAATACCCAAGCGGGGGAAGGTCCGGTGAGCGATGTCCCAGAAACGTATACTAATCAGTCGTTCTTTGATAACTCTGCTGACCCGACAAGTATGCGGCCTCAAAGTCGGTCTGGCCTTGACCACCATCTTCAACAAGAGCTTAACCGGATCCAGGACCCGCTCCGCTCTCTAGAAAATGAGCCAATCACAGCCAATGGCCAGCTTCCCCAAACGGGCAATGAACAGTCCAGTACTAAAACAACGGCGTTAGGACTTGTAACGATTGCCTGGGCAGCAGCCGTTAGTTTATTTGCCCTGAAGCGTAAATTCAAATAATTTGAGATTAGTACTTGCATTTTTAATTTTCTCATAGTATTCTAATAACAGTCGAAAATGAATGGAGGAAGTTAAGATGCAATTATCAATCGTACAACATAAGAAACTATCTCTAACCTCCACCACAACCACAACAACTAGGACCGTGGTTGGGGAATAATTAAACACGTATTTGATTCTGTTAATTAACAGCTATTCAATTTACTCAACCACCAATATTTATTAGAGTGTGTGGCTGATTGGGTAAATTGGATGGCTTTTTTGTTGGAGAAGAGAGGTTTTATTATGTCAATGCATGAAAAGGTTAAATTAAAAAGAACGATGACTCCCGGACAAATGGAAATGATCGCAATCGGTGGAACCATCGGTAGTGGTCTTTTCATGGGGGCGACGTCAACCATCAAGTGGACGGGGCCATCTGTTCTGCTAGCTTACGCCCTCGTTGGCCTGGTTCTTTACGGCGTCATGCGGGCATTAGGGGAATTGATTTACATAAATCCAGGGACTGGATCGTTTGCTGACTATGGTGAGAAATATATTCATCCCTTTGCCGGCTACCTAACAAAGTGGAGTAATATCTTCCAATTTATCATCGTTGGTATTTCAGACATTATTGCCATGAGTCAGTACCTAAATTATTGGTGGCCCAACCTTCAGGACTGGATTTCCGGAATCATTGTGATTGCAATCCTGACCCTGGCGAACATTGTTTCCGCGAAGGCCTACGGGCGACTGGAATTCTGGTTTGCGATGATTAAGGTGGTAACCATCATTGCTATGATTATCCTGGGCCTCTGCGTGATTGTCCTCGGCCTTGGTAATAACTGGCACCCGGTTGGGATTTCTAACCTGTGGACACATGGCGGATTCTTCACCGGTGGTTTCATGGGCTTCATGTTCTCCCTATCTGTTATTGCTGGTTCTTATCAAGGAATTGAACTTTTGGGGATTACTGCTGGTGAGGCTGCTTCTCCGCGCAAGGCAATTGTTAAGTCAGTTAAGTCCGTTATTTGGCGGATCTTGATCTTCTACATCGGCGCGATCTTCGTCATCGTTTCGATTTACCCTTGGAATCAATTGAAGGCGGTTGGTTCACCATTTGTTGAAACCTTTACTAAGGTTGGTATCACTGGTGCAGCCGGGATCATTAACTTCGTTGTCCTGACGGCAGCCCTTTCAGGTGCCAATTCCGGAATTTACAGTGCCAGCCGGATGCTGTTTAAGCTTTCCATCGATGGTCAAGTGCCAAAGGTCTTTGGTCGTCTTTCAAAACGAATTGTTCCTAACGTGGCCGTTTTGACAATTGCCTTCTGGATCTTCGTTGGTTTCGCGTTGAACTCAATCCTTTCGATGGTCGACGCTAACGCAAAGAACATCTTCGTTATTGTTTATAGTTCAAGCGTCCTTCCCGGGATGGTTCCTTGGTTCATCATTCTGCTGGCCGAATTAAACTACCGGCGGCACAATCCGCAAGACCTGGTTAACCACCCATTCAAGATGCCTCTTTATCCGGCATATAACTACTTCAGTCTAATTGCCTTAACGATTATCCTGGTATTCATGTTCTTTAATCCAGACACTCGGGTATCAGTTTCCGTCGGGGTCGTCTTCATCTTCATTATCTGGTTGGTATACCAACTTAAGGAGCGAAAGAAAGTCGCAGCTAAATAATAGAGTCAGTAAAACACCATTGATGCCACACCGCATCAATGGTGTTTTTCTCTATGGTACCTAAAACATTTGACCACACGTTCGGCAAAATATAGTAAGATAGAGGTATTAAGAATTAGAGAGGTTTTAATCATGTATCGTCTCAAAAGAAAATTCTGGCGGATTATCCTCGCACTGGGAATCCTCTTTGCGGTTGGTGGGCTCGTTAATCAGCCGGATAACGGTAAAGCAGCTCTGTCACAAGGAATTCAGCAGCTAGCTTCCTGGGGGAACCAGGGTCAGCGAAGTAGTCAACCAACAACGCTCCCACCGACTAAGCAACAAGCCGAGGCAGTTCTTACACCGGGAATTCGGTCCCAACTTGGTTCGTCTATTTCGTGGAACGGTCACGGGGCCTTCATCATTAATAATAACCAGCCCAAACTCAACGCTAGTATTAACAGTGCTCCCTATGCAGTTAACTATAAAGACCGCCAGGGAAGGGCATGGCGGGGGGATGCCTGGTTAAACCGAACGACCCGTCAATACAAGAACCGTTCAGAGACCGGAAACGGGGCAACAAACTGGCGACCGGCGGGCTTCCTCCAGGCATATAATCTTAAGAATGGGTACCGTCATGCGTATGATCGTGGTCACCTTCTTGGTTATGCCTTGGTTGGTGGGCTCCGTAACTTCAACGCCTCGGAGTCGAATCCGGCAAACATCACAACCCAGACGGCCTGGGCCAATGAAGCGCGTAGCCCAGAATCGACGGGGCAAAACTACTATGAAGGCTTGGTTCGGCGGGCACTCGACCAAGGGAAACAGGTCCGTTACCGGGTTACCGACCTTTACGATGGCAACAACGTCGTTCCTTCTGGCGCCCATATTGAGGCCCTTTCAAAGGATGGGAGTTTGAAATTTAACGTATTTGTCCCCAATTGTCAGCGCAACATTGATATTAACTACGCAACGGGAGCCGTAACACAGAGATAATAAAAGAGCCACGAGAAATAGCAGCACATCTTGTGGCTCTTTTATTTTTCTCCGTCAATAAGTCCTAACGAGTGGATAAAAAGTTTTTCAATAGTCCTGTATCTGAAATTAGTCACAGATTCTTTTTCTAGACTAGTTAATTACGTTAGGGAACATAATCTCCTATTGAGGCGAAAAAGCATCATAGACAAGCTCAAAACTATTCTATACACATTGAAAAGTTTCATACACTTCAATTAGAATATGAATTAAGCAAATATCCAGAGGAGGAGCAGTTACGATGGTAAGAAAGTACAGCGTCGATAATGTAAAGGTAGAGGACCTTCTTGCCTGGATTAACCAAGGGCGGGTGGGTCTACCGGAAATGCAACGGCCGTTTGTTTGGAGCAGTACCAAGGTACGGGACCTTATCGACTCACTATATAACGGTTATCCGATTGGTTATATTGTTACCTGGCTAAATCCGGCGGCAAAGTTGAAAAACGATTCTGACTCCAACAATAAAGAAATTATTATTGATGGCCAACAACGTCTAACCGCTTTAAAAGCTGCCCTGAATGGGGATAAGGTAATCGATAAACATTACATAGGAAATGTCCTCCAAAAGGTCAAGGACATTAGTCAGTGTGAAATTGGAAATATCAGCCTGAGCGATGAGCTGAGTATCGATGCCGTTACTAATATTTTTAACCGAATTAATTCAAAGGGAGTTACTCTATCATCTGCCGACTTAGCGATGTCACGTCTCTCTGCTGATCACTCTCACAATGGCAATAACATTCGTAAGCAGATCGACTACTTTGTTCAGCTCTTTAACGATCCCACGCTCCTTACAAATATTGAGGACGTCGATCCCGAATTTATAAATTCTAAATACTTTGATAGGATCAAATGGATAGTGTTTGACAAAACGCGTATCTATGTCCCCAACTATTCTGATATTTTGCATGTGATTCTGGCGTTTACCTATAAGCGTGGTAAACTGACGGATCTAGTTAGTCTCATCTCCGGCCGCAATTTCCAGACCCGGGACTTCAGTGAACAAGCGATGGATGAGAATTATCAAAAGCTGTTACAGGGAGCTAGCCAGGTGTTTAGTAAACTTAACTTCCAACGCTTCACGATGATTCTCCGTGACCTGGGAATGCGAAATAGTGGCAAGCTAGGTCTGGTTGGTTACGGCACACTTAACTTCGCATATATTCTGTATCTTTACCTTCAGTGCGAGCTTCACCTCTCGAAGGATAAGATTGACTCGCTAGTCAAGCGATGGGTCGTCATGTCAGCACTGACGGGAAGATACAGTGGATCAAGTGAGTCCGCCATTGAACGTGATATCAAGGCAATCTCACAATCGGGTGATCCGGTTGCAACGATGAAGACTATCTTAGGACGCGAGCTGACTGATAACTTCTGGAGTATTACCCTGCCAGAGGCCTTGCAGCGACAAACAACCCAGACTAGTAGTTGGCGAATCTTTCAAATGTCGCAGGTTTACTCAGGTGACCGAGCATGGCTAGCTAAGGATACGCGAGCTGAAACGGTTATGGAAGAGGAGGGAAATATTCATCATATTTTTCCACGCGCTTATCTCAGGGCCAATAATTTTTCTAAGGCTGAAATCAATCAGATTGCTAATTATGTATGGCTTACGCGTCCACGTAACCTGAACATTGGTGACCGGGCGCCTAAGGATTACCTCCATGATAGCCAGATCAGCCAATTTTTAAACGAGCAGAATAACGCTGAAAATGCTATTCCGGCAGATTTGCCAAACTATGACTTTCATAATTATCATCATTTTCTGGAACAACGTCGACAGCTGATGGCTGAAAAGATTCATCATTATTATGATGAATTATAATCACTAGACAATTTATGGTCTTTCGTAGAAGAAAATGTGCTCAATACTGCTTACCATTGATGTATTGCTATTGTGTTCTATAACTGGTAAGAAGGGATTGTTCGTACTCAACAAGAAATTAGCCAGCAGATATCTACCTCAGTAACGAAAGCTCAACCAATAGTAGATTCAAACAAGAATCTCGATGATTCCCTTTTAGTAAATTGCATGGTATCGAAGCCATGCGTGTAATATAGTTACGTGCTTTGCAATAGTTACTTCAACGATGATCTTAAATGAGGTAAATTTAAACCAAAATAAGCGCTAATATTAAATCCATCAGTACTAGAAATTGTAGAACTCAAAACTAAATAATATGTATTCTCCCTAGAAAAAGTCGACTACAATAAGTCGGCTTTTTTAGTCTTTAGTAATTCCGCTGTGAATCCATAGAAACTAATCTGTGATACTTTTATGCAACTTTACTATTAACTATTCTTTAATACTCCCGTTAATCAATTGCCCAATTCCGGGATAAGTATCGATTCGCTATCATGAATAACGAACAATATTTAACGGAAAGGGAGATTAATTATGCCAAAGAAAATTGTTGTGATCACCGGCAGTTCTCATCAGGGCGGAACATCAGCACGGTTAGCTGATGCCTTTATCAAGGGCCTGGATGACCGTCATGAAGTCACGCGTTTTGATGCTGGAATGGTGGAGGCACGTCACCATGATGACCTAGTTCCGCAATATGTCGATCGTAGTGAATCCGCTGTTCCCGTCAATGATAGCATCCAGAAGCTGATTCCTAAGTTGGTGGATGCAGAGATGATTGTCCTGGTCACGCCTCTTTATTACTATGGCCCGACGGCCCAACTTAAAGCCGTGATTGACCGCTTTTATGCCTATAATCACGCAATGAAGGGAAAAGACAGTGCTATTTTGGCAACGGCGTTTGATCCAGTGGAAAAGTTCAAAGCTTTAGACACCTGGTATGACATTTTATGTCCTTATATGCGTTGGCATAACCGTGGCAAGATTTATGCTGGACAGGCTTGGAGCCAACTGGATAAGTACCTTGAAGATGCCTACGAATTAGGGAAACAGATTTAGGGAGGTGGTCATCAGATGTTTCTTTTCTTAGTTCTCGGAATTGTTGCCGGTGGATTGGTACCGGTGCAAACGAGCTTCAATTCACGCTTACGGCAAGATACTAATGAACCATTCCTTGCTTCTGGAATCTCATTTCTAGTGGGGACAATTTTCCTCAACCTGTTCGGTGTTATTACTGGTGGCGCACCTTTTTTAACCGGTCATGAATTAGGGCTGATCCCCTGGTGGGGGTACTTGGGTGGTTTGCTAGCAACCATCTGTCTAACTGCCAATATATTTATGTTTGACGTTTTAGGTAGTGTGCTGGCGATTGTGTTGCCAATGGTCGGCCAAATAATTTTTAGCCTGTTAATCGATAGTTTTGGCTGGCTCGGCACTAAGGTAATTCCATTATCATGGGCTAGAATCAGCGGTGCTATCCTAGTCATCATCGGTATTATCTTCATTGTTGTACTTCCCACTCTTCACCAACGGGGTCAAAAACAAGAACACCACGTTGCTCGGATGTTTTGGACGGTTGGTGGGCTTATCTCAGGGGTGGTCTATGCAACCGAATTAGCAATCAATGGACGCGTCGGTGCAATTGTTCATTCCCCAATTCACGCCGCATTCTTGACCTTCGCGATTGCAACTGCCCTATTATTCCTTTTTGTTGCTGGCCGGGGGCATATTCAACGGATTACTCTGCTTGTTAAGCAGCGGACACCATGGTGGGCCCTGCTCGGTGGTGTGATTGGCGGCTTTTCAATTTACTTAGGGGCCTTTCTGGTTCCCCAGATTGGAAATGGTTCCGCAATCGTCCTTGGTATTTTAGGCCAGATTGCCGTCAGCATGCTAATTGACACTTTTGGCCTCCTCGGTGGAAAAAAACGGCCACTTACTCTTGCCCAATTTTTGGGATTGGTAATAATGGTCGCGGGTGTAGTACTGATTGAACTCCCTTAGTTGCTTTATTGGCCCTAGTAGATTAAGCTTGTATTAACTACAAGTTAAGGCAGGCGGGAATAATGTATAATCAGGTGCTCGATACTTTTATTGCGGTGGCACGCGAGGGTAGCTTCTCTAAAGCAGCCAGTAGTTTGTTCATCTCGCCGGTTTCGGTAATGAAACAAATCAACCACTTTGAAGCTGAATTGGGCTTTAAAGTCTTTGAACGAACCCCACGAGGCGTAACTCTGACCCCCGCTGGTCGCTCGTTACTTGCGGCGTCCCAGCAAATCATTGATGAATCACGGACCGCAGTTACTAAGGCCAAGTCCTTATCTAAACAGCCACAAACCACCACAATTCGGATTGCCACTTCACTACTGCGATCAGCTCAACCAATTATGGAAGCCTGGGAACAGATTAGTAGCGAGAATCCGCAATATACGATTCAGGTAATGCCCTTTAATGACGGTGCAAGCTCACTACGGCGAGTGACTAATCAGTTAGGAAAGACAGTGGACCTAAGCGTGGGCCCCACGAATGCCAACTATTTGATGAATAATGACATTAGTTTCTTTAATTTGGGTGATCGCCAGTGCAACGTGATGGTGCCGAAGAAGAATCAGCTTGCCCGCAAGCAACGTTTAACCTGGACTGATCTGGATGGTCAGGCACTGCTGTTGCTGCGACCGCACCTTTCACCAAAAATTGACGAATTACGAGAAGAAATAAAAAGCCAACACCATCGAATTCAAATTATCAATACCGATCATTTTTATGATATGGCGGCCTTTAACCTGGCTGCTAATCACAACTACCTCATGGAAACGTTAGATATCTGGAATGATATTCATCCCTCAATGGTTAGCCTGCCGATAGACTGGGACTACTCAATTAGTTATGGAATCCTGTATTCTAGTTCCGCCGATGAACGGGTTAAAGAATTTATCAGTATGGTTGGCCAACAATACTTAAAGGTGAACCAAAAGTAACCACGACACTCTCGCTTGAGATGCCGTGGCTTTTTCTTATAGTTAGTTTTAACCAGTGGTTAATAATAGGGTTAATTAAAAACCATCTTCTGCTAAAACTATCGAATAAATACAATAAAAGTATCAAATCAATAGGAGGTTTTCAATGATGGCAGATACCTTATTAGTTTACTATTCACTGACGGGAATGAATGATGCAATTGCGGCGCAGGTCCAACAGATGGGGGATATTGATGGATTTAAAATAAGTTCCCAATATGATTACCCAACAGGGATGTATGATTGCTGGGACGTTGTCAGAAAGTTTCGTCATGTCAACACGACCATTCCTCGCCACGGCGAACCTTTACCGGATATTAAACAGTTACCGCCAATCCAGAATAATTTACCAGACATCACTAATTACCAGAATATTATCATTGGTGGACCAGTTTGGGGCTGGACCATGGCTGACCCCATTATGACCTACCTTAACGAAAGCAATCTGGCCGGTAAAAACGTGAAGGCATACTGGACCTGTGTTAATACTGATTATAATTACGAACATGATTTTAAGTCGCTATTGTCGCCAGATGCCAACTACCAAGGCGGTCTATGCATTGACGCTGGCATTTCAGACAATCCGCAACGACACAAGTCGGCATTGCAACAGCTAATCAATCAGTAGTCCTGAGGTAATACCAATGATTTTGGACGAAAACATTTTACTAAGCAATGGCGAACAAATGCCCCGGTTAGCATTGGGAACATGGTTTATGGAAAAACGTGATGTGGCAACAGCAATTAACCAAGCACTGACTTTTGGTTACCGTCGTTTAGATATTGATGCTAATTTTCCTAACCTCACGGAAGTCGGTAACACCCTCAGGCAACACTCACGGCGGCCCTTTATTACCGTCAAACTACCTAATAATGTTACTGGTGATAATGTTGCTTCCACGATTAAGCAAATCTTGCAAGAACTGCAGGTTGATCATGTTGATATGCTGATGCTGAGAAAGAAAAGTTCCTGGGTGGATACTTTAGCAGTCTGGCAATCACTGATTGAAGCTCTGCAACGAGGACAAGCTAACTTATTAGGGGTAATGGATTTTAGTAAAGACGACTTGCAAGAGTTAGTTGGCGATAGTCTAACCTTTCCCATGGTTGACCAAGTAGTTGTCCGCATTGGGCAAACTCCCCATGACCTGCTGAGGTACAATCGCGCAAATAACGTTGTTACTGAAGCTTATTCGCCGGTGCCCCACGGCTTGGCAATTAAAGCGCCGGTCGTTGCTAAAGTGGCAGCTAAGTATGGCGTCTCAATTAACCAGTTATGCTTACGATATGTTTGGCAGTTAGGCCTGGCAATGTGGCGGCAAACCACTAATCCACATCACATGGCTGAGAATGCCAATATTGACTTTCATATTACTGAACAGGATATGGAAACATTAAACAATTTACAGATCAAAGAATAAGGTGATTTTTATGACAAAAAAGTTATTAATCGTTGGGGTCGGCGAAGGCCTTGGCAAGAGTCTGGCAACTAAGTTTGGTCAGCAGGGCTATGAATTATTCCTGATTGCCCGGAACTTAAACAGGTTAGGGAAAATGGTCAATGAGTTGACAGATCAAGGAATCAAGGCGCACGCATATCCGGCTGATGTGTCAGACGAAGTGAATTTTGCCCATGCACTCAATGAAATAAAAAAGTTGGGCCCGGTCGATGGAGTGGTATACAATGTTGGGATTACGCAACCAGATGGTGAAAACTTTACTCGTGACGACTTAGAAAAGCATTTTGAGACGGATGTTGCGGGCGCATACCAGACCATCCTAACACTTCATGATGATTTAAAAGTTTCTCATGGCTTTGCACTCTTTACCGGTGGCGTTGCCGGCGTTCAACCATTTCCTGGTTTTCTCGGATTGGGCGTTGCTAAAGCTGGACTCCGGAATTTAGTTCAGTTGTTGAACCAGGAGTTAAAGGAAGATGATATCTTTGTCGGGACGGTTACTATTTATGGCGTCATCAAGCCTGACACGCACTTTGCTCCTGACATGATCGCTGACAAGTTTGTCGACCTGGCCAACAAGCGTGACCAATGGGAAGTTAATTACCAATAATTAGAAAGGAAGGTTAAAAATGGAATATTACAAGTTAAACAATGGCATTAAAGTACCAGCAATTGGTTACGGGACTTATATGACTTCACCGCGGATTACCGAACAGGAAGTTGCGAATGCATTACAGGCCGGTTACCGGTTGATTGATACTGCTCAAAATTACGGCAACGAACGGGAAGTCGGCGCCGCGGTTAATAAGAGCGGGATTGATCGTGCTCAAATTTTTGTTACTTCTAAAACGCAGACCAGTGGCTACCGGAGCACGAAAGCAGGAATTGATGCCTCACTGAGTGCGGCGGGCTTGGACTACTTCGATTTGATGATTATTCACTGGCCAAATGGCAATGATTTAGAAACTTACCGGGCATTAGAAGATGCCTATAAAGAAGGCAAACTCCGCGCGATTGGTCTTAGTAACTTTAATCATAATCAGGTGCAACAAATTATTGATAATAGTTCGGTAGTACCTGCAGTGGACCAGATTGAAACGCACCTGACCTGGCAACAATGGGGGATGCACAAGTACCTTGCCGATCACGGCATCCTTCATGAATCATGGGCACCACTGGGTGAGGGTGGCAACAATGTCATTAGCAATCCAACACTGGTCAAAATCGGTCAGAAATATGGCAAGTCTTCTGCCCAGGTGATGTTGCGTTTCTACGTTCAGAGCAACATTTTAGCAATTCCAAAGAGCATTAATCCAACACACTTGAAGGCTAACTTAGATATATTTGATTTTCAATTAAGTGATGAAGATATGCAGGCAATTAAGGCGGAGGACCGGAAGGCTAGTGGCAGTGGTTGGCCGGCTTCAATGTTAATTGAGCAAAATTATTAGGAGGTTCGTTATGGAATTTGAACAAGCATTAAAGAATCGCCATTCAGTGCGCCAGTTTACTGATCAACAGGTACCATTAAATGATATTCGTCAGATTATTAAAAATGTGCAGTTAGCACCATCATGGGTTAATTCGCAGCCCTACCATGTTCATTTAGTTGTTGGCGAATCTCTAGAAAGAGTTCGGCACGAACAATTTGAACTGGAGCAAAAGGGAATAAAAGGACACTCAGATATTCCCGTGATGTCACGAAAGAAATGGTCAAAACAAGCCCAAGCGAATATGGCTGAATGGACACAGGGCCTAGGAGAAGCTGCAGGAAAGATGGGACCAGCGGCGGCAAAATTGTATAATGCCCAAGCGGTAATTTATTTAACCTTGCCAAAGGGTTACTCGGCATGGTCCCTATATGACCTTGGTGCTTTTGGCAATGACATTGTGCTTGCCGCAAGTAATCTTGGTATTTCCTCAATGACTGCTTACCAGTTTGTTAAGTATCCCGATATGCTTCGCCAACAATTGGCAATTCCTGACGATGAAGATATTATTATTGGGATTGGCCTAGGATACCGTGATGATAAGGCAGAAGTTAATACTATCAGTTCAAAACGGATGGATTTGGAAAAGATCTTATTTTTACATCAGTAAAATCATATTATGATTTAACCCCATATTAATAGCCAGTTATAACGGCCAAGGTGTCATTATAACTGGCTATTTTACGTTGAAAAAGCGCTACTAAGTAAACAACGAGCACAAGCTATTTGAGATGGTTTATCGATTTATTTAAATATCCTAAGATCCTGCGAGAAATCTTAGATATTCCAGATGATGAGGTGGTCATTATTGGAATTGGTCTTGACTATGCTGATCCGAATGATCCGATGAATAAGATCACATCAACCAGGATGCCTCTTTAAGGATTTGTTACTTTTAAGAATTAATGGAATCTAACATACCAAATACGTTAGGCCGAGAAAGTAATTTTCAGGCATCCCATCGGGTTATGTAAAGAACCATGAAAGTGGCTAGGAAGATAAATCAGTGCGACAATCAATGATCTGGAGCTTAAACGGCAAGCTTCTGGCCACGATACTGGACCCCTCGGAAGCTAAGAAGAAAAGCTTATTATCGTACATTATCCTGTGCATATGAGATAATAAGTGTGTACATGATAATGTACAGGAGAAACCACGATGGATAATGTAGTAACGCCTACTCAAGGCCGAAAAGAGTTTTTTAAGCTTATAAATAAGGTAAACGAAGATAAGCAGCCAGTTATGGTTAAGCCAACAAAAGAGGGCGAAAAAGGGGCAAGACATGACTTCAAGAAAATAAAAGGTACATATTTAGAAAAGAGCTTTCTTTCGGTCATAAACAGCTAAATGAAGAGCCTTATAAAAACAATCAGAGCTTTGAAAAATTGGTACCACCTATTAAGGGATTTTAATCTCAGCATGGTACAGTATCTTTAGCGTGATTCTTGTTAAATATCTCATGCACACAGACACATTGTAGGGCCCTCCGTCTTTTGGATGGGGGGACCTTTCATATGTTTAGACTCTCGAAACTAAAACAGACTCATTTTCATCACTTGACCATATTACAAAACTGCACATTCTTGGTAAAAATGGTAAAGAAATAGTAAAGAGGTCATCTCAAATATTTCCTTTGAACTATAATTACCGTGATTGATTTAGGAGGTATTTGAGATGTAAAAAGTTAAATTATTTGGTACTGCCTTGGCATTAATCGCTGGTTTATCTATTGCGGAAGCCAATGTTAATGCTTCGCAAAAGAGCAATAACAATACCAACGATGTTAATGAAGTCGGTTCTTTAATTTACTCAAATGCATATGGTCAGGATTATATTAAAGGTGCTCACAACGTAAGTATCTTTAAAGATAGTAATGGTCGTTATGGAATCGGTCAGGGAACTGCTGATAGCACCGCGTTCTTTAAGATTAATAAAGACGGTACGGTAACTATTTGGCAGCTAAAGGAAGATCCAAATACTCCAACATATAAGCAGGGTTACACTAAGAAAACCGTCTCAATCGCCAGCTTGCAGAAGTCAGAAAATAGTACCGCTGCACAAAGCAATTCAAGCACTAATAATACCGGGTCGCAGCAGCTGTTAAAGGATGAACAAGTAATTGATGATTTAGGGACGCAGCTATATAACCACTACTATGGAAACGCATATAGGGGAACCGCTCTGGATGTAAATAAGGATAGTAATGGTCGAATGAGTATTGGCCGTGGCAGCTTTGATAACACCATTTACTACAAAATTAATAGTGATGGCAAGACCATGACCGTTTGGCGCCCAGTTTCGAATGCTAATACTCCAGCGGCAAAGCAACAATATACTACTTCAATTGTAACGCTTAGCTCACTCGGCTTTGACCCAGCCGAGATTAACGCCCAATCTAATTCAGACGCTTCAACACAATCTAATTCAAATTCTTCGGCGCAAACTAGCTCAAGCTCTTCAGAACAGTCCAGTTCAAATTCCTCAACGCAAACTAGTAGCGCGACTAACCAAAATGTTCAAGGCAATAGTAGCAGTGCAAACAGTAGTAACATGAGCCAGTCCAGCTCCGTTACCTCTTCCAAACCACAGACTAAGACGAGTTCAGCCTTAACTAACAGTGTCCCTCAAACTCACCATGAGAGTGAGATAGTGGCTAAACAGGCTGGTAAGGAGATTACTGTTTCATCATCTCAAGGTAAGCAAACAATGTCTTACTATAAGATCGCTGCATTGCTTTATGCTAAAGTTTATGGCACAGATCGTTTAGGTAATGACCAAGGCTTACAACTAACGATGAATAAGAACCATTCTCGTTTTATTTTAGGTGAGGGGACCGCTGATAGTACCCTCTACTTCCGCGTTAACCAAGGCAAGAAGACCGTTACTGTTTGGTCGCTTTCAGCTGATGGTAACTCATTAGTTAAAAACACTTATAACATCAGTTCACTAATTAATGAATTCTATAACACGAGTAGTCTTCAAGACTTAGTTAACCAAACAGCTACGTCACTAATGAAGTAATTCGTACAAATTCCCCGTTAGGATTTATTTAAGTTGAATATTAAGGCATGATTTCGGCATGGCACCGGAACCATGCCTTTTGCGTTACTTCAATTTTCTGCAGGATTGCATAAGTGTAATCACCCGGTTTTTATGGCACTGGGTCGTCAATCGTTCAACGTTACAGATAAAGATGCTGAAGAGGTAGCGTCCCCTAATATAAGGAACGCCTGATTTTTCTTTGAACAAAGAGCTGCCGCGGCCAAATCTACCAATCGGAGCTGGGAATTTACTAGCAGGTACATTAGAATATAGAAGAAAGGGATGAAGATAATGGAAACACACACTTGTACGATGTTCTTGGCGGGGAAGAAGGCTACGCTCGACGGCTCGACGATCGTCTGTCGGGAAGAAGACTACTCCAATGCTTTCGATCCGCAGCGTTTTGTATACGTGAAGCCGGCAGACCAGCCACGGCACTATGAGAGCAAGTCGACGGCATTCAAGATAGACCTACCTGATAATCCGGTCGGCTATACCTCAACCCCGGATGCCGACAGTTCCGCCGGCGTATTCGCGGCTGGCGGGATCAACCAGCATAACGTCAGCATGACTGGAACGCTGACGATCACCACCAATTCCCGGATTCTCGGGATTGATCCCTTCAACAACACTGATGGAATTGGTGAGGAAGACCTGGTCACCCTGGTCCTGCCTTATATTAAGACGGCTAAAGAAGGGGTGGAACGATTGGGCCACCTGTTAGAGAAGTACGGGACTTACGAGTCAAATGCCCTAGCCTTTGGCGACCACGACGAGGTTTGGTACATGGAGACGCTCGGCGGGCATCACTGGGCCGCTGTCCGGATACCGGATGACGCCTTCATGATTGCGCCGAACCGGCTGACCATCGATAACTTTGACTTTGCTTCTGACCAGACCGCCTGCTCTCCTGACTTACAGGACCTGATTGACCGCAACCAGCTCAACCCATCCCTCGACGGGCACTACAACCTGCGGGAGATTTTCGGGAGTCAGACCGTTACTGACACTCATTACAACAACCCGCGGGCATGGTACGTACAACAACAGTTGAGTGCCAACCCGACCGGCCAACCAACCGACCAGGATCTTCCATTTATCTGTCATCCACGACGGAAAATCTCAATCGAAGATATTAAGCGCGTGATGAGTTCACATTACCAGGGCACCCCATACGACCCTTACGAGCACGATGACAAAGCCCCGTACCGGTCAATTGCCCTCAACCGGAATTTGGAACTCCATATCTTACAGATCCGCAATGGTGTACCGGACGCGGTTTCGGGAATCCACTGGCTTGCTTTGGGACCGAATGCCTTTAACACGGTTGTGCCGTTCTATGCGAACGTTACCGACACCCCGGCTAGCTACCGGGACACCCCAACTGACTTTGCTTCGGGCAGCATGTACTGGTTGACTCACACGATTGCTGCCATCGGTGATGTCCACTATGATCAGGCCCAGGCGGCAGTGGAAGCCTATGAGCAGAAGGTAGTTGCTGCCTGCCGGCATATCCAGCGGAGTACTGACCAGCATGCGGGCCCGGCATCTATACAAGGCCAGCTCACCCGTGCTAATGAACAGATGGCGGGTATTGCCATGAAGGAGGCCACGACCCTCCTAGGTAAGCTGGTTACCGTGGCATTTAAGGATGCTAAGCTTCAGTATTAACGGAAAAAGCTAATCGCCTGCGCTAACGGCAATTTTGTCGGCAACGCAGGCTTTTTCCTTAAAAAGTCATAAAATATTGATGCTTAAAATGAGTAGATATCAATTAATTATAGGTAATTTACATTCATCGTGTGACACTCCATAATTAAGTTAAGGAAGTGAAGGATGATGAAGTATAGTTATATCCCAACGACAGGAATCAAAATCTCAAAACTAGCAGTTGGTGGGATGAGTTTCGGTAAGCCGGCCATGAAGACCTACCGCTGGATCCTTGATGAAGAGCAGACTGACCGGATGGTACAACATGCCCTTAGTCTCGGCATTAACTTTTTCGATACCGCTAACGTATACGGGATGGGAACCAGTGAGGAATACATCGGTAACTCGCTGAAAAAGCACCAGATACCGCGCGACCAGGTAGTCCTGGCTAGTAAGGTTTATTTCAACCATGGCCGCCTCTCTAAGAAAGCTATCAACCGGGAAATTGATGGTACCCTGCAACGGCTGGGCACCGACTACCTGGATCTTTATATCATTCACCGCTTTGACTACGACCACCCAATTGAGGAGACGATGGCGGCTCTAAATAACTTGATCAAGGAAGGAAAGGTCCGGGCGATTGGTGCCTCGGCCATGTATGGCTACCAGTTCCAAAACATGCAGCATATCGCTGAACAGAACGGTTGGCACCGGTTTGTTGCGATGGAAAATCATTATAATCTCCTCTATCGTGAGGACGAGCGGGAGCTGATCCCAATTTGCAAGCAGGATGGGGTAATGCTGATGCCTTACAGCCCGCTAGCCAGCGGCCACCTGACCCGGCCAACCTGGGAAGGGCACTCCAAGCGCAACGCGACGGATACCTCGCAACGGGCCAAGTACGACTACGCCAAGCAACAAGATATGCCGATTGTTGACCGGGTCGCCGAAGTAGCCGCCCAGCACCACGTCAAAATGTCACAGATTGCCTTGGCCTGGCAGTGGGCTAAGGGGATCGTGGCGCCAATCGTCGGGGCCACCAAGACCCAGTACCTGGATGATGCCGCAAAAGCCACTGATATTGACTTAACCCCTGATGAAGTAAAGTACCTCGATGAACTGTACACGGCCCACGAGATTGTCGGTGCCCTCGACCAGAACCCGGTGGGGATGCTGCCCAAGGACGTTAAATAAAGGAAGGACGAGCAATGCAAACAGTTAACCTCAACAACGGAATCACGATGCCGCAGCTGGGTTTTGGCGTCTTTCAGATGGAAGACTTAGTAGAGTGTTATCAAGCTGTGACCGCCGCAATTAAGGCCGGTTATCGTTTGTTTGACACGGCGGCGACCTACGGAAACGAAGCGGCCGTCGGCAGGGCAATCCGGGAAAGCGGGATTCCCCGTGACCACTTCTTCGTTACCTCGAAGATGTGGATTCAGGATTATCAGGGGACCAAACCGCAAGCAGCGATTGACCAGTCCTTAACCAACCTCGGCCTAGATTACATTGACCTATACCTGGTCCACATGCCCTATGGAGATGTCTTTAATGCCTGGCGGGCAATGGAAAAGGCATATCAAATTGGTAAGTTACGAGCAATCGGCGTTTCCAACTTTTCGCCGGATCAGGTGACCAACTTAATGCTTTTTAATAGTGTCAAACCGGCGGTAAATCAGCTGGAGACGAATCCCTGGAACCAGCAACATACGAACCTACGCTTTAACCAAAAGCAGCATATTCAGGTTGAGGCCTGGGCGCCATTTGCGGAAGGTAAAGACCAGATTTTTACCAATGCGGTGTTAACGAAGATTGCCCGGGCACACCACAAGACGACCGGTCAGGTCATCCTCCGCTGGTTACTGCAACGCGGTATCGTGGTGATCGCCAAGAGCGTACACCAGGGCCGGATCCAAAAGAACATCGATGTGTTTGATTTCTCCCTGTCGGAAACGGAAATCCAGCTGATCGGGGAACTCGATCGCCAAACCAGCCAGTTCTTCGATCCGCATGATCCAGCGGCAATTAAAACAATTGTAAAGGGCGGGCGCCCCGGGGCAAATCACTAAAATGAATATCATGAAAGTGAGGAAGATAGAACAATGAGTCTAGTAGTGAACCTTTATTATGCTGGTAAGAACGGTAGTGCTAAACAGTTTGCTGAGGAGATGGAAAGGACTGGTGTAGCCCAGCGGATCCGTGAAGAAGCGGGTAACGAACGCTACGAATATTTTCAACCATTGAACGATCCAGAGACTGTCCTCTTAATTGACAGCTGGAGTGACCAGAAAGCACTTGATGCACATCACGCATCACCAATGATGCAGGAACTCGCCGACTTGCGGGAAAAGTACGACCTGCACATGCGAGTTGAGCGCTACGTCGCCGAAGAGCAGGGGATGCCCGCTGGTGATCAGAAGTTCATTCGAAAGTAGTTTCACGAGCGTCCCGCTTCAACCTTGGAGCGGAGCGCTTTTCTGAGTGTATACTTGAGATGAATGATACCGTACGATCAATACAGGGAGGACAGGCATGGAAACTAGAATCCTACGTTACTTCTTAGCCGTTGCCAAGCAGGGGACTATCTCCGGGGCAGCGCGCGAATTGCACATCTCCCAACCAACCCTCAGTCGGCAGATCCAGCAACTCGAAGCCCAGCTGGGGTCACCCCTATTTACCAGAGAACGACGGCGAATGTACCTCACTAAGGCTGGGGATGCGTACGAGGCCAAGGTCCGTCGCATCTTAACCGAACTCGACCAGGCTAACCAGATGGTGGCCACAATCAGCAATGACGACCTGACGGGGACTATTCGCATCGGCTGTGTCGAGTCTGAGGTAACCAGGGAACTAATTCCGCAGTTGGTGGCCTTCCACCAGCGCTACCCGCACGTCCGCTACCATTTCTATGATGCGGACGGTGAAGATATCAAGGCCCGTCTTGATCAGGGCCTGCTGGAACTGGGAATTGTATCGACGCCCATCAGCACCGCCAAGTATCACACTTTCCCGCTATCGATTGACGACCGCTGGGGGCTCCTCGTCCGGCCGGACAGTCACCTGGTCCATCAGCACACGGTCACCGCGGCGGACCTACGCCATTTACCGCTGATTATCCCGCATCGCTCACTAATTTACGATGAACTAACGGACTGGCTAGCGCCCCACGGCGGCCAGCTCCAGGTGGTTGCGGAATCGAACCTGCTGACTAACGCTTGTTACCTGGCGGCAGCCGGGGTGGGGAATATTGTCTGCATTGAGGGCGCCCCGCGGCCGGCCTCAACCGACCTGAAGTTTGTCCCCTTCTCTCCGGAGCGGCGCCAGAAGCAATTCCTGATCTGGCGGAAGGGGACCGTCCTGACGGAGCCAACCCAGAAGCTCGTCGACCGGATCCGTAATGCATCCGTGACTAGGCCCGCACACAATTCACCGCATGATTAAAACACAGGGGTGGGATTGCACCACCCAGGAAGGAGTCTACCGATGATCATTGATGTTTTTGCCCACATTCTTACACCGAATTTTTACCAGGAGATGTTAAAATACGACGCCAGTATTCCCCAGCAGTACCCGTTCCTGCGAAACCAGGTGCTGACCGATGTTAATGAGCGGATAAAGCATTGGCCGCAAAGAGACCTGAAGCAGGTGGTTTCCTTCGTGAACATCAACCCGGAAGACTACCTTGACCCCGCGACGGCAGCGCGGCTCTGCCACCAGGCCAACCAGGAACTGGCCGCCACCGTTGCCCAGTATGACGACTATTTTGCTGCTGGGGTGGGGATGTTACCGATGAACAACATCGCTGCCGCATTGCAGGAACTTGACGATATCAAAGCCGCGGACCAGTTAGTCGGCGTTCAGATGTTCACCCGCCACCTCGGGAAGAGCATTGCCGACCCAGTATTTCGCCCGGTCCTGGCTCGTGCAGCCCAACTCGGCCTGCCAATTCTATTACACCCCGTTTTTGACTCCCGGAAGCCGGACAATAACATTGTCTTCTCCTGGGAATACGAGCTTTCCCAGGCGATGTACCAGTTGGTGCTGGCCGGCATCTTTGAAGACTACCCGCAGCTGAAGGTGATCGCCCACCACGCCGGTGCGATGGTCCCGTTCTTCGCCGGCCGGATCAACCACATCCTAACCGCCCAGCAGGCCGCCGACTTCAAGCGCTTCTACGTTGATACCGCCATCCTCGGTAACCCGGCGGCCCTGCGCCTCACCCTGGATTACTACGGGGTTGACCATGTCCTGTTCGGCACCGATGCCCCGTTTGGTATCCTGCCGGCGGGGGCGACGACGGTCATCCAGGATGCGCTGGTGGAGTGTGATCTGACGCCGGCCCAATTGGCCCAGGTAAATGCCGGGAACTACCAGCGCCTGGTGAATGGAAATTAAAAATACTGAAAAAGGGAGCTGCTCGCGTTCGATTGGCAGGCAGCTCCCATTTGGTGTGTCTTATTGATGTTTCATCAGTGGCTGGTGAGGACGCCCGCGTTCATGAGGGTCACGAGCGCGGCCCTGGTCAAGCATGTTGAATCGTTAGCAGAATGACATCACCATGGCATATGTAATTACTTTTACAATTACATATGCCATAATAGTGTTACTAAATAATGAGGGTGAGATGAGATCATGGATACTGTTAAGGCACGAATTCAGGGCAATGCAACTGTCGTAACAATTCCCAAGTCTTTTGATGTCAAGCCAGGCACTGAGTATCGCTTTTCTCAGGGTAAAGGTGGCGTTTTGACGTTGACGCCGACCAAGAAGGTGCCTTCAACAATCGAAGAGCTTTTCAAGAATTGGCATGGCGAGTATCAGATGCCAGATGACCTCAAAGTTTGGCAAAACGCTAAGCCTGAGGGAGAAGAATTATGGTAGATTATCCGCAAAGGGGAAGCATTATTTATATCGATTTTAATCCTTCGGTTGGTGCTGAAATTCAGAAGCGGCGGTCAGCAGTGGTAATCAGTAATGATATCTTGGCGAAGACATCCCCATTCGCGTGGGTTGTTCCAATTTCACATGGTTCTTTTAATGGTGAGGACTATCCGCTGCATATTCAGTTAGATGAACGAACCCAGGTCGATGGGACCATCTATGTGGAACAAATTAAATCCTTCGATTTTAATCATCGTAAGTGGCAATTTGTTGAGATGCTGCCGACCGACTTGTTTGATGAGGTTGAAAAGAAGGCCCGGTTAGTCATCTAAATATAGCCTGTCATAGCGACATTATTGGTCGTTATGACAGGCTTTTTTGTATTAGGGATTCACTACGTACCTTTACTTAGGGCTTCGTGCATGAGTTTTTTGAGTACCGACCCAGGTTTGTGACTCCCGTAAAGGCCATTAAAGCATTACGCCAGTCTTTTTAAATTTTTAAACTACATTTCAAAAATTGCTAATAACATGTTGACATATTAGAATACGATGAGTATAGTTAATATCAAATTAGAAAAAGATTAAAGAAGGCGAACGAAATGAAAAATATTAATATTTGCACTAATGTTGTTAGTTCTTGTATGTGAAGCACAATACAGAAGGATGGTGCATGAACTTGTTTAAAAAGGTATTAATCGCTAACCGTGGAGAAATTGCAACGCGAATTGTCCGCGCTTGTCACGAACTCGGCATCAAGGCAGTGGCAGTATACGCTAAGGAGGATAAATACAGTGCTCACCGCTTTGCTGCCGATGAAGCTTATCTGATTGGCCAAGGGGAACAGCCCCTGGCAGCTTATCTTGACATCGATGAAATTATTCGGGTTGCTAAGGAATCCGGGGCAGAGGCAATTCACCCAGGATATGGCTTCTTGGCAGAAAACGCAGACCTGGCCCAGGCCTGTGTTGATAACGGAATTAAGTTTATTGGTCCTAAGCCAGAACACTTGCGAATGTTCGGTGATAAGCTGGTTGCCAAGCAAGTAGCTGTTAAGGCCGGCCTTCAACCGATTCCGGGCTTATCAGGTGACGTGATTAATGCTCAACAAGTTAAGGATTTTGCTCACCAGCATGGATACCCAATTATGGTAAAGGCGGCTAACGGTGGGGGCGGCCGTGGAATGCGGATCATCAAGGATGACCAGCAACTTGACGAAGAATTTGAGCAGGCTAAGGATGAGGCTAAAAAGGCCTTTGGTTCCGATGAAATGTACGTTGAAAAGGACATCCAGCATCCCAAGCACATCGAGGTGCAGGTCATTGCCGATGAACACGGGCACGTTATGCACCTCTTCGAACGGGACTGTTCTGTTCAACGTCGTCACCAAAAGGTAATCGAATTTGCTCCTAGTAAGGTCCTTTCTCCCGCACGGCGGGCAGAAGTCTGCAACATGGCGGTTAAATTGATGCAGAGCGTTCACTACCAAAATGCCGCCACAATTGAATTTCTGGAAACACCTGAACAGTTTTATTTTATCGAGGTTAATCCCCGGGTTCAGGTTGAACATACGGTAACGGAAATGATTACCGGCGTCGACATTGTTAAGACCCAGATTCGGATTGCCGCCGGTGAAGACCTTCATAAGGACATTGGTCTCCCAGAACAGGCGGACCTCAAGTTTCATGGTGCGGCCATCCAGTGCCGGGTAACAACTGAGGACTCTGAGAACAACTTTATGCCGGACACCGGTCAGGTCATGACCTACCACGCTCCCGGTGGTACTGGTATTCGGCTAGATGGAAACGTCTATCCGGGTTACACCGTGACGCCTTATTTCGACTCCCTGCTCGTCAAGTGCTGTGCAGCCGGTGAGGACTTCGCCGAGGCCCGGATTAAGATGTTGCGCGCCCTTCATGAATTTCATATTCGTGGTGTTAAGACCAACATTCCATTCATGGTTAATGTTTTAAAGCACCCAACATTTATTGCTGGGAACTGTTCAACCACGTTTATTGACGAGAATCCGGACTTATTCCACTTTAATACCCAGCCAGACACACCAATGCAACTGTTAAACTACATTGGCAATGTCACAGTCAATGGTTTTGCAGGTGTTACAAAGAAAGCAAAACTTGTCCATCCTGACATGCAGGAACCGCAGGCCGGGCAAATTGAGAGCGATTCACAAGCAGGCAAAACGGTCAAGGATATTCTTGATGAGCAGGGTGCAGACGCGGCACTGGACTATGTCAAGCAGCAAAAGAGGGTTCTCCTGACTGACACGACCATGCGGGATGCCCACCAAAGCCTGTTTGCCACCCGGATGCGAACACATGATATGCTCCCGGCTATGAAGGTGTATGACCAAGCCATGCCCCACCTGTTTTCGGTCGAGAGTTGGGGTGGGGCCACATTTGACGTCTGCTACCGCTTCCTAGGTGAGGACCCGTGGGTACGGCTCCGTCTTCTTAAAAAGTACATGCCCCACACTCTCCAGCAGATGCTTCTCCGGGCTTCCAACTCGGTCGGCTATCGGAACTATCCTGACAATGCCCTAAAACGCTTTATTGACCATAGCGCCAAGACTGGGGTTGACGTTTTCCGGATCTTTGATTCCCTAAACTGGATTGACCAGATGCAAAGAAGTATTGACTATGTTCGCCAGACCGGCAAGATTGCCGAAGGGGCAATGTGCTTCACCGGCGACTTCTTAAAGTCAACCGAACGTAAATATACCCTGGAATACTATATGAAAATGGCCCAATCATTGGTAGATGCGGGGGCCCAAGTAATTGGCATTAAGGACATGGCGGGCCTATTAAAGCCCCAGGCGGCCTATGAATTAGTTGGCAACCTCAAGGCCAAGTTCAATGTACCTGTTCACCTCCACACACACGACACCACTGGGAACGGCGTGGCCACCTATGTTGCAGCTACAAAAGCCGGTGTTGATATCGTCGATGTTGCGATGGCGGCAATGGCAGGTACCACTAGTCAGCCTAGTCTGGGAACCTTCTACTACGCCTTGGAGGGGGATCCTCGCCAGCCAGAGTTGAACATGCACAATGTTGCAGTCTTAAACAAGTATTGGGCAAATGTCCGGCCCCTCTACAATGACTTCAGTAACGGTGTAAATGCTCCCCAGCCGGACCTTTATCAAACGGAAATGCCCGGGGGGCAGTACTCGAACTTGAAGCAACAAGCCCAGTCTTTGGGAATCAGTGACTTTGGGGAGGTTGAGGCCAAATACCGGGAAGTCAATGAACTGTTCGGTGATATTATCAAGGTCACACCGAGTTCCAAAGTCGTCGGTGACATGGCAATCTTCATGATTCAAAACCACCTGGACAAGAATAATATTCTGACAAAGGGCCAGCACGTTGACTTTCCTGATTCAGTCGTGAACTTCTTCGCGGGCGACCTTGGTCAACCATATGGCGGCTTTCCTAAGGACCTCCAAAAGGTCGTCCTGAAGGATCACCCGGCAATTACCGTCCGTCCCGGTAGCCTGGCCAAGCCGGTTGATTTTGTTGCTGTCAAGGATGAGTTGGCAGCAAAGATCCACCGGGAGCCAACAGAGGATGACCTCCAGGGCTACATCATGTATCCGAAGGTATTCATTGACTACTTTAACAACCACCAATCATACGGAAACGTGATGGACCTGGATACCACCACTTACTATCAGGGAATGCGTCCTGGAGAAAACCTGACGGTCAGCTACAGAGCAGGGAAGCAAATGCTACTGAAGCTCGACTTCGTATCCCCAGCTGATGACGAGGGAACCAGGACACTGTTCTTTGAGCTTAATGGTCAAGCTCTCCAACTAAAGGTCAAGGACCGGCAGTTGAAGGGGAAGGTTGCCAGCGTCCCCAAGGCTGATCCCGAAGATCCCGGCCAAGTGGGGATGCCGCTGAACGGTAACGTTGTTAAAGTTAACGTCAAGGCTGGTGACGAGGTAAAGGTTGGGCAAGTCCTGGTGACTACCGAAGCAATGAAGATGGAATCAGCTGTTAAGGCGCCGTTCACGGGGAAGGTCACAGAGGTCTTTGCCAAGGTTGGCGATGCCCTTAAGAGCCAAGATCTACTTTTGAAATTGAGTAAGGAAGAATAAAGTATCCAAGGAGGAGATTAGATATGCAGAAATTCCCCCAATTAGCGGCAATGGGTGTGCCAGCTGAAGAATTCGCCACCCTCACGTCAACCAACGTCGCCGCGAAAAAGAAAATTACCGAAGGAAGCACCCCAACGACGTTCCTGGTATCCGCCAGGGAACAGACAGCTGGTCACGGTAAATTGAACCGCCTTTTCTATTCACCAGCGGGGAGTGGGGCCTACTTTTCCCTGGGACTAGCCGAAGAAAATATTGCCCAAAATAATGACCCGGCCAAACTAACAGTGACCGCCGCTGTCGCTGCATTTCTCGTATTAGAGCGACACTTCACGGAACCGATTGCAATTAAGTGGGTTAATGACCTCTATGTTGGCGATAAAAAGGTTGCAGGAATTCTCGCCGAAACCGTGATCGATGACGCTAACCACCTTCGTGGGGTAGTAATTGGCTGGGGGATCAACCTGATAACGCCGCCGGGCCTACCGGATGAACTAACTGACCAGGTGGGGGGCCTAAGTTCTCTCATGGTCAGCAACCGGGAGCGACTAAACATTATTGACGAAATCGGCACCCAGTTCATCCGTCTCCTGGCGGGCTGTACCTGGGAGCAGATTCTCCAAATCTACCGCGAACACCAACTCCTTGCAGGAAAGAAGCTAGTTGTTGAATTCGGCCCGCAAAAGCTAGCAGGACAATTCGACCACATCTCGGATAGGGGTGGCTTATGTCTCCAAACCGCCAGTGGGGTAGAAGAGGTAACCGTTGGAACGGTCCGTGAACAATAAATGATACTAAGCACTGATGTAAATAAACATCGGTGTTTTTATTTGGGACAAAATTAATAATTTTAAGAAGTAACACGAGCGAAAGCGCCATCAGGGCAAAATATAATTAAAAATTGCATCTTTCTCATATTATTTTAATTTTATCCTTGATTTTCTCATAAACAGATGATATTCTACAAACAATCAATTGAAACAAATAAACGACGTTGATCGAGAACAGCGAGTATCACTGATTGCAGAGAGCTGATGGGTGGTGTGAATCAGTAGGAAGTGGTACTTAGCTAATCACTCGTGAGTTGTATGTCGAACGACTTTTCAAGTAGAACGTACTGGTAGCACCCATTATCGTGCCGACTAATATCCATTTATCGGATGTTGGTTAAGGCGGCTTTTAGCCGTAAAGAAAGGTGGTACCACGTTTAAAAGCGTCCTTTTTAACTCTTAGTTAGCGAGTTAAAAAGGACGCTTTTCGCGTTTTACTAAACATTTAAGGTGGTGATGAACATGTCAGACAGCGACATTATTAACATTAATAAAACATTAGAAAAATATAAATTTAAACGAAAAAAGAAGTCAGTCGTCGTTAACGAATCGTAGGGTTGACTCCCCAAAAAGGTAACAGCGACTGACCTCTATGGAGGATATTATGACTAAAGAAAATGTTACCTTAAACGCAAAACAAGAATCATTCGCTCAAGCACTTTTTAACGCCTACCAAAGCCACCAGCCATTAAAGATGGCCGACTGGGATGGCGTTGTAACAGATGATGACACGGCATACGCAGTGCAGGACCGGTTCGCCGCCCTTAAAAAACTTCCGACTGGTGGATACAAGGTCTCACTGACGAGTAAGGAAACGCAGGATATGTTTGATTCTGACTGTCCACTATATGGCCAACAAGTCGACAGTCACTTTCTTCCTTCACCCGCACTTCTGTCACTTAAAAAGCAAACAATGGATCCACTGCTTGAGGTGGAACTTGGCTTCCGCGCTACTGAAGACCTAAAGCCAGATGATAGTTTGGAAGACCTCCTTCACAAGACGACCGTTTGCGGGACCGTTGAATTGCCTGACTGCCGTTTTGCTGACTGGTTCCCCGACCTCAACAAGTTTAACGTAATGAGTGATTGCGCGGTCGGTGGGTTCGTCGTCTATGGCCTGGAACGTCCGGCTGATGAGGTGTTTGACACGGTCGAAGATGCCGCCAACGTCAACGTGACGCTTTACCACGATGGCCAAAAACAAGCAAGCGGTAAGTCCAGTGAGGTGCTTGGTAACCCATTCAAGTCCCTCTCCTGGCTAGTTGGTAAACTGGCGGAACAAGGAAAGGGGTTCCGCACTGGTCAGTTAGTTTCTTCCGGGACTTTCCTTCTCCCACCGCACTTAACCAAGGGAGTCTGGACCGCAAAGTTTGACCACGGCTTCGGTGACGTAACCGTTAACGTTAATGATTAATTAGTGAAACTGGGTATTAATTGAAAGGAAGTTTTTATTATGACACGTAAAGTAGCAGTATTTGGAATGGGACACGTTGGTGCAACGGTTGCTCACTACTTGGTTGCTGGTGGTTTCACAGATGATTTGGCACTTTATGATACAAATGAGGCTAAGGTTAACGCTGACGCCCTTGACCTCCGGGACGCCATGGCCAACCTGCCATACCACACCAACTTAACCGTCAATGATGATTCACAGCTTGCTGATTGTGACGTGGTTGTGTCTGCTTTGGGTAAGTCAAAGCTCGTTGATACTCCGGACCACGACCGGTTTGCAGAATTTAAGTTTACCCGCACCCAGGTGCCGTTGGTCGCTAAGAAACTTGTTGACAACGGTTTCCACGGCAAACTGGTGGACGTCACTAACCCGTGTGATGTCATCACATCAATGTACCAGAAGTTAACTGGCCTGCCGAAGGAGCACGTGCTGGGGACGGGGACCCTCCTTGATTCCGCACGGATGCGTGCCTGCGTTGGTGAGGCCCTCCACGTTGACTCACGTTCAGTTGTTGGTTTCAACCTTGGTGAACACGGAAACTCACAGTTCACCGCCTGGTCAACTGTTCGGGTACTGGGAAAGCGCGTTCTAGACCTAGCCAAGGAACGGGGACTGGACCTGGCTGACATCGAAGAACACGCCCGTCAAGGTGGTTACCTGGTTTATCAAGGAAAGAAGTACACCAACTATGGGGTAGCAACCGCGGCAGTGCGGTTAACTAATGCCCTCTTGAGCGATGCGCGGACTGAAATGCCGGTTTCCAACTACCGCGAAGAATACGGAACCTACCTATCATATCCCGCAGTTGTTGGTCGCGATGGGGTAGTTGAGCAACTCCACCTGGACTTAACTGATGAGGAAAAGGACAAGCTGGCCACTTCTGCAAAGTACATCAAGGAACGGCTTAAGGCAGAAGAAGAACGGGCTGCCAAGGCAAACAAATAGTAAATAACTTTATAAACAACTTAAATCCGATTCTTCCTGATAATTTCTTTCATACTCATTCCAAAAAGGAGTATTCCCGACCGCGGGTGGCTCCTTTTTGCGTTTAAAGACTTTCCAATGTAGTAAGACTTGCAAAATCGCCATAAATCAACGAAAATAAAACTAATTATTTCTTGCAGAAAGAAAAGGAATTCCTATGAGTAATGAACCAGATTTAACTAAATTAAATATTGTATTTAACGGGCAAAAAACGCCCCCATTAAAAATTAACCAGCTATTTGACTCCCGGCGGTTCAACCACTTCACGGCAATCACGGGCCACGTAGAAGCTGACTTTGTCAACCAGTACCTCAGCAAGTTTATCCAGGCCGAGGTCGTGATCGGTGCCCAAGAGAACACACGTGGCAAGAGTGCCGAGGAAGTCATCACCAAGGTGGCCTTGACAGATGCGCTGCTGGCCGTGGCTAACAAGAAGCCCGCAAAGCTTTTTGAGGCGCTGAGCAGTAGTAACCAGGCCAACATTTTAAACGGCCTCTTCCAATTTGAATATGCTCCTGTCCAGGCGATCTACTCCCGTTTTTACCTATTAAGCAATCCGGATACTGGTGACACACGGGTTATCCTCGGGAGCATCGATTTAGATCAGGCCTCATTCGACGATAAGCATAACCAGTACAGCGAAATCCTAATTTTTGACAATGATAAGCGCCTGTTTGAAAACTTGATGAACCACTTTAAACATGACGTTAAGCCGGTCTTACGGCCATACTTCTCTGACAACCTTTTGCAGGCGGCCCAGAAGCAGCTTGACGAGAGTGCTAAGGATAAGAGTGCTGGCAGTAGTGTCGTTATTTTGGATAATGATACAACGGACGCAATTGCCGCAGCAGACATGACGGACATCATTAGCCACGACGTCCAGCAGCAAATGGACACTGACATCATCCCCCATGACACCACGATTGCCATGCGGAACGTGACAATGGACCGTTCCCAGGTTAAGGAGGCAATCGAACGGGACACTAAGCAGCACGATACTGTTTACACCCTTCAGAAGACTTCCGTTTCACCACGGGCCGCAAAGCCAAAGATCAAGAGCCGTGAGAAGATATATGAGCAGGTGAAGGAGGCCCTGGTCAGCGGGATGTCGCCACAACAGCGGTCTGCCGAGAAGAAGTACACAACCTTCCTGTATGACCGCCCAATGGAACGTAACCTGGTCAATAATAATAGTGGCCTCTACGTTCCCAACGATGCGGGTACCCACCCGATTCCGTTCGGTAAGCTGGCAACAATTAGCCAGATCCGTGAAAGCCTCAAGAGCATTGACGACGTGATGAAGGGCTACCAAAAGTACGTGATTGATTACAATGACGACTATGGCAAACGCTTCTATGAGGCAATCCTTTACTGTTTTACCGCCCCATTCCTGTGGGAAATCCGGACTAAGGCCAGTCTCAACCCAGAAGATGGTAATGATGTTCCAAACTTCCTGATCTTGGGTGCAACGGCCGGGTCAGGGAAGTCGACCTTACTGAGAATTATCAACCAGTTGACCTGGAATACCGACCGCTCCCTGATTGACTTTGGGACGATCTATCCAGAGGAAACCACCCAGAAGAAGAACAAGACGGTCGAAGCAATTGAGCACTACGTGAAGGAGGGGAGTTCGTACCCCGTCCTCCTCGACGAGATTGAACCCTACTTCTTCCAGCAGGACCAGTACAGTCGGCACCTGGTGGTTGATACGATGAACGAACTCATCAACCATCCCCAAGCAGTCGCTCCCCTGATTGGAACGACAAACTACGACTCTGGGTTCACGATGCTGCGGGAAACGGCCCGCCGGACCTATTACCTGCAAATCGATAAGGTGATTGATGACCGGCTGAAGGGCGAGGCCAACCGTTATATCTATAATGTTCGTCAGACCCTTAACAACACCTTGTTCAAGGATTTCGTGATGCGGATGGCAAACTTACTTGAAGATGACGATACTGCCTGGCGGATGTTTGACCAGAAGACGGGACGCCTGGACTTCCTAGCAAATACCCGGAAGATCTTCAAGTCATACTACGAAATGGCGGGAATTGAAATTCCACCTTACTTTGCCGATACCATCTGTGATGACTTCAAGGAAAGTTCCCGGAACACCTGGGCTAAGCTCTACCTTACCCAGGAAGATGACTTTAAATACCGCAAGGAAGACGACAGTCTCCTCTTCGATATTTCCAAGCTGAATACCTTCAACGGCTTTACCGCTGACAGTATTGAGAAGTACCGGAACGCTTTGCCAATTGAGCTCTGTGTTGACGGCATTAATGGTAAGCGGGGGAAGTTTGTCGAGATTAAGGCACCAGACTTCTTCAAGTGGATTGGTGAACACAACCCTTACGAGGAAGAAGAACAGGCTCAAGAAGATAAAAAAGAAAAGACTGCTGAGAAGCCCGTAAAGAAGCCGAAAAAGAAGAAGGGCTTCTGGGCCCGGTTATTTGGCTAGGACGGTAGCCGTTGGTGAGTTTATTTAGGTTTTCAGGGGATGACCACGATGAAGAAATTATTGAAGATCTTGTTGGGTCTCCTAGTTGGGATTGTTATTATTGGTGCCGGAATTCAGACCTATCTTTTAAGGGGAACAAGGGGGGTTCCGCTAACCAAGGCGGCGTACCGGTCCGATGTTCACTACTCTTCAACCCCCACCATCCTTATTCCTGGCTGGGGCGGCAACACGGTGACTTACCAGAAACTGATTAATTACTATCAAAAGCGCCACATCGCGCAGAAGACCCTTACCGTCTGGATTTCACCATGGGGAAACATCCGGGTCGCTGGCCACCTAAATAAGGGAGATAAGAATGCCCTGATCCAGGTCTTATACGACTGGAACTACGATTCAACATTCCATCCCCAGGTAAAGCAGCTTTCCAAGGCACTAACTTACTTGCATGACCACTATCACCTTGATCGGGCGAACGTGATTGCCCATTCGTACGGCGGAACGGAATTTATGCATGCCTACCTAAGTTCTCCCCAGCTGCAAAAGCACCTGCAGTTGAACAAGGTCGTCTTTTTAGGGGTACCAGTGGAGGAAAGTCTTTCGTCACGGCTGAACTACCACTACCATTTGATCAAGCATTCGCGGGATAAGAACTTTATTTGCCTGCGCAAACAAGCAAAGGAGTGGCAGCCAACCGGGAAGTTAACAATCTATAATTTCATGGGGACTAAGCCCGGGAGTACCCGTACCGACGGCGAAGTACCATTAATCCAGTCGGAAATGCTGAAGTCCTTAGTTAAAGACCACCCGACGATTCAGTACCATCAAAAGGTTTATTCCCAGACCACCCACCGTCAACTGCATGAACGGAAGGTGATTCTTAACCGAATTGCCGACGAATTATGGATGAAGGAGTAAAAGATGAAAAAAGAACATGGTCAGGTAACCGGGGTAATTTGGCGGGGCCCCGCTGATCTAGCAACCTACCAAAAGCTCCGTCAATACGCCCTTAAGAAGGGAATTAGCGTTTCGGCTGCAGCTAAGTTGATTATTAGTCAAACGTTGAACGCAATTGAAAAGTAACTTTAGTAAAGAGAGGATATTGTAAGAGATGACAAAGAGCAAGACTGTTTACTTTTGTGCCGGCTGGTTTACTGATAAGCAGAACAAAGCTTACCAGGACGCCATGGCCGCTATCAAGAAGAACCCAACCATTGATCTGGAGAACTCCTATGTTCCTTTGCAGCACCAGTACAAGGGGCTGCGGGTGGATGAACACCCTGAACTGTTGAAGGACCGGGAGTGGGCAACGGCGACTTACAATGGCGACCGGGTCGGTGTCGCAACGTCTGACATGCTGCTTGCTGTCTATATTCCGGAAGAGGAAGACATCGGCATGGGGGTTGAGCTTGGCATGGCCCAGGCACTTGGTAAGTACATTACGGTCGTCATTCCTGATGAAGACTACGGCAAGCCAATCAACCTAATGAGCTGGGGGATTGCTGACAACTTCATTAAGATGTCAGAATTAGTAGACTATGACTTTAATAAACCAGGCTTCGACTTTTACGCGGGAGCAGTATATTAATAGATATGAGCGGGGAACGATCCCCGCTTTTTTGTTGATCCCTTAATTATAGATATTTTTGTATAATAAGTAATAATACTAATTGACACTGTCGTGGACAACGCTTACAATGTAAGCAGGTGATAGATGAAGAAGGGAGGTAGCTCACCCACAATTCTAGGGGTTGAGCGTTGAATTATGGATAACCAACCACGCGTGTGCATTTTTTCATCATGTCTAGTTGATTTACTTTTTCCAAATGTTGGTAAGGCAATGGTACAGGTTTTGGAACGACTGGGGTGTAAGACCTTTCTGCCAGAAAAGCAGGTTTGTTGCGGTCAGCCAACTTATAACAGTGGTTATGCTAAGGGGTCGTTAAAGACATTCAAAAACGAGATTGATGCCCTCTTAAGCATTGATGCCGACTATATCGTGGGGCCAACAGGTTCTTGTGTCTTCATGATTAAGGAGTATGCCGGGATCTTAGCAGATGACCCGGTCTACGGTCCCCGGGCGAAGAAGCTGGCAGATAAGATTTACGAATTTAGTCAATTTATTTATCGGGTGCTCGGCGTTATTGACTGTGGGGCGGAGTTAAATGCCACCATCACGGTCCACCGTTCCTGTCACATGACCCGCTTACTTGGTGAACGAACAGCACCGTTTGTCCTCTTGGACCATGTCAAGGGAATTAAGCGGGTTCCTCTGCACAACGTTCAACTATGCTGCGGCTTCGGGGGAACGTTCTCGGCTAAGGAGCCGGAATTGTCAACCGCGATGGTCCAAGACAAGGTTAAGAACATCATGGATACGAAGGCCGATATCCTTGTGGGAATGGAAACTTCGTGCCTAATGAATATTGCTGGCTACATGAACCGGCATGGTGACCACATTAAGGTGATGCATATCGCAGAAGTGCTTAACCACGATGTTAACCCAAGTCGGATCAAGTACATCAAAGATACTAACGAACCAGTAGTTCCAGCCAATGGGGAAGGAGTGTTTTAGACGATGGGAATTTCAACAAGTGATAAGCCGTTCATAACCCGGGTTAAGGATGCCGAAGCCGACCACTTCATGCGGGCAGCCGTTGCCAAGGCCCAGGATGCACAGTTCGTCAAGCGGACGCAGGCCCGGCGTGAACTTGGCAACTGGAACGAGTGGCGTGATTTAGCCGAACAGATTCGTCAACACGTCTTAAAATACCTGCCGGACTACCTGGAAGAGTTTGCTGACAATGTCGAAAAGCAGGGTGGCCACGTTTTCTTTGCCAAGGATGAAGATGAAGCTCATAACTTTATCAAGGAATTGGCGATTGCCAAGAAGGCAAAGAACATCGTCAAGTCTAAGTCAATGGTCACTACCGAAATTGATCTTGATAAGATGTTGCTTTCAATTCCGGGCGCTAACCTGTTAGAGAGTGACCTCGCTGAATTCATTCTCCAGGAGGATAACTGGGATGAGCCAACTCACATTGTCTTCCCCACCCTCCACAAAAACCGGGACCAGATTCAAAAGGAGTTCCAAAAGCTTGGCTATGATGGTGATGACGATCCCCAACATGAAGCCCGCTTTGTCCGGGGCTACCTCCGAAAGTACTTTATGAAGGCCGACTTTGGAATCACCGGGTGCAACTTTGCTATTGCCGATAACGGAATGATTAACCTGGATACCAACGAAGGTAACGCCGACATCACGATGGCCATTCCTAAAACCCAAGTGGTTGTAATGGGGATGGAGCGAATCGTCCCAAGTATGAAGGAAGCAGAAGTTCTCGACAACATGCTGGCCCGCAGTGCCGTAGGACAAAAGCTCACTACCTACTGTACCTTCACCGGTCGGAAGAAGGACGGCGAAGTTGATGGCCCAGATGATTTCTGGGTTGTAATTGTCGACGACGGTCGTTCCAAGGCACTGGGAACTGAATTTGAACCAATCCTTCAGTGTATTCGTTGTGGAGCCTGCATGAACGTTTGCCCAGTTTACCGTCAAGTTGGTGGGAAGGGCTATGGATCGATTTACCCTGGTCCGTTAGGAGAAGTCCTTTCTCCAATCTTGGGAGGTTATGAGAAGTTTAAGGACCTTCCTTATGCTTGTTCCCTTTGCGCAGCCTGCACCGAGACTTGTCCGGTGAAGATCCCGCTCCAGCACCTAATCCGTGAGCACCGGATCGTTGAGATGGATGGCAAGCACATGGATCACAGCATGACCAACCTGATCCTAAAGATGGTTGGTAAGGGAACCCAATCCCCATTCCTATTCGGTTCTGCCATGAAGATGGCCCATCCCGCAAGCAACATGTTCTCACAAACGGAACAGCCCGGGGCCGTTGAGGGCATGTATGATGAAGGCAAGATTGACTACGTACCAAAGACTGTGCCAAAGTTGATTCATGGTTGGATTGATACGCGGGACGTCCCGCAGCCGGTTAAGGCAAAGGAGAACTTCCGGCATTGGTTTAAAGACCATAAACCAGAAGAGACGGCACCGGTAGTAAAAAAGGAAGGGGGTCATGCTAATGACTAGTCTGCTTGACCAAGCAAATAATAAGGATAATCGTGAACAGTTCTTGAACCGGATTGCAAAGGCCGCTGGCCGGCCGCGTCATGCACTGAAGGACCACCCGTTTAAGCCCCTCAACACCCTTTCTGATGACTTATTAGCGGACAAGAGTCCGGAAGAACTGCTTAACATTGCTATTAAGAACAGTGAATCGGTAAATGCCCAGCTGGTATTAAAACCGGCCGCCCAACTAGCTGATTTTCTTACCACGTATGCTAAGCAGGAAAAGATTAGTCACCTTTTGCTGCCAAACAATACCCCAGAAGAATGGAAAAAGTATGGGCTGACGGAATGGAGCAAGAATCCAGGCGTTGAAAATGTCGCTGTCTGGTCAGATAAACTGAGTCGGCAGGAAAATGAAGAGAACGCCAACCAGGCTGACCTGGCCGTGGGAATGGGTGATTATCTAATTGCTTCCACCGGAACCGTAACAGTAGTTAACCGGCCAGCCCAGGGGCGGGGCTTCGATTACCTTCCAACCCGGTTGCTTTTAATTGTGCCAAAGAGTGGCCTCGTTAAGTCCACACGGGAGGCGGTTAACAAGTATAATGAGCAAACCGCCAATGGCCTGTCGACATCTACGTTTAATTTTATTTCGGGCCCTTCCAATTCGGGTGATATTGAAATGGAATTAGTCGTGGGAGTCCATGGTCCCGTTGAATGTACCTACCTTGTTGTTGAAGATCGGTAAAACAAAATCCCCGGTACCTGTATAATGGATACCAGGGATTTTATTTTGCCCAAATGGAGGAAAAATTAATGTCAAGAACTAATAATCACTCTGAAAAAGAGGTAAACCAGCTCTTCTCACGGATTGCTGGGCGTTATGATTTGATGAACAACGTAATTAGCTTGGGAACCCAGGAACTCTGGCGGAAAAAGCTCTTTCAACAATTAAAGGTTAACCCAGGAGCAGACTGTTTGGACCTGTGTTGCGGAACCGGTGACTTAACGATTGAACTGGCGCGGCGGTCAGGGCCGAGTGGCCGGGTAATCGGTCTTGACTTTAACGCTGCCATGCTGGCAATTGCGGATAAGAAGATCCGCCAATTAGACCTCAGCAAGGACATTGAACTGGTCCAGGCCGATGCCATGCACCTGCCATTCCCCGATAACTCCTTCTCAGTAGTGACAATTGGCTTTGGCCTGCGTAATGTTCCGGATGCGGACCAGGTATTAAGGGAGAGTTACCGGGTACTCAAAAAGGGGGGCCAATTTGCCTGCCTCGAGATGTCCCAGCCAACTAATCCTCTTGTAAAGGCTGGCTGGCGGGCATACTTCAGGTTCTTCCCTTGGCTCGCCCAGTTGGCAGGAGCCAGTCGTAAGGACTACCGCTACCTCAAGCAAACGGCCCAGGAGTTTGTATCCGCTAAGCAACTGCTTGCTATGATGGAGGCGGCTGGCTTCAAGGATTGCACCTATTCGCCGCTTAACCTGGGGGCTGCTGCCTTACATATCGGTTATAAGTGAAAGAGATGTTCGATTGCTTCCAACAATCCAGCATGATTATTATCGAACGCGGTGACCTGGTCAGCAACCGCTAGGAGGTCCGGGGTGGCGTTCTTCATTGCTATGCCGCACCCGGCCGCCCGGACCATCTCAATATCGTTTGAGGTGTCCCCAAACGCGGCCACTTCCTGGAGCGAGCCGCCAGTTTGTTTTACAAATTTTTCTAAGCCAGCGGCCTTGTTTACGCCGGCAGGGAGGATGTCGATCCCAAACGCCCCACTGTAGGTGGCGTTAACCTGTGGGAAGGCCCGGTTAATTTTTCGAACAATACTGTTAATCTTTTCCAGACGGGGCCGCTGTTTAAACCAGCTGACGTTGAAATTATAGATGGGCTCCGTAACGTCGGCTAACTGGTGGAAGTATGCATGATGGGGATAAAAGGGGACCGGGACCTTAACGTATTGGTCAGCAATGTACGTTTGGCTAGCTCCCGAAACCGACAGCAGATCTGGGGTCGGAATGGTACCAATGAACCTGAGTAATTCCTTAAGAACAGGGCGCTGGTGGGGATAATCACTGGTCTCCTGACCATTGACGAAGATCCGCCCACCATTTTCAGCCACGAAGTTATTCACTTTTCCCTTGAACATGGTCAGTAAGGCATCTAAACTGTTTCCGCTGGCGATAACGAAGGTGATGCCGCGCTGCTGAAGGGCAGTAATATCTTTAACTAGTCGTTGTTCGTCGTAGTGATCATGATCGTCTAACAGGGTCCCATCAATATCCACGGCAATGTATTTAATCTTCATCATTAGTCCTCCTTATTAGGTTGATTATAACAGGGGAGGCACTTGTTTGCTTTATCTTTTGAAGTGGGGTGCTATAATTAAACTGTTGAGCGCCCTTAGTGTAACGGATAGCACATGAGATTTCGGTCCTCATAATCCGAGTTCGAGTCTCGGGGGGCGCATTTTTTAAGAATTGTGAAGAGTCTTGTGAAATCGTAGAACCGCTGTAAACGCCGTAATGACGGTGCTTTGCAGCGTTTTTTTATTTTATAAGAATTTGATATATTAAAATTCTAATTCCCAGAGTAAAAATCATCAGGCAGGTTATAATATGCTTTTCCTTTATCATTAAACCTACCATCTGGACCAATCAAGCCGTTTTCTTGGTCAAATTGTTCTTCATCGATTTGCCGTTGTACCCACGCATCAGGAGTTCCATCTGGATTAGATCCTGCAGCATGATCTTGCCCAGGTAAAAGAGGATTTCCATTAGGATCATAGCCGCGTACCCGATTATTTTCCTCCTGGGATTTACCAGAGGCGTGTGAAATCTTTGTTGACGAACCATTAGTTTCACTTTGAACGCCTTGATGGCTACTGGTACTGCTCTTCTTATTTGCTTTTTTTCTGTGAATGGACTTTTTCAGACGACTATTTGCTTTAATGAGGCTACTTTCTTCACGTGATTCCGAATTAGTCTTCTGAGACTGTGCTGGTGATTGACATGCCGTAAGCATTGTTAAAGCAAGAGACGCTATCATTAAAGAATGTATTTTCTTCATTCAATTTCTCCTAAAACTATTGACTGTTTTCACTTGATTGAAAGATTTGTTGTTGATGAACTAATGAGTGACCAGGACGTTGATATTGGCGCTGTATAAATGCGGATCGGTACAAAATCTTCATTAAATCCGCTCTGAATTCTGTTTAATTATTCGGTTGTTTTATAATGATGCCGAAAGTTTTTACCGATAATGTGATCTGGATTGTCTTTATTGTGAACAATTGAGCCATAATTCTTAGTTACAGCAGAAGAAATTAGTATAAGCTATTTTTTATTGAGCTTCTTGTCCATCTGTACCACCACTTGTAGCGTTAATATTGTCATTAACATTATAGCTTCCATAATCAGTAGAATCGCTTGGTGAACTAGATGGTTGTTGAATCAAATGCCGTTCATACAGCCCGGGTGCGTACATAAAATCCTCATTGCTGCCGTAAGCAGTATGATGTGCCCAATATTGCTGTTCTTCTGGAGATAAATTGTCCCACCACTCTGGATCATAGTCATGCATTGCTTTAGCCGCTTGCTCTTCTTTAGAATCCTTTGCAGTACTTTTGCTCGAAGATGCCTTTGTCCCCGTTTTAACAACAGGAACACTTTTTGCGGACTGACTATCTTGACTTGCTTTGTTTTCTTTGCGCTTATGTTTACTGCTTTTCTTAGCTTTTAACCTTGAGTTCTCAGCTTTAAGTTTACTTATTTTTGAAGACTCCGAGTCTTCCTTTTGCTGATTGCGATTACCACATCCGGAAAACGTACCACATAATAAGATAGAGACACAGATTAAAGATATCTTTTTCATTTTCTTTCTCCTCCAGATTTTCTTTCTTTTCGGAATATATTTTTGAATCTTCCAATAATTCTTTAGCTCGTTCAACTTCATCAGCCTGTGCTTGTGCCGCTCCTTGTACTAGGGCTTGTGCATCAGTCGTAAGCGTAGCAAGCTTATAGTTGTTTTGATTGCCGATAACTTTTAACAACGTCTTATTATTTAAACCACGCGAGGACTTTATATAATAAGGGGCACTATTAATAGTTTCTGCGACTTCATTTTCGCATTTAACGTCATTTGCATCTGCAAAGTAAATCTGAAATTCACCTTTTTCAGTATCTAAAGGAACCGTTCCATCACATTTACCTCCTCTAAAGTCGATGAAATAAGGGCCTTGAAAAAGAATGATGATGCCGTGTCCTGATGAAACATTCGGTGTGGATAGTTTGGTGAGAATAAGAGGGTGCGTTGTATAAATTTGTAACGCTGACAAATTATGTTCAATTTTCTTCTTAAATTCATCACTAATTTTCCCCAGGCCAATTTCTTCTCTTGAACAGCCTTATCAAACTCTTCAAAGTTCATAATAATCTTCCCAATAGCTTTTACCGTCAATCACGTTTGGACTTACTATAATTAGTAGCTTACAATAACTTCTTTTACAATGTTCTCGTTACGCACAGGAGTGTTGTTCTGCCTCATAAATTCCAAGTATTTTACCGAGTATGACTCATTCCCCATGTAATCGAGATAAAAGTTGAATATAGGTAGTTAATCATGAAACGGTTAGCCATGTATTCCATTTTTAACTTCATAACCACTATTCTATTGTATAAGCCCTTCTCATCACAATATGACCCAGTTCGTGAAGAATAACCGTTTTACTTTGCTAAGTATTAATTCCTTATTTACATATAGCTCTGGAAATGAGACGTGTCCAGGTGCATCAGCTTGCTAAAGAATTATTGCATTTAATTTTTTAGCAAGCTCTGTTATTTTGTCATTGGCGACCACCAACTACTCCTTATTTTTAAGATAGCTAACCAGTAAGTCTTTCATAACCTTTTTGTCATGGTCGGTGACCGGCTTTCCATTGAATGACGTAATTGGGTCTAAAGCCTTGTCTATCGTCATAACATCTAACTTTTGAGATGTCGGCTTACTATTTGACGTAAGAAGTTTCTCAGGCTTTACATCTAAGACTTTTGCTATCTTCCTAAGGGTCTCCATCGTTGGCTCAGTTTTCCCATTATATTGGTAAATGAGATTTCGACTGAGGCCAGCCTTCTTTGCAACTTCTTGCAATGAAAGTCCCTTACTTTTAGAAATTTTTTTTATGTTATCAAATGCTGTCATATAAAGAATTCTCCTGTACTATGGCGGCGATAATCACAGATTTTCCTGTAAAAATGTCGTTATTTACAATAAATTTATTTTTACAATGCCGTTAAATTACTTTGATACAAATGAAAAAGCTAAGCCATAGATATCTGGTAGACACATAATGATTTGCTTTTTCCTTTGTCGCATTTTTATTTTATAGTTGTTCTGTAAATAATACAATTTATTATAGGAAAAATTACAGAAAAGAGGTGCACTTTTTGTCTAAAAAACAGGAACTGAATAAATTAATAGTAAAATTGAAACTGCAATTAAGATAAAGTGATTGGAACGAAAGATGCGACAGAATAAAGATGCTGATCTGCCCACGATTTCTCTGCAATTGATTAACCGAACTATCAAGGGCCAGAACGTTCCCAATTCGTTACTAAATCTACCGTGTCCTAAGCATGAGTCAGTAAGTGATTTTTAAGAATAAAATAGAACCGCTGTCTAGTGATTTAACTAAGCTCATTACTGCAATTAACACATATTAGTCAATTGGTGGTCACGTAATCTTTGAAATTTATCGGCGACTTAATTTGATAAAATAAAGCAACCTTTTTATGAAATTTCAGCAAGCTCGATCTATTTTGCTCCCGGTACTAATCTTTTCTGCCTAATTCCCCAAGAAGAGGATGAATTATGCTAAACTATTGAAGTTAAAGGGAGGGGTATTTTAATGAGTATTGACCTAACGCAAATCAAGAAACAGGCCAAGCAAGGCCTTACTGAGCTGCTCAACCAGGCCCACCTCCAGCAAGGGGATGTCCTCGCAGTGGGCTTGAGTACGAGTGAGGTGCGCGCCGAACGAATTGGTGAAGCCCCAAGTATGGAAATTGGCCGGGCCATCATCAAAACAATCATTGAAACCCTGCGACCGTTAGGCATTCACCTTGCTGTTCAGGGCTGCCAGCACCTGAACCGCGCCCTCGTTGTCGAACGGGCCGTTGCCAAGGAACGCGGGCTCGAAATCGTGATGGTGTACCCGCAGATTCATGCTGGTGGTGCGGGACAAATTGCGGCTTTTGAAAATATGGACGACCCAGTCGAAGTCGAGCACATTCAGGCCGAGGCGGGGATGGACATTGGTGATACGTCCATTGGGATGCAGGTCAAGTTTGTTCAGGTTCCGGTCAGAACCTCAATTAAGGAAATTGGCAATGCTCACACAACCTACCTGCGTTCTCGTCCAAAATATATTGGGGGACCACGAGCAAAATATGAGTGGGATCCCTTCAACAAGAAAAGTTTTGCTAATAACTAGAACTTTTCTTGAATAATTCGTGATAAAATAGAAAAAGATATCTTAAAAATGAATGGTGTTATATAAAAATGAATACAATGAATATCCTAATAATAATTGCGGTTGTCGTCGTAATTATTTTATTGTTTGAGTTCCTACGGCAAGTTCATAATATCCGCAACGGGCGGAATAACGTTAGTAGCGGAAGAGTATTTTTGAACCGGTTCTTGGTTCTGGTCCTGTTAGTAAGCCTGGTTGGTATGGGTGTCTCCGCATATGCGGACCACCACCAAGCGAAAACGGAAGAAGCAACTCCTGCTCCAGCAAAGACCGTTTCTAGTTCTACTCAAGATGACCAGATTATGCTTGACTTTGACAATAAGGTTAGTCTCAACGATAACAATGAGGCCAAGGTCAAGATTAAGGTCTCCCCGGACACCAAAGTTGTTATTCGGGGTAAGCGGACCGACACCAAGTACGCTGAGTTTAAATCTTCAAAGAGTGATGGTACCTTTACGAAGACCGTTACCCTTGATTACTCCGGTGATTACAAAGTGATTGCGACCCGCGGAGACAAGAAGGTCGTCAAGCACTTGACTGTTGAGGACAGCGACTCAGACAGCTCATCGTCGTCTTCTTCTGAGTCATCATCATCTTCTTCCAGCTCTGCAAGCAGTCACAGTTCTTCGACAAGCTCAACGAGCAGCCATAGTAGTAATAACAACAACAGTTCTGCCAATAACTCGACTGGTTCATCAAACAGTTCTAACCGGGCACAAAGCAGTAACGCGGGGGCAAATTACTACCGGCCATCACGGCCAGCAAGTTCGAATAACTACCGGCCAAGCGCACCTGCACAGCAGCCAAATTACTCAGTTAACACTACCGTTGGCGAATAAGCTTATATAATAAAAGTCACCTATCAGTTAATAGGTGGCTTTTTTGTATGAATAAAAAAGAGGCCGACATCAAAGAGGGATGATGTCGACCAGGTGAGATAGGGAAGTCTCACACTAAGTAACACTCAAATGGTTTCTAGGAAAGAGCATTATTTAGATTCTGGGGGAGTTAAGTATTAAATCCATAAACTACCTAACACACTTATTATATAATTATTAAAATAAAAGTCAAATTATTTCATTAAATAATATTAAAACCTTTTAAAAGCCGTAAATACAGTATTTTCTCAATGAACTATCGATAAACAAATTGTAAATAATGTCTTACATTCGCCAATCATTTTGCAATCTAGTAGAATAAGAGGGGAATATAAATGGGAGGATCCACGATGCTGACAATATATAATTTCAATAAGCAGCAGATGCTTAACCAACCCGACTTCTTTTCACTGCTGGATGGTTACGATTACTTTGAAGGGGTGTCTTTCGTAAGTAGCTTTAAGATTATTGATCGGGAGCTATTGTCCCGGTTTAAACAAGTTAACCTAATCTTGGGCCTGGAAGATCAGCAGACCAGTCAAGCGATGAACCAATTCTTTAATATCAGTCAACGTGCGAAGGCGTTAGCAAACACCAGTGATAATTTCATTAACCGCCTGGCGGACCAGCCCCTCCATCTTATGTTTACTAAGGGGCCGCTCTTTCACAGCAAGTACTTCATCCTTCGCCAGGAGGGACCACTTCCGCTTATTTAACGGATCAATGAATTTAACGAGGCGGGCAACGAGTTCCAACCACGAATTAATGTGGATGTATTCCGGGGCAACTGACGATCCATTATATCAAGCTCACCATCTGAAGCCGGCTGGCTGGAAATGGACCAGCAGAAGTACAACTTCGAAATTTTGGTCAACAATACGAACGACCATATTTACCGTTACGTCACCCATGAATTAAATGACCGACTGAATAACCTTTCCGGGATCGACGAAAGTAACCTGATAGACGACTATCTAAGCCAAACGAAGGCCATCGTAAAAGACCTGCTTACTCATTTCAACCTAGAAGGGGAGCTCGCAGACATTATCGACGAGAACTACAACTACAAGGTTGATCGTAACCGAATCACCTGGAAGATGCTGATTAGAGATGATGGCTTCCAGCACGTTGCCTTTACATCAGGGGACGATCGTCAGTTTACGGTCTCCAAGGCTATCTTCAACAATCTGAAGGGGAGTGCCTACGAAAATATTAACCAAACCCTCGATAACTATTTCAATATGTTCCCCCGGGAATTAGGAATTGCTATCTACCAGTATGATAATGGGATGATTTTAAATATTGATAAGTTTGACCACTACATTGGTGAACCCCTTATCCGCAACTATTACAACAAGGTTCATAAGAGTGAACGCCAAGATGACCAACTAGCGGAGATGCTCAAGCTCCAGAAAAAGCGCGATGAGCAAAACGCCCAGGTTATTCAGGACCAGACGAAAATTATGAACCAAATGATGAAACAGATGAAGAACCAACAATATACAAAGAAGAAGGGGCTGTTCTCGCGGTTATTCCGGAAATGAATTCAGGAAAATTAGGTAGACTAAAACTAATGTGATCTTAGGTAACAACGTCACTTGACCGACTTTCAAAAGGAGTTATTATCATGGCCGTCAACCTTATTTATACCGCGAAGAGCGGTAATCAAACCTACTGGACCACTAACAAAAGTTTCTCGCGAAAAGACCTTGCCCGCCAGGAATGGCAGGAGCAGCCAGCATTGGAACAGGACGTCTTAGAGCTAATGAGAAAGTTTCCGACGGTCTTTAGGAACCGCCGCCGCGAGCGATTAGCTGCTTTTGACCTTGAAAAAGGGACAATTAGGCCGTTAAAGCTGAGGATTGAACAGTCACAAAAGGACAAATTACTGCAGATTTACCCAATTTCGTTAGCTGATAATAAGGTTTTTGCAATCGCAATTGATAATGCTTCATGTCGGTTTTTCTACAACAGCAGTGGCCGGGACGGATCACTCGTCAGCACCCTCAACCAGACTGTTAAACGGTGGAACGACCAACGAAAGGCGGAGGTGACGGCCGCTAATGTTCAAAATAACCAGCGACTATGGAAAAAATACCCTGCCTTAGATTCCACCCAACTTACGGTGATTGACTTGAGTACCGGGCTCACCGTTTGGCCACGCGATATTGATCACGGGGCCAATCCAAAAGTAGCTGATTTTGATGCCAAGCTGGTGCAGCAGCTGGTGATGCGTCTCCATACGCAGCTCTCTGATCATCTTGATCCGGCGGTAAATAATTTGCCAGTCAGTCGGCAACTATGTAGTGACCCCTTACCTGTGGTCGATTTTACTGAATATAATGCGCAGAAGGTCTTTGATGCTTTGTCCTATCTTGCATTGGCACTAACTCAGAAGGAGCAAGTTAACCAGTTGTTGGCCCAATACGACGGTGATATTCTTCAAGACTATCTCCATACAGTGGAAATGGTTGATGTCAGTCAGTTGGACACCGAAAAATTTGCGGAGCACTTGCACCAAGTCCGGCTAAAGCGCCGTCAGGTCAAGGACCTTGCTATTATGTTAGCGGCACTCGCCGACAATTTTGCCCCCGAGAAGATTCTCAAGGCTCTGTGGGGGAACCCGTCACTAAAGAACCAGTATTATATCCGCAACCAGGAGGTCGGGGATGAACTTTTAGAAATGATCCAGAATTAACATTTAGGAGGATTTTGATGCGATTTTTACATACGGCAGATTGGCACATTGGTAAAACCCTCAACGGCTTTAGCTTACTGGATGACCAGCGTGAACTTTTCAAGCAAATTGAGGGCGTAGCAAAGGCAGAACAGGTTGATGCCATTGTCATTGCTGGGGACCTGTATGATTCGAGCATCCCCAACGAGTCAGCCGTTCGTGTTTTAAACAACATGCTTAAGCAGCTCAACCTCACTGATAAATTTCCGGTCCTGGCAATCAGTGGGAACCATGATTCGGCCCCCCGCCTGAGTACGGGAGCCGACTGGTTTTCATTCCAGAACTTCTTCTTACAGACTAGCCTTGAAGGAGCCTTTAACCCGGTAGTCCTGGGAAATACCCAGTTCTTCCTTCTCCCCTTCTTTGGCATCCAAACAGTTCGCAATTATTTCAACGATCCGAAGATTAAGAATGTTGACCTGGCAATGCAGCGAATCGTGGCTGAAATGAAGAAGGCGTTTGCCCCAGATAAGAAGCATGTGCTCGTTGCCCATTTCTTTGCCGCCGGGAGTAAAAGAACAGCGGATTCGGAAACGTTAATTGAGGTTGGGGGGCTTAGTCCAGTTTCGACGGAAACACTGGCACCATTTGATTACGTTGCCCTGGGCCACCTTCACAATAAAAACGCCCTCCATGATGGGCGAATCAAGTATAGCGGTTCACCGATGAAGTTTTCCGTCTCGGAGGCTAAGCAGGAGAAGGGGATGTGGTTAGTGGATACTGAACCCTTCCAGGTCAAGTGGATCCCCCTAAAGCCAGTCCACGATATCCACCTCTTGAAGGGAAGTTTTGCTGATCTTGTTAAAGATGCTGCACAGCAACCGACTGACGATTTCTATGACATTGAATTGACTGATAAGGGAAGAATTCCCGACGTACTTAACCGCTTGCGAGCTTATTATCCTAAGATAGTGGCCCTTCACCGGACTGTTTTCGCACAAATGATCCGTAACCAGGCCAACGCCAAGCGGGCTCAAGCGGCGCCTTTAGACCTTTTAACCGACTTCTATAGCGAAACAACCGGGGACCAGCTATCACCGACCCAATTAAGGGTGGCTAAGTCAACATTAAGTGAAATTGAAGGGAGGAAGTAGGATGCGACCAGAGAATATCATTCTTGACTACTTTGGGCCATATAAGCATGAAGCAATTGACTTTACCCAGTTCTATGACCGCCCCCTTTTTCTTGTCGCCGGAAACACTGGAGCGGGGAAGACGACAATCTTTGATGCTATGTGCTACGCCCTTTTTGGCCAAACAACAAACGATCGTGACCGCTCCGCAACGGACCTGCGTTCCGACTTTGCTCCCGCCGATCAGGAAACCAAGGTATCGTTCACCTTCAACCACCAGGGGACAAGTTATCGGATAACCCGGCGCCCCAAACAGGTTCTTCAAGGCAAGCGGGGGAAATTGATCCAGCACAATCAGGCCGTTAGCCTCATCTACCCGCTAAACTCTTCTGCACCCCACGAGCTAACTAAGGTAAAGGATGTTGATTCTTTTATCGTGGACCTTCTCAACATGACTAAGGACCAGTTTAAGCAGATTGTCCTCTTACCCCAGGGCAAGTTCCGTCAATTCTTAGACTCCAATAGTAATGATAAGGAAGCACTCTTGCGGGACCTCTTCGGGACCAGTCTATACGCTAAATGGTCTGACCAGCTCAAGGGCCAACTCAGGGGCCAGAAAAACAACTGGGAAAAGCAGCGAACACAAATCCAGTCGGCCAAGGAATCCCTTACCCAGGTCGATCCCCAGTTACCAAATAGTCAGTGGGGTAGCGCTGCAGCGGAGTATTCCGCATCGTTGGGCCAACAGCTCAGTAGTTTAAAAGCCAGCCAGCAGCAGCTACAAAAGGATGTTGATGGGTACAATGATCAATTACACAGTGAGCAACAACTCAAAAAGGCATTCCAGGAGCTAGCGGAGGTCAAAAAGAAGGAGAAAGCCCTGCTTGAACAGCGGCCCAGCATTGAGGAGATTTCCCACCGAGTAAACGACCTCCAGTGGTTTCAAAAGCATCAGTTGCTCTATCACCAGTGGCGGTCTGACAAGAAACGTAACGACCAGCTGGAAGACAAAATAGGGGAGTTAAGTACAGAATTAGCCGATACGCATACTAAGCATGCGGCGATGGCTGCAGAGTTGGATAGTCTTCAGGGCCAGGAAGCAAAGATTAACAACTTGAAACGTCAGCATGATCAGCTAAAAGAAGTGCTTCCGCTATTTCAAGATGTTGATGCGGCACGGACAAAGTTGGCGGCACTGACTAAGGAAGTTACGGATAACCGAAAACAGGAAAAAGCTGTCCAGGATAATGTAATCCATTTGACTAGTCAACAGGCACGGCTTACTGACCAACTGAAAATCAAGGACCAGTTGGCTGCAGAAGAGGTCGAAATTGCCAAGAAGCAGGCCGCATACCAGCGCCTGCTTCAGGAAAGCCAGGAACTTAAATTACTGGTCAACAAGCAACTAGCACTTCAGGAGCAGAATAAAGAACTAGCGGATAAACTCCAACGTCAAAAGACTGCTACCGATGACCAAAAGGGCCAATACGCAGATCTTAACGACGCGTACGCCCGCCAGCAAATTGCTGAATTAGCTAGCCGTTTAAAACCGGGTAGTCCATGTCCAGTTTGTGGTGCACTTGACCACCCCCAGCCAGCCCATTTTTCCCAAAACGGACCAGTGGTCACCGAAGGGCAAGTCAAACAGGCCCTTGCCGAGCTACAAAGCTTGCGAACCACTGTTGCCAAACTTAGTGAGCAGCTGCGGCAGGGAGAACGGACCGCTAGTGAGCTGAGTACCCAGATTAATCAATCACGTACGGGGGTTAGTAAGGGTCTCGGTGTTGATAGGCTCCCGAAAGACGATGGGAAGAAACTAATTGCTGACTACGGCGACCAACTCGCACAACAGGAGAAAGACCTGCGAGACCAGCAGAAACAGGTTCACGACTGGCAACATCAATTAAGCGCCGTCAATGATCAGCTAACAGGGCAACAAGATAAGCTCAGCCGGGTCCAGGCGGCCGGTACCAAATTAAGCCGGGATTTAGCGACGAGTCAAACCAGGCTGGACGAAAAGCAGGGGAGGTTGCCGGCTAATTTCACCGACAGTGAAGTCGCTAAAAATCAGCTTAAAAAATGGCAACGAGAAATTGATAAGCATAAGGAACACCTATTAAGTTGCCAGAGTAAAGAACAGGATTTGGCCGAAGAGGTTGCCGTTGTCCGCAGCCAAATTAGTCAAGCAAAGGAAAATCAATCAAAGTTGAAAGAAGAGGTTGGAAAAGCTCATACGGAACTTACCAACGCCCTAAATGATTACCGCCGTGACCTGTCCTGGTCTTTCCTTCAGGAAGCCGCAGAAGACTTAAACGAACTGGAACAATATCAACAAAGGGTTCAAACGTACCAGGGTGCCTTGCACGATACACAAGTCCAGCAGGACCGTCTCCAGGCCCAGATAAAGGGGAAAAAGCAGCCAGATATTGAGAAGACTAAGGCCTCCTTGTCGGCGACCCAACGGCAAGCAGCGGCCATTCAAGAAAAAATTGGCCAAGTGCGGGGACAGCAAAAACTAGCCCAGGAAATCACGGGTAGGTTTGCCCGGCTAATGAGTAATAATCAACAATTAGATGAGCGTATCGGTGAATTACAAGCACTTACCGACGTTGTTGCGGGAAATACAAGTACCCACATCAGTCTGGAGCGCTATGTCCTTCAATCTTATTTCCGGGACGTCTTAATTGTGGCCAATTCGCAATTGGCTCAACTTACGAACGGCCGGTACCAATTTGAGCTTGCTAACGAGAGTCATGGGGCCGGTGCAAAGTGGACGGGCTTAGAGGTCAATATTTACGATGATAATGCCGGTAAAACGCGTAGTGCCCGGACATTATCAGGGGGTGAGAGCTTTATGGCTTCACTGGCCCTTTCCCTAGCTCTCTGTCAGATTATCCAAGAGCAGAGTGGTGGAATCAGCATTGACGCCTTCTTTATTGATGAAGGCTTCGGTTCTTTGGATCAGCAGGCACTGATGGATGCCCTACGCTCATTACAGACGCTTGGTGGCCACCGGATGACTGGGATCATCAGTCACGTTACTGAACTAGAAGACCAGATTCCTGACCAGCTGATTGTCACCGCGCACCAGGGAAGGAGCACGGTCAGCTACCGACATGATTTCTAACGACAAAAGCCACTGCAATCAATTGCTGACTGCAGTGGCTTTTGCTATTCATCGTCGTCTTTTGTTACTTTGCGGGAGACGTTCTTTGCCTGGTCCTCATTGTAGCGGGCTAATAGTATCTGCTGGTACTTGTCCTCAATCACGCTATTAAGGTCCTCATCAGAATCTATCTGTGGTTTTTCTTCCCTAATTTTGTTGAGTACATCATCCGCAAAGCTAAAATTGGGTTTAACCGCCAGTTTACCGTTCAAGACATCCATTGTTTGATCATAGTCCAACACCGTGAGGTCCCAGGCCGAGCGATCGGCATCCGGTTGGTGCAAAACGTCCTTACTGTTTTTAAGATCCTCGCGAAAACCATTCTCATCATATTCTGCTTCTGCCATTTGTCCGTCAGCCTCCTTATTTCGCTAGTAAATTATATCATTTTATAAGGTCTTCTCCCAGAACGGGTAGGAGTCACAGGTTAAGCGAAGGTGGTAGGGCAATTTCCCCGGTTCTTCACCGTCAAGTTGACAATCCTGCGAGCTACTGATTTGGTATTCAAGCTTACGCGCACGAATTACCCGTGCCTGGCGCGAATAGATCAAGCGACCGCTAGCAAACATTAACATGGCAGCCAGCAGGGACCACCAGTTTCTCTTTTCAACGACCACCAGCTCCAGCTCATGGTGGTTAATTTGAGCGTCGGGAGCAAGGACAATGCCGCCCCCGATGTAAGGGTGGTTGCTGGTAATCAGTAGGAACGTCCGGGAAAGAGTAACCACCCCAGTCCCACCTTTAATTACTGTTTGAAAGGTCGGCTGGGTAAAAAACACCCGAATTGCCTTGGCAATGTAGGAAAGCGTTCCGAGATGGTGGTGGTTCAGAAAGCTTTTTAGCCGGGAATGGTTAGTGGCGTGAACAATGGCTGCATCAAAACCAATACCAATGTTGTTTAAGAAGATCCCGTGCTTGCCTGAAGTTAGCTCCTGAAAGCAGCCAATGTTAATTTCCCGCGGTCGGTCGTTTTTTAGAACCTGTTGAAGGGCAATCTGAGGGTCGGTCGATATCCCGTACCCCCGCGCAAAGTCATTACCGGTACCCGCGGGGATGTAGGCCACCATCAACTTTTCATGTTTTGCCTGCTGGTAAAGGCCATCAATTGCCTCATGTAGTGTCCCGTCACCACCGACCACCACCAGACAGTCGTATTTTCGCTGTTTGCCGGTCACTCTGGCGATTGCGCGGGGATGGCCGGGATGCTTACTGAAGCAAAAATCATAGTCAACGTTTTCCTTAGCCAGCAAAGTTTGCAACATACGCCAGACATTCGCTGCCTTGCCACTTCCCGCAGCAGGGTTAATTAGGAATAAGTACTTTTTCATGCGCGACGAAACCACTTCCTTTAGCTTAAATTAAACCGGGCCCTTACCGAATCAAAATTCTTAACTGGAGCGGGCGTCTTTTCATGCGAACCAATGAATTTTTCCATCCAAATCATATCATACCAACGATCGAACCTGTAACCGCAACTATGAAAGTGGCCAGCAAGTTGGAAGCCGCGGTGGCGATGGAAAGCAGCGCTGTTTGTATCTAGGTATGGATCATCGTCGCTTTGCGGGTAGCCAATGCAGGCATTGAGGTTTGTAATATTCATTGAACGACAGACGGCCTCAATTTTGTCATATAGTTGTTTACCGATTCCGTGGTGGCGGACAGTTGGCGCAACGTAAATTGATGTCTCAACCGACCAATCATAAGCTTTTCGAGCATGAAATGGTCTGACATAAGCGTATCCGACCAGGCGACCACCTTCAATGGCAACCAGGTACGGGTACCGTTTCAGGGTTTGAACCATCCTTCTTCGGAACTCCATCACCGTGGGAACCGTGTATTCAAAAGTAATCGCCGTCTTCTCGACATAAGGCGCATAAATTGCTAATAACTGCTCAGCATCAGCTGGCTGGGCAACGCGAATCTGTATTGAACGCATGGATAGGCACTTCCTTTTGCAACAATTAAAAATAGTATACATTTCCTAAGTAGGATGTCCAGTAATTACTAATGAAGACGTTGAAGAGGAGGGCCAAAGCTTTAAAATCAACCTGTCATTAAAATTATAGTTTTAATGCAATTCAAAAAACGAACCGCCCCGAAAATATGCTTATTTGCTGCCCATCAGCAAGCTACATTTTAACCATTATCTTGCATTTTCTGTGCACGACACAAAATTATTTTCCCCAGTCTATGCTAAACTTTAAAAGAATAACGGATAAAAATGGAGGCTCTTATGGCAAACAAAAGTAATAACAGAACTTTGATTATGGATGCCGTTGCCAAAATCATCACTAATGATGGCTATGGTAGCGTTTCAATGAGTCAAGTTGCCAAGCTGACTGGATTATCAGTGGCAACTGCTTATAATTACTTTGCGAATAAGCAAGACATGATTATCACTACATACCACGAAGCATGCGAGCGCCTTAATCAGTATATCATCGACCACGTCAGCAAAAACGGTGCCCCGGACGTTAAATTGGCTTCTTATATGCACGCCATCTATGATTTCTCAAAGATACAGCCGACGACTTTTCTGTTCACTAATAGTATCTTCAATAGTCCCATCAACCCTGAAATATCGCAATCTGACCAATGGATTGACTCAATCATGCAGCCCTGGATCAAAATAGCACGTGATGGTATTCAGCAAGGCTATTTTCGGCAAATGGACCCGCTCACATTGATCTACTTAGCATATAGTAACGTGAGCTGTTTTATCGTTGATACCTTTAACCACAACATTTCTCCAGATAGTACATCAATTGATGAAATCATCATTATTTTCTTAAACGGTATTCAAAATCCCAAATATATTAATAATCATTAACCCCAGTATTTGCTGATTATAAAGCAATTATAGGCATGTGACCATTCTCACATTGACATAATATTAATATTCATTTATAATTTATTTGTGAAATAAATGTAAGCGCTTATGTTTAGTTAATTACCACATGTTTATCGATTGCAGGAGGCAACTACTATGAATTCCTTATTTGATCGAACAAGACTAGGAACAATGCGGCTTAAGAACCGCGTGTTCATGTCACCGATGGGCACAATTTTCACCATGTGGAAAGGCTTAATATGCTAATTGACCGTTGTCACCACTACGGGGCAAAAGTTTGTGTCCAGCTCTCCCCTGGCCTCGGTCGGCAACAATTCACGGACCCCTTCACCCCACCTTATAGTGCAGGAAGTGTACCGTCCTTCTGGTTTCCAGACCTTAAATGCAAGCCGTTTAGTGAGGAAGATATCCAATACCTAGTTAAAAGGATGGGTTACTCCGCAAGTTTAGCCATTAATGCTGGTGCGGATGCGATTGAGCTTCACGATTACGGTGGCTACTTATTAGATCGGTTTCAGTCCAAGCAGTGGAATAACCGGACTGACGAATACGGCGGCTCGCTCGAAAATCGGATGCGTTTCACCTTACAATGTATTAAGGCCATTCAGGATAATGTACCAGATGGTTTCCCAGTTATTGTTAAGTTCACGCCTGATCAGCGGGTTAAAGGCTTCCGGACCCTGGACGAGGGTCTAAAGATTGCTAAAATCCTTGAAAATGCTGGGGTAACCGCCCTCCACGTTGATACTGGGTGCTATGAACAATGGTATCAGGCAATCACAACGGTTTATAGTCCCGAGGCAAGTAAGCTTGATGTCCAGAAAGCCGTCAAAGAAGTTGTTAGCATCCCCGTCCTTGGTGACGGGAAGCTAAAGAATCCGTTAACTGCCAAGAAGGTCGTAGCCGATGGTGACCTAGACTACGTTGGCCTAGCAAAGCAGATGCTTGCGGACCCGTTCTGGGTTAAGAAGGTCAAGTCCGGCCACACGGACGACATTGTACCTTGCATTGGCTGTAACGAATGTCTTGCTGCCGGCTTTTCTGGAAAGCACTACTACTGCACAGTAAACCCGCTATGTTACGCTGAAAAATCCTTCCGCCTGCCACAAAGAGACGACAAAAAGCGTGCAGTACTCGTAATCGGTGGTGGACCCGCTGGCATGGAAGCGGCAATTACTGCCAAGAAACGCGGGTTTGAGGCAACTATTTGGGAGAAATCCGACCGTCTCGGCGGACTGCTGTGGGCCGCTGGCGCTCCGGCATTTAAGCACGATGTTAAGAACCTGCTTAACTACCTAGTTACCTAATGTAATAAGGACGGGGTAAACGTTATTTACGATAAAGAGGCAACAAAAGCCGACCTTAAACAGGCCCAAGGTCGGTTTGATGAAGTAATCCTTGCTACGGGATCCTCACCAGTCACGACTTCTATCTCCGGAATGAAGGAAAACGCGGCTTTCGCGGTTGAATATCTTAACCACCGTATTGATCCTGGTCACCACGTTGCAGTGATTGGTGCAGGGCTTACGGGAACCGAAACTGCCTGCGATTTGGCCGAACAAGGCTATCAGGTGGACCTGTTCGAACAGCTACCGAATATCCTGCAAAACGCTAACGAGTGCTTAAACAACGAACAACATTTAAAGGCGAAGGTTGCCGCAGATAATATTACCGTCCACACGAGTGCGACAGTTAAAGAGGTCCAAAATGGTCAAGTCACATACCTTGATGACCAACAGCAAGCGCAAACACTGAACTGTGATACTGTTCTGAACGCGATTGGTTTTCAATCAAACGACCAGCTCAGCAATGACCTCTATGCTCTCTTTGACGACCACGCAAATGTTATCGGTGACGCATTGCAGCCACGTAAGATCATGAACGCGATCCACGAAGGTTACCACACTATTAGGACAATGGAATAAAAGCGAAACCCCAGAAAGCACAAAGAGGGCGCTAGCGTTCGGAAAATTCGAACACTAGCGCCCTCTTTATATACTAATACACTATAGCATTTTCAACTATCCAGGAGACTGCCATAGCCTCTCTGGATTCACTTTACCCAAACAACAGATCTAAAACTTGTTCGGTAGTAATATTTTGAATTGGGGTTTTCTGCAACCACTGGTCCAACACCGGACGAATTGTTGCAGGCTGAAACATTTTCCCAGCCAGCGCCTTCTCTAGTCCCTGGACATCCAGGTTACTGAAAAAGTCACCAGTAATATGAATCTGCTTTAAATAACCATGGTCGACGTTCACCGCAAGCTTAACAAGGCCCCCACCTGTAAAGTACTTTTCCTTCGTAATTGCTGTCTGTGGAGTTTGCCCGTAGACAAAGGACGGATTAGCAAAGAGTTTTACCTTGATCGCCTGAATCTCGTCCCGGTCAGTACTAGTCAGCGAATAATTCACTACGTTACCGGCCTGGTTAAGAACCGCCTGCTTTAACTTACTGGCAAACTCTTCCGCAGATAAGCCAGGAAGAAAGTCCCGCAGGTTGAGAACCCGCTGGTGAACAGAAGAGATCTTCTTAGCCTTCAGCTTCATTGGGTCAACATGGAGGGCCGCAGTCATTTCATCTATGTTGGCAGCGAAAAGGAGACTACCGTGGTGAACCACGTAACCATTTCGGTTGTATTGAGCATTCCCGGAAAACTTGCGCCCGTTGATTGTCAGGTCATTTCGACTGGAGCGCTTCAGCGGCAGACCCAGTGCGGTCAAAGCGTTACAGATAATCGTCAGGAAACTATCAAAGTCAATCGTTTGCTTTACTGACGGCTTAATGAAGGAGTATTGGAAGCTCCCCCGATCCGTAAAGATAGTTCCCCCGCCCGATAACCGGCGGGCCACCGTCAAGTGGTGTAAGTCAGCATATTCCAGGTTGACCTCGGCTAACGCGTCCTGGTATTTGCCCAGCATAATGGTGGGGTCAGTTGACCATAGTAAGAAAACGAGGTCGTCAAACCCCTTCTTAGTGAGCCAGTATTCCAAAGCAAAGTTATCAGCTGCCTGGTGCCCCATGCTTTGAATGAAAATCATTACCGGCTTACCCCAACGGAGGCTAATTCAGCACTAGCCTTGTAGGAACTCCGGACAAGTGGTGAACTGGCAACGAACTTGAAGCCCTTATCCATCGCAACGTTATAGTACTTCTGGTAGCGCTCCACGGGGACCCATTCCTTGAGTGGGTAGTGTTTTGGTGAAGGCTGGACATACTGGCCAATGGAAAGGAAGTCAACACCAGCATCAATCAGGTCATCCATCGTCTGGTAAACTTCATCGTCTTTTTCACCCAGGCCCAGCATGATCCCGGTCTTAACGTAGGTTCCTTCATGAGCGTGTTCGTGAGCGTAACGTAAGACGTTCAATGAGTGATCATACGTTGCCCGGTGGTCACGAACCAGTGGTGTAACCCGGCGAACCGTTTCGATGTTGTGGTTAAAGACATCCGGCTGGGCATCCAAGACCCGTTGTACAAGATCGGTCTTGCCCTGGAAATCGGGTGTCAAGACTTCAATTGTCGTGTGGGGTGACAGCTCCCGAATTGCCTTAATAACCCGCACAAACTGGTCAGCCCCGAGGTCGGGAAGGTCATCCCGGTCAGTACTGGTAACACAGACGTGCTTCAGACCTAATTCTTTGATCGCCTTAGCAACCCGCATTGGTTCCTTCAAGTCAACGGGTGCTGGGCGCTTATGGGGAACATCGCAGAAGCGACAGTTCCGCGTACAGTAAGGTCCTAAAATCATAAATGCCGCTGTTCCCGTCCCGAAGCACTCACCAACGTTTGGGCAGTTTGCTTCGGCACAGACGGTATTCAAGTTGAGCTTGTTTAACAGCTTACTAACGTGCTCAACCTTTTCTTCATCATAGCGAACTTTTAACCAACTTGGCTTTTTTGAAGCTAAACTTTCGGTCATAGATAATAGCCAGCCTTTCTATTCATCAACTTCGATTGTTGCAACAACATCCCCAACAGAGACGGGATCGCCTTCGCTGACTTTTTGCTCCTTAAGTACTCCAGCAAAGTCGCTTGGAACTTCGCTAATTACCTTTTCGGTTTCCACTTCAAAGAGCGGGTCACCCTTCTTAATTTGGTCACCGGGTTGTTTCTTCCAAGTACCGAAAAAGTAATCATCAGACTTGGGACTTAACTTGGGCATTTCAATATTCTTTAGCATAATATTCACTTCCATCCATTTTGTCCAATAACAATCCGCCTAAAGTATAGCACCAATCCTTTCTGAACAGTAACCGCTTTCAAAATTAACTGCTTTTTACTTATAATAAAAAGCTAATCAAGGGAATTTGTCCGGATATTTATATGAACGACTTTGGAATAATTAGTTAGCTCACAACTACACTAGTCTCTTAATTGATATTCACATTGTTGGCTGTAAAATGCTAAAATATTAGTATTTGAAATATTGAGATGGAGTTATTATATAATGAATTTTTCATTTGAAAATAAGCGCCCATTAAAGATGCTCTACCTGAAGTACACCCTGGTGTTCATCTTCTTGGCGGCTTGTATTTTTGGGACATACCTGGTGACTGGACACACCTTTATCCTTAGTAAGGATGCTTTGAACCAGCACGTGCCCCTGCTGGCTAATTATCGCCAGGCACTAATCAATTTCTTTCACCATCCGGGCCACTTTTCCTTCTGGTCCTGGCAAATGGGGCTGGGGACCGATACCTTCCAGGTCTATTCCTATTACACAATTGGCGACGTCTTCGCTTACCTCGCCCTCCTCTTTCCGGCCGCTAAGATAACACTAGCTTACCAGGTAATCGGAATTATCCGAATGTACTGTGTTGGCTTAGCCTTTGTTTACTTTGCCCAGCACTTCAAATTCCGTGATAACGTGATATTGGCGGGGGCGATTACCTACATGGTGAACGCCTTCCTCCTTTATGCATGTATTGCTCAGCCCTTCTTCACAACCCCGTTCATCCTCTTCCCATTAATTGTGGTCCAGATTGAACAGGTCCTTCAGGGAGGCAGTGCCTGGCCGCTGACGGGAGTATTCATCTGGATGCTGGTTAGCAACTACTACCTGGCCTTCGTTCTCGGTATCGGCGCCTTTTCCTACCTGGTATTACGGGTCCTGACCCACTACCGCCACCGGCTCAATTACTTACAGACGTTTGCTAAACTCGCCTTTGCCACAATTACTAGTATTCTAGTGTCCGCTGTGATGCTGGTTCCCGAGATCATGGCCATCACCAACTCGACGCGGACTGGTGCCGAGTTTGCCAACGGACTCAAGGTTTACCCGCTCTACTACTACCTCTTTTTACCCAAGCAACTGATCAACGGTGGGCAGTGGTACTTCATGTACTGGACGGCGCTTGGAATCGTGTCAATTGGGTTCATCGCCCTGGTCTACATTTATATGCACTCCCGCCAGTATCCCTTACTGACCATTAGCCTCTTCTGTTCTTTGGTGATGCTTCTCATTCCCGCGGTGGGTTCGTTCTTCAACGGAATGATGTCGGCATCGAACCGGTGGACATTACTGATCTACCTGCCGTTAGCAATGGCCGTCTGCCTGCTGGTCCAGCATGCCTCCGTAATCAGCCGGCACGAACTAAATGTTCTGAGCCTGGCCACCGGGATTTACGTCCTGGTCCTGACCGCCACCTACTTCTTTGACAACAAGGATGACAGTTTTGTACCCGTCATCTTCCTGATCGTTTCCCTAATGGCTCTCTGGGCCGTAAAGATTCAGCCGGCAATCAAACTCGACCGCTACCTGCTTTTGATCATCCTGCTCAATGCTGGATTTAACGCTATCTACTCCGCCTTCCCCGCCAAGGGAAACTTCTCAACCATGATGCTCAGCCGGGGTGAGTACCAGGCCATCACCGCGAATCGCTATGGTGGCCTTGACAAGGGCCTTAAGAAGAACCCCTTTTACCGGGTCTCGACGGTCAGTCAAAACCAAATCATTAATAATAACACTAGTCCCGATGGCCTCGGACCCAACCTCGATAACGACCTAACCTCGGGCTTGCATAATATTGACTCCTACTATTCCCTGCAGAACAAGTACCTCGGTCAATTCAATAACTCCCTGCAGAATAACCAGTACCAGGCGAATATCCCCATCCGGCAGGCCGATGACCGGTCCGTGATGAATAACTTCTTCGGTGTTCGCTACCTCTTTGTCCAGAGCAACGGGAAAAACGCCCTGAAGATCCCGCATGGTTACTTCCTCGATAAGGCAACTGACCCCGTCATCAACTACGACGTTGGCCAGCCGAGCCCAAATAGCATCAAGAACAACAAGAAGTTGCTGGTGCCCACCCAGACAATTCGTTACAAGAGTAACCAGGCCTTCCCACTGATGTATTGGCAAGGTAATTACATCAGTAGCGGTCGTTACCAGCGTTTATCGCCAAGTGAAAAGGAGCGCGCCCTGGCCAGTGGGGTCCTTGTTGATGGCAAGACCAAGGGGATGCGCCCAGCTAAGTTAACCCGGGCCACCGTAATAAAGAGTCAACTGGTTTCAAACCGGCTAAATAAGGTTAACCCTCACCATCTGAAATACACCGATAGCGATGAGTATTACCAACTGCAGTTCCCTGAATTGCAGAATACGGCGGTAGCGCGCCGCTACCGGGGGAGTGAACTGCACATTGAATTTTCCAAGATTAAGTACACCCCATTTACGATGCGCGAGCAAATCAAGTATGACAAGCAACACCTCCAGCAGATGGCCGTTAATCCGGGAAGCGTTATCAACCAGCGTTATAACCAGTATAAGTACTGGCGCTACCACGTCTTGAACGGGTCACCCGACATTAGCTTTAAGCTCAATTATAATAGTAAGTTTGGCACAGCCAGTGTCATCCAGGCCAAGCAAAATGTCCTGTCCCTGTTCAAACGGGTAACAAACTCGACGTTAAACGTTGGCTACTACAATGGTAAGCTTCCGGTAAGTTTGAAGTTCCAGCCGTCCAAGCTGGGAAACTACCAGCTCCACTACCGGGTCGTGGCCGTTAAGCTTGGTCGCCATTACGACCAGCAGGTTCAGGCAATCCAACGCCATGCCCTTAGGGACATCCACTTCAGTTGGAATAGCTTCCGGGGCCAAATCACAACAGACCGTTCGGGGGTATTGACCTCCTCGATTCCATACTCAACGGGTTGGTCCGTCAAAGTTGATGACCATCCCGCTAAGACCGTCCGCACCAACCAAGCCTTTCTCGGGGTTTGGCTGCCCCGGGGTAAACACCACGTTACCTTTACCTACCAGGTACCCGGATTATTGACGGGGGCCAAGGTCAGCCTGATTGGCCTCATTTGGCTTTCCTGTGCCGCCCTGGTTTCAATTATCTGGAAGAAGAAGAGTAAGTAAACAACAGAAAAGGTCCACTAACGTTCAAAGAAAATGAACATTAGTGGGCCTTTAATAATTTTGGAAAGCCTGCTAGGCTAAGTGCCGGCGCAGGTACTTAGCTAGTAATGACAATGAGTAACAGACAATGAAGTACAGGACCGCCAGCGCAACGAACATTGGGATAATGTAATTAGTGTTTTGCCCGTAGATGATTTGTGCGTGGTACATCAACTCCGGGAGGACAATGATGGTTGCCAAGGAGGTATCCTTTACTAGGGAAATAAACTGGCTGACCAAAGCCGGCATCATGTTGCGTAAGGCCTGCGGCAGGACAATAATCCGTAGAGCCTGCCAGCGAGTCAAACCATTGGCCAGGGCCCCTTCCGTTTGCCCGTAGTCGATTGAATTAATTCCTGACCGGACGATTTCGGCGACCATTGCCGACTCAAAGATTGACATGGCAAGGATGGCGGCCGGAATAATTTCGGGCTTGATTCCAATATTTGGCAAGCCAAAATAGGTGAAGAAAATAATCAACAGTAACGGCAAGTTTCGGATAATATCAATGATAAAACCAACAATTGCGGAAAGGTACTTAAATTTTTCGTAGCGAATAATACCTAGGATGGTTCCTAAAATAAAACTAACAACGATTGAGGCCACGGAGATTTCAATTGTGACCCACAACCCCTGTAAAAGGAAGCGGATGTTGATCCAGGAATAGGCATCAATGAAGTTTTGCATTTGTTCCACCCCCTTAAGCCAGTTTCTTTTCCAGGTGCCGCATGTAATAGCTAAGCGGCAGGGTGATAATCAGGTAGAGCACCCCGACGATGAAGTAGGTCGGCATCGTCTGTAGGGTGTCGTTTGCAATCAAGTTTCCCTGGTACATCAGGTCGAAGCCGGCAACGAAGGCCAGAACGGAGGAGTTCTTTACCAGGTTGATAAACTGGTTACCTAGTGGTGGAATTACGACCTTAAACGCCTGGGGCAGGATGATGTAGCGCATTGCCTGAGTATAGGTCATTCCGTTGGCCAGGGCCCCTTCCAATTGACCCGTTTCAACGGAGTTAATTCCCGCCCGGACCGTTTCGGCAATGAAGGCGGAGGTGTACAGGGTTAGGCTAATCGTGCCCGCCGTAAAACCGTTGATCTTGGCGATATACATGGGCACAATCAGGAAGAAGCCCATCGCAATCACCAGTAAGGGGATGTTCCGAAAGACTTCAACGTAGACACTACCAATTACCCGAATAACCCGTTTCTGTGAGATTTCCAAAAGGGCAAAGAATGTCCCAATAATTAGACTGCCAATCAAGGCAATCACGCTGCAGAGGATGGTGTTCCATAACCCCAACAGGAGCGGTTGCCACTGGCTCGAAATTAAATTAATCATTACCGCTTCATCTCCTGGTAATTAAATCCTTTGACATGACCAAACCACTTCAAGAGAAGACGGTTGTAAGTACCGTCTTTTTCAACCTGGTCGAGTGCCCAGTTGAGCTTCTTGCGAAAACGGTTTTGGTTCTTGTTTACCGCAATTCCATAGGGCTCCTTAGTGAAATTACCACCAACCACCTCGTAGTGGGGATTTTCGGCGGCCATCCCGTACAAGATTCCGTTATCCGTCGTCAAGGCATCACCCTGCTTGGACTTCAGGGCGGTCATCGCCTGGGCATAGTCGGATAACTGCAGGACCCGGGCCCGCGGGGCAAACTTCGCCACGTTCATGACGGAATTAGAACCCGAAACCCCTAAGATAACCTTGCCCGGTTTGTTCAAGTCCTGGATATTCTTGATGGGGCTCCCCTTCTTAACTAGCAGGGACTGGCCCGCATCGAAGTATGAATGGGTAAAGTCAACCTGTTTTTCCCGTTCCGGGGTAATGGTCATCGTGGCCATAATCGCATCAATGTTCCCGTTCTTCAGCAAGGGAACCCGGGTCCCACTGGTGACGGGGACAAAGGTACATTTCCCATTGTGGCCCAAGATCTTCTTGGTCAGTGCCTTGGCCAGGTCAATTTCTAAGCCTTCCAGTTTGCCGGTCCGAATGTTTTCGAGACCGAATAAGCGGGTATCGGCTTTTCCCCCCCAGGTGATCCTGTTGGTCTTCTGGGCGGTGGTCAAGACATCCTGCTCAGCGACTGACTTTGCCCCACAAGCGGACAAACAGGTCAGTAACACTAACCCCAGGAAGGCGGCTGATATCAAGCGCCAAATCTTACGCATGACTAATCACCCCTCCCTCACAGATGGCCACTGATCTTGCTCATGAATTCGCGGGCCCGGTCGGTAGATGGCTGGTCGCCAAAGAACTTCTCGGTTGAGTCATCCTCAAGAATCTGCCCATCGGCCATGAAAATAACCCGGTCGGCAACCGCCCGCGCAAAGCCCATTTCGTGCGTCACCACCAGCATGGTCATGTTTGAGTTTTTGGCAATGTCCTTCATAACGTCCAAAACGTCATCAATCATTTCAGGGTCAAGGGCACTTGTCGGTTCGTCAAAGAGGAGACACTTAGGCTTCATTGCTAGGCTTCGGGCAATTGCAATCCGTTGCTTTTGCCCACCCGAGAGCTGGCTCGGCATGCTATCGGCCTTGTTGGCCAGCCCAACCTTATTAAGAAGCTGCATTGCCAATTCATGGTTCTCGTCTTCAGGGCGCTTGAGGACAATCCGCGGCGCCAGCATAATGTTTTCCAGAACGGTCTTGTTTTGGTAGAGGTTGAAGTGTTGAAAGACCATCCCGACGTCCCGACGGAGCTTATTGATATTTGTCTTCTTGTCGGAAAGGTCGTAATTATTAACAATCAGTTTACCGGACTGAATCGGGTCAAGACCGTTGATGGTCCGAATCAAGGTACTTTTTCCTGAACCGGATGGACCAATTAAGACCACCGTTTCTCCGGCATCAACATTCAGGTTGATATTTTTTAGAGCGTGAAATTTTCCATAATATTTTTCAACATTATGGAATTCAATCATTGACATACTATGTACCCCATCCCAATCATAAATTATGTTGTTAAATATGTTATAAACAACGCTTTTAATTATAGGAGTCGCGTTACTATTCGTCAAAGCCATTTTAAGCCGTTGATGACGTCACTTTAGTTCATAAATTACGTAATTTATGGGCCACCCAAAATAGCTTGTTTAGGGGAAATGTGGTTTAATATTATTGAATGAAATAAGCTAGTTAACATAATTCAATTATCGTAATGGGAGATGGTACGATCACTAACCGTGAATTAAAATTTATCAGTAAAAAGATGTCCTATGCCCTGCGCCATAACCCCAAAAAGTATGGAATTAGCCTGAATGAATATGGCTACACCGACCTTGATGACTTCATTGCCGCAATGAACCGGGTCCACCACTTCTCACCTGCCCTGACTAAGGAAACGATTGATGAGGTAATCGCTAGATCAAATAAGAAGCGCTTTGCAATCAGGGGAAACAAGATCTGTGCGCTCTATGGTCATTCCATCCCGGGAATAATTAAGCACCAAGCAGCGGTCCCTCCTGCCATTCTTTTTCATGGCACAGCGCGGCGCTTCATGCCCAGTATCGACAAACTTGGTCTACTGCCGATGCAGCGCCAGTTTGTTCACCTTTCTACTGATGTTGCGACTGCGCGGGCGGTGGGGATGCGTCATGATAGTCACCCCGTAATTCTCCAGGTAGATACAGTGGCCGCCCGCAAAGCAGGCATCGAGTTCTACATCGGTAATGACCAGGTATGGCTTTGTGATGAACTACCAAGCAGATTTTTCAAAGAAATTGGTGGATTATAGAATGAAGTTAGCCACCTAATTGGTGGTAAATGCAAAAACGC
>CAJMLF010000008.1 GCA_905214235.1 uncultured bacterium | reverse complement strand
CCTTTATGGGTTTTTCTGTCCACTTAAATGTTCAACTTAAATTTTACAATCTGCCGATAATAAAAAGAGGCTGAAATTCAGCCCCTTAAAATAATTGCATTGTAATTACAGCGTCTTACCAATAAGGACAGCACCGGCAACAACCAGGATTAAACCAAGAATTGTCAGGCGAGTTTCCTTCCTGGTTCTTGCTTCGTGCAGAATGAAGAATCCACCTAAGGTCGAAATTACAACACTCATTTGTGAGAAGGTGTAACCGACAGATTCACCGTTAATTGCAATCGAGAAGATTAAGGTGAAGTTGGCAATTACATCGCAGGCACCGGTAATCATGTTCTTCCAAGTGTACTTATCCCACATGTGGTTCTGAGTTTCACTCTTTTGCATAGAACCAACAATAACATAAGTGATGAAGATAGCGACGGCTTCTGGTGGCAAAACATCCCAGCCAGTCAGGTTAAAGGCGTTTGGCGCAGAACCATAAGCAATAAAACCAAGCGAAGAAATTAGCAGTAAGATGTTACCTTTCTTAACATCGGCACCCTTACTCTTTTGTTCGTGGTAAGAAGTAAGGAAGATACCAATGATGATAACGATAACTGCGCTAATCCCGTAGATCCATTTACCAGTGGTTGCCCATTCCCCAAAGAAGATGGCACCAATCAGGTTGTTACCAATCAATTGCTCACCAATGGAAATTGGCATGGTCATGGTTGCACCAACCAGTTCCAAACTCTTAACTTGGAAAATGAGCCCTAGGGCTTCACCGGCACCACAGATAGTGGCACCAATGATTTGCCGTGGTGTAAGGACCGGCATCCGGACAAAGTAGACAATTAACCCAGCGAACAGGGTAGTTAACCCCATCCCCATACACTTGTTGGTGAAGCTACCACCAATAAGCTGCATACTGATAATTTCAGTACCAAAACCAATTGCTGGTACGAGGGCAACTAATAATCCTACTAAACTCATTTTAGGTCCTTCTCTCTTTGTTTATCCTAGTGTTAGAAGAACCTAGTCTTCAGCAGAATCATAATTGTGAAGTCGTTGTGAGCTTGCATCAACTTCAGCCGGGTCACCTTTACGACCTGGCTTCATTTCAACTAAGCCCAACTTAATTGCGCCAACTGGACAAACCAGAGCACAAAGTTGACAACCGACACACTTGCTCTTATCAAAGGTTGGCAGACGTTTTTCATCATCCCAGCCCATTGCTTGGTGAGCACCATCTTGACAGGAGATGAAGCAACGACCACAGCCGATACATTTATCCCAGTCAATCTTTGGGTAAACCTTGTAATCACGGTCCAGTTGGCTGGTTGGAACAACGTTCTTATTAGCAAGACCAACTAATTCTGAAAGGTGATCAACACCCTTTTCTTCCATGTAGTGCATCATACCATTCTTCAGGTCGTCAATAATCCGGTAACCATATTGCATAATTGCCGTGGTTACTTGGACGGTTGTAGCACCCATCAGAATGTATTCAGCAGCGTCTTCCCAGGTTTCAATTCCACCAATACCGGCAATTGGTAATTGTTCAAGGCCAGAGGCAGAACGTAATTCTTGAAGGAAGTGAAGGGCAATTGGTTTAACAGCCTTCCCAGATAAGCCAGAAACGGCCGACTTACCATTGATGTTAGGCAGTGCGACATTCTTTTCAAGGTCAACGTTTGAAACTGAACGGACAGTATCAATAAGGGAGAACCCATCGGCACCACCGGCTAAGCAACCCTTAACGGCAGGAACCATTGATGCTAAGTTTGGTGAAATCTTAGCAATAACTGGAACATCGGTTCCTCGTTTAACGGCCTCGGTCAGTTGCTTACATAATTCTGGGTCTTCATCGACTTCGGCACCCATCTTAGCGTTAGAAGTCTGTGGGCAAGACATACTTAATTCAATAATGTCTGCACCAGCTTCAGTAACTTGTTGTGCCAACTTAGTCAGGCCGTCTTCGGTAGCAGCCATGATTGAAGCAATCAAAACCTTGTTAGGAAATTCTTCCTTCAGCCGTTTCATATCAGCACAGTTTTCTTCAACGGTCCGTTCGGATAGTTGCTCCATGTTGTTAAAGGCAACAAATGGGGTGTCTTCCTTTGATAATTCATTAAAACGAGGAGATACTTCATCAATCTTTTCACTGTTTGGTGAAATGGTCTTGAAAGTGATACCGCCCCAGCCAGCCCGGTAAGCACGGGCACACATTTCATAACAGTTACCAACTGGTGAAGCTGAGAGGCAGAATGGGTTTTCAAAGTGAACTCCTAAAAAGTCTACTGATAAGTCTTTATTAATCATTGTTCTGACCTCCTAACACACGATCGATTTCTTCGGCAACTTCCTTACCCTTTTGAACGGCGTAAACAACGGTCTTGTCACCATCGACAATGTCACCAGTTGCGAATACCTTCGGGTCCTTAGTGTGGAAGCGTGCTTCCCGGAATGGAATCTCGTTGTGCTGAATGTCAATGTCTAAGCCATCTGCGTCAACCTTTTGACCAATGGCTAAGATGATCTTATCAGCAGTAATCGTCATTTCACTATCAATCTTACGGTGCTTGAAGGTAACCTTGTTTTGACGTACATCGGTTGGAACATATCCATCAACGATCGTAACGCCTTCTTTTTGGGCCCCTTCAAGTTCCTTCTTGGAAGCCTTAAATTCAGAGAATTCTTCGTATACCATGTCGGTAACGTGGGTGACACCCAGCTTCTTCAGGGTTGTAACAACGTCCATCGCAACGTCACCACCACCGATAACCAGAACATTGTCCGGCAGGTCGTCAAGCTTGCCCTTGTTTTCCTTGGCACGGGCCAGGAAGGAAATAGCGGATTCCGTGCAGATGTTGTGTTCAAACATCGGAATTGTCTTGGCAGCACTGGCACCAATGGCCACGATAACGGCATCGTACTTAGCCTTCAGGTCGTCCATGGTGATGTCCTTACCAACGGCAACGTTGTACTTGATGTTGGCCCCGAGGTTAACAATCCGTTGAACTTCATAGTCAACGATGGCTTCTGGCAGGCGGTATTCAGGAATTCCGTAGGTCAGGTAACCACCAGCCTTGGCGTTCTTTTCGTAAATGTCAACGCCGTAACCCTTTTGCCGTAAGGTGGCAGCAGCTTGCAGCCCGGCAGGACCACTCCCGATGATGGCAACGTTCATGCCGTTTTCCTTACCGGCGTGCAGGATCTGCATGTTTTCCTTCCGTTCCATATCAGTAACATAGCGTTGAATTCCACCAATGTCGATTGGGCCATCAATTTTTGCACGGGTACATGCACTTTCACAGTAACGTTCAGTTGGGCAAACCCGGGCACAAATAGCACCGAGGGCGTTGTTTTCCCGAATGGTTTCGGCTGCCCCCTTAACGTTGCGGAAACGAACACTCCGAATAAACTTAGCTGGATTAGTGTGAGCTGGACATGCCTTAGAACAAGGTGCGTCTTCACACAGTAGACAACGTGCTGCTTCTTGCATCACAGTAGACATTGTGTAACCCTTGGGTTCTTTAGTATAGTTAGAAGCCAAAGTAATTACCTCCTTAAAAAGCAAATACAGTATTTGTGATAAGTGTCACTTTGGTATTGCTTAAGAGGACTTTTTGGTGTCCGCAATTTTATTAATGGTATTTTCATTAACAAAATGACAATAAGTGTGCCTTACTACAGTTGTCAGTATACATTGGCAACGTTTTCATGTAAAACGCGGAAAACTGATATTCTGCTGGAAATATTGAATTATATATAGAAATGGAATATTGATTTTAAAGAAGAATCGCTTGGCATTGCTCCTAAATTCACATACTTTTCGGAAGTAAAATAATTAAAGAATATTTTGCTAATTTTTTGGAATATTCAAGAATAAAAGCTATCGTTATTTATCTACAGTTAATATGTTAAACATAATAAATATAATACTCGACAAACGGAAATCAATGCAGTAAGCGTCCCTTTAAAAAGAAAAACCAGTGATTGATTTGCCACGTCAATCACTAGCTATTTTCCTAAATTAGTTAAGAATATATCGGGGTATTATAACGTAAAATAATTATTTACTTATCTTTTTTTACTTTAATTCTTTTCAAACTTCGAATCACAACCGAGCTCCCGTCCCGAAAACGTAGCCGTTGCCGTCGCCAGTCAACATTGACCAACTGTCCGGTGTACTGTTCATAGTAGCCGTTTTGCCCATTGAAATAGGTAACGGTGACCAATGGCCAGGGCCTAACCTTACTCAGCTCCTTGATCTGCTTAGTGAGGGCCAGCAACTCCGCATGGCTGAGGTAGTCCTTATTTTGGTAGCGTTTGGCCGTCTGGTCCAAAAGCTCCTTATAGCCGGTCAAAGCAGCAAACGGGGCGAACTGGCCGGCCCGGTCGATCTGGGGCATCGGCAAGTGGGCCCTTGAGACGTGGCGGGGCACGTCCATTATGTCGTTATAACGGGATGTATCGTTGAACTGCTTCTTCTCGGCTTCCCATTGTTTCTTGTCCATTATGCCCGGTGTCCCCCAATCTCCTTATTACGTTTCTTGGCAACCGCCCCGTCCTTCAAGTCCGCGGCCCGGATAATCGAATTCTTCCCAAAGCGGTCCTGCAGTTTGAGGACCATCTTTTGTATCCGTTGGTCCTGTTGACGCTGGCGACGTTCCTGGTTCTCTTTTTGCAGGTGCTGGTTGGTGTTGGTAAACAGGTCCAGCTGCTCCGTATGGGTCATCTGGTCCGCGACCGCCTGCTTCACTAGGTGGTTAGCGGTGACAGTAACCCGGCGGACGAAGAGGTCGGAATTGACCTTCTGCTGAAATACCTCCAGGAAGTGATCCGTTAGCTCCCGTGGTGATGCTGTTGGGAGCTTAGTTGTAAAACTACCGTGATCAGGGTGGGGAACCTCTCGACCATAAAAGTCAGTCGTCGTCGGCCCGTGGTAACCATGACCCTGGTGGAGGCTTTGGACATCGTAGTTGACCGTCAGCGAAAACTGGTCCGCAACCAGGTCCCGTTTAACCATCTGGAGGCTCAGCATGTCGACCATCTCCCGGACCACCAGGCGGGCCTCACTGTACTTATACGGCTTAGGCAGGACAATGCTGGAATAGATTCCGTGGTTGCTCGACCGGTAGTTCTTAATGTCTTCCATGGTGGCCGATTCGTATCCCCAGGCGTGGTCAATGATCAGCTCGGCGTTCTTGCCGAATTCACGGTAGAGGACCTCCTCGTTTAAGGGGTCGGACAACTTACCCAAGGAACAGCGGGCAATGTCACCCATGGTGTTTAGTCCCAGCTTTTGGAGGCGCTTGGCGTAACCGCGACCAATCCGCCAGAAGTCGGTCAACGGTTCGTGGGCCCATAGGTAGCGGCGGTATTCCTGTTCATTCATTTGGGCAATCCGGACGCCATCCTCATCCGCCGGAATCCGCTTGGCAACGATGTCCATCGCCACTTTTGCAAGGTAGAGGTTCGTCCCAATCCCCGCCGTGGCGGTAATCTTCGTCTCCAACTGAATCGTCTGGATCATCTCCTTGGCCAGGGCATGCGCCGAAACGTGGTGCTCGGCCAGGTAATCGGTGACGTCCATTAAGACCTCATCGATAGAGTAGGGGTGGATTTTCTCCGGTGGGAGGTAACGGAGGTAAATTTCGTAAATCTCCGCACTCTTCTTTAGGTAGAAGGACATTCGTGGTGGAACAATCTTGAAGCCAATCCGCAAACGGGGGTTGCGCAAAAGCTGCGGCCGGTAAACGGAGCTATACTTGGTTAGCCGGTGGTGGGGCGCCTTTTGCGCTCGTTCCCGGTTCAACTTTCCCACAATTTGCTCGACTTCGAAGAGGCGGGGCCGGCCTGGTACCCCAAACTGTTTAAGGGCCGGGGAGACGGCTAGGCAGATGGTCTTACTCGTCCGGGACTCATCGGCGACCACGAGGTTAGTGGTCAGCGGGTTGAGGTGGTGAGCGGCACACTCCGCCGAAGCATAGAAGGATTTGAGGTCAATTGCCAAGTAGGTGCGGGCCACGGTTAGCCCTCCTTTCGTTAGATTCTTGTTCCATTATACGGGGACTTTTCATCCGGAACAAGCGTTTGCCTTGCCCGCTTGCCTTTTGGAGCGAAAATGGTTAGAATATAGACATTGAGTAGCACGAGTTTAGCGAGGGACGGCTGGTGAAAAGGTCCCCAGGGTGCGAACTGGATTTTAACATGATTATCAATAAAGAGCGGCAAGTTATTTGCAATGTAGGTGGCACCGCGCGCAAGCGTCCTATTAGTCAATCGGCTAATGGGGCGCTTTTAATATAAGGAGGAATTAATGATGGCAGAAAAGAAACACGTAATTTTAACTGGTGACCGGCCAACGGGTAAGCTACACATTGGTCACTACGTTGGTTCATTGAAGAACCGGGTAGCACTGCAAAACACGGGGAAGTACGACACCTTCATCATGATCGCTGACCAACAGGCCCTGACTGACAACGCCCGGGACCCCGAAAAGATCCGGCGCTCCCTGCACGAAGTGGCCTTGGACTACCTGGCGGTGGGGATTGACCCAAAGAAGTCAACCATCCTCGTCCAGTCTCAGGTACCAGCCCTGAGCGAACTGACCATGCACTATCTGAACCTGGTCACCGTCTCCCGTCTGAAGCGGAACCCAACTGTCAAGACGGAAATTAAGCAGAAGAAGTTTGGCCAGAGTGTTCCGGCTGGCTTCTTGATCTACCCCGTGAGCCAGGCTGCGGACATCACGGCATTCAAGGCCGATACCGTGCCAGTTGGTGACGACCAAGAACCGATGCTGGAACAAACCCGGGAAATCGTTCGGACCTTTAACCGGATCTACAAGAAGGACATCCTGGTTGAACCGGAAGGGGTCTTCCCACCAAAGGGTGAGGGCCGGATCCCTGGCCTTGACGGCAATGCCAAGATGAGCAAGTCCCTCGGCAATTGCATCTACCTCTCCGACGACGCTGACACCATCCAAAAGAAGGTCATGTCGATGTACACCGACCCAACCCACATCAAGGTTTCCGACCCTGGGCACGTCGAAGGTAATACTGTCTTCACCTACCTCGACATCTTTGACCCGGACAAGGACCAAGTGGCTAAGTTGAAGGAACAGTACCAGGCAGGGGGCCTCGGTGACGTTAAGATCAAGCGCTACTTAAACGATGTCCTGCAGGCGGAGCTGAAGCCAATCCGGGAACGGCGTGAAAAGTATGCCGCCAACATGGACTACGTTGACCAGGTCCTGAAGGAAGGGTCCGCCCACGCCAATGAGGTTGCCAACCAGACCCTGAAGGAAGTTCGGGACGCCATCGGTATTAACTACTTCGGTTAAAATATAATTGAAAATTGGGAACGCCCTTCGTATTAACTACTTCGGTTAAAATATAATTGAAAATTGGGAACGCCCTTCGTATTAACTACTTCGGTTAAAATATAATTGAAAATTGGGAACGCCCTTCGTATTCGTTAATTTGAGTACGGGGGCTTTTCTCTTGCAAAAAAAGTTGCGAAACACCAGTAACAATTAGTGTTTCACGGAACGGAACATGGTAACATAAAAGAGATCGATTCTTTTAAATTATATTTAATGTAGCGGAGGTGAAAATAGTGGAAAACCTCGCAATTGTTGACCTCGGCTCTAACTCGGCACGGATGGCAATTACAGAAGTTGCACCGGATGGCCGTTTTCGTGAAATTAAGCGGGTAAAGGAAAATACCCGTCTTTCTGAAGGAATGGGGCGCGAAAAGGTGCTCCAAGAAGCAGCGATGACGCGGACAATTGAAGCTCTGAAGCGTTTTAAGCAGCTCTATGAAGGAATTCCCAACGTCAAGGTCCGGGCAATCACCACGGCAGCTGTTCGTCAGGCCCGGAATCGTCAGGAATTCTTGAACCGGGTGCAAAAGGAAGTTGGCATTCAGCTTCAGGTTTTGTCGGGTAAAAAAGAGGCGTATTACGACTACTTGGGGGTCATTCGGACCCTTAAGCTTAACCACTGTTTGATTTTAGATGTTGGTGGGGCAAGCTGTGAACTGGTGTTAGTTCAACAGCGCCGCGCCCGGGACTTGATCTCGATTCCGTTTGGTGCGGTCAACCTTTCGGAGCAGTTCCACCTGAATGGTTATGTGCGTTCGGCGGACCTATTTCGGGCCCAGGTAGCGATGAATGACCGTCTGAAGAAGATTCCCTGGCTGCGTTACGCAACGCGGGTGCCAATCGTCCTCCTTGGCGGTGCTAACCGGACCCTGGCCCGGATGGCCTGGGCCTACCACCACCGCCATCACCGGCGGACCATCCACGGTTACCAGCTTAGCGCCCGGGCGGTTTACGCTACTTACCGGGAACTGTTGAACCGGAATTTGGCCCAGCGCAAGCGGATCCCGGGTCTGGAGCAGGAGCGGGCGGACATTATCGTCGGGGGGATGCTCCCCTTAGTCAGCCTTCTCCAGCGGAACACCGATGGCCGGGTGATCTTCTCGGAGAGTGGTGTGCGGGAAGGCATCATTACCGAATACGTCAACCAAAGGAAGCAGAACAATGAGTGATTGGCAACACGGCTTTTATAAACTGTCACCAAAAGAGCGGCGGCAGCGGCTAACGACAACCCTGAAGCTACCAGTATCTGTGAGCGACTTACTGGCTGACCACACGTCTGACCTGGGTAACCAGCTGGTGGAGAACTACCTCACGGATTATTCCCTGCCAGAAGGGGTGGCCCTGAAGCTTGTCGTCAATGGTCAGGAATACCAGGTACCAATGGTGGTTGAAGAACCGTCCGTTATCGCGGCGGCTTCCAACGGTGCACAGCGGGTTGCGAAGAGTGGCGGCTTCACTGCCAAAAAGCAAAGCCGGGAACTGGTTGGCCAGGTGGTGGTAGAGCCACGCGGTGATGCCAATACCGACTTAACTTGGCTAAAACAACACACAAGCGAGATGCTTAAGGTTGCTAATGATGCTCACCCGTCAATGCAGCGACGCGGCGGCGGGGCCAAGAGCGTCCGCTTGCGGACCCCGGGGCGCTTTATCAGTGTAGACCTGGGAATTGACGTTTGCCAGGCGATGGGGGCCAACAGTGTCAACACGATGGCCGAAGCGGTTGGTAAGTGGCTGCGGGCCCAGGACTTTAACGTCCTCTGCGCAATCTTAAGTAACTACGCAACCGCCAGCCTACAAACGGTGACGTGCACGGTGGCCTTCAAAGACCTGGCAACCCCGCAGATGTCGGGGCAAAAGGTAGCCGAGCGGATTGCGGCGTTAAGCGACCTTGCCCAGGCTGACCCCTACCGGGCGGCAACCCATAACAAGGGGATCATGAACGGGATTGACGCCGTCTTAATTGCCAGTGGTAATGACTGGCGTGCCATCGAAGCGGGCGCCCATGCCTATGCGGCGCGTGATGGTCAGTACCGGGGTCTTAGTAGCTGGCAAGTGGAAAATGGCCAGCTAGTCGGCCGCTTAACCCTTCCGTTACCGGTGGGGGTTGTTGGCGGCTCAATCGGCCTGAACCCATTGACCCGGGCAAACTACCGAATCAGTGGCGTTCAAACGGCTGAGGAGTTGGCGGCAGTGACCGCCAGCGTTGGCCTTGCCCAGAACTTAGCGGCACTGCGGGCCCTTTCAAGTGCCGGAATTCAGGCGGGGCACATGAAACTCCAGTACCGGTCACTGGCGATTAGCGTGGGGGCCCAACCGGCGGAGGTGCCACTGGTAACAAAGCGTTTGGCCACGCTCGACCATGTGGACCAGGCAGCAGCCCGGCGGGTACTTGATGAAATAAGAAAGGATTAATTGCATGAGTGAAGAAATAAAGTTAAATGCGGCGAATCAGGAACTGCTTAAGCAGGTGAACGAACTTTATCCTGAGGGGACCGTTTTTGTTCAGTTTCATGGTGAAAAATCGGGTTACGTCCGTCATGACCAGGCAACCCAGAAGACGCTGCCGGGCGGGCTCTTTATCATTGTGACCGACCTGACCGCGCCCAACTACACGGCATCCCATGAGCTTCTCCACCTCCTGATGCTCTTGCGCGGCTTTCCCCAGATCTTTTTCCAACTTTCCCTGGGTGACAAGCAGCTTGATGAGCAGATGATGATCATGTCGACAGACCTCTACAACGTTGCCATGCACCGGGTCGTGGTCGCCGAACAACGAAAGCACGGCTTCATTGATGAACAAATTGAGCAGGAATACCTGAAGGGGGTTGAACACACCCTGACGCCGGAAGGGGAAAAGGGGGATGAGGAGAAGACTCTCCGCCTTTTGACCCTCCTCGATGCCTTGGTATTCTACGGTGACCACCTGGACCAGTACGAAGAAACGCTGAAGGCTAAGTATCCAGAAGCGCTGGCTGCAGCCAAGAAGATGTACGCAACAATCACTGCCAAGCCGATTAAGACGCCATTTGACATGCGGCGGTCAATCATCAAGATTTACTCCTTGTTTGACCAGCAGATGCAAGAGTGGAACCTGCCGGCTCTCCACAACAACGAGTACACGACCCTTTCACCAGTCCTGAGTGAGCGGCAGTTACGGTTGAGCCTCCGTCAGGTCTTTGAAATTTACCACTCCGATATGAAGGAGCGGGGAACGAAGAAGCGGGCGTACATTGGTATTCGGCGTAGCGACCGGCAGAACTCGTTTACCATGCCGGCTCCCCAACTAGAGACGCCGGAAATGTTTAAGCGTATTTACGCCCAGCCGGTGAAGAAGTTTCTTGAGCAACACAGTATCCCATATATTGTAAGGAAGTAATTAGATGGACACGAATATTCAAGCAACCTTTGATAATGCCAAGCACATTGTTTTCCTGACCGGGGCGGGCGTTTCGACAGCTTCTGGTATTCCGGATTTTCGGTCAGTAAACGGCCTCTACACCCAGAACCGGAATGCGGAATACTACCTGAGTCACCGCTACTTTGCAAGTGACCCGGAAGGCTTTTACGAATTTTGCAAGAAGAACCTCTACTTCCCCGATGCTAAACCGAATATCATTCATGAAAAGCAGGCGGCTTTGACCCAGCAGGACCGGGCAACGGTGATTACGCAAAACATCGATAACCTGTATGAAGAAGCGGGCACTAAGCACCTGATTGACTTCCACGGGAACCTTTACAACGTGTTCTGTGAGAAGTGTGGTAAGACGGTTCCGGTTGAAGACTACCTGAAGAGCCGGATTCACGAGGAGGATGGCGGACCGTTGCGGCCGGACATTGTTCTCTACGACGAAGGAATCAAGCAGGAAAACATCATTAATTCTGTCCAGGCAATGCAGGGTGCCGACCTCGTGGTGATCGTTGGGACGTCCATGAAGGTTTACCCGTTTGCTGGCCTGCTGGAATACCGGAATAAGAACGCGGAAGTGATTGCTATTAACCGGCAGAAGCTGTCGTTTGGCTTTGACTTTACGATGGTTCAAGAAGACGCCACAAAATTCTTTGCGGAATTGACCGTTTAAAAAATAAGCTGGAAAAAGCTATCACAAGCTTTTCCAGCTTATTTTTTAAAAACCACACTTACTTATCGCCAATCAGGGATAAAATTAGATATAATGATAAAAACGGAAGCGCTGACAACGAAAGGAGCATGACGATGGTTAAATTTGGTCATTCAACAGTTGAAGCAAACCCACTGGGATTAGGGACAAACGCTGTTGGGGGTTACAACCTCTTCCCAGATCTTAGTGATGATGACGGCCGCAAGTTAGTTGAGGCGGCACTGGCAAATGGGATTAACCTTCTCGACACTGCCTACGTATACGGGCTAGGCCATTCTGAAGAACTGGTCGGCGAAGTTGTTAAGGAGCATTCCCGCGACCAGATTGTGGTCGCCACGAAGGGAGCTCACGACTTCTCCACCGGTGAAGAAGTCATCAACAACGATCCTAAATTTCTGACGGACCAGGTTAACAAGAGCCTAGAACGGTTGGGAACGGACTACATCGACATTTACTACATCCACTTCCCGGATCACGATACGCCAAAGGCTGAGGCAGTGGGGGCCCTCCAGCGCCTGCGCGAAGCGGGCAAGATTCGCGCGATTGGCTTATCTAACTTTAGTCTCGACCAGATCAAAGAAGCTAACGCGGACGGCTACGTTGACGTTGTTGAAGATGAATTTAGCCTCCTTCACCAGGACCACCTGACGGACGGAATGCTGGATTACCTGCATGACAACCAGATTAGCTTTGTGCCATACTTCCCCCTGGCTTCCGGCCTGCTAACTGGTAAGTATGACCAGGACGTGACGTTCCCGAAGGATGACATCCGCAGCCAGATTGCGGACTTTAAGGAACCACGCTACAGTGCCATCCTGGCAGCGGTTGATAAGGTGCGGCCGATTGCTGCTAACCACCAGGCAACGGTGGCCCAAACAATCCTGGCGTGGTACCTACAAAATCCGCTGATTACGGCCGTGATTCCAGGAGCCAAGCGAGCTGACCAGGTAATTAGCAATGCTAAGGCAATGGATGTGACCCTGACTTCTGAAGAGTATGGACAAATTGAAGAGGCCTTTAAGGAGTTTGCGAAGGTCAAGAGCGGTAAGTCACTAAAGGATCCGGACTAAAAATAAAAGCGACTAACGAATTTCTCGTTGGCCGCTTTTATTTTTAGAGGGTTAGATGCTGCCGTGTTTGGCGGTTCTTCAGCTGCTTGAGCTCACAATCATAATCGCAGGCGGCGCACTTGCCACCCGTCTTGACCTTTTTGAAGGTGCGGATGATAACCCAGACGGCCAGGGCGATGATTGCGGCAATGATTAACAGGTTAACTAGTAGTTTCATAATTGTCCTCCTAAAAGATTAGCGAACCAACTTGGAAAAGAATAAAAGACGTGATGTAGGCGATGATAAAACTGGAAACAACCGAGAAGAAGACCCACTTATAAGATCCGGTTTCCTCCTTGATCGTGGCCAGGGTGGCAAAGCATGGAATATAGAGCAGGACAAAGGCCAACATTGCGTATGCCGCGACCGGACTCATGAACTGGCCGAGGGCGGTGATCAAAACGGCCTTGCTACTGGTGTGGAACATGACCATCATACTGGAAGTAATGACTTCCTTTGCCAAGACCCCCGTGAAGAGGGCACTGATAGCTTGCCACTGGGCAATCCCAATCGGCTTAAACATCGGCACAAGGGCGTGACCCAGACCGGCGGCATAACTGGCTGTCGAATCGGTAACGAAACCGTGGGGGCCAAAACTAGACATTAGCCAAATCAGGACGGTCCCAGCAAAGATAATGGTCCCAGCCTTCTTGATGAAGCCCTTCCCCTTATCCCAGGTCCCGTGCCAGATAACATCTAAGCGGGGTAAGTGGTATTCGGGGAGCTCCACAATAAAGACGGACCGGTCTTTGACGTGGAAAAGCACCTGGTAGAGCTTGGCCACGAGGAGGGCGACGACCACACCAAGGAAGTAGATTGAGAGGACAATCAATGCCTGGTGGCGTGGGAAGAAAGCGGCCACCACGAGGCTGTAGATCGGTAGGCGGGCCGAACAACTCATGAAGGGCATGATTAGGGTCGTGACGAGCCGTTCCTTAGGTTGTTCAATCGTCCGAGCGGCCATGATCCCCGTGACGTTACAGCCAAAACCGATAATCAACGGGATGAATGACTTACCATTGAGGCCAATCATCTGAATCAGCCGGTCCGTTACCAGGGCCGCCCGCGCCATGTAGCCTGAATCCTCAAGCAGGGAGATACAGGCAAAGAGGGTGAAAATCTGGGGGATAAATGCTAACACCCCACCGACCCCCGCGATAATTCCGTTGACAATCAGTGAACGGAGGGCGGGGATGGCACCTGCTTGAACCAGCAGGTGGTTAACGGTATTTGAGACGGGAACGGACAGGAACCAGTCAAGCAAATCCGATAGTGGGGTTCCTACCCAGTCGAAGGAAAGTTTGAACATTAGGAAGAAGATTCCCGCAAAGATGGGGAGCCCCAAGATAGGGTTGGTGACCACCTTATCAATCTTGCTTGTCAGCTGGGGCTGTTGGCTTTGCCCCGTTTCGGTCGCGTCCTTCAGCAGTTTTTCGATAAATGCCAGCCGGGTATCGTAGATTTTATCCGCAAAGTGCTGGGCATCGTAATATTTCTCCTGACTCAAAAGCGGGGTTAGTTTACGCTGCTTAGCAATTTTACGGATGGCCTTATTTTGGTCAATGAACTGGATTGCTAACCAGCGGGCGAGGGTGGGCTCAAATTCGAAGTCTGCGGTAAGAGCCTCACTAGCCTGGCGAATGGCCTGCTGGAGCATTGGCGGGTAGGACAGCTGCAAGGGGTGCGCCGTTACCTTTTGGTAGTTGGCAATCTGCTCGTGCAGCTCCTTGATTCCCCGGTGCCCCCGGGCATTGGTGACCATGACCTTACATCCCAGTCGTTCGCTGAGAAGGTCCAGATTGTAGCTCTGACCGCTCCTGCGGAGGTCATCAATCATATTTAAAATTAAAATAGCGGGGATTCCCCGTTCAAGGACCTGGATTGTCAACAGGAGATTACGCTTCAACTGACTAGCATTGGTGATGTTCAATATAAGGTCCGGTCGGTTGTGGAGGAGGTAGGTCGTTACAACGGCCTCATCCTTAGTCAAGGGGTTCAGCGAATACGCTCCCGGTAGGTCGACGATTTGAACGGCCGAATCCTTGAGGGCCCCGACCTTCTTTTCAACCGTGACCCCCGTCCAGTTACCAACGTAGGCGTACTTATTGGTGAGTGAATTAAAAAGAGTTGTTTTACCTGTATTAGGGTTACCTATTAAGGCGACACTTGGCATTATGCTTCAGCCTCCGTTAAAGCGTAAAAGTCGTGGTAACGAATTCCAATCCGCTGGTTATTATTTTCAATAATTACGGGACCATGAAATGGGTAACGCTGGATTACCTTAATGGGGCACCCTTCACAAAGGCCCATATTATGGAGCCGGTTAGCAGTTGGTTGGTTTAGACAGCTAAAAGAATGAAGTATGTATTTATGACCATTCATAATTATCACCCAAATAAAATATTCTAAAAGTATATAAAAAGCTACATTTTATAGTTATATTATACCGCATTGAAACCGCTTAAAAAATATTTGCTTGTAAAGTTTCAATCTTGATACTATTCGGTTATAATAAATGTGTATATTTTTTAACCATTATTTCTAACGGAATAATTTGGAATATTTAGTTTAAGGGGATGCTTTGAAATGGCCACACTTGAAGTGCGCGATTTACATGTTTCTGTTAAGGATGAAGAAAGTAAGAAGGAAAAGGAAATCCTCAAAGGGGTTAACCTGAAGATGAAGACGGGTGAAATCCACGCCATCATGGGACCAAACGGGACCGGGAAGTCCACTCTTTCACAAACAATCATGGGACAACCAGGTTACAAGGTAACGCAAGGTGACATCCTCTTAAACGGCGAAAGCATCGTTGACATGCCAGTTGATGAGCGGGCGCGGAAGGGCTTGTTCTTGGCAATGCAGTACCCAGCAGAAATTCAAGGGGTAACGAATGCTGAATTCCTCCGGGCCGCAATTAATGCCCGTCGTCCAGAAGACGACCAAATTTCCGTAATGGACTTCATCAAGAAGCTGGACAAGAATCTGGAACTGCTGGACATGAGTCAAAAGATGACGGAGCGGTACCTGAACGAAGGCTTCTCCGGTGGTGAAAAGAAGCGGAATGAAATTCTGCAACTCCTGATGATTGAACCAACCTTTGCCATCCTTGATGAAATTGACTCTGGTTTGGATATCGATGCCTTAAAGGTTGTCTCCAAGGGTGTTAACTCCATGCGGGGCGACAATTTTGGTTCACTGATCATTACCCACTACCAACGGTTGCTGAACTACATCGTTCCGGACACGGTCCACGTTATGATGGACGGACAAATTGTTAAGACCGGGGGCCCAGAACTGGCTAAGAAACTGGAAGACGAAGGTTATGCTGGCCTGCGGGATGAATTAGGCCTCGACATCAAACTAGTCGACGATGAGGACTAGGAGGTGCACTATGACTGAACTAGCAGAAGCAAAGGAACAGCTGACCAGCGCCAGCCAGCAGCATGACGAGCCCCAGTTCTTGCTGGACCAGCGGCTTGCCGCACGGGACCTGATGGCAAAGCTACGGTTGCCACGGATGCAACGGTTTAAGTTCCACGACTGGCCGTTAATTACCGACCAGCCTTTGACCTGGGTTAACTCCGATACTAACCTGGAAGAACTCGCCCCGGACGATGAAGTCATCCGGGTTACCCAGGTTGGCCAAACGACGGTTAAAATTCATGTTCCGGAAAAGCTCCAGGATGAAGGGGTCGTATTGACCAACATCTTCACGGCGGCAAAGGACTATCCAGAAATCTTTAAACAGAACTTCATGACGGCCATCAAGGCAGACGAAAACCTGTTGACTGCCTACCACATGGCATACCTGAATGCTGGCCTCTTCCTGTACGTACCAAAGAACGTCGAAATCGAGAAGCCGATTGAAGCAGAAATCGTTCAGGACAACACCCAGGACCAGCCACTGATTTCCCACATCTTGGTGGTTGCTGACCAGGGAAGCAAGGTCAAGTTTATCCAACACCTGACGACTGTTGGTAAGAACGAGAACCCAGCCAACATGATGATCGAGCTGATTGCCAAGGACAACAGCGAGATCGACTTCTCTTCTCTTGATGAATTAGGGGCCAGCACCCATACCTACTTCAAGCGCCGGGCCGACATTGGCCGTGACGCCCACGTTGAATGGGCCGTTGGTCTGATGAATGACGGAGACACGGTTGGTGACATGGACTCCGAGCTGCTAGGCGAAGGGGGCTATGCCAACTCCAAGATGATTGCCGTGACGACCCGTAACCAAGAAGTTGGGGTTAACAACCGGGTTACTAACCATGGGAAGCACACGACTGGTCTGATTAACCAACGGGGGGTTATCCTCGAAAACTCTGAACTGATCTTTAATGGGATCGGTCAAATTATCCACGGGGCCCACGGTTCCAAGGCTGACCAGCAAAACCGGGTTTTGATTATGTCAGATAAGGCCCGGGGAGACGCCAACCCAATCCTCTTAATTGATGAAAATGATGTTGAAGCTGGGCACGCCGCCAGTGTTGGCCCGGTTGACCCCCACCAGATGTACTACCTGATGAGTCGGGGGATTCCACGTAAGCAAGCGGAACGGATGGTTATCCGGGGCTTCCTTGGTGCCGTTTTGAGTGCCATCCCAGCCGCCGATGTCCGTAAGAAGTTGGTTGATATTCTAGAAAGGAAGCTTACTGATGGCCAACAATATCAATGATTCATACCAAGACTTTCCTATTCTGGACCAAAAGGTAAACGGTGAGCGGCTTGCTTACCTCGACAATGCCGCGACCGCCCAAAAGCCACAGCAAGTGATTGATTCCTTGGTCCACTTCTACGAGCACGATAACGCTAATGTTCACCGGGGGGTCCATACCCTGGCGGAACGAGCAACCGAGCAGTATGAAGCGGCCCGGACGAAGGTCCAGCACTTCATCAACGCCAAGGACCACAACGAGATTATCTTCACTAAGGGTTGCACCGACGGACTCAACCTTGTTGCCTCAACCTATGGTGAACAAAACATCCACGAAGGTGACGAAATTGTCATCACTATCATGGAACACCACAGTAACCTGATTCCGTGGCAGCAACTGGCAATCAAGAAGCACGCCACGCTGAAGTACATTGAATTAACACCGGATGGCACCCTAGACATGGAGGACGCTAAGCGTAAGATTACCGATAAGACCAAGATCGTTTCAATCGCTCACGCCAGCAACGTCCTCGGGACTGTTAACCCACTGAAGGAATTAGCCAAGATTGCCCATGAACACGGGGCTGTGATTGTTGGTGACGGTGCCCAATCCGTTCCCCACATGCCCGTGGATGTTCAGGACTTAGACGTTGACTTCTACGCCTTCTCCGGCCACAAGATGATGAGTCCAACGGGTATTGGGGTCCTCTATGGCAAGGCGGACTTGTTACGGGCGATGCCGCCATACCAGTACGGTGGCGAAATGATTAATGCCGTTCACCGGGACGAGACCACCTTTGCGGACATCCCGTTTAAGTTTGAGGCTGGGACCCAAAACATTGCCGGAGCAATTGCCCTGGGGACCGCAGTTGACTACCTGGAAGAAATCGGCATGAAAAACGTGGAGAAGAAGGAACAAGAAATTGTTGACTACGTTCTTCCTAAGCTAGAAGCACTACCTTACATTACGGTTTATGGGCCCCAAGATCCGGCCCAGCATACGGGGGTAATTGCCTTTAACATGGACAACCTGCACCCGCATGACGTAGCAACGGCCCTCGATGCTGAAGGAGTGGCCGTTCGTGCTGGTCACCACTGCGCACAGCCACTGATGGAAGCGCTGGGCGTAAGTGCCACCACCCGGGCAAGCTTCTACTTCTACAATTCGAAGAAGGATGCTAATCAATTAATTAACGCAATCAAAGCAACAAAGGAGTTCTTTAACGGTGGGACTATCTAAGTTAAATGGCTTGTATCGGGACGTCATTTTAGACCACGCCAATAACCCGCGGAATAAGCATGATATCCCCAATGCAACGAGTAAGATGACAATTCATAACCCAACCTGCGGCGACACGATTAACGTGGCCGTTGAGGTTGAGGGTGACCGGATTAAAAATATCGGTTATACCGGTTCTGGATGCACGATTAGTCAAGCCTCTGCCAGTATGATGACTGAAGCAGTTAAGGGAAAGACCACTGAAGAGGCCCTCGACATGGCGAAGACATTTTCCGACATGGCCATTGGTAAGAAACACTCTGAAGATGACCTGGAAAAACTTGGCGATGCCCAAATTTTGACCAGTATTATGGAATTCCCAGCCCGGATTAAGTGCGCCACGATTTCATGGTGGGCACTGCAGCGGGCCCTGCTAAAGAAAGATGACGAGGAGGAAGAGTAATGAGTGATGATGCAGCCAGCATTGTAAATAACGACGAAAATTATGAATACGGCTTCCACGATGACGTCAAGCCGGTATATTCAACGGGACGGGGACTTACGGAAGACGTTGTTCGTAAGATTTCTGCGGAGAAGCACGAGCCAAAGTGGATGCTTGATTACCGCCTAAAGGCCTACAAGATTTACAAGAAGCTTCCTATGCCCAAGTTTGGCCCAGACTTGTCCGAACTAGACCTGAAGAACATGCTCTACTACCAAAAGATGACGGACAAGAAGTTCCGGGACTGGAAAGATGTTCCAGAAGACTTGAAGAAGACCTTTGACCGCCTGGGGGTTCCGGAAGCGGAACGGAAGTACTTAGCCGGGTCATCCGCCCAGTACGAATCAGAAGTGGTTTACCACAACATGAAGAACGAGTTCTCCAAGCTGGGGATTATCTTCACGGATACGGATACCGCCCTGCGTGAGTACCCAGACCTCTTCAAGAAGTGGTTTGGTAAGCTGGTTCAACCAACTGATAACAAATTTGCGGCCCTAAATGCTGCGGTTTGGTCTGGTGGTTCCTTCATCTACGTTCCTAAGGGTGTTAAGACGAAGACCCCAATCCAGTCTTACTTCCGGTTGAACGCTGAAAATACCGGACAGTTTGAACGGACCCTGATCATTGTTGACGAGGGTGCCAGCGTGGACTACGTTGAAGGGTGCACGGCCCCGAATTACTCTTCAGACAGTCTGCACGCGGCCGTAGTTGAGGTAAACGTCTGCAAGGATGCCTACTGCCGGTACACGACCATTCAGAACTGGTCCGACAACGTCTACAGTCTGGAAACCAAGCGGGCGGCCGCAGCTGAAAACGCCACGATGGAATGGGTTGATGGTAACCTGGGTTCCAAGGTAACGATGAAGTACCCAAGCGTATACCTGAATGGTGAAGGTGCCCGGGGGACAATGCTGTCCATTGCGGTTGCCAGCAACGGGATCCACCAGGACTCCGGTGCCCGGATGATTCACAATGCTAAGAACACCTCGAGCTCAATCGTTTCCAAGTCGATTGCCAAGACCGGTGGCTCCACGGACTACCGGGGGACGGTACGTTTCGGTAAGCACTCGGACGGGTCTAAGGCCCACGTTGAGTGTGATACCATTATCATGGATGACCAATCATCGTCAGACACGATTCCGTACAATGAAATTGATAACGCCCACGTGGCAATGGAACACGAAGCCAAGGTTTCTAAGATTTCAGAAGAGCAGCTATACTACCTGATGAGTCGGGGAATTTCTGAAGCAAAGGCAACGGAAATGATTATCATGGGTTTCGTTGAACCATTTACCAAGCAGTTACCGATGGAATACGCGGTTGAATTAAACCGGCTGATTAGCTTCGAAATGGAAGGCTCAATCGGCTAATAAACGGAGGTATTAAGATGGCCAAAGATAGTGATGAAGAAAAAGAAAGTAAGGAATACTCGCCGACCGAAGATGCGGTAATGGGGGCTTTGGAAAAGGTTATCGACCCAGAATTGGGGATTGACCTGGTAAACCTCGGTTTAATTTATGATGTGTCGGTTGATGACGACGGCCTATGCATCGTAACGATGACTTTGACAACGATGGGCTGCCCACTTGGTGACTTCTTGAACGATGCCATCACCGAAGCGGCCACCTCCGTTGATGGAGTAGACAAATGTAAGATTAACTTAGTCTGGGAACCCGTTTGGGGCATCGACAAGATGAGTCGTTTTGCTAAGATTGCCCTCGGTTTGCATGGCTAATCGAAAAGGTGGGAGCGCGAATGGATATTCAAAAATTTGTCCAACGACGAAAGAAACGGGGCATTTCCCAGGTCGCACTGTGTGACGGTATCTGTACGCAATCCACGCTCAGTAAGTTTGAAAGCAACGGTCAGATCCCCTCAGTGCTGATTTTGGGGAAATTATGCCAACGATTGGACTTGAGCATCGATGACCTTGCTGAAAATGGGAGAAGTACGCCAGAGCCCGTCCGCAAAACAGTCTTGGACGAGGCAGAACTCAACCTGATGGCGGAAAAATTCCCCCTGGTAATCAGCCAGTTGCGAAGCGTCAGGGAACAGGAATTGCCGAACCGCCAGCAGCGGATGCAGTACTATTACCTGCGGGGAATGCTCGACACCCTGACTAACAACCAGACGGCCACGACTATGTTCAACTTCACACAGATCCTGGATAAGCTCGACGAACAACACGAAACGGTGTATTCTCAGTTGGCCTACCTCGGGTCAGGGATCCTTTACGCCCGTAAAAACGAGCTTGGCAACGCGGAGTTCTTTTTCACGAAGGTAATCAACTACCTGCGAGCACAAAACGATTCTGTTAAGTTAGCTAAGGAATCGACGACGACCTACTTACGGTTGATAATGATGTTGTACTACGTTGCGGAGTACGAGGCGTTACGGGAGCGTTACCCGCGAAGCAACCACTGTCTGCAGATAGTGACGGACTTCTGCGCCCGGCGCCACGTAACCTTCTTCATGCCGCGGACCCGGCTGTTGCAAGCCAACAACGCAATTCGTGGTGGTGGGGACCCGGATCACATTGCCGACCTGCTAAACGATGCGCTAGTGTTTGCCCGTTTCAACCATAATAACGTTGTTGAATTGCAGGCTGCGGCACTGAAGAAGCACTTTGCCTAAAAAAGCTAGGGAAAAGTACCGGGGCGGTTCCGTATTAATGGACTTGCTCTGCAGCGCTAGCTTATGGCTTTCTGCGATTACTGTAATATTCGATATAGAAAAAGAGTGGCTGGAAGAAAACCATGTTTTCTTACCAGCCACTCTTTTTTATATATTATTACGTGAACTAAGCAAAGAAGACGACCTTCCCATCCACCTTGATGGGTAATACTGCTGAACCCTTCCGGTTCTCAGTCGACTTCTTAGTGTTGTGAAAAAGCTTCTTAGTTAGTAGCATTGTGATCGCTCCTTTCATATTTTCCATATCCAACATATCATCTTAAATGTCGTCTGGCTAGTCTTTTGAACGATTTTGCCCACCGCCTCTTATTTTGTAAATTGCATAAATTTTCGGCGGCCCTGGGGCCAAATGCATATTAAAGTTCAACTATGTATAATCACTGTTAAATCAGTCGATGAGCACGTGAATAATGAATATATATTTTTTCAAAAAATTAAGAATTTGCTAAGCAATTTATGAGTAAGGCCCCACCAATTTGGTTGCATTTATCGGCCCGGACCGATAGGATAGCTTTGTGATAAGGAGGGAGATCATGGCAAAAATTACGATGGGAATGACGACGTGGACGGAACACCCCGTCCTGATTCACAATGAGCAACGACCAGTGACCCTCAATGAATACGCCCAGCATTTTCCAACGGTGGAAGTCGATACCTTTTTCTACGCTTTGCCCCAGATGAGCACCATTCAGAACTGGCTGGCGGCGGTTCCGGAAGACTTTACCTTTATTATTAAGGCCCACCAGGGGATGACCCTCCACCGGCGCCACCAGGATAAGGGGGAGCTGGCAACCCTCTTTGAGCAGTACCGGCGAACAATTGCCCCTTTGGTGGCGGCTGGTCAGTTGAAGACGGTCCTGTTCCAGTTTCCGCCGTACTTTGACGCCAGCGTTGCGGACATCGAGTACCTAAAACTTGTCCGCACATGGATGGGACAACTACCGGTAGCGGTGGAACTCCGCAACAGCAGCTGGTACCAGCCAGGGGTCGTGGACTCACTAATCAGCTACTGTCGTGACCTCAAATTCACCCTGGTGGCCGCGGATGAACCTCACGATACCGTGACCTCCGTTCCCTTCAAGCTGGTCACCACTAATCCGGACCTGGCCCTCCTGCGTCTGCACGGGAGGAATAAAGAAGGGTGGGCAAACCAGGATAAAAGCTGGCGCAAGACGCGGACCCTCTACCGTTACAGTGAAAAAGAGTTAGCCGCTTTTGCCCAGGCAATCCGGGCCCTGAACCCAGCGCCTAAAGAAACCTGCGTTATTTTTAACAACAACTCCGCAAAGGATGCTGCTCCGAATGCCCTGCAACTGCAGAAAATGATGGGAGTCCACTTTTCGGGATTGGCGCCCCGGTCACCGGAGCAGCTCGACCTGTTTTAGCGGCGGCAAGCTGCTCATTGCGCCACTAATTATGCTATACTTAACGTCAATGCAATTCTAAAATCATACTAGAAAGAGGGGCCTCATATGGCTACACAAAAACCAACCTATTACATTACAACACCAATTTACTATCCATCTGGTAAGCTGCATATTGGTAACTCCTACACCACGGTTGCCTGTGATGCGGAAGCCCGTTTCAAACGGCTAAACGGTTACGATGTCTTCTTCTTAACGGGGACTGATGAACACGGCCTGAAGATTGAACAGAAGGCCGATAAGCTTGGGATGCAGCCCCAAGAATACGTCGATCAAATGGCTGCCGGAATCAAGAAGCTGTGGAAGACGCTGAAGATCACCAACGATAAGTTTATCCGGACGACGGATGACTACCACGAAAAGGCGGTCCAGAAGATCTTCCAAAAGTTTGTTGACCAGGGCGACATTTACAAGGGCGAATACGTGGGTTGGTATTCGGTTGATGATGAAGAATACTTCACGGAAAGTCAACTGGCCGAAGTCTACCGCGACGACAACGGCAAGGTGATTGGGGGGAAGGCGCCGTCCGGTCACGAAGTCCAGCTGGTTAAGGAAGAGTCATACTTCTTCAAGATGAGTAAGTACGCCGACTGGCTAATGAACTACTACAAGGAGCACCCGGACTTCATCGAACCCCACAGTCGGATGAACGAAATGGTCAATAACTTCCTGAAGCCGGGCCTAGAGGACCTGGCCGTCACCCGGACCTCCTTCAACTGGGGGGTTAAGGTTCCAAACGACCCGAAGCACGTTGTCTACGTCTGGATTGATGCCTTGTCCAACTATATCACTGCTTTGGGCTACGGTTCTGACAACGACGAACTCTTCAAGAAGTACTGGCCAGCAGATGTCCACATGGTTGGTAAGGAAATTGTCCGTTTCCACACCATTTACTGGCCAATCATGCTGCACGCGTTGGGACTGCCACTGCCGAAGCACGTCATTGGCCACGGCTGGCTGACAATGAAGGACGGCAAGATGTCCAAGTCCAAGGGGAACGTGGTTTATCCTGAAACCTTAGTTGACCGCTACGGCCTCGACGCTACCCGTTACTACCTACTGCGGGCAATGCCATTCGGCAACGACGGGGTCTTCAGTCCAGAAGACTTTGTCGACAAGGTCAACTTTGACCTCGCTAACGATCTGGGGAACCTTCTGAACCGGACTGTTGCCATGATCAACAAGTACCAAGGTGGCAAGATCGATGGTCAAAACACTACTGAGACGGCCTTTGACGCCGACCTGGAAAAGACGGCCCAGGACGCCATTGCAGAATACAAGGAAATGATGGACAAGACCCACTTTGCGGACGCTCTGGCTGCGGTCTGGAAGCTCGTTTCCCGGGCCAACAAGTACATTGACGAGACCGAACCATGGGTCTTGGCAAAGGACGACAGCAAGAAGGATGTCCTGTCTGATGTAATGACCCACCTGGCAAAGAGCCTCCGGGTAATTGCAGCCCTGCTGCAACCAGTCATGCCGGACGCACCAAAGGAAATTGCCCGGCAACTGGGCCTGCCAGAAGAAGCCGTTTCCTTAGAGAACCTGGAATTCAACGACTTCCCAGCAGCTGCCCAAGTGGTTGCCAAGGGAACGCCAATCTTCCCTCGTCTGGACGTTAAGAAGGAAGTTGAGTTCATCAAGAGCAAGATGAGCGCTAACCAAAAGACAAAGGGACGGAAGGCAATGGAAGAAGCCAAGAAAGAAGCCGTGAAGAAGGAAGAAGTGGCGACGGATGGCAAGAAGCTGATTCGGATTGAAGCCTTCGATAAGGTGGACCTAAAGGTAGCTAAGATCACCGCTGCTGACCACGTCAAGGGTGCTGATAAGCTGTTGAAGTTCCACATGGATGATGGGACCCCAGACGGCCGGCAAATTCTTTCCGGAATCGCCCAATGGTACCCGGACCCGAGTGTCCTGGTTGGCAAGAAGGTTGTTATCGTTGCCAACTTGAAGCCGCGGAAGATGCGCGGTGAAGTTAGCCAGGGGATGCTGCTGTCCGTTGAGAAGGACAACCAGGTAACGGTCGTCACGGTTGATGACGCCTTAGAACCAGGCCTGGAACTGGGCTAAGCCATGGGAAAGAAGCAACGCGATTGGCGGCAGGTGTATGATTCCCATACCCACCTGAACGATGATCCCTTTTATGACGACGTGCCGGCCTTTGAGGACCGGGCGGCATACTACGGGGTGACCCAGATGAACATCGTGGGATCAAACGCCAAGCTGAACCAGCGGGCACTGGACCTGGGGCACCGCTTTAGCAACCTGCACCCCATCATTGGCTGGCACCCAGAGGATATCCGGACCTTTGATGAAAATGCGCGGCAAACCCTTCGCCAGCAGCTTGATGACCCGGTGGTTGTGGGAATTGGCGAAATTGGCCTGGATTATTACAACGACGAGTATTCGCCCCATCACCAACAGCAGGATATCTTTGAGGAGCAGCTTGCCTGGGCCCGGGAACGGCACCTACCCGTTTCCATCCACTGTCGAGAGGCCCTGGCCGATACCTATGCCATCCTGAAAAACGCCCACGTGGGTGACTTTGGTGGGGTGATGCACAGCTTCAACGGTACTCCCGAATGGGCGGAAAAGTTCTTGGCACTGGGGATGGCAATCTCCTTTAGTGGGGTAGCCAGCTTCGGCAACGCTAAGGACGTGCATGCTGCTGTTCAGGCAGTCCCTCTGGACCGGATGATGGTGGAAACGGACGCCCCGTATCTGACGCCGGCTCCGTTTCGGGGAAAGCAGAACGAACCGGCCTTTACCAAGTTCGTTGTCAATGCGGTTGCCGACCTCAAGCAGGTTTCCTTTAGCCAGGCAGCCTACCATACTTACCAGAACGCAAGGAGGCTCTTTTTAAAAAGACATCATGACGAAGATTAAAGAAGTAATTGTCGTTGAGGGGAAGGACGATACGAAGCAGGTCCAAAAGGTGGTTGATGCTGATACCTATGAAACGAACGGTTCAGCACTGAATGCTAATGACCTGGCCCGGCTGAAGAAACTTCAGCAAAGCCGGGGACTAATTGTCTTTACTGATCCCGACTTTAACGGCGAACGCCTCCGGAAGATGATCAGTGCTGCCGTACCGGGAATTAAGCACGCCTTTATCCGCCGTGACCAAGGGGTGCCCAACGAGGCCCACGGTAGCTTGGGCGTTGAGCACGCTGACCCTGCGGTGATCAAAGCAGCGTTGAAGCACCTTTATACCCAGGCGCCCGCAGCGAACCCGCTCTTCTCCCAGCGTGATTTACAAGCGGCGGGGTTAACCGGCCAGCAGAACTCAAAACGCCGGCGGGAGCGCCTGGGCCAAATCTTAGGGATTGGCTACGGAAACGGTAAGCAACTGGTTCACCGTTTGAACATGTTCCAGGTGACCGCTGACCAGTTCACCGCCGCAGTGAAGCAAATTGACCAGGAGGAAAGCAATGAGTAAGACACCACAAATTGGAAGTCGCACCCGCACACGGGCCATCATGGAAAAGTACGGGATCCACACCAAGAAGAGCTTTGGTCAGAACTTCTTGACTGACCTCAACGTCTTGAAGCGGATTGTCGATGCCGGTGAGATCACCAAGGTGGATAACGTGATTGAAATTGGCCCGGGGATTGGGGCCCTTACTGAGCAGCTCGCCCAGGCGGCTGGCGAGGTCCTGGCTTTGGAAATTGACCAGGACCTGATTCCAGTATTAAATGAGGTTCTCAAGCCGTACCCCAATGTTAAGGTCTTAAACCAGGATGTCCTGGCGGCGAACCTCCCGGCACTGATTCAGGATCAATTCACGGACCCTACCAAGCCGGTCAAGGTGGTTGCTAACCTGCCGTACTACATCACCAGTCCGATTTTAATGAACCTCCTGAAGGCGCCTGTTAAGTGGGCCGCCATTTGCGTCATGATGCAAAAGGAGGTGGCCCAACGACTGGCTGCCCAGCCGGGAACTAAGCAGTATGGGGCCCTAACTTTGGCAATTGAGTACCAGATGACGGCAACGATTGCCTTTAACGTTTCCCGCCATGCCTTTGTGCCATCGCCCAACGTTGATTCAGCGATCGTCGTTCTTAAGCCCCGAAAAGAGCCGCTGGCAGTCCAGCCCTTTGACCAGCAGAAGCTTTTTGGCTTCATCCGTGGTTGCTTTGCCCACCGGCGGAAGAGCCTGTGGAATAACCTTCAATCAGTCATTGGTAAGCAGGCGGACGTAAAGGAAAAGATGCAGACGATTCTTGATCAAGCGGGAATTTCTCCGCAAATTCGGCCGGAAAGACTGACCCTCGACCAGTTCATTGACTTGGCCAACCTTCTCCACGCGGCGGCGCTTCTCTAAATTGACTTTTCTGTAATATAATGGTAATATTAATTGTTTAATAATTTAATGGTACTGTTTATTGCAGTGAGGTGAAGTGGAGTGCCAGAAACGATTGTGGAGATCAAGAAGGAATTGGATGATCGAATTGGCCAGCCGGTCTTAGTGAAGGCCCAGGCGGGACGTAAGCGGGTGGCAACGCACCACGGGATCTTGAGCAAGATCTACCCAGCGATTTTCATTGTCCACTTAAACGATGGTCAGGGTTCCCTTGACCGGATCTCTTACAGCTACACGGATGTTTTAACGCATAACATCTCGTTAGCCTTTGAATAATAGAAGCTGATAGAGCCGTGAAACTTGCGCGGCCCAATACACGATAACCTCCAGTGCCCGGCATTGCCGAACACCGGAGGTTTTTTATTTCTGACATGTGTGTGGAGTGAAGTGGCTGATGGCTTTGCAACGGTAAGAGCTTGCCGTTTATTTCTCCCGTTAGTATAATCAAATTAAGTAGATTATATGAGGTTGGGAGGGAAGATTCGATGCGTGTAACTGAAAAGGCGCCAGCAAAGTTAAATTTAAGTCTCGATACGCCAATGCGTTACTTTGACGGTTCACCGCGCTGGGACATGGTGATGACCTCAGCCGACTTGGCTGACTACGTGACCGTTGAGACCCACCGGCGGCCAGCAACGATTAAGGTGTACACCAATAGTGGCTTCTTGCCGAACGACCAGCGGAACCTTGCCTATCAAGCGGCCCATATCCTTCGCAGCCGTTTCCACTGCAAGGAAGGGGTCACAATTAACATTAAGAAGAACATTCCGGTTGCCGCAGGCCTTGGTGGGGGGTCATCCGATGCGGCCGCGGTCCTGCGCGCCCTTAATAGTATGTGGCGGTTGGGGCTTTCAAAGCAGGAATTGGCAACGATTGCCCTCACAATTGACTCCGATGTTCCTTACTGTGTCTATAGTCAGTTGGCCTACGTCTCCGGCCACGGTGAGAAGATTGAACTATTGCCGTCCCAGCCCCACTACTGGGTCGTGATTGCCAAACAACAGATCAGCGTTTCAACGCCCCAGATTTTGCGACAGATTAATTACGAAAAGATTGACCACCTAGATAACGATCAGTTACTTGCTAGCCTGCGGGCCCAGGATTGGCAAACGGCAACCAAGTACATGGGAAACGTCCTTGAACCGGTCACGATGAGCTTCTACCCGGAGATTAAGCGGTTGAAGGAAAAAATGGTCGAGCTAGGGGCCGATGTTGCTCAGATGAGTGGGACCGGACCAACCGTTTTTGCCATCTGCCACACCGAATCACGGGCCAAACGGATTCAAAACAGTATCCGGGGTTTTTGCCGTGATGTTCATGTGGTGACCCTGTTGTGATAATGTGCAGGCCGGAAAAAGTATTCCGGATAGCCAATAATTAAGCTTGAAAACTAAAAGAGTGCGGAAATAAATCGCAATTTGTTCCCCCACTCTTATTTTTTTGTCTTGATATACTTGCATTGCAGGCCAATTTTCGTTAAGATGGTTTTGTTATAAATAGTAATCGTTACGATTTAGGAGAGAGCTACGCAATGAAGAAGTATTGGACCGGTGTTGGTGCGCTGGTGAGCGTTCTCGTGGTCATTTTAGTACTGTCCTGCCTGCCACTTAAGGAGGGCTACCGGGAACATAAGCCCATCCGGGTTGTCACCAGCCTTAATTTTTACGGTGAGGTCGCCCAGCAAGTTGCCGGGAAGTATGGCCAGGTAACTTCAGTGATCAACAACGCCTCAATTGATCCCCATGATTACCAGCCCAGCACCCAGCAGTCACAGCTGATGGGGAAGGCCAACCTGGTAATTCAAAATGGCCTTGGCTATGACCACTGGCTGACCAAGATGACTCAAGCTAGCGGAAACCGAGACCTCCGTGTCATTGACGTTGGCCGCCAGGTTGCCGGCGAGCGGGCGGGGGCCAACGAGCACGTTTGGTACCAGCCAAACACGATGAAGAAGTTAGCAAAGAAACTTGCCAATCAGTATTCACGAATGGACCCTGATCATTCCGGTTACTACCACCGCCAGGCCCGGAAGTACCTTAAGTCGTTACAACCCCTAGATAAGGAGATTGCGCGCGTCAAACAGGGGGTCGGCCAACAACGGGCAGTTGCCGTCAGCGAACCTGTTTTTGACTACGCCTTGAATAACCTAGGTTACCAGGTGGTTGATAACCACTTCGCGAAGGCAACCGAAGACGGTAATGATCCCTCGCCACAGGACGTCAAGGACCTTCAAGACGCCATCATTAACCACCGAATTGCCTTTTTTGTGGAGAACGCCCAGTCTGACGACCACGTGATTAATAATATGGTTCAGCTGGCCCACAAGTATGACGTCCCAGTCTTGAAAGTGACGGAATCAAAGCCCAATGGGAAGACCTACCAGCAGTGGATGATTGACCAATACCAAGAACTCGCCAAGATTCAGCAGAAGGAGGCACGATAATGGCAGTATTGTCAGTAGATGACTTAACAGTCGCTTATGGGGACCATACCGTCTTTAGTAACCTCAGTTTTACCATCAACAGTGGGGACTTCCTCGTCGTGGTTGGTGAAAACGGGGTGGGGAAAACAACCCTGGTAAAGGCCCTCTTAGGATTGATTAAACCTAAGGAGGGGACCATTAACATCCCCAAGGACACCCGCCTAGGCTACGTGCCCCAATTTCGGAACCTTGATGAGGAGTACCCCTTATCAATTCGCGACTTTGTGGCCTTAAACAGCCGCCAGTCACGTTGGCCATGGCTGACGAAGAAGGAACGGCACCGCCTGGACCGGATCATCAGGATCACGGACCTGACAAAAATTGCGGGCCGTCCCCTGGGCCTCGCCTCTGGTGGGGAAAAGCAGCGGGCCTACCTTGCTCAGGCCCTGCTTACCAACCCCCGCCTCCTGATTTTAGACGAGTCCACCGCTAGCCTGGATAACGAGATGAAGTACAGTTTGCTGGACCTGGTGGCCCGTTTTCAAGAAGACGGCCTCAGCGTGATGTTCATTACCCATGATTGGGACCTTGCCCAACGGTATGGTACCCGCTACCTCCACATGCAAGCGGACGGGTACACGACGGGGTCGATTAACGAACTTGCAGCGATTGTAAAGGGGGAAGAAGAATGCTAAGCCTTGCCTTTATGCGGCACGCCTTTTTCGCCAGTACCTTTATTGCAATCGTCAGTGGGGTGATTGGGGTGTTCGTGGTCGCTCGCCAACTATCCTTTCTGACCCACACCCTGTCGGAAATTGGCTTTGCCGGGGCCTCCTTTGCGGTCTTTGCCGGCTGGGCACCACTTAACGGAATGATCCTCTTTACCATGCTCAGTTCTGTTCTGGTGGGGCAGATGAGTATTAAAGAGTCCCGCAGAGAAGCGGTCATCAGTGCGGTATCGGGCCTGTTCATTGGTCTGGGGATCCTTTTCCTTTCCCTCAGCAGCCAGACGGCCAGTTCCGCGACCAGCATCCTCTTCGGGAGCGTGGTCGGAATCAGTGCCAGTGAAGTTCACCAACTGATTATCTTGTCGGCGGTAGTTTTGGCAATTACCGTCCTGATCTACCGCCAGCTGAAGTTCTCTTCCTTTGACGAGGTTGGGGCGCAGGTGAGTGGGGTCAACCAGACGGTTATTTCGGTCGTCTTTTTGCTCCTCCTGGCGTTGAGCGTCAGTGTGGCCGCCCAGATTGTTGGTTCGCTGTTGATCTTCATTCTGCTGACAATTCCTGCGGCCAGCGCCAAGTACTTCACCCACGGGGTAGCAAAGATGATGGGGCTGGCAATCCTTTTTTCCTTGCTGGGGACCTGGGCCGGATTGCTGTTAGGTTACTTGACCAACTGGCCGGTCAGCTTCTTCATCGCCGTGATCGAGGTCGTTATCTACGTCATTGCCCTTTTATACCAGAACTTCATTGAAGCAAATTAGAATTAACCAGGCTCGCGTCAGCAAAAAACTTCGCCGACGCGGGCCTTTTTTGGAAATAATTCATAAAAGCCGAACATTTTATGGTAAAATTCATTATGAATTAATCCTTTTTAGAAAGGCGGACAATGACGATTATGAAAGTACGAAGAAGCAACCGGCTGGTCGATATGACCCGCTACTTACTGGAACACCCCCGAACATTAGTGTCACTTAAGTTCTTTAGTGAACGCTATGGTTCGGCAAAGTCCTCAATCAGTGAGGACCTGAGCATCATCAAGCATACCTTCCAGACCTGGGGAGAAGGACGCCTGAAGACCATCCCCGGTGCCAGTGGCGGTGCTGTGTTAGCGCCTTTTTACTCACAGGAGAATGCGGAAAAGACCATCGCTAACCTGGTAAACGAGGTCAATGACGACTCCCGTTTCCTGCCCGGCGGCTACGTTTACCTTTCGGACCTGATTGGCCGGCCGGACATCCTGCACCAGGTGGGCCAGCTGATTGCAACCCAGTACATGGATAAGGACGTCGACGTAGTGATGACGGTGGAAACCAAGGGAATCCCGATTGCCCAGAGTGCGGCAATGTACATGAACAAGCCGTTCGTGATTGTCCGGAACAGTTCCCACATCACCGAGGGACCGACGGTGAGTGTTAACTACGTCTCCGGATCAGTCAAGCGGATTAAGAAGATGGAACTGTCCCGGCGGACCCTGTCGGCAGGGGCCAACGTCGTCGTTGTCGATGATTTTCTTAAGGGGGGCGGAACCCTGAACGGGATGGCATCCTTGATCAAGGAATTCGATGCCAACTTGGTGGGGATGACCGTCTTGGCCGAGAGTAGCAACAGCGACCACCGCCTGGTTGATGATTGCACGTCTCTGGTCACGGTTGATGCGGAAGATGGCGATCAAAAGACCATCACAGCACGTCCTGGTAATTTTATGGAAAATGTCTTCGGAAAGGAAAATTAGAATGGTAAAGAGAAATGCAGTTATTTTAGCAGCTGGTAAGGGAACCCGGATGCGTTCCAAGCTCCACAAGGTCTTACACCAAGTTTGTGGAAAGACAATGGTTAACCACGTTTTGACCCAACTGGAAAAGGCCCACATCGACACGATCGTTACGATTGTTGGTTTCGGGGCCGACACGGTTAAGGAAGAACTGGGTCACCGGACCCGGTACGCTTTGCAACGCCAGCAACTAGGAACCGGTCACGCGGTAATGCAAGCCCGGGACCTGCTTGCTAATGAAGATGGGGAAACAATCATCGTCAGTGGTGACACCCCCCTGTTTACTGCAGATACCTTTGAAAAGCTATTTAAGTATCACGAATCACGGCACGCCGCCGCAACAATTTTAACTTCAGTGGCTCCGGACCCTACTGGCTACGGTCGGATTGTCCGGGACAACGTTGGTATTGTTGAGCGGATCGTTGAACAAAAGGATGCTGATGTCCAAGAGCGGGCAATCAAGGAAATCAATACTGGGGTTTACTGCTTTGACAACAAGAAGCTCTTCAAAGCCCTGACCAAGATTACGAATGATAATGCCCAGGGTGAGTACTACCTGACCGATGTGATTGGCATTCTCAAGCAGGAAGGCGAAATCGTCACCGCCTACAAGATGGACAACTTTGAAGAGTCAATGGGGGTTAACGACCGGATCGCCTTGGCCAAGGCCAATAAGGTAATGCGGGCGCGGATCAACAAGCACTGGATGCAAGAAGGGGTCTCCATGGTTGACCCGGCAACCACGTACATCGATGCTGATGTCCAGATCGGTAACGATACTGTCCTGGAAGGAAACGTTGTTATCAAGGGCCACACCGTGATTGGCAAGGACTGCTACATCTCTGCCGGCTCACGGATTGTGGATTCGACCATCCACGACGGGGTCAAGATTACCTCCTCAACGCTGGAAAGCGCCGAGATGCACAACGGCAGTGACATCGGCCCGAACAGCCACCTGCGTCCAGAAGCCGAGATTGGTGAAAACGTCCATATCGGTAACTTCTGTGAAGTCAAGAAGGCCTACATCGGTGCTGGTACCAAGGTTGGCCACCTGACCTACATTGGGAACGCCACGCTGGGTAAGAACATCAATGTCGGCTGTGGGGTTGTCTTTGTTAACTACGACGGGACCAACAAGCACCATACCAATGTTGGCGACCACGCCTTTATTGGTAGTAACAGTAACCTGGTTGCGCCAGTTAACATTGCCAAGGATTCCTTTATTGCGGCCGGTTCCACGATTACCGACAGCACGGAACAATACGACATGGCAATTGCCCGGTCACGGCAGACCAATAAGAAGGATTACGCCAAGAAGTTGCCGTGGTAATCTCACTTTTGCTTGCTTTTTAATTCTGGGGTCGATATCATAAGAAGTAGATAATTGACTCACTTAAACTTCCGGAGGATCTAATGACACAGTCTAATATTGATTCTAATTTCAAATTGTTTGCCTTAAACTCAAACCGGCCGCTGGCTGAAAAGATTGCTCAGCACCTGGGGATTGAGCTTGGTAAGTTATCTGTTGACCGTTTTAGTGATGGTGAAATTCAGATTAACATTGAAGAGAGTGTCCGGGGGGACAACGTTTACGTTCTTCAATCAACCTCTGCACCAGTTAACGACAACTTAATGGAACTCTTGATCATGGTTGACGCTTTACGGCGGGCCAGCGCCAAGACCATTAACGTTGTGATGCCGTACTACGGCTACGCACGGCAAGATCGGAAGGCACGGAGTCGGGAGCCAATCACTGCCAAGTTGGTTGCCAACATGTTACAAAATTCCGGTGTGGACCGGGTGATTGCTCTTGATCTGCACGCCGCCCAGATTCAAGGATTCTTTGATATCCCGGTTGACCACCTGATGGGGGCGCCACTATTGGCTGAATACTTCATCAATGAAGGGGTTGCCGATAACGCGGTTGTCATTTCTCCGGACCACGGTGGGGTGACCCGGGCACGGGCATTGGCTGAATTCTTGAAGTCACCAATCGCCATCATTGATAAGCGGCGGCCACGGGCGAACGTTGCCCAGGTCATGAACATCATTGGGGATGTTAAGGGCAAGACTTGTATCATGATTGACGATATGATTGATACTGCCGGGACGATTACCCTTGGTGCCCAAGCCCTGATTGATGCGGGTGCAAAGGAAGTTTACGCTTCATGTACGCACGCGGTTCTTTCCGGTCCAGCCATCGAGCGTCTCTCAAAGTCCCCACTGAAGGAAGTTGTTGTGACGGACTCGATTAAGTTACCAGCGGAAAAGCAAATTGCGAAGATCAAGCAGGTTTCCGTGGCCCCACTGATTGCTGCGGCAATTAAGCGGATCAACGAAAACCGGCCAGTCAGTCCGCTATTCAAGCAGGTCTTTCAAAGTGCAAAGGCATAAGTAGTAAATAAAGAATCCCAGAAATTGGCAACGCCATTCTGGGATTTTTCTTTTCTTGATATTCGTGTAGATTTTGGAGAGAATTCCAATCCATGATATAATAAGGTGGGCAGTAGCGAAGGAGGATAAAAATGCAAAAAAAGCAACTATTTAACAAGGTGATTACTGGGACGGCTGCAGTGGCAATCGCACTGACGCTTGCTGCTTGTGGCAACCACGACTCAGCAACATCTAGTACTTCTTCGACAAGTTCATCTGTACGGTCCTCGGAGACCACGTCGGGCAGCGCATACCGTGCTGCCAACAAGTTAATCCGTAACGAGGACTACCAGGGCGCATATGACCGTTTGAACAATACCAACAATCGTTCAACACAGGCCGACAATCTTGCTACTGATTTGCAAAACTACATGAGTGCTCGCAAGGCATACCGGAATGGGGACTATGCTACTGCTTCTAATAATCTAAAGGAACAAAAGTCAACTAGTCCGGCAATGCGCGATGCATATTCCGAGTTGCAAGATAAGATTGATAGCGCTCAAAAGGGCAGCACCAGCACGAGTCAGAATGCCAATAGTGCGGCTACAACCAGCAGTGCTACCAAGAGTGCCGCTTCTTCATCGTCGACCGCTACTGCGAAGACGACTGATGATGTGGTGGTTGAATTTGCCAATAAGATGGGCTTTAGCGGCGAAAAGGGTTACCAAATTATTACCACTGGTAAGTCTGGTAACACCTACAAGTTTGAAGTTCGGCGGAACAACAGTGATAACACTGTTTCCAACATGGTCGGCTTCTACCAATACAACAGCGAAACTGGTGCCGTTACCAAGTTGAGCTAATTTACGGACGAATATTAAGGGAGTACGACGTTTGTCGGGCTCCCTTTTTTGCTGGATCAAAGAAAAGTGGGGAATAAAATGTGTACAGTAATTACGACAGGACGACTCTTTGGCCGGACAATGGATTTCCCGCCCCGAACACCATGGAAGCTAACCTACCTCCCAGTCGACTACCAGTGGCAACCGGCCATTGGGCACCGGGTTGTGATTAACCGCCACCGTATTCTGGGTGGGATGCGCTACTTTGATGGACACTTTCTGATTGGTGACGGCATTAATGACGCTGGGCTGGTCTGTGCGGAGCTCTTCTTCCCCGTTGCCGCGGATTACCAGGAACGGGTGCGTCCCCAAACACTCGCCCTTACTCCCCAGGACTTCATTAACTGGGTCCTGGGCAGTCACGACTCGGTAGCCGCCGTTTTGGCAGAATTAGACCAGGTCTCAGTTGTAAGGCGACCGTGGTTTGATAAGCAACAGTACCCCTTCCACTGGTTACTAATGGACGGGAGCGGGACCTACGTAATTGAGCCCCTCAACGGTCGACTACGGGCCCGTCCTAATCCCGCCGCCGTGTTTACCAATACCCCTGACCTTGACCAGCAGGTTAGCCACTTAAATGCCATGTTGGGCTTAGCGGGCCACCAGTTTAGCCGGGCGACCATTCACCAGCTGCAGACTTATTTTCAACCTGGTCCCCAGGGTGGGAACTCCGTGGACCGTTTTAAGCGGGCTGCCCTTGCGCGGTGGCGGGGACGACCGAGTACCCCCCAGCAATTGCGTGACTTCCTGCAGGACGTCACGGTGCCCCATAACCAACGCCACGCCCACAGTTACACCCACTACCAGGCAATCATCGACCGTTATCGTGGCGAGTACACGTTCTATGACTTGGCAAGTGGTCGAAAGGTCCAGAAAAATCTGGCGTCGTTAATGGGTCCGGTCCCGAACCGTTTTTGAAAGGGAAAAGCCACTACCCGTTGGTATCATGCCAACGGGTAGTGGCTTTTAGTAGTTAGTGACTTTAAAAGACGTACTTTTCAATTGCTTGGGCGACCCCATCGTGGTTATTATCGCCGGTAACAACGTCCGCCACGGCGAGGGTCTTATCGACCGAGTTACCCATGGCCACCCCGAGCCCGGCAAATTCAAGCATCGAGTTATCGTTTTGGGCGTTCCCCAGTGCCATCACTTCATCAGCGGTAAGCCCCAGTTCACTGCTGAGCCGGTCCAGGGCCTTGCCCTTGCTGGTTTCCTTATGCATAAATTCAAGGTAGAAGTCTTCACTCCGCACAATTGAGAAGCGGTTGGCAAGTTCTTCAGGAAGGTCCTTAACAGCTTGGTCAATTTTTTCCTTATCGTCCACCATCATCGCCTTGGCAATCGTGTACTGGTCCTGAATGCGGGCCATTTCATCGAGGGAACGGTAACGAACCAGCATGCTGACCAGCTCAGATTCGTAGATGGTGTAGTAGCTAAGGTTTTGGTTGGTAGTGTAGATGTAATCCCGCGTTTCAATTTGGGAGTGGACCCCTTCTTTGAGGCAGTAATTGACCCAGTCTGCATAGTCGTTGAAGGAAATGCTGTAGTCAACCATGACGTTGCCACTGGTGGTTTGCGCCAGGGCCCCGTTAAAACTGACGACGTACTCATCCTCGCGGTTAGCTAGGCCCAACTGGTCAAGGTAGGCCCGCACCCCGGTCATTGGCCGCCCAGTGCAGAGGACAATCTTGATTCCCTGCTGACTGGCCTTTTTGATTGCGGCGACGGTCTTAGGGGTAATCTGGCGATTGTCGTTAATCAGCGTGCCGTCAATATCAATTGCTACCATTTTAATTGCCATTATTAATTTCTCCTTTTCAGTCTTAAATGCCGTTAATCACCAAAAAGCTGGCCCGGACTACTTTTCTGGGTCAACAATGTGGTTATTTTTAATGTAACTCTGGAATTTCTCGTAAATTGGTTCGAAGATCTCGATATCCTGGTGTTTCTCCAGCATCTCTTTCGGGAAGAAGAAACGCTGGTCACCGGCTTCCCGCCCGGAGACGCTCGCTACCAGGGTGCTGACCTGGGACAGCTCGACAAAGTCTCCGTTAGGCTGGAGCAGTTCGATTTGGGTCTGGGGCTTGGAGGCTTTCGGGTTATAGGTGTCGTAGGGAAGCTTGAAACTGTCGTTGACGGCCGTGTAGTAGCGGCTATCGAAGCCCGCCGTTTGGATCAGGTCGCGCAACTGTGGTAAAAACTTTGCCGAATCCTGGTCGTAGATAGCGGACTTGAACGGTCGGCGACTCAGAAAACGGTTCGCCAGGTCGCTTAAGATGTCATCGCGCGAGTGGGTCCAGTGGTTGAAGTAGGTCGTCAGGACTCCGTCGTCGAGGGCGAGGTAGTCATCAAGGGTGAACCGGTGGTTGAAGAAGGGCATCAGCATGTGTGGGGTAAATTCCGGCTCAAAATCGCTGGGGTGCTCGTAGATGTACTTTGCCCGCATTAAGAGGTGGTCTAAGATGACTTCCATTGCCCGGGAGACCGGGTGGAAGTAGACCTGTAAGTACATTTGTAAGCGGCTGATGATGTAATCTTCCACCGCGTGCATCCCCGAGATCTCAAAGGCAATCCCGTTCTTGACGGGGCGCATAACGTGGAGGACCCGGTCAAGGTCAAACTTACCGTAGTTGGTCCCGGTGTAGTAAGAGTCCCGCTGGAGGTAGTCCATCCGGTCAGCGTCGACCTGACTGGAAATCATCTGAACAACCTGCTGGTTATGGTAGCTGTGGTCAATCACACTGGCTACCTGGTGGGGAAAGTCAGGCGAAACCCGGCGCAGAATCTTGTTAATGTTGGTTTCCGGACTGGTGATGAGCTGGCGGGTGATCTGCTCGTGGTTGGTGGCAAAGATGTGCTCGAAGGTGTGGGAATACGGACCGTGGCCAAGGTCGTGCAGGAGGGCAGCACACAATGCGACCGGTCGTTCGCCATCGTCCCACAGGCCGTCGCCAGGCACTTGCTGGGGGTAGTTGCGCTGAAAGTAGTTACACATTTCCCGGGTAATTTCATAAACGCCGAGACAGTGGCCAAAGCGGGAGTGCTCAGCACCGTGAAAGGTGAACGATGAGGTGCCGAGTTGCTTGATCCGGCGGAGGCGCTGGAACTCCGGGGTGTTGATCAGGTCAAGGATAATTTGGTTGTCAACAATGATTTGCCCGTGGATGGGGTCCCGAAAGACCTTCTCACGCGGGAGCTTTTCCCGATAAAATGCTTGCACACTAATTCTCCTTTGAAAGTTGCTGTTGAAGCTTACCGATGGCAATCCGTTCATCATTTAAGGACTTGATAAAGTTGGCCTGCCACATCAGCTGGTCAAACTTGGCTTGCTGGTGGTGGGGAAAGACGTTACGCAGGCGTTGCTTGGCATCGGCCACCGTAACCTCATGACCAAGCAGGCTACTGATGGTCGTCATTGACGTTGGCCAAACATCAGGGAAGTGCCACTTATTTTCTTCATCACCGAGGCCAGCATCGTAGAAGTCGCGAACTAGTTCCCCGCGGGTCATCTGGGGACCATTGATCCCGAGGTAAAGCATTACGACAACACCGTCCATGTTGCGCCGTTGGGAGATACCACCGATTTTTTGCCCGTTGACGTGGACATCAAAGGTCCCCGGACAGTATGAGTGGGGGACTTCCCCGGTTTCAATTTGTAATTCAGGGAAGGCGGCCTTGATGACGGTGATCATTCTTTCGTAGGCCTCATCAATCGTCAGTTGGCGCTTTTCCAGGTGCCACGGGAAGAAGAGGGAGAAGTTCAGGATGCCATCGTCACTAATGACGGCGAGACCACCGGAGTTACGGAGAAAGTAGTGGTAGCCGTGCCGTTCGCACACCTTTAGGGCCTGGTCAAGGTGCGGAAGGCGCTGGTCCTTGAGCCCCAGGATGACGGTCTTCTCCAGGGTCCAGAAGTGGAGCAGGGGGGTGGCCATTTCCTTGCTCGACTGGAGGAGGGCGTTAGTATAGATAAAGGATGTGGTGTTATTTTGTGGAACCAGTGGCTGGTCAAATTCAGCAACTGGTTGCTTGATAAAGTCATTCATGATTAACAATCTTCTTTTCTTATTCTTTATACAATTTATTATACAAGAAACCGGCAGAAATTAATGGCTTTTGGTCACCTTTTCGGCCGATTTCAAGTATAATTGGGAGGAAAATTACGAATAGAGAAAGGGCGCGATGGATTATCAAAAAAATTACGCCGGTACAAGTTAAGCTGACAACGACAATTCGCCAGGATGGTCAGCAGGAAAACTTCACCTTTAGTGAGGACGGCAACTTTGTTGAACTAAACGGAAAGTACTATTTACGCTACGTTGAGCACCAAAATGGGCAGGCCACTCCGGTCCAGTTTCGCTTAGACGACCAGGTCCACCTTCACCGTGAAGGCGCGATGCGGACCCAGCTTGAATTTGACCAGGAGAAGGAGACGGTTACCCGCTACCGGACTGAGTACGGGGTGATCCGCCTGGGAGTCGTTACCAAGCGGCTGGAAAAGGACTTGGACCTGGATGTTCCCATGGGGCACCTCAACGTGGACTATGTTCTAAAGACTGGGGACCAGGAAGTGGGAAATTACCAACTTCAATTGCAATTTAAGGCCTAATATTGTAAGATGTAATTTAGACTTTTTGAAGGGATGTGCACCAATTTGGAATTAAAGGTTTTTGACGGCCAAGACAAATCAGAACTTTCAATGGTTGAGGTGGCGCACGCTATCTTAGCTCACCATGGAGAAGCGATGGCGTTTGTTGACCTGACCAATGAAATTCAACAATACCTGGGCAAGAGCGATGAGGAAATCCGTGAACGGCTCGCCCAGTTCTACACTGATTTGAACATCGACGGCAGTTTTATTTCCCTTGGTGACAATACCTGGGGCCTGCGGGCATGGTACCCATTCGAATCCATCGACGAAGCCACGGTTGGTGAAAGCGACGAGGACGAAGAAGACCGGCCAAAGAAGAAGCGTCGTAAGGTTAACGCCTTCTTGGCAGACTCCAACGACGACGATGACGTCATCGACTACGACAATGATGATCCAGAAGATGAAGACCTGGATGACAATGACGATGACGACAATAATGATGACGATTACGATGAAGAAAATGACGACTTCAACGACGATGATAACGATCTAGACGACAACATCGAAGACCAGCTGTCTGAACTGCACGACGAAGACGATGACGACGATGATGACGAATAAATCTTAAGCGTCTCTCTTGACTATTTTACGGTGACCCTGTATTATCTTTCTTGGGCGCCTGTAAAAGTCAGGCTATGAAGTTCGTAAATAAGTAAGCTCCCTGTTTCAACAGAAATAGGGAGCTTTTCTGTATTTATAACCGCCTACAATTAAAACAAAGGAGTAGTAAAAGCAATGACGAAATACATTTTTGTAACTGGTGGGGTTGTTTCATCCTTAGGAAAGGGGATTGTCGCTGCTTCATTGGGTCGCCTATTGAAGAACCGGGGCCTAAAGGTGGCAATTCAGAAGTTTGACCCGTACATTAACGTGGATCCCGGAACAATGAGCCCATACCAACACGGTGAAGTGTTCGTTACTGATGATGGTACCGAAACCGACCTGGACCTCGGTCACTACGAACGGTTTATTGATAATGACCTGAACAAGTACTCAAACGTCACTACTGGTAAAATCTACTCCGAAGTGTTGCGCAAGGAACGGCGTGGTGACTACTTAGGACGGACGGTCCAAGTTATCCCCCACATTACCAACGCAATCAAGGACAAGATCAAGCGGGCCGGTGAAAGTAAGGACGCGGAAGTCGTCATTACGGAAATCGGGGGGACCGTTGGGGACATCGAATCCCAGCCATTCATGGAAGCCATCCGGCAGATGCGTGAAGAAGTGGGTTCCGAGAACGTCTTATACATTCACACCACGCTGGTTCCGTACCTGCGGGCTGCTGGTGAAATGAAGACCAAGCCAACACAGCACAGTGTTCGGGAACTCCGCGGCCTGGGAATTCAGCCGAACATCCTGGTTGTCCGGACGGAAAAGCCAATCACCGACGAGATGCGGCAGAAGATCGCCCTCTTCTGTGATGTTGACCCCAAGGCGGTAATTGAATCATTAGATGTCAACACCCTATATGAGATTCCGTTGAACCTACAAAAGCAGGGGATGGACCAGTTGGTTGTTGACCACTTCAACATCGACGCACCGGTTGCCGACATGCGGGAATGGACCAACATGGTCAACCACATTGAAAATGAACTGACCAAGACGGTTAAGATTGCCATGGTCGGGAAGTACACTGACCTGCAAGATGCTTACATTTCCGTTAACGAGGCTCTCCGCCATGCCGGGTACCCGGTTAACGCCAAGGTCAAGATTGACCACTTTAATGCGGAAAACATTACTCCTGATAATGTTGCTGACACCCTGAAGGGCTACGATGGGATCCTGGTACCCGGTGGTTTTGGAAGCCGGGGGATTGAAGGAATGATCACCGCGATTAAGTATGCCAGGGAAAACGATGTGCCGTACTTGGGGATCTGCTTGGGGATGCAGACCGCCTGCATTGAATTTGCCCGTGACGTTCTTGGTTACAAGGATGCTAACTCGACCGAATTTGATCCGAACACGGAGCATAACATTATTGACCTGATGGCAGACCAGGAAGATGTTGAAAACATGGGTGGAACCCAACGGCTGGGCGCTTACCCATGCAAGCTGAAGCCAGGAACGGTTGCCGCCGCGGCTTACGACAATAAATCCATGATTAGTGAACGGCACCGTCACCGTTACGAATTCAATAACGCCTACCGGCAAGAGATGGAAGACCACGGTCTGGTTGTTTCGGGAATCAACCCGGACCGGAACCTGGTTGAAGTAGTGGAACTACCAAAGAAGAAGTTCTTCGTTGCTGCCCAGTACCACCCAGAATTCTTGTCACGGCCAAACCGGCCAGAGGGACTGTTTGCTGCCTTTATTAAAGCGGCCGCCAGTGAAAAGTAAGCTTAAAAGATGATTTTAAAAGGGAGCGGGGGATAAAGGAGCCCGCTCCCTTTTAATTTCCTTAAGATTACCCGGAAAAGGTTGTAATTTAATAAACAATTAATTATCATTACTATTGATTGTTTAATAGCAATACTTAACAAGATAAAAACGATTATAAAACTAACTATTTTTAAGTGAGGAAACACGGAAATGAAAAGAATGATCATTCAAGGAGGAAACCGACTGTCGGGCGAAGTTACGATCGGTGGTGCGAAAAACAGTACCGTTGCGTTGATCCCGGCTGCCATTTTAGCGGATACGCCAGTACAATTCGACACGGTTCCGGATATCTTGGATGTTCACAATCTGATGATCATTTTAAAGTCAATGAACGTCAAATCAGAGTTTAGCCACGGCGTTCTCGACATTGACCCAACCCAAATCATCGAAGCTGAACTTCCAAGCAAGGCCATTAAGAGTCTCCGGGCTTCATACTACTTTATGGGCGCACTGTTAGGTCGTTTTCACCGTGCAACTTTAACCTTCCCCGGTGGTGACAACATTGGGCCGCGGCCAATCGACCAGCACTTAAAGGCCTTTAAAGCGCTGGGGGCAACCGTCAGCGAAAATAACGGGACGGTCCACCTCGAAGCTAAGGACGGTCTGCACGGGGCCCGTATCTTCATGGATATGGTTTCCGTGGGGGCCACAATCAATGCAATCCTGGCAGCGGTTCGCGCTGAAGGGACGACGGTGATTGAAAACGCCGCCCGCGAACCCGAAATCATTGACTTGGCAACCTTTTTAAATAACATGGGTGCCAAGATTCGGGGTGTTGGAACGGACACCATCCGGATTACGGGGGTTAACACCTTGCAATCGATGAACACCCACACGATCATTGCTGACCGGATTGAAACGGGAACCTATCTGGCCCTGGCAGCTGCCCTTGGTGACGGGGTAATGATTCACAATGTTATTCCAGAGCACCTAGAATCATTCACCAGTAAGATGATTGAGATGGGGGTCAACCTCCAAATCGATAGCGATAAAATTTATGTCCCGAAGACAACTAAGCTCAAGGCGGTTCACGTTAAAACCATGCCTTTCCCGGGCTTTGCAACTGACTTACAGCAACCGTTGACGCCATTGATGTCCTTGGCAGAGGGTGACAGCGTAATTGTCGACACCATCTACCCAAAGCGAGTTAAGCACGTCCCCGAACTGCAAAAGATGGGGATGCGAATTGAGGCCCATGATGGGACCATCGTGATCAAGCATACCGACCACCTACACGGGGCTAACGTTACCGCTGGCGAGATTCGGGCCGGCGCCGCTTTGACAATCGCGGGACTAATGGCCGACGGGACAACGGTAATTAATAACGCCGGCAACATCCTACGCGGCTACGACCGGATTGTGTGGAAGCTTAACCGCCTCCATGCAAACGTTGCGATTGAAGACGATTCATCAGTAAAAATTAGCTAAAATGTTGCGTTGATAATTAATTCATGTTATCCTGTTAGGGTTGATTATCTATGTTTCAGGCAATGATTCATGGCAAAAGGAGCGTATTAAATTATGAAACAAGGAATTCATCCAGATTACCACCCAGTAGTATTTGAAGATTCTTCTACTGGTTACAAGTTCATCTCTGGTTCAACTGCCACTTCAAAGGAAACCATCAAGTGGGAAGACGGTAACGAATACCCATTAATCCGGGTTGAAGTTACTTCTGATTCACACCCATTCTACACTGGTAAGCAAAAGTTTACCCAAGCCGATGGTGCGGTGGACAAGTTCAACAAGAAGTACGGCCTCAAGTAAGACCAGTACAATTGCAAAAGACTGGAAAAAGCGATTGCTTTTTCCAGTCTTTTTTTGCTTTTCTGTGGTAAACTGAGACAATGATTACCGAAAGAAGGAGTGAGAACGGTGAATAATAAGAAGCACCGGTCACGGGAATGGCTACGGTGGACCGCGGTTGTTATCTTACTAGTAATATCAGCCTGCCTGATCTTCAACCAACAGATCAAGGAGCACTTTGTAAGCAGCTACCGCCCCAACATCACGCGCCAGACAATCCAACAAAACAGTAAAAAGAAGGCCACCTATAATTATGCTGACGTTCAGGATCTGAACTTCCAGACGGTCGCCAAGGCCCGGGCAAAAAAGCAGCCCATCAACATCATTGGAGAAATCACAATGCCATCAGCGGGAATGACGATTCCCATTGCGAGCGGAACAAACAACACAACGTTAGCCCTGGCGGCGGGGACGATGCGTCCTGACATGAAGATGGGGAAGGGTAACTATGCGTTAGCTGGTCATAATATGGCCAACGGCAGTAAGATTCTTTTCTCCCCCCTTTACTACCATGCCAAGGTAGGTCAGATGGTTTACATCACTGATTTAAAGCGGGTATATGAATACAAGCTCTACCAGCGGAAGTTCATTGACCCCCACCAGGTTGAGGTGGTTAACGACACCCAGCAGCCGATTATCACGCTGATCACTTGCAATGCCAACGGTGAACGGCGGTTGATGTTGCGGGGACACTTTGTTAAGTCAGAGCCCTTCAAGCAGGCGCCTCAAAACGTCCAGAAGAACTTTAGTACAAAGTATACAACGGGTCGTAACTCCTAAGGGAAAAGCAGGTCCCGATGTCCGGAATGACCGGATGTTGGGGCCTGCTTTTTATTAAAGCTCTTTTTCAATTTTAGCCAGCCACAGGGGGAGGGTCCGGGCTAAACTCTGGTAGGTGTCCTCAAAGCGGTGGGTGTACCAGGGGTCAGGAATCTCTTCCGTCTCGTGCCCGGGGACAACCTCGTTTGCCAGGTGGATTTTGCTGATGTCATCAACCGGTGCCTGGCGTTTAAGGTTGTACATGTTCATGTTATCCATGCAGATGATGTAGTCGGCCCAGTCAAAGTCTTTGGCGGTGATTGGCCGGGAAACGAGGCCGGCGGTTGGCAGGCCGTGCTTACGCATGGTCTTAAGGGCGCCGGGGTGGGGACCATTGCCTTCCTCTTCGCTGCTGGTTCCCGCTGAGTCCACCTTGATCCGGTCACTTTCACCTGCCGAATCGACCAGCTTGGTGAACATGCTTTCTGCCATTGGTGACCGGCAGATGTTGCCCAGACAAACAAATAATACGTTCATAGTTAACACCTCTCATCGTTCTTAGTTTAAGCATACACGAACTTCTAAGTATTTGCTAAAGGTCTGGCTGATTAATTCCCGTTAGTTGTCAAATCTGTTAAAATACAGGCAGATAAAATAAAGGAGGAATGACAATGACGATATTAATTGTCATCCTGGTCCTCGTAATTTTGATTGGGATCTACGTTGTCTTATATAACGGCCTAGTCCAGTTACGGGTCCACGCGCAAGAATCATGGAGCCAGATTGACGTCCAGCTTCAGCGGCGGAACGACCTGATCCCTAATCTGGTCTCGACGGTCAAGGGTTACAGCAAGTATGAAGCATCAACCCTGGAGAAGGTCACTCAGTTGCGGACGGCATTAAACAACGTTCCTGACGATGATCATGCCCAGAAGATGGCGGTTTCTAACGAGCTGACGGGAACATTGAGAACCCTGTTTGCGGTATCTGAAAATTACCCTGATCTGAAAGCTAGCACGGAATACCAGCAACTGATGGAAGAACTGAGTAACACGGAAAACAAGATTGCTTACTCACGGCAACTGTACAACAGTACGGTAGCGGCCTTGGATGCCAAGATTCAGACCTTCCCTAGCAACCTGGTTGCCAAGCTTCACCACTTTACCCAGATGGAATACCTGCAAGTGCTTGATGATGCCAAGCAGACGCCAAAGGTTTCGTTTGATGATTAGGGTGAGTTGAATGTTGTACCAGCAGATTGCACGTAATAAGCGTAAAACAATTGTTGTCATGTTCGGCTTCTTCATCCTCGTGGCCCTAATTGGGGCGGCCGTGGGATACCTCTTTGCCGGCTCGACGGTTGGTGGAATCGTGATTGCGGCCGTAATTGCCCTCATTTATATGGTGGTAATCATCGGTCAGTCAACGGATGTTGTTATGAACATGAATAACGCCCGGGAAATCCATTCCGCCCAGGAGGCCCCCGCTTTGTGGCACGTTGTCGAGGACATGGCGATGGTTGCCCAGGTTCCAATGCCACGGGTGTTCATCATTGACGACCCGAGTCCGAACGCCTTTGCGACGGGGAATAACCCCGAGCACGCAGCGGTGGCCGCCACCAGTGGCCTCTTGGCAATGATGAACCGGGAAGAACTAGAAGGGGTGATGGGGCACGAAATGAGTCACGTCCGCAATTACGATATTCGCCTGCAGACGATTGCCTTAGCCCTCTCGGCGGCAATTTCTGCCCTGGTTAACTTTGCCGGGAACTTCTGGTGGTTCGGTGGCAGTCGTGATGATGATGACGATCGGGTAAACGTCTTTGCCATTATTGGCTCGATTCTGCTAATCGTCCTGGCCCCACTGGCGGCGACGATTGCCCAGATGGCCCTTTCAAGGAACCGGGAATACCTTGCCGATGCCGGCTCCGTCGAACTAACGCGGAACCCCCACGGGATGATCAGTGCCCTGGAAAAGTTGAAGGGGGCCCAGCCGATGAAGAACGTTAACCCCAGCAGCAGTGCCCTGTACATTAGTGATCCGGAGTTAAATCGTAAACACCGGTGGTATGAGAACCTTTTTGATACCCACCCGCCGCTAGATGCGCGGATCAAACGCCTAAAAGAAATGTGATTGAAAAGCGGAATGACTGCCGATCGGATGGTGCAGCCACCGCTTTCTTCTTTTTTAAATCGTATTAACGGGGCGAGGGTGGTATAATTAAAAAGCTAGACCAAAGTATCAAAAGAAGAGGTAGCTTTCAATGAAGATGAAGTTAGCGGAGATTGCTGGTGCAATCAATGCGCAAAATGATATTAGTAAATGGCAAGATGTTGAAGTAACGAGTGTTTCCTTTGACAGTCGGCACCTGGAAAGCGGCGCGTTGTTTATCCCCCTTCAGGGTGCGCATGATGGTCACCAATACGTGGAAACGGCCTTCACGAACGGGGCCGCCGCTTCCCTGTGGGCCAGTGACCACGAAGTCGTTGATCACGACCACCCACTGCTGGTCGTTACCGACCCCCTCAAGGCCCTTCAGCAACTTGGTAAGTACTACCTGCGTAAGATTAATCCAATGGTAGTGGCCGTTACCGGTAGTAACGGGAAGACGACGACCAAGGATATGATTGCCTCAATCCTCAGTACCCAGCTGAACGTTACCAAGACCTACGCCAACTTTAACAATGAAATTGGTGTGCCAATTACCCTCTTGAATATGGAAGCCAATACCGAAGTGGTCGTTGTTGAAATGGGGATGGACCGGTTTGGCCAGTTAGACTTCTTGAGTAAGCTGGTAAGCCCGGATATCGCCGTCATCACGATGATTGGGGAGGCCCACATTGAATTCTTTGGTACCCGTGACCGGATTGCCGATGCCAAGATGGAAATTGTCAACGGCTTAAAGGAGGACGGGACCCTCGTCTTTAATGGTGATGAGCCCCTCCTCAACGAGCGGGTCAAGAAGATCACCCAGCAGACAGTGCGCTTTGGTCGGCAGCTTAGTGATGACTTCTACGCAACCAGCGTGACGGACAAGGGCCGTTCAATTGACTTCACGGTTAACGAGTGGCCAGACGAGCAGTTTACCATTCCGATGGTCGGTGAATACAACGTCAACAACGCTCTGGCGGCGATTGCCGTTGGTAAGCAGCTCCACATCACTCCTAAGCACATGAAGGCTGCCCTTGCCAATGTCGAATTGACAGAAAACCGGGCCGAATGGTTCAAGAGTACCCAGGGAGCCCAAATCCTGAGTGATGTTTACAATTCAAACCCAACAGCGGCAAAGCAAGTCTTAAAGACAATTTCAGCAATGCCAGTTAATGGTCGGCGGATTGCCGTCCTTGGGGACATGCTGGAACTCGGGGATGCGGCACCACGGCTGCACGCTAGCCTTGCCGAACAGATTGACCCAGCAAAGGTTCAGGAAGTGTACCTGGTCGGGTCAGAGATGGCCGCCCTGCGGGATAAGTTACTTGAAGAGGGTTACCCAAAGGAAGCCATCCACTATTACCAAGCGGACCAGCTGGACCAGCTAACCGCGGATTTAAAAGCTGATTTGACGGACCAGGATATGGTCCTGTTAAAGGCGAGCCACGGCATTCATCTTGAAAATGTCCTGGCAGCAATTAAAGAACAATAATTTTGGCACCAGCCGGCATTCGGTGATCAAGTACTTCACCGGCCGACTGGTTGCTTTTTAGGAGGAAATTTTTTGAAGTTTAGCGAATTAGGTTTGTCAAAGAGCCTATTGAAGGCCATTAAGCGGAGTGGGTACGAAGAAGCAACGCCCATTCAAGAACAGACGATTCCAATGGTTTTAAAGGGGCAGGACGTTATTGGCCAAGCCCAAACTGGGACCGGGAAGACGGCCGCTTTCGGTTTACCGATTATCGAACACGTTGATACCGATAACCCTAACATCCAGGCGATTATCATTTCGCCAACTCGGGAACTGGCAATTCAGACCCAGGAAGAATTGTATCGGTTGGGGAAGGATAAGCATGCCCGGGTACAAGTCGTTTACGGGGGAGCCGACATCCGGCGGCAGATCAAGAACCTGAAGCACCATCCCCAAATCCTTGTTGGGACCCCAGGACGGCTGCGGGACCACCTCAACCGTCACACCGTCAAGTTAGACCACATTCAGACCCTGGTCCTGGATGAGGCCGATGAGATGCTGAACATGGGCTTTCTTGAAGATATCGAGGCGATCATCAACCAGACTCCCGCCGACCGGCAAACGCTCCTGTTCTCCGCAACGATGCCGCCGGAAATCAAGAAAATCGGCGAGCAGTTCATGACAAACCCGGAGACGGTCCGTATCAAGGCCAAGGAATTAACCACCGACTTGGTCGACCAGTACTACGTGCGGGCTCGTGACTACGAGAAGTTCGACATCATGACCCGGTTGATTGATGTCCAGGACCCGGACTTAACAATTGTCTTTGGGCGGACTAAACGACGGGTTGATGAGCTATCCCGCGGCTTGATTGCGCGGGGATACAATGCGGCCGGCATTCATGGTGATCTGACCCAGGACCGGCGGACCAAGATCATGAAGCGGTTCAAGAATGGGGACCTTGATATTCTGGTGGCCACAGACGTTGCGGCCCGGGGCCTTGATATCTCAGGGGTAACCCACGTTTACAACTACGATATCCCGTCGGACCCCGACTCTTACGTGCACCGGATTGGCCGGACGGGCCGTGCCGGCCACCACGGAACGTCGTTGACCTTTGTCACGCCTAACGAGATGGAGTACCTGCACGAAATCGAAAAGCTTACCCGGGTCCGGATGCTGCCCCTTAAGCCACCATCGGCTGAGGAAGCCTTCCGGGGACAGGTGGCCAGTGCCTTTAACGACATTGACCAGTTGATTGCCCAGGACTCAACAGACCGCTACAAGGAGGCTGCGGCGGAGCTTCTGGAGACTCACAACGCAACGGACCTGGTTGCCGCCCTGCTGAACGATATGACGAAGGAAGCCGCCAGCGAAGTACCGGTCAAGATTACACCGGAGCGGCCGCTTCCTCGGCGCCACCGCGGTAAGCGTAATGACTACCATGGTGGCAACCACTACCGTCACCACAATGGTAACCGCCGTCATAATGGGGGAAATTACCGCTCTCACGGTCGTCGTCACGATAACCACGGGCGGAGTCATTCCAGTCGCCATTCCTTCAATATCCGGCACCGGAAGGATAAGGAATAGTCTAGCGAATTTAAGATACACAAAAGGAGCCACACAATTACGTGTAGCTCCTTTTGTGTATCTTAACGATTCAATTGTTGTTCCTTAAACCTGGTCAAGTTAGCAGGGGTTGGATTGAGATTTGTCCAATCCGACTGGAGAAACTTGTCGTTGAGGTGGTAGTGGGGAGCGGGTTGGCGATGACTGATAAAGGCATTGCTTACCTTGTCAAACTTAACCCAGCCGGCCCAGCCAATGTGGATCGTATCTTCCATAAACGATTCCTTGCCACCGTCATGTGAAAGGTCCAAGATGTTGTTGAAACCTTGTTCATGCAGTTGGAACTTGATCTTGTCAACGGTCCGGTAGTACATCTGCATGTCCAGTCCCGTGTACTTTTCCCACTTAGCATTAACCGGTGGGATCACAAAGAGGACGTTGGTGTTCGTGTTGCGGAACTCGTTTAACACGACCTGCAGGTCACCGTACTCCGGCGACTTCGTGTAGTTCATGTGCTTTTGTGAGCCCTTGACATCCTTTAAGTGCGGCTTGATGCGCTTCGCGTAGAAACTATTCTTGACATTGAACTGGTTGTTAGTGGTGTCATGCTTACCGACCGCCACGGCTTCCTTGTAGAGAGTATTGTAGTGGTACTTCTTGGGAAGCTTTTTAATGTTCGGCAGGATGTAACGCTGGTAGTTACGGTTGAGCTGGAACTCCGAGAAGAGGGCGTCCTCATGCTTCAGCATCCCCAACCGGGTCTTGATGACCAGCCGGTCCCAACTATTAAGTGACTTGCCCATTGCAATCTTGCGAGCATCGGCCCCGACTGTCCCGTCCTTACCAATCAATGCAATCAGCCGACGCGCAGTGTAACGGTCATATGGCGAATTAGGGTTGGCCTTTTGCAGCCACGTCAAATCGGCGTATGAACCGTTGTAATACTTGAATGCCGGTGGCAGGACCCCCTGCTTGGTAAACCATTGCGGGGAGATGATGTAGACGGCTTTCTGGTCAGTCAGCTGGTTTTCCATTGAATTAATGTTGAAAAACTGGGGCAAAGATTGGGTACCACGGGAGCCAAACAGGAATGGCGTGTAATTGTGGTAGCGGGCCGCCATCACTGACGGGTGGAAGCGGTCCATCCGCCGCAGTTCACTCGACCCAAAGAACGGTACAAACTTGGTCTGCTTATCACTCAGTGCCTGTTGCTTGATCGATTGGTTTTTGAAGACAATGGGACTAAGGGAAACCGCCGCCTGCTTTTCAGTTGCGGTAGTGTGATGGTTCTTAATCGGCAGAGAAAAAAGAATGATCACGAGCACGAAGGCAAGGATAACCGGGCCAAAGATGGACCACAGTTTCCGGTGGCTATGCATTTTGAAGCTCCTTTACCCGTTGTTCGATCTTTTCAATGGTGTTCCACTGACTCCGGTCAAATTCAGAAACCGGAACTTGGACACCAAATTCGTCCTGCAGCCCTAACAGCAGACTAACCGTGGCCATGGAGTCCAGCAGGCCGCTAGTAAATAGGTCTTGACTAGCGTCACTGAAGTCCGCAGCGTCCCGACCAGTTGCATCAGCTAAAATATTAATAATTTGTTCTTGCATAATATAAATCCTCCTCAAAATACTAGTGGTTGCTAAAGAAGAAAGTGTCCAGGAAACCACTAAAGATCAAAAATGTAAACATTACAAAGTTAAAGGTAATAAAGATGGCCACACCAGTTGTGAACTTATTATGGGGTAGCTTCTTCAGGTGCTTACGCTTATAGCGGAGCCACCAGTCGTTAACCACCAGGGCAATCCCGTGAAGGAAGCCGTAGAGAATGTAGTACCAGGTAATCCCGTGCCAGAAGCCCATCAGAACCATGTTAAGCATGTAGGCGGTTGATGAAAGGGCGTTCCGGTTCTTGAACCATCGCTTCTTGGTGGCCATGAAGACAAAGCGCATGAAGATGTAGTCCCGGAACCAGAAGGACAGGCTGATGTGCCACCGGTTCCAGAATTCCTTGATGTTCTTGGACTTGAACGGTTGCTTGAAGTTCATCGGTGACTTGACACCCATAAAGTAGGAAATAGCCACCGCAAACAGGGAGTAGCCGGCGAAGTCGAAGAACAGGTAGAAACCATAGGTGTACATGACCCCCAGCATGTGCCAGCTGAAGGGGTCGTGTTCTGCCAGGGTCAATCGCTCAAAGTACGGGTAGAAGCGTTGGCCAAAGAAGTAACCAATGACGAACTTGTATAAGAAGCCGAGGAAGAGGTAAAAAATCCCCTTGCTGACTAGCTGTAAATATTCGTCCCGGCTGGGAACCTTCTGGTAATCCTTTTCAAAGCGCCGGTAACGGTCAATTGGCCCCGAAGTAATGGTCGGCATGAAGAGAATGAAGCGGATAAACTTCCATGGGGAAATTTCCTTGATCATTCCGTCCCGGGTCTCAATCACGGTTCCGACCGCCCGGAAAGTCAGGTAAGAGATTCCGAGGAAGCCGAGCAGTGAGTTATGACCTACCATTGCCGGCGAAAGCTTCACGATGACCAGTGGCAAAATGGCGAGGCCGGAAATCAAATAGAAGATTCCAGACCCATTCTGCTTTTTACGGTAGCGGGTGTAATACATCACCAGGCAGGTTTCATAAATAACGTAGACAATCAGGGAAATTCCCTGTTGCCAACTGCTCCCGTCAAACATCAGGAAAATGAAGATGAAACTAATTAAGGCCTCATACCAGCTGAACCGTTTTCCGAAGTAAAGGCCAATCCCCAATGGTAAGATGGCAAGGATTAAATAGAAAAAATACATTGGGGTGCCATAAGCACTGAAGTTAGGGAGACTAGCAATCCAGTTAATCATTATTCGTTAGCCTCTTTGATCAGTTGTTTAACTGCAATCTTGCCATTTGCAGACATTGGGAAGCTGGTGCGGTAAGTGAACTGGGTTGGCATCATGTAGGGCATAATCAGGCCCTTTAGGCTTTCCCGGATGGCGGCCGTTAATTTAGCCGGGTCGTCTGGTTGCTCCTGAGGAATTACCGCGGCAATCAAGTGGGTAACCTGACCATTTTGATTATATTTTGGCAGGGCGACCGCCTGCTTGATCAGCGGGCTCTTTTCTAGGCTGGCCCGGACCTCATCAAGCTCAATTCGGTAACCGTGGAGCTTAATTTGGAAGTCCATCCGGCCCTTGTGGTGGAGCAGACCGTCCTCGTCCAGAACCCCAGCATCACCGGTCCGGTAGGCATTTTGCCCGTTGAGCTTAAAGAATGACTTGGCAGTCTTTGTCGGGTTATTCATGTACCCTTGGGCAACGCTACTACCGGCAATGATGATTTCTCCCTGTTCGCCCGGGGTGGTCAATTGCTGGTCACCCTTCCAGATTGAAAGGGTCGTGCCCGGCTTGGCATAACCAACGGGCAGGCGGTCGCATTTGGCAACCATCTCCGGGGTGATTTCGATTCCCGAAATGGCGACCGTTGTTTCCGTCGGTCCGTACGTGTTGAAAATGTGGGCGTGTGGGAACCGTTGCTCTAAATTCTTCACGGTCTTGACCGTGAGTTCCTCCCCGCAGAACAGGAAGTACTGGAGGTCACCCATCTGCTTTTCACTAAAGGCCGGACTGAGCATCAACATGTCAGCAAATGACGGCGTCCCAACAAAGACGTTAAAGCCAAGCTTGGGTAAGGCCGTAAAGAGCTGGCCAAAGTTTTCAACCACGTTGTGGGGAATCGCCTTGATGGTGCTGCCACTCAGTAGGGCGGGGTACAGAAACATGTTTGACAGGTCAAACGAATAGGGGGGCTGGCCGAGGTAATTAGTCTTCTTTGGCAAGTTAAAATCGGGCCCCAGCATCCAATCGACGAAGGTCTTCAGGTTGTCGTGACTCACCTCAACCCCCTTTGGTGAACCGGTCGTCCCGGAAGTAAACAGGATGTAGGCAAGTTCGTCACCCTGGACAGGATCCTTAGACGTGAATGGGTGGTGCGCATTGATGGCGTCTCCAACTTGCTGCGCATCAACCACCGGTACTTTGACCGTCAGTTGGTCAGCAGGGAAGTCATCGATTCCAATCACCAGGCTTGGCTGACCAGTATCGAGGATGGACTGGATTCGGGGTAACGCCGAATCCGATGCTACCGGAATATAGGCGTGGCCCGTTTTCAGAGCTGCCAGAAAACACGCCACCATTTCAACCTGGTGGTCCCCAAACACAAGGAGGGGACTATGCTTGGCTAGCCCTTGCTGGTCAAGCCATTCTGCCAGGCTATCGCTTGCGGCTTTTAATTCCCAATAGGTAGTAACTTTGCCCATTTCGTCGTAGGCGACCTGGTCAGGGGTAGCAGTGGCGATCTGGTCAAAGTCAGTAACAATGTTTGTATTCAATTTTCTTTCCTCCACGTTAGAATTCATTATAAATAAACGGTTCTTGTCCTGCACCGTAATATCCATACAAGTAAATTAATAGAACGATTACGGCAAAATAGAAGACCGTCTTTAAGATGAACTTTAGTGTGGGATGATTCTTAATACTTTGGATCAAGATTATGAATCACTCCTTTCGCTATCAATAGCTAATCCTACCACAAGAGTGTACTGCGCTGCGACACAATTGGGGAAGCGTCGCGGTAATTTTAACCTTTTTATAACTTATTGGGGTGGGAATGATTATAGCAACTTGGATTATATGTCAATTTACCTGGTAAGCAAAGAGGAAAATTAGTTATGTTTAGGTTAAATTTGAAATGATTTATGCGTTGGGAGGACATTTTTGCTAGAATTGTATCCGATACTGAAAAATAGGAATGAGAAGTGAACAAAAATGATTACTGGTCGGTTACGAAATACCGAATATGTTATTGACTTGCAGGCTTTACAGGACAACATTCGTGCCCAACGGACTGCATTGCCGACAGGAAGTAAAATTTTGGCAGTTGTGAAGGCCAACGCCTATGGTCACGGTCTGCTGGCGGTTTCGCAAGCAGCACTGCGGGCCGGGGCAGCGGGAATGTGCGTTGCTATTCTGGACGAGGCCTTAGAGCTCCGGGACAGTGGGGTTGAGGCAATGACCCTTGTTTTGGGAATTACCCCGGTCGAAGAGGCCAACGTGGCGGCGGAGGCGGGTGTCTCCCTCACGGTTGGTTCCGTGGACTGGCTGGAGCAGTACCACCGGCTTGCCCAACAGTTTACCTGGCAAAAGCCCCTCAAGGTCCACTTGGGCGTTGACAGCGGGATGGGGCGGATCGGTTTTACCGACCTGGATGAGTTCCACCGGGCGGTTGAGATGGTTGAGCAAAACCCGGAATTCGAATTTGAAGGGGTCTTTACCCACTTCGCAACGGCTGATAGTGCTGATGACCAGTACTTTGAAAAGCAGGTCCACCGCTGGCAAAAATTTATCGGCAGCCTTGACCAATTGCCGCCGTACGTTCACATGGCTAATTCGGCAACCGGGTTATGGCACCGGGACCAAATTACCGCTAATACCGTGCGGATGGGGATTTCAATGTATGGCTACAACCCATCGGGCCGGGAACTAAAGGCGAACTTGCCGTTAAAGCCGATTGGGACCCTGAAGACCACAATCTGCTTTGTTAAGCAGTTAAAGGCCGGTCGGTCGGTGAGCTACGGGGCCACCTACACTGCTGCTAAGGACGAGTGGCTGGCAACTTTGCCGATTGGCTATGCCGATGGCTACCCGCGGAGCTTGACCGGCTTTAAGGTGTTAATTGATGGTCATTACTGTGACATTGCCGGCCGGGTCTGCATGGACCAGATGATGGTTCGCCTGCCGAAATACTACCCGGTTGGTACACCGGTAGTACTGATGGGCCAATCTGGTGACCTGACGATTACTGCCGAAGACCTGGCCGACAAGGTCGGGACGATCAACTACGAAATCCTGACGAACATTAGTAACCGGGTCCACCGGGTTTATCATTATTGAGAGGTAAGCGATGGCAAAAGAACGGGTGCGCCGTGGGGAAATCTACTTTGCTGACCTGTCACCGGTTGTGGGTTCCGAACAGGGCGGTGTTCGCCCGGTCCTCATCTTGCAAAATGACGTGGGCAACCAACACAGCCCAACGGTGATTGTGGCGGCAATTACAACCCGGGTCCAAAAGAAACGCCTGCCAACGCACGTTTTACTGACCAAGGCGGAGACACCGCTGGCCCATAATTCGGTGATCCTTTTGGAACAGGTGCGGACAATTGATAAGCAACGCCTTCAGGACCGGATTGCTAAGATCGGCCCGCAACGGATGAAAGAGGTTGACCGGGCGCTTAAGATTAGCCTCGGCTTAATGACAATCGGCAAAAAATAAAGAGGAGCGGAAAAGTCACAACTTTTCCGCTCCTCTTTACTTTTTAGTATTGATTGTGGAGGTCCTCAATCTCAGGGACCTTGAAGCCCTTCTTTTCCAACCGTTTAACCACCTTGATCATCTTGTCGTGGTCAACATTCGCCGGCAGGGTGAAGAGGACCTGCTTCATTGCTGAATGTTCGGGGTCAAAGGAAATGACGTTTACAATCTGGCAGTAACGGGTAATTTCCTTGCTGGCGTTCATCAAAGAACCCCGTTCGTCCGGAGTGGTTACGGTCAAAACGTAGCTGCCGTTGTTAACGTTCCACCCCGCAGCGAGCATCCGGAGCATGCTGTTGTGGGTGAGGATGCCATAGAACTGGTTCTCATCGTCAAGGACAGCAATGTATGGTAGGTCACGCATGGCGAAGAAGACGGAGAAAAATTCGGCCTTGATGGAGACGAACTTGGTGGCGTTCTTCAAAAGGGCGGTAACGGGGAGGGACATGTCACCGTTCCGGGACTTATGGCGGTAAAGGTGCATTTTATAAATGTTTCCCCGAAAAATGTGACCACTCTTATCGAGGACGGGCACACACCGAAAACCAGTATCCTCAAGCAACGCCAGGGCTTCACCTAAAGTGGCGGTCTCGGGCAGAGTCGTCAGGGTGTCTTTTTTCTTAATTAGTGAACTAAAAATCATTTTTAACTTCCTCGAATCCTATTTAATGCACTCCAATCATAACATATTTCGAAAACAGAATGAGAATAAAATGAGAAAAATTAGAGGGCTCCACAGGATACCAATCGTTTTAGTTTTGGGCGCTTCTACTGTATAATGATAAAGATATTATTGCTGGACGGGGTTTATTCCCGTGCGGCCTTTTTGCATTAAAAAGGGGAGAAAAACACAATGAAAATGATCGTCGGTTTAGGAAATATTGGCTCACGGTACGACGAGACGCGGCACAACACGGGCTTCATGGTTGTCGACCAGTTGGCCCTGGATTACCACCTCGGGGCCTTTACCCATTTAAAACAGGAAGCGGTGGCCGTCAGTGGGGTCATCAATGGCGAAAAGGTGATGCTGGTTAAGCCGACAACCTTCATGAATGATTCGGGCCGGGCAGTAGGGCCCCTCGTGGACTATTACAACCTCGACCTTAAGGACCTGGTGGTGGTCAACGATGACCTCGACATGCCGGTTGGCAAGGTCCGTCTTAAGACCCACGGGGCATCCGGTGGCCATAACGGATTAAAGAGTATTATCAGTGCCCTCGGTACGAAGAACTTTAACCGGGTCAAGCTGGGGATTGACCACCCCCAACACGGGACGGTTGTCAGTCATGTCCTGGGCAAGTTTACCAAGGAAGAGCGGCCTAAGTTTGACGACGCGGTTGAGCAGGCTGAACATGCGATGGAAGACTGGATTAACGGGGAAGACTTTGCCAAATTGATGAACGATTATAACTAAGAGAGGTGCAAAAGAGGAGTGCGTCTGGGAAACTTTATTGCTAAAACAAAAGAGTTTAAAAAGATTAGTAAGGAGGCAGTGCCCGGGAAGCGCCAACTGATTACCGGCATTTCGGGTTCGGCACGGACGGCTGTGTTAGCGGAGTTGTTAAAGGACCGTCAACAGCCCCTCCTGGTGGTCACCGATAACCTGGGGCACCTGGAAGAACTAGCGGATGACTTCAGTAACCTGTTACCGGCGGACCAGGTTTTCGAATTCCCGGTCGAGGAGGTCCTGGCGGCTGAGGTGGCCACCAGTTCTCCAAACTACCGCCTTCAACGGGTCCAGGCACTGAATGCCCTCAGTAGTAACCGTCCAGTCGTCGTTGTGACCTCGGTAGCGGGGATGCGACGGAACGTCGTCAGCCCCGCCTTCTTTGCCCAGGCAACCCTCCAGCTGAAGGTGGGCGGTGAAATTGATCCCGAAAAGGCCCGTCAGCAGTTGAGCGCCATGGGTTACCAACTGCAAAAGATGGTTTTACGGCCCGGTGACTTTGCTGTCCGGGGCTCGATCATTGATATTTACGCCCTAAATACGGATAACCCGGTCCGGGTCGACCTCTTTGACACTGAGATCGACTCCCTGCGCTACTTTGACGCCAGCACCCAAAAGAGTATCGACAATGTTAAGCAGGTCGAAATCCTGCCAGCAACTGACTTGATCCTGCCACCGGCGGAGTTCCCCCGGGTAACGGCAGCAATTAAACAGGAGTATGACACCATCACGGCTGGGTTAAAAGATGGCGATGAGGACATCACTCAACAGGTTAACAACCGCTTTACACCACTGTTGACGGCTTTAAAGGATCATCAGCTACCAAGTGAACTGTTGGAATTTGGCAACCTCCTTTACCCAAGCCCACACTCTTTGATTGATTACCTCGGCGACCAGGGAATCATCTATTTGGATGATTTTGCCCGCCTGAAAGACAGTGCCAAGAAGCTGGCAGATGAGGACCAGGGCTGGTTAGAGGACAAGGTTAAGTACCACCAGCTGACGAAGGTTCCCACCGTTGGCAATGACTTTGCCCAATTGGTACAAGCAGATGGTCACGCCCAGGTCTTGGGGGCCCTGTTTAAAAAGGGGGTCGGTAACCTTGCCCTCGACCAACTAACGGAACTCACTAGCCGGCCCATGCAGCGTTTCTTTGGCCAACTGCCCCTGTTAAAGAGTGAGCTGCAGCGCTGGCGTGACCAGGGGCAGACGGTGGTCCTGATGGCGGCCAACCAGGAGCGCCGTAAGCAAATCGCCCAGACGATGCGTGACTTTGATGTTCAAGTGACCGAAACAAGCACCGCTGACTTAAGGGTCAACGTTGTCCAGCTCGTGGCGGGGAGTTTAAACAACGGCTTTGAAATGCCGGCGGCCGGCCTGGTAGTGATAACCGAGGGCGAGATGTTCAAGCAGGTCAAAAAGGGCCGCCACCGGCCCCAAAAGCTTGCCAACGCTGAACGGCTAAAGAGTTACACCGACTTGAAGCCCGGTGACTACGTTGTGCACGTCAACCACGGGATTGGGATTTTCAGTGGTATCAAGACCATGGAAGTTGATGGTGTTCACCAGGACTACATGATCATCAACTACCGAAACAACGCCCAGATCTTCGTCCCGGTTACCCAGCTTAATCTGGTTCAGAAATACGTCTCATCAGAGTCCAAACACCCCCGGATCAACCGGCTGGGTGGTAATGAATGGGCGAAGACCAAGCGACGGGTGGCCTCTAAAGTTGAGGATATCGCTGATGAGCTGGTCGACCTCTATGCCAAGCGGGAAGCGGCCAAGGGGTACGCCTTTCCCAAGGATGACTACCTGCAGAACCAGTTTGACGCTAACTTTCCGTATAACGAGACCCGCGACCAGCTGCGGAGTATTAAGGAAGTCAAGCAGGACATGGAAAAGCCCCGGCCGATGGACCGCTTGTTAGTGGGGGACGTCGGCTACGGAAAAACGGAAGTGGCAATGCGAGCAATCTTCAAGGCGGTCACGGGCGGTAAGCAGGTCGCCTTCTTGGTACCAACTACCGTTTTGGCCCAGCAGCACTTTGATACGCTGAGCAAGCGCTTTGCCGGCTTCCCGGTCAAGATTGCCCTTATGTCCCGGTTCAAGACGGGTAAGGAATTGAAGGCTGCTGATAAGGGCCTGGCCGACGGGACAATTGACATTGTCGTCGGGACCCACCGGATCCTGTCGAAGGATGTCCACTTCAAGGACCTCGGCCTGGTCATTGTTGACGAAGAGCAGCGGTTTGGCGTCAAGCATAAGGAACGACTGAAGGAACTAAAGAACAACGTCGATGTTTTGACCCTGACCGCGACCCCGATTCCCCGAACCCTGAACATGTCGATGCTTGGTGTGCGGGACCTGTCCGTCCTCGAGACCCCACCAGCGGGGCGTTTTCCCATCCAAACCTACGTGATGGAGCAAAATGCCGGGGCCATTCGCGACGGTATCCTCCGTGAAATGCAGCGAGGAGGTCAGGTCTACTACCTCCACAACCGGGTCGGCGACATCGAAGAGACGGTGATGCGCCTCCAGGAACTAGTCCCGGAGGCCAAGATTGGTTACATTCACGGCAAAATGAGTGAAAACGAGCTCGAGACGGTCCTGTACGAATTTATTCAGGGAAACTATGACGTCCTGGTTACCACCTCGATCATCGAAACCGGGGTCGATATTCCCAACGTCAACACCCTGTTCGTGGAAAATGCCGACCACCTGGGGCTTGCCCAGCTCTACCAGATCCGGGGACGGATCGGCCGGAGCAACCGGGTGGCCTATGCCTACTTCATGTACCAGCCCAATAAGGTCCTGACCGAACTCGGTGAAAAGCGCCTGGCTGCCATCCGTGACTTTACCGAACTCGGGTCCGGCTTCAAGATTGCGATGCGGGACCTGGCAATTCGTGGCGCCGGTAACATCCTGGGTAAACAGCAGCACGGCTTTATTGATTCTGTCGGTTATGACCTGTACTCGGCAATGCTGAACGAGGCGGTTGCCAAGAAGCGGGGCAAGAAGAAGACCCAGCGGACGGATGCCGAGGTCGAACTCGGGGTCGAGGCCTACCTGCCGGACAGTTACGTTAATGACCAACGGCAAAAGATCGAACTATACAAGACAATTCGCCAGGCCCAAAGCGATGAGGAACTCCTAGACATTCAGGGGGACCTGATTGACCGCTTTGGTGACTACCCGGCAGCGGTTGGTAACTTGTTGCTGATCAGTAAGATTAAGCAGCACGCCGACCTGGCAATGATTGAGCAGGTCAAGCGGCAGCGCGATAACATCTTGATTACCTTCACGAAGGTCGAGAGCCACCTGATTAAGGCGCCGACGATCATTAAATTGCTGACCAAGACCAAGTTCAAGGCCACTCTGGGGGAACAGGATGATCGTTTGACGGTTCGTCTGGTTATCCAGCCCAAGATGTCAACTGCGGATTGGTTAAACCAGCTTTCAAAGTTCATCACCGGGCTCAGCAATGAGGTCGCTGATGACGGTAAAAAGGTAAGTAGTAAGTAAATGGAGGAATAATAATGCGATTAGATAAGTTTTTAAAGGTATCCCGGATTATCAAGCGGCGGTCAGTGGCTAAGGAAATTGCTGACCAGGGACGGATCCTGGTAAATGACCTTCCAGCTAAGTCATCGACAAAGGTGAAGGTGGGCGACACTTTAACCATTAAGTTCGGCAATAAAACAGAAACGGTTAAGATTAACCGGATCGTGGAAACGACCAAGAAGAGTGAAGCTGAGGATATGTACGAGATCCTCGACGAAACCTATGCCGAGAATTTTGACTAGCTTTATAAAAAAATTGATATTTAATTAACATTGATGTGGACATTTGGTTGGTAACCTTGCTATACTTAAACTGTTATAAGTCAGTAAAGTGAGGGGAAATTATGAAAAACCGGACCGGTAACAAAGTTTCACAGCTTGATACGCCATACGTCCATAAGTTTTCAGCTGATCAGCAAAGACGGCAGTTTCATAAACGTCGCTGCCAGCGGATTATTATTGCCTTTTTGGTAATCTTCCTGGTTCTCGGGATCCAGATCGTTCGCAGTCGACGAACCCTTGCCAAGGTCAATAACAACATTGCGGCTTGTCAGACCGAGCTGAAGGACCAGCAGCAGACAAGCAGGCACCTGAAGCACCAGATTAAGCTGCTTCATGACCCTGAATACGTTCAACAGGTTTTGCGAGCGAAGTACAATTACTCAAAGAAGGGCGAAACCATCTATAATTTAAATAACTAGTTACTATTTCATAGTGGGGTATGTTATACTCATCTACAATTAATGATTAAATTAGACGACTTGAGGAGGATTCATTAGTTTCATGGCAATTGAAGTGGGAGCAAAGGTTTCCGGTAAGGTTTCCGGAATCACGAATTTTGGTGCATTTGTGGACTTAGATGATAACCAAACGGGCTTGGTACACATCAGTCAGATTTCTGATAAATATATCAAGGACGTACACGATGTGCTGTCAGTAGGGGACACAGTAACGGTTAAGGTAACCCGGATCGGTGATGACGGTAAGATTGCCTTGTCCATGAAGGACGCCGCCCCGCACGAACACCGTGAACATGGTCACTATCATGGTGATAATCACCATGGCGGCTTTCACCATGATCACCGCAATAATGACTTCCATGGTCGGCAAAATAATTACCACGGTTTCAATGGTGGGCACCACCACAATAATAGTCACCACCACGAAGACTTTAACGACATGTTGGCGGGCTATTTAAAGGAAAGTGAATCACGGCTTTCAACATTAAAGCGCCAGACAGATGGTAAGCGTGGCGGTCGTGGCGGCCGGCGGAGCTAACTTAATGATTAGCTTAGAAGAAAAATTTAAGCGGCACCTGCAAAGGCGCCGCTTTTTTAGTAAGCAGGATACGGTGATTGTGGCGGTCTCCACCGGGGTTGACTCGATGGTCCTCTTAAACCTTTTGCAGAAGTTGCCAGTCACGATGCGGCCCCAGCTGGTTGTCGCCCACGTCAACCACGAGCTGCGTGATCAGAGCGCGGTTGAAGAACAATTCATCAGGGACTATTGTGACTGTCACCACCTGGCACTGGCCGTTACCCACTGGTCGCGCAGTGCCCACCCGGCAAGCGGAGTCGAGGCGGCTGGTCGGGCCTACCGTTACCGCTTCTTTGCTAACTTAATGAAGCAAAGAAGCGCCCGGGTACTGGTGACCGCCCACCACCAAAACGACCTGGCGGAAACAATGCTAATGAAAATGATCCGGGGTGGCCAATTGGATGAACTGGTGGGAATTGCGGACCAGCGGCCCTTTGTTAGTGGTCAACTGGTCCGTCCCCTTTTGCCCTTTGCCAAGCAGGACCTGGTTGATTATGCCCGGACCCAGGGGATTAAGTGGTTTGAGGACGTCACTAACCAGGACCTCGCCATTACCCGCAATCGTTACCGGCACGAGATCATTCCTACCCTTCAGAAGGAGAACCCGCGCCTGCTGGACCACCTGACTAGCTACCATGAACAGTTGCAGCAACTTTTGGACTGGCGGGACCGTTGGCTGATTAAGCAGTTGAAAGTTGTCAGTGCGGGGGATGAATTGGACCTGGTGGCCCTTCACCGCTACGACCAGGCTGATCAGCGAGCCCTCCTTTTGGAATGGTTAAAGCAACGGGGCGTTTTGAACGTTAAGCGGGCCCTTTTGACCGCAATTGAGAAGTTACTGGCGGATCAGGCGGCGCCCCAGGGACAGCTGACCTTACCAGGAGTGGAGATTTTGCAGCGCCGGTATGATGAGTGCTTCCTGGTTTCCCGGAAGAAAATCACGGCCCAGCGGCAAAATGCACCGGCGTCTGTGGTAAAATTGGGCCAACGATATTTTATCAATGCTAAGCAATATTTGATGGTGAATGCGGGCCCTAAAAAAGGGGCCGGGCAGGTAATGTGGCTTGCCCCTGACCAGTTCCCACTAACGTTGCGGCACTGGCAAGCAGATGATTTCATCATTTTGAAAAACGGTGGTCACCAGAAGGTCCGCCGGGTGCTGATTGACCAGAAGGTTCCCCAACAGGTGCGGGACCGGCAGTTGGTCCTGGTCGATGCATTAGGCCAGGTGGTCTGGGTCGTCGGTCGGAAGTGGAGTTGGTTTACCCGGCCGGTAGACTACCGGCAGAAGTGGCAGCAGGTTGTGGTTAGCATTGAGGATAAATAAGGAGAAGGATTATGAACAACGATATTGAAAAGGTGCTTTACAGTGCGGATGACATTCAAGCGGCAATCGACCGGTTGGCCAAGCAGTTGACGGTTGAGTACCGGGATAAGAAGCCTTTGATTGTCTCGGTCCTGTCCGGGGCGGTCCTCTTTACGGTCGACCTAATTAAGAAGATGGACATCATGGCCCAGATTGACTTCATTGATGTGTCAACCTACTTTGGGGGAACGGCAACCACCGGCCAATTGAAGCTCATCCACGACATGACAGCCGACGTCAAAGGGCGCAACGTCCTGATTACTGAAGACATTGTTGATAGTGGACGGACCCTGGATTACCTGGTAAAGCTGTTGAAGAAGCGGGGGGCCAAGAGCGTTAAGACGGTTTCCCTCCTCAACAAGCCGGAGGGCCGGGAGTTTGACGTTAATGTTGAATATTACGGGTTCAAGGTCCCGAACGAATTCCTCGTTGGCTACGGTTTGGATTACAAGGGATACTACCGGAACCTGCCGTACGTCGGCGTTTTGAAGCTGTCCGTTTATAGCGAAGACTAATAGTAGCTATTTAATGGTCAAAGATTGTCAAGTATGCTATTATAGTTTGTACAATTAATTGTTGCTGGTAGATAGGAGGTTGTTATGAACAACAATCGGCGTAATAATAATTTT
>CAJMLF010000007.1 GCA_905214235.1 uncultured bacterium | reverse complement strand
GTATAGGAGGTCCTGCTGACAATTTATAGACGTGTCGTTATGGTGTGCTTACAGTGATTAAAACAGTAGTAAACAGTAAGACCGTCGTTTTTAATTTTCACTACTAAGTTTTGTTTATTTTGAATTAAAAAATGGTATTGACATAGGGATATTACCTCATACCAATACCAGAATTTGTGAAGTCTCGGAAAAAACTTTTTCTGACTACACTACCTTTGCTGATGATTAACCAACCTTAACCGGTGTATCAGCTGGTTTACCATTAATTAACTCACAGTTGTTATCAAAGGCCTTGATAACCATGTTGCGGACGGCATGGGTAGTGTAGAAGGCAGTGTGTGGAGTTACTAAGACGTTGGAACGGTGGATCAAGTCTTCAAGCCGGCTGTCAGGGAATTGCTTGCCCCGCCAATCAGCGTTAAAGATGCCAACTTCATCTTCATAAGTATCCATAACAAATCCAAAGATCTTACCACTGTCAAGGCCAGCAATAACGGCATCCGTATCGACTAAGGCCCCACGTGAGCAGTTAACAAGTACCACGTTGTCCTTCATCTTGGCAATGGTGTCCTGGTTAATCATGTGGAAGTTTTCCTTAGTAGCTGGAACGTGGAGTGAGATAACGTCTGCTTGAGCATAGAGGTCATCAAGACTGTCAACGTAGTAGCCTTGCTTCTTCAATTCAGGATTTTCGAATGGGTCATAGGCAATGACCTTAGCACCAAAGCCTTCCATAATTTGCATGTAGACCCGGCCAATGTGCCCAGTTCCGATAACTCCAACGGTTTGGTCTCGAACTTCCCGACCAATTGTTGGGGCCCAACGAAGGTCACCATTAGCAACCTTTTCGTCCATTACCTTAGTTTGCCGAAGAATCCGGGCAGTTTGAATTGCCGCATGTTCGGCAATGGCGTTTGGTGAATAAACAGGAACGTTAGTAATTTCAAAACCAAGTTCCTTAGCCTTGGCCATGTCAATGTTATCAACACCGACATTTCGAAGGGACATCTTAGTAACACCTTCGTCAGCAAGTGCCTGAAGAGTATCAGCAGTGTAATCAAGTTGTTGGTAAACAACTACACCATTAGCACCTTTAGCGTACTTTGCCGTCTTGGGAGTAAGTAATTCATCAGTGTATCCAACTTCAATGTTAGGATGCTTACTTGCCCATTCCTTAACATATGGTTCTTCATCCTTCCGAATACTGAAAGCAAAGATCTTTTTACCACCATTGCCATTAGATGAACCGGATTGTTCAGCAAGGACTTGTTGAACAATCTTTTTCACTAAATCCTTATTGACATCAATATCAGCCATACATCTTACCTCATTTCTTATGTGAAAGACTTTTAAGCCCTTCGTAATATAAAGTACTACCTACAAAATCTATTGTATATCAACCGTGAGATTTAAGTAAAGCGCTATCAAAGGTCATAATCAGGCAATTTGTAAATTAATTGGTTAAAATATTAACATTCTTGTTTGTAGATTGTTGGGTATTGATCCCTAAATTTGTGAAATCTATATAATGATTGAATTATTAGTGATAATTAATACAAAAAAGAATAAAAATAATAACATTATTTTATTATTTGTCAAATTTTATGGAAGCTATTTAGCATTAATAAAATACTTTGTGTGTATGTTAACATGAAATCGTAAGTTATAAGAAAGCGCATTCACTTGATTACATGTTATTATAATTTGCTACTGGGTCTTACTTAGAAAGACGGTGTTAGTTTATGCATGGCTTTATTGGCGAATTTTTCGGTACTATGATTTTAATTCTAATTGGTGCCGGTACTTGCTGCAGTAATAACCTCAATAAGAGCTATGGAAAGGGCAGCGGTTGGCTGTTTATCTGTACATCATGGGGGTTAGCCGTTACGATGGGTGTTTATGTGGCTGGTAGTTTAGGGTCCTTGGGGCACCTTAACCCGGCCGTTACGATTCCATTTGCAATCTTTGGCCTCTTCCCATGGAGTAATGTTATTCCTTATCTCCTTGGACAATTCCTGGGCGCATTTGTTGGTGCAGCACTAGTTATTTTTCATTTCTGGCCACAATTCAAGGCGACAAAGACGGATGCTGACGGAAATAACGTTAGTGACTTTGCTACCCGTCCAGCAATTAACAACCCATTTTTCAACTTCCTTTCAGAAGTTATTGCCACCTTTGCCTTTGTATTCATGCTCTTAAACCTTGGTAATTTCACCCAAGGATTAAAGCCATTCATTGTTGGTTTAGTAATCATGATTGTTGGTACTGGTTTAGGGACAACTACTGGGTTCGCCTTGAACCCCGCTCGTGATTGGGGACCGCGCTTTGCCTACACAATTTTGCCAGTACCTAATAAAGCATCAGGTGAATGGGGCTACTCATGGGTTCCAATGTTTGGTCCACTAATTGGTGGCTGCATTGCCTGTGCTATTCAAGCGCTGTTAGTTTAAAGCGTCTATTCATTTGAATATTCAAGAGTTAATAAAGAGACTGGCCAGTTCCTAGTCTCTTTTTAGTAAGTGAGGTTATTCCTAATGAAGAATGGAGAGTTATTAGAGCAGAGCAACAAGCAACTTGCTCACTTCGAAAAGCTAGTAAATAAGGACCATGTACTTACGGATGAACAAAAGAAGAGTCTAAAAACGCAGAAACTAAAGGTGGGGGTCGACCTCGGGACCTCTTCAATTGTTTTGACAGTTTTAGATAAAAACAACCACATTATCTATGGTGATTTTGAGTATGATCACGCTGTGCAGGACGGAATTGTGGTTAATTACATGGATTCTGTCAATATCTTGCGCCGCCTGAAGAAAAAGGCCGAGGAAAATATTGGAGTTGAGTTGACAACGGCCGCGGGTGCAATTCCGCCCAAGACAGGTGAGAAGAGCAGTAAGGTTGTTGCTAACGTTATTGAAGAAACGGGATTTACCTGCACCAACGTTGTTGACGAACCGACTGCGGCAGCAACATTTTTAAAGATTAAAAATGGCACGGTTGTTGACATTGGTGGTGGTACAACCGGGATTACCATCTTCAAGAATAAAAAAATTCAGACGGTAATTGATGAGCCCACCGGTGGTTTCCATATGACACTTGTTCTCGGTGGTCGCTATAAAATTAAGAATGAAGAGGCAGAGAAATTGAAACGGGATAAGGACCGTGAGGAGGAGGTTTATACAGTTATTCGCCCGGTTGTTGAAAAGATGGCAACTATTGTTGAAAAGCTGGGTAGCCAGGTTGAGGACCCAGTAATAGTTGTAGGTGGGGCAACGAATTTTACCGAATTTACGACAACCTTTTCCAAAGTTTTAGGGCGGAAAGTGTATAAACCACTTTACCCGCAATTTGTGACGCCATTAGGAATTGCCTTATGTGATCATGCTAAGTAGTACAAAAGGCCAGGAAAATTTGCGTTTTCCTGACCTTTTGATTTTTAAATTGTTTTACGAACGCTAGAAGTTCTCTATCCCAGTGTAAATCCATTGAATAACTGATTTATCACCTACTGAAACGTCTACTGGTGACGTGGTGGGTTGTATACAGTTAACGGTATAAATCCACCCATTATTCTCATCACTACTTAAATCGCCAATTGCGTAAACGTATGTGGAGTCACTGAGGTCCTGTGTTTTAAAATCAATTCCCTTATCATCGAAGAATTTTTGCGAAACGGTATATACTGACGGATCCTTGAGCCAGGAGAGGTCTCGGGAAATTGTGTAAATTTTCTTTATCTTTTTGTTTCGCATCCGGTATTTGGAAGGCGTCATCCCACACTTTTGCTTGAAGATTTTAGTGAAGTAACTCGCCTGTGAAAAGCCGAGACGGTGAGAAAGTTCATTAATCGGTGCAACAGATAAGGCCAGGCGCTCCTGGGCAAGGGCAACTTTTCGGATATTAATGTAGTCAATGAAGTTGACGTTAAAGTAGTTCTTAAACAACCGACTGAGGTATGAAGGTGAGAGGTAAACATGTTGGGCAATGTCCTCAAGAGTGAGGGGCTTACTGATGTTAGCGTTGATGTACTTAAGCACGTTAACAAAGTTTTTATCAACATTAACAACCCTGCCCTTATCGTGCTTGTTAATGATATGAAGCTTGTGGTGCGCATCTTTTGAAGTAGTTGAATCGCTAATTAAACTAAGACCACCTATGTAGTTTTGAAGTTCACGCGGATCAAGTGCATTGAGCACCATCAGATGGTGGAAATTCCCTTGGTCCAGACGCCCACTTGTACTGTCGAGGTAACTCCGGTACATCATTACCTGTTCCTTTAAAGTACTACTTACATTCAGGATGAAGAAACCGGACAGTGCATTGTCCAGAATAACTGGGAAAGCTGTTACTTTTTTAAAATTGACATGATTGAGGTAATTATAGATGTCTTGTGAAGTATTCAACATTTGGTGGCTGCTAATTATCATTTTATTTGTTGAATAAAAAAATAATTCAACGTTCGTTAAGGTTGAAAATGTAATGATTAACTTTTGAATGGTATTGGTGTCCTTTGGTAAAAAAGTAGCCTCTTGCATTATTTGTAACCCCTATCATGATAAAAAAATATAACATCCTATATCGCTATTCTATTACAAAATTATGATTAATTGAATAATTTTTAGCTCTATTTTGTCATTTTGCACTATTTAGTTGTTTAGGGACAACAATATAGGACAACCAATATGTTATAGAATGAACATGTATCAAGTGGTAAGCGCTTTCGCTTATTAGATTTTATGCTAGGAGGCTTTCTTATGGATCAAGAAGCACTTGGACTGATTGAAACCAAGGGATTAGTTGCTTCAATCGAAGCTGCCGATTCAATGGTAAAGGCTGCTAATGTTACTTTAGTTGGTCAAGAAAAGATTGGTCGCGGATTAGTTACAGTTATGGTACGTGGGGATGTTGGTGCCGTTAAAGCTGCCGTCGAAGCTGGTGTACAAGCCGCTGAAAACATTGGTGAAGTACATTCAAGCTACGTAATTCCTCGTCCACAAGCAGACATCGAAAAGATTTTGCCACACAAGGAATAGTTGAAAACCCCAGAGTTGGGGCCTGATATTAGATAGTTGTTTATAGTCAGGAGGCAATTTTATATGAATGACTTTCTGAATTCTACTAGTACTGTTCCAGAGTTTGTCGGTGCTAGCAAAGCGGGAGACACGATTGGGTTAGTTATCCCAAGTGTTGACCAAGCATTATTAGACAAGCTGCATGTTAATAAACAGTACAAGACACTCGGAATTATTAGTGACCGGACAGGTGCTGGTCCACAAATCATGGCGATGGATGAAGGTGTCAAGGCAACCAACATGGACACCATTGACGTTGAATGGCCACGTGATACTAAGGGTGGCGGTGGCCACGGTTCCTTGATTATTGTTGGTGGGGACGACCCTGCTGATGCTCGTCAAGCGGTTCAAGTTGCTCTTGATAACATTCACCGGACAATGGGCGATGTTTACAACTCACCTGCTGGCCACCTTGAATTGCAGTTCACCGCACGTGCTTCTAACTGTGCCCGTGTTGGTTTAGGTGCTGTTGAGGGTAAAGCATTTGGTTTGATTTGTGGATGCCCATCGGGAATTGGTCTTGTAATGGCTGATAAAGCTTTGAAGACAGCTGGCGTTGAGCCAATTGCGTTCAGTACACCAAGTCACGGTACTAGTTTCTCAAACGAAGGTAGTTTAACCATTACTGGTGACTCGGGTGCCGTTCGTCAAGCGGTAATGGCTGGTCGTGAAATTGGTTTGAAGCTATTAGGCGAACTCGCAGGTAGCGAACCGAAGAATGATTTCCCATCCTATATTAAGTAGTAAGTTCTAAGAGGAGGAACTACTTTATGAAACGTCAAAAACGATTTGAAGTATTGGAAAAGCGGCCAATTCATAAAGATACATTCGTTGATGAATGGCCAGATGAAGGATTCGTTGCAATGATGGGTCCTAATGACCCTAAGCCAAGTATCAAAGTTGAAAATGGTGTCATCACTGAAATGGATGGCAAGAAGCGTGAAGACTTTGACTTGATTGACTTATACATTGCAAAGTACGCCATCAATATTGACAACGTTGAAAAAGTTATGGCAACTGATTCAACCAAGATTGCACGGATGCTTGTTGACCCGAACGTATCACGGGATGAAGTTTTGAAGTACACTTCTGCTTTAACCCCGGCTAAGGCCGAAGAAGTTATCAGTAAGCTTGACTTCGGTGAAATGATCATGGGTGTTAAGAAGATGCGTCCACGGTACAAGCCGGCTAACCAGTGTCACGTTACCAACACTGTTGATAACCCAGTAGAAATTGCTGCTGATGCTGCCGAAGCTGCTCTTCGTGGCTTCCCAGAGCAAGAAACTACTACTGCGGTTGCTCGTTACGCACCGTTCAACGCCATTTCAATTCTGGTTGGTTCACAAACTGGACGTCCAGGTGTTCTTACCCAATGTTCAGTCGAAGAAGCTACTGAGCTTCAACTAGGGATGCGTGGGTTCACTGCTTATGCCGAAACCATTTCTGTTTATGGTACTGACCGTGTATTTACCGATGGTGACGATACTCCATGGTCTAAAGGATTCTTGGCATCATGCTATGCATCACGTGGTTTGAAGATGCGGTTTACTTCAGGTGCCGGTTCAGAAGTCTTGATGGGTTACCCAGAAGGTAAGTCAATGCTTTACCTTGAAGCTCGTTGTATCTTACTTACCAAGGGTTCCGGTGTTCAAGGCCTGCAAAACGGTGCCGTAAGTTGTATTTCGATGCCGGGTGCCGTTCCTAATGGTTTACGTGAAGTCCTTGGTGAAAACCTTCTTTGCATGATGTGCGATATCGAGTGTGCTTCTGGTTGTGACCAGACATTCTCAGCATCAGACATGCGGCGGACTGAACGGTTTATGGGTCAATTCATCGGTGGTACTGACTACATTTGTTCTGGATACGCTGCCGAAGATAACTATGATAACACCTTTGCCGGATCAAACACCGATGTCAATGACTATGATGATATGTACGTCATGGAACGTGACCTTGGCCAAAACTATGGTATTCACCCAGTAAGTGAAGAAGATGTTATCAAGATTCGGAACAAGGCTGCTAAGGCTCTTCAAGCTGTCTTTGATGCCCTTGGCCTTCCTAAGATTACGGATGAAGAAGTTGAAGCTGCTACCTATGCAAATACTCATGATGATATGCCAAAGCGTGACATGGTTGCAGATATGAAGGCTGCTCAAAACATGATGGACCGTGGCATTACCGCGATTGACCTTATCAAGGCATTAGCTGATAATGGCTATCCTGAAGTTGCTCAAGCTATCCTTGACCTTCAAAAGCAAAAGGTTTGCGGTGACTACCTTCAAACTTCATCAATCTTTGATAGCAAGTGGAACGTTAACTCAGCTGTCAACAATCCAAACACTTATCAAGGACCAGGTACAGGTTATCGTCTATATGAAGATAAAGATGAATGGAAGAAGATTAAGGCTCTTCCATGGGCTCTTGATCCTGAACATCTAAAACTGTAATGAAATAAGTGGGAGGTATTTTTATGGCTGATATTGATGAGAACTTAGTACGACAGATAGTACAAGAAGTTCTAGCACAAACAAAGAATGTCGATACACCAATTGATTTTGGTAAAAATAGTTCTACAGCAACTGCCACTAAGCAACAAGCTAACAGCAAAGCAGTCCCTGAAAAGAAAGTTGACTGGTTCCAACCAGTAGGTGAGGCTAAGCCAGGTTACTCGAAGGACGAAGTTGTCATTGCTGTTGGACCAGCATTTGCAACTGTTCTTGATAAAACAATGACCGGTGTTCCCCACAAGGAAGTTCTTCGTCAGGTTATTGCCGGAATTGAAGAAGAAGGACTTAAGGCACGGGTTGTTAAAGTTTACCGGACGTCAGATGTTGGTTTCATGGCTGTCCAAGGTGACCACCTATCTGGATCAGGAATTGCTGTCGGTATCCAATCCAAGGGTACGGCAATCATTCACCAAAAGGATGAAGACCCACTGAGTAACTTGGAATTGTTCCCACAAGCTCCAGTTTTGACTCCAGAAACATTCCGGGCAATTGGTAAGAACGCGGCAATGTACGCTAAGGGCGAGACTCCTGAACCAGTTCCAGCAGTTAACGATGCCTTAGCACGTGCTCACTACCAAGCAATTGCTGCCATTATGCACATTCGGGAAACCCACCAAGTAGTTGTTGGTAAGCCTGAAGAAGAAATTAAGGTAACATTTTAACGGGAGGCAGAACAATGAGCGAAATTGACGATTTAGTTAAAAAGATAACTCAGCAACTTGGAGAGCAATCCGACAGTGCTGCTAGTTCAAAGACAGGGACCACTTCTGTTCCGGATAACATGGGCAGAAATGATTACCCACTTTATGGCAAGCACCGTAACCTGGTAAAAACACCAACAGGCAAGAACCTTGACGACATTAACCTAAACAGTATTAAGAATGACCAAATCAAGGGTGACGAAATGCGGATTACCCCTGAGGCTTTGAAGATGCAAGGTGAAATTGCTGCTTCAGCTGGTCGTCCTGCTATTCAAAAGAACTTCCAACGGGCTGCTGAATTAACTAAGGTTCCAGATGCTCGGTTACTGCAAATGTACAATGCTTTACGGCCATACCGTTCCAGCAAGCAAGATCTTCTTGATATTGCTGATGAACTCCGTAACAAGTACAACGCTCCAATCTGTGCTGCTTGGTTTGAAGAAGCCGCTAAGTACTACGAAAGCCGGAAGAAGCTTAAGGGCGACAACTAGTATTGAAATAGAGTAGGGAGTTTTAGTTATGGCAACGGAAAAAGTTATTGGTGTTGATATTGGAAATTCTTCAACGGAAGTTGCCTTAGCCGATGTTGCTGACAATGGTGACGTGAATGTTATTAATTCTGGAATAGCGGCCACTACTGGTATTAAGGGAACTAAACAGAACCTTGTCGGCATTCGGAATTCAGTTAATCAAGTATTGAAAAAGTCTAATCTTTCAATCGATGACATTGATTTAATCCGAATTAACGAAGCAACACCAGTTATTGGTGACGTGGCGATGGAAACCATTACGGAAACTATCGTTACGGAATCAACGATGATTGGCCATAATCCTGATACGCCTGGTGGACGCGGAACTGGAGCAGGGTACACCGTCCCCCTTCTTGAGCTAGCTAATAAGACTGATAAGAGCAAGCCATACATTGTGGTTGTTCCAAAGCAGGTCGACTTTGAAGATGCTGCTAAGTTAATTAATGCTTACGTTGCAGCTGGTTATAAGATTACAGCGGCAATCTTGCAAAACGATGATGGTGTTTTAATTGATAATCGGTTAAATAAGATGATTCCAATTGTCGATGAAGTTGCCATGATTGATAAGGTTCCTCTTAACATGCTGGCAGCGGTTGAGGTTGCCGGGCCTGGACAAGTAATTTCACAACTGTCTAACCCTTATGGTATTGCAACGCTGTTCAGCTTGACGCCAGAGGAAACGAAGAATATCGTGCCTATTTCACGGGCATTAATTGGTAACCGTTCCGCGGTGGTTATTAAGACCCCAGCTGGGGATGTTAAGGCACGGGTAATTCCTGCAGGTAAGATTAACATCACTGGCACGAATGGTGAGCATGAAGACGTTGATGTTGCTGCCGGAGCCAACAAAATTATGGATACTGTTTCCGATTTCCGGTCGATTCAAGATATCACCGGTGAGTCTGGTACCAACGTTGGTGGAATGCTTGAAAAAGTCCGTCAGACAATGGCCGACCTAACTGGTAAGCAAAACAAGGATATTGCAATTCAAGATTTGCTAGCGGTTGACACCCAAGTACCTGTTAAGGTCCGGGGTGGACTTGCTGGTGAATTCTCAAACGAATCAGCGGTTGGGATTGCGGCAATGGTTAAGTCAGACCACCTGCAAATGGAAATGATTGCCAAGTTAATCGAACAGGAATTCCACACAAAGGTTGAAATTGGTGGGGCAGAAGTTGAATCTGCCATCCGTGGGGCGCTGACTACTCCAGGGACCACAAAGCCAATTGCTATCCTTGACCTCGGTGCTGGTTCGACCGATGCTTCAATTATTAATAAGGAGAACAAGACGGTTGCTATTCACCTGGCTGGTGCCGGTGACATGGTAACAATGATTATCAACTCCGAATTAGGGCTTGAAGATCCATACCTAGCTGAAGACATTAAACGTTATCCACTAGCAAAGGTTGAGAACCTGTTCCAGATTCGTCATGAGGATGGCTCAGTTCAATTCTTTGATAAGCCACTGGATTCAGGACTATTTGCCCGGGTTGTTGTTATTAAGCCGGAAGGATACGAACCAATTCCAGGAAATCCAAGCATTGAAAAGGTTAAGATGATTCGACAGTCCGCTAAGAAACGTGTCTTTGTAACAAATGCTATTCGGGCCTTACGGATTGTTAGTCCAACTGGTAATATCCGGGATATCCCATATGTTGTTATCGTTGGTGGTTCCGCCCTTGACTTTGAAATTCCACAACTGGTTACGGATGAGCTTGCTCACTATAACCTTGTTGCCGGTCGAGGAAACGTTCGGGGAGTCGAAGGTCCACGGAACGCTGTTGCTACTGGATTAGTACTACGGTACGGAGAGGAAAGAAGGAAGCAGCATGAGAACTGATGCAACTGATCGTCCGGCAATTATTTTCGGCCTACAACCAGGTGCCAGTGTTACTTCCGATATGAAGCCGCTCTTTAACGGAATCGAAGAAGAACAGATTCCATCGGCAACGCGTGAAATTGATGTTGCCGATGTTGTTCAGCGGGCTTACCAATCGGCCTTGAGTTCACGGCTGTCAGTAGGAATTGCCAATGATGGCAATCGTTTTATCGTTCACTATAAGAACCTTAAGGAAGACCAGCCATTGTTTGACGAAGTGATTACTGATCGTCAACAGTTACGTGATCTGGGTTCAAATGCTGCCCGTCTCGTCAAGGGAATTCCATTTAAGGGAATTACGTATAAAGGCAAGGGAACAAGATGAACAGGTGATTTTATATGATGCAATCTTTAGGATTTGTAGAATGTGATGGATTATCTGGTGCACTTGTTGCTGCCGACCGGATGCTCAAGACAGCGAATGTTAAGCTAGAAGGCATCCACCAGAACATGGGCATTGACTGGGTTACCGTAAAGGTTTCTGGTGATATTTCTGCTGTGTCAGTTGCAGTTGAAACAATTAAGGAAACAATGCCTAAGGTCTATGTCACATCAACGGTTCTTGGTAGTCCAGCAAAGGGAACTGACAAGTTAGGGAATACCGACATTGCCCTGTTCCTAAAGAAAAAGGACAGTGCTAAGAAGCCGCCTGTTAAGGAAGAACCTGTGAAGGAAGCAAAGACTGCTTCACCTACCACTCCGGCAGAAGAAGCAGAAAAGCCAGTAACAGATTCAACGCCTTCTGGGTCAGCAACGGAGACATCAACTAAGGACTCAGCTGATAGCTCTGCTGATACTGACGATGGCAGTGATAAGAATCAGGATAGTCAAAAAGCAACTTGTAATCTTTGTGGTGATCCTAAGTGTCCAAGGAAACTTGGTGAGCCACACAAGAAGTGCATTCACTACAAGGAATTAAAAAAATAGGAGGAATTTATTATGAATAACGCATTAGGAATGATCGAAACTCGGGGCTTAGTTGCATCAATCGAAGCTGCCGATCAAATGGTAAAGGCTGCTAACGTTCAAATGACTGGACAAGAAAAGATTGGTAGCGGATTGGTAACTGTTATGATTCGTGGTGATGTTGGTGCCGTTAAGGCTGCCGTTGACGCTGGTGTTCAAGCAGCTGAAAACGTTGGTGAAGTTGTATCATCTTACGTAATCCCACGTCCACACGATGAAGTTGAAAAGATTTTGCCAAAGGTTAACGACGACGCTGAATAATTCTAAGTGAATTATCACAGGTGCATTAGCTGGCAGGGTTCTGAACACCAGTAAGTTAACATTCGGAATACTTGCCTACTATGTGGGGGTGGGGAGATGAAATCATATGTGATGGCTTCTTCCCACTCCCAATCTTGTAAAGAAACTCTAGGGGGTGTGTTGATGGATGACCTAATAGAAGAGGTTATACAACGGTTGAAAGAACGGCAGAACAGTGAAACAACCGTTACTTTTGACCAGCAGATAAACCCACCCGATGAGCAAACCTTTATTAATCACGAGAAAGTCATTCTTGAGGATACTTCAATTAGCTTTATCGCTGATTTGTACTCAATGAAAAATGATAATCCTTGGGTAGCTTGGATTCTACAGGGGATTAAATACGGTGTGCGTTTCTTTATTAAGATTGATAAACAGATGGTTAGCTTTATCCCAAGAATGATGGTTCTAGACTGGCCAATCATATTTGTTGTTGGTGATAAGTCACCGTTGATTGCAAGTCGTGGCCGAATCATTTCAAGAGGCGAAATTGCGGCTTTTCCAGACAATTCAATTCTTGTTAAGTACTACAAACAATTTCTTACTGATGAAGCAAAGGATATTTGTCGGTATAAAAATATTACAGTTAAAGTTAGGACTGAAGAAGATTGTATATGGCTAAAGTAGTGGGAAGCGTTGTTTCCACACAAAAAGATCCATCATTAATTGGAAAAAAGTTGATGATTGTGCAACCAGTTGATTCTGACAGGAAGAATATTCGTCATGAGGAAGTGGCTGCTGACTATGTCAATTCCGGAATTGGTGAATATGTATTAGTCGTTAGAGGTGCTGGTGCTCGACGCGCCGATAAAGGGGCTAATAAGAGTCCAGAAGACGTCACCGATTGTGCAATTGTCGGAATAATTGATCGTTTTGATAAATAGAAAATGGAGGAATCGTAATGGCTATTTACACAAAAGGTGGTGACAAAGGTAAAACAAGCTTGTTTGATGGTGCGAGGGTTGAAAAGGACTCGTTGCGTGTTGATACTTACGGGACGTTTGATGAACTAAATGCCAATATTAGTTTGGCAGATAAGTTTTGCCAAAATCCAGAAAATAAGAAACTTTTGCAAACCGTAGAATATAAGATGTTCTTCTTGCAAGGTGAGATTGCGACAGAAAATGTTGAGACCTTTGCCAAACACAGCAAGCTGATTACCGATGATGATACTCACCAATTAGAGCATGTTATAGATGAGTACTTAGCCAAACTGCCTAAAGTACACAGCTTCATTTTGCCGGGAGCTAGTGTTGCTGGGGCACAGCTTCATATTTGTCGGACGGTATGCCGTCGTGCTGAACGGGACTTTGTAAAACTGTCACGGACAGTAAGTTTCCGTCCAGAGTTGGAACGCTATATTAACCGCTTATCTGACTTTCTTTATGTCATAGCTCGTGAAGAAGACTATGAGGATTATGTAAATAAATTAACTGATAAAGTACTCAAGATTTATCAACTTTATCAGGCTTCAAAGGATGTGCGTTAAACAATGGATGAAGATCAACTTAAAAAAGTTATTCGTAACATTATGAGTGAAACTCAAAGTAAGAGCAGTTCTTCAACAAACGTATCTGGAACAATTAAGGAAAGCTCACTTGATGCAATGTTCGATCGTCACAAGATGGAACGTGTGATTGATGCAGCTGTTGACAAGGCCAATGAAATTGGCGTTGGTGTAACAATTGCCATCATGAAGAATAATCAAGTCCTTCAAATGAGCTACCACATGCCAAATGCTAACTTAGTAAGTTGCACACTTGCTCCAAAGAAGGCATGGTCGGCCTTAGCAGTGAAGGAGCCAACCAAGGATATTAGCCCTGACATCCAACCTGGTGCGGGCCTGTACCAAATGGAAACCATGCTCGATGGTCGTCTGGCATCATTTGCTGGCGGGATTCCGTTGGTTATTGATGGTAAGATGATTGGTTCAATTGGTGTTAGCGGTGGCCTTGTTGAAGAAGACGAAGCCATTTGTGAAGCCGCTGTTGCTGCATTCCTGAAGGAAACTAAGTAACAGTAAAGCAAACGTAAATTCCCCTTATCGCTGAATTAATTTTGGAGGCAACTTATGGAAAAATATAGTATGCCAACCCGGATTTACTCGGGTACTGATAGCTTAGATAAGCTTAATGAATTTAAAAACGAAAGTATTTTGATGGTATGTGATGCCTTTCTGCCAGGTACACCAACACTGAAGAAGATCGAAGACGAAATTGATCCTTCTAACAAGTGTGAAGAATTCTCTGACGTTAAGCCAGATCCACCGCTGACCAATATCATGGAAGGGATCCAACAATTCCTGAAGTTACGGCCAACAATTATGGTTGCTATTGGTGGTGGTTCCGCCATCGATACTGCTAAGGCTATCCGGTTCTTTGGTGAAAAGATCGGTAAGTTAGACATCAAGTGCTTCATCGCTGTTCCAACAACTAGTGGGACTGGTTCTGAAGTTACTAACACGGCCGTTGTTTCTGATACTGAAGCAAAGCGGAAGATTCCAATTTTGGAAGACTACTTAACTCCAGACATCGCTCTTCTGGACCCAGAATTAGTCATGACGGCACCAAAGAGTGTTACTGCATTCTCTGGTATGGATGTTTTGACCCACGCTCTGGAAGCATTAGTTGCTACTAACGCAACGCTGTTCTCTGATGCCTTAGCCGAAGAAGCAATTGATGTTATCACCCACTGCTTGGTAGAATGTTACCAACACGGTGATAACACCGAGGCACGGAAGATCGTTCACGAAGCATCAAACATTGCCGGGACTGCCTTTAACAATGCCGGCTTAGGGATCTGCCACTCAATTGCTCACCAAATCGGTGCTAACTTCCATGTTCCTCATGGCTTAGCTAACACGATGCTTCTCCCATATGTTGTTGCTTACAACACTTCCAATTCGAAGACAGCAATGCACAAGGTTGCCGTTGCTGCTAAGAAGGCCGGGATTGCTGCACCAAGTGTCGGTGACAAGTTAGCCGTTCAACGGATGATTGGTAAGATTCGTCAAATGGCTCGTCAAATGGACTGCCCAATGACCTTGAAGGAATTTGGTGTTGACCCTAAGGACGCTTATGCAGCTGCTGACACAGTTGTTGCTAACGCTAAGAAGGACGCAACATTCCCAACAAACCCAGTTGACCCAACTGATGAAGATTTGAAGAAGGTATATGAAGCTGTTATTCGCTAATACTGTACTGTAATGGGGATGGATATTCATGAGTCGTAATATTGAGCGTACAATCCAGGAATATGTTCCTGGTAAACAGGTAACGTTGGCACATATTGTCGCCAATCCTACTCCCGACATTTATGAGAAGCTGGGAATCCAAACGCCAAAGAATGCGTTAGGGATTTTGACCATTACGCCAAGCGAGGCGTCAATCATTGCTGGCGATATTGCTACGAAGTCGAGCAGCGTTACGCTTGGGTTTATAGATCGGTTCAGCGGCTCAGTAGTAATCGTTGGAGAGGTTGCAGAAGTCGAATCAGCTCTAAAGAATGTCATCACTAAGTTGCATGACTTACTGGGATTCGACATTCCTGAAATAACAAGGACGTAGTGTTTCGATCATGTGCGAAGCCTCCTACTAATCTTAGGGTACCTTAATTGTGTTACCGAAAAAGTGATTGAAACTAAAATGGGGCTGGAGAATTACGGTTTTCCAGCCTTATTTTTCACAGAAATTAGGGATAATTATGAGTAAAGAACTTAACATTGCTAACGGCGTCAACATTCGGGACCTTGGTGGCTACCCAACTTTCGACGGGGCAATGGTAAAGAAACATCAACTTATCCGGAGCGGTTACCTGTCGGACCTTACTTATAAGGACCAGCAAGCCCTTTATGATTACGGTGTGCGGACAATTATTGACCTGCGGACAACCGCGGAAGTTCACCAGTATCCGGACCGCCTCCTACCCACGATGAAGGCCATCCGGGTACCCATCCTCCAGGAAAGAATGGGGGATGCGGTCGTGCGAAAACGGGTCTTCAAAGGCCCCGTGAACAATCCCCAGGCCGGCTTTGAACACATGCTCCGCCTTTACCTCCGACTGGTGGCCTCACCGGAAGCCCAGCAGTCCTACCACCGCTTCCTAACGGCCCTAGCCACCGCCCTGCCTAATGGCGGTATCCTGTTTCACTGCTCCACGGGTAAGGACCGTACCGGAATTGCGGCAATGATCGTCCTCCACCTTCTGGGGGTCACGCCAAGGGTAATTCGCCAGGATTACTTACTGACAAATGAATTGTCGGCCGTGCGGGTTAACCAGCGAATGAGTGAGGCCCGCCAGGTTAGTGTTGCTCCCGAATACCTAAAATCAATTTTCGACATTTCAACGGTTCGCCCACTTTATTATGACTTCGCTATGGCGGCAATTAAGTACTTATACGGTGACTTTGATTCGTACGCTAAAAAGCAGCTAAACGTAAACGACGGGCTGGTTAAAGCTTTACGCAGCAATTGCTTAAGTGATTAATATTTCTCAGGACAGGGGATGGTGCGGTTAATGAGCATGTTAGCAATCATTATGGTCTATGTGGGCATTAATATTGATACCTTCATCGCCTTGCTGTTTGTCATTCGTCGTTACCGCATCCTCACGCCAATGGTTGGCTTTATCTTGGCGGAAACGGTTCTATGGATAATTGGGGTGGTGCTCGGCAAGACCATCACGACCATCTTCCCCGACTGGATTACGGGCCTGATGGGCTTTGTCCTCTTATACCTCGCCTTTCGTTCGGACGATCAGGAGGTTCAGGAGGCCAAGAACGGTATCTTTAAAATATTTTTCCTTTGCCTGAGCCTCGGTGGCGATAACCTGGCAATCTATATTCCATGGGCGGGGCCTTTGCATATGTCAGCAATTCTGCTCATTACGGCCGTATTTTTGGTGAGCTCGGTCATTGCCATTTACCTGATAAAGTTGATATCAAACTTGCGACCATTGACGTTTGTTTTGGAAAAGTACGGCAGTTATTGTACAAGAATTATATATTTTTGCGCCGGCCTCTATATTATTTTTAATAGCCGGGTGCTGGAGCACATTGCCGCTCTACTGTGAGTAAGGAAGTGATAGGATGGTAAATATTGGCGTCCTGGTCGGGAGCCTTAGTAAACATTCTTATAGTCAAAAAATTGCTAATCATTTAATGACGCGGTCACCGGCGGTCAAATTCGTCCAGGTCAATTATGACATTTTGCCGCTGTATAACCCGGACCTAGAAAAGAAGCCGCCGTTAGAGTGGCAGGTTTTCCGGAAGGTAATCGATAAGATGGATGCGCTCCTTATCGTCACCCAGGAATACAATTTCTCAATCCCGGGTGGGTTAAAGAATGCGATTGACGTTGTCTCGGTACCTTCACCGCGTCCCCACATTTATCACAAGCCGGTCTTGCTGGTGACGGACTCGTCGGGGAGCCGTGGTGGGGCGAACGCCAATGCCCATATCCAGCAGATGCTGCGCTACATGGGGATGGACGTGATGAACGCGTTCATTACGATTAGCAATGTTCAACAGGACTTTGACGCCAACGACCGGTTGATTAACCACGATGTAATGACGGAATTAGATAACGCCCTGAATGACTTCATTAAGGGACTAGATGCCAAGTAGGGTGTTGAGTGAGCTCATGTCTTCGGACGTGGGCCTTTTTCTTAGGTTCTTTGTCGATTGGTAGGATGAAAAGAGTAATTAGCGCCAGTAAGTGACTGTGTAAGGTGATTTTGATTGTAATTATAATCTATTTGCTATATGATAAAAGTATAGCAAATAGATTATAATTCAAGGATTATATTTATGTATCAAATTGACTTTTATGAAGATAAAACCGGTTACTCAGATGTTGGAGAGTATATAGAGCACCTTGACAAAAGTAACCAAAAACAAGATCATCAGGTTTTGACAAAGTTGGTGTACCAACTAGAGCTGTTATCCCAGTTGGGGAATCAAATGCATGAACCCCAAGCTAAATTCCTGAAGGGATATCGTCATCCATTGATGGAACTAAGACCCATGCCAGAAAGGTTCTTCTACGCAAGTTGGAATCAAAATCGATTTGTGATTCTTAGTCACTATAAGAAGAAGCAGAATAAAACAGACCCACGTGAAATTGAAGAAGCATTAGATCGGTTAGATGATTGGTTGGAAAGAAAGGGGAAATGATGATGGCAACGTGGAACGATATGAAGAGTAATCTTACTTCAATTAAGTCGGATGAAATGACTGCTATTGAGAGTCTTGCTTACTTGCACGCTCAAAGGGTCAAGAAAGGAATCTCGCAGGTTGAGCTTGCCAACCGTATTGGAATGAGCCAACCACAACTAGCGAAAATTGAAAACATGTCCTCAATCCCTAGTTTTAGTACTTTAACGCGATACGCTAAGGGACTTGGGCTGGTTGCCACGGTTTCTTTTAAACCAATGGCTACTACGATTTAGTTAAGATTCAAATGAAGCTGGGAAAAGCATCAGAGTGCGTCTTTGGCTAGTATAGGGCATTCGCTGCCACTGAATGAGCCAGCGCCGTAATCAATGGACTTGCTTCGCGGCGCTAGACACTAGGAGCACGCTTTTTTTCCGCGATTACTGTATAATATTCGGAGAACTAAAAGACCGATGAAGGACAACCGCCTTCACCGGTCTTTATTATTTCCTACTTGTGTAAGGACGGGCGACCTTTTCCGACATCCACTAGTCGTTCTTTAGTGCTTCTCGTACTTGGTCAATGTTTTGCCCCGTCATTGATGAGATGGGGATGACTTTCTTGACGCCCGCGGTGAGCAGTAATTTGCGGGAGTACTCAATATCATCAGCCGTGGCCTTATCTATCTTGGTCACCAGACCTAAAGTTGGCTTAGGAAAGGCAGAACAGAAGCCGGCCGGGTAGATGAGGCGGCGGTCAGTCGCACTCTGCAAGAGGAACACAATGTCGGCGTCAGTTGACGTTGTCCGCAGGTAGCGCATCATATTGTGGTGCTCCATGTACTCACCGGGAGTATCGATAAAATTAGCCGAGAACTCTAGGGTCTGGGTCTTGTCGTACTTGATCTGCTGGTTCTTGAGCCGTTGCATTAGCGTGGTCTTACCACAACCGATGGGGCCAATCAACATTGCACGTTTCATTAGTATCACCTCACACCCTCATCATACTATTAATTAACACAAATAACAGCGCTTTCACCCTAGTCAACCCGAAACTTGCTATCACCGGTTTCGAGGACTTCCATCGTAGCGTCTAGGCCGCCCTCAACGAGGTTCTTAACGGCTTCATCAGTATAGTAGGCGATGTGGGGTGAGTAGACGATCTTATCGTTATCGAGAACCTTTTGGAACAGTTCGTCGTCAATCTGCTTTTCCCGCATGTCCTTAGGAACGTAGGGGCCTTCTTTTTCGTAGACGTCCAATCCAGCCGAGTCCAGCAGTCCCTCGTCTAGTGCCCGCAAGAGGTCGGCTGTGTCAACCAGGGCGCCGCGGGCCATGTTAATCAGGATGGCGCCCGGTTTGAACTGCTTGAACAGGTCGTAGTTGAACATGTGGTGGTTCTCAGCGGTGGCGGGCATGTGGATGGTGACAATATCGGCGTCCTTAACCGCGGCGGTGACGGAATCCTGGTAGTCAATGAAGGAACGGAGCTGGTCGTTTGGGTAGAGGTCGTAGCCAACGACCTTAGCGCCAAAGCCGTGGAAGAGCTTGGCGGTCAGGGCCCCAATATGACCAGTCCCAATAACTGTCACGGTCATGTTACCGACAACCCGGCCCTGAATTGGCGGCTGCCAGGTGAAGTTGTGTTCCTTGACCCGTTGCTGGATTCGCGGTACCCGCCGGACCAGGTCCAAGGCGGTCGTCACTGCATACTCGGCGATTGACTCTGGTGAGTAACTGGGGATGTTAGTGATGATAATCCCATTCTTCTTGGCCTTTGCCAGGTCGTACATATCAAAGCCGGCACTCCGTTGGGCAATTTGTTTGATGCCAAATGACTTTAACTTTGCGTAGGCGTCTTCGGGTAGGTCCGCGACTTGCAAGGTTGTGACCCCGTCGTAGCCCTTGATTCCGTCGACGGTCTGCTCATCGATGATTTCGTCCGTCATATCAACCGTGACGTGGTGGGTACGGGCCCACTGTTGGGCGATTGGTTGCTCCTCGGCGCGGGCGCCAAACATCTTGATCTTTGTCATTTAAAATTCCTCCTCATGAATGTGAACGCTTTCATTTTTAATTATATCAATCAATGGAATCCGGCACCAGCCTCGGACTTAATAAAATTAAGTGGAAAGGGGGTTAAAAAGTCACTGCCCCTTGATTTTACGAAGCAATTTCCGGATAATGATAAAGAATTATTAAGGTAAAAGGCTAAACTCACTTATTTTATAGCCAGAGAAGGAGAAATTGTTAATGAGTAAGATTTTTGCATATAGTATTCGGCAGGATGAAGAACCATTCTTGAAGAAGTGGGCCGGTCAGCACCCGGAAGTTGACCTTGACTACACCGACCAGTTACTGACCCCCGCAACCGCCAAACTTGCCGCGGGCGCTGATGGGGTGGTTGTTTACCAGCAGTTGGACTACACGCCAAAAGTCTTACAAGCATTAGCAGACCTGGGAATCACCAAGATGTCTTTGCGGAATGTCGGGATCGATAACATTGCCCTCGACAAAGCGAAGGAACTCGGCTTCACCATTACCAACGTTCCGGTCTACTCGCCAAATGCCATCGCTGAACACGCCGCCATCCAGACGGCCCGCATTCTCCGCCAGACCAAGGTAATGGACGAAAAGGTGGCTAAGGGTGACCTTCGCTGGGCCCCAACAATTGGCCGGGAAGTCCGCGACCAAACGGTGGGGATCATCGGTGCTGGGCACATCGGCCAGGTTTACATGAAAATCATGGAGGGCTTTGGCGCCAAGGTGATTGCCTACGACCTCCGCAAGAAGCCGTTCTTAGAAGAACAGGGTTACTACGTGGACTCCCTCGATGACCTCTACGCCCAGGCGGACGTCATCTCCCTCCACGTTCCAGCCATCAAGGAAACCACCAACATGATCAATGATGAGACTATTGCCAAAATGAAGGACGATGCGGTCTTAGTAAATGTTTCACGTGGAGCATTGGTTGACACCGATGCGGTCATCCGGGCCCTTGACAGTGGCAAGCTGTACGGCTTTGTCCTGGATACCTACGAGGATGAGGTGGGTGTCTTTAACCAGGACTGGACGGGAGCGGAATTCCCCGACGCCCGCTTGAACGACCTGATTCACCGGCCAAATGTCTTGGTAACGCCGCACACCGCCTTTTACACCACCCATGCGGTCCGCAACATGGTTGACAAGGCCCTTGATAATAACTTGGCAATGGTGACGGGAAAACAGCCCGCAACGCCAGTTGAGTTTTAAGAAAGGGAGTGGAACTAGCTTGCTAGTTCGTCTTTCGAAGCGAAGCAAGCCTGTAGGGAACCCCCGTCGACGCGAAGCTAGTCTTTAGAAAGCACAAAGAGGACTCTAGCGTTCGGATTTACCGAACGCTAGAGCCCCTTTGTGTACTGCGCTGTAGCATTTTTAACTATATAGGGGACTTATGCCCCCCTTTTTTAATGAGAATGAAATAGATTTCATTTCTTTAACGATTTTACGATAAGAATGAAATAAATTTTATTCTTTCGGCACTTTTAGGGTAAAAATGAAATCCATTTTATTTAAATGTATAATAAGTAGTAAGAATGAAATTGATTTCAGGGAGGCCGAACGATGATTTCGCGTGATTCATACTTAGATAAGCTTGATGATGTCCGTAATAAGCAGATTATTAAGGCCCTTACTGGAGTTCGGCGTTCAGGTAAGTCAACAATTCTCCAGCTGTACCAAGATCGTTTAAAGAATGAGGGAGTTGTGGACGAGCAAATTCAGAATCTTAATTTTGAAGATTTAGGAATCTCGAATTTGTTAGATTACCATAAGCTCTATGATTATCTTCAGTCACACCTTCTCCCTGATAAGATGAACTATATATTTCTCGATGAAATTCAAAATGTTCCGCACTTCGAAAAGGTTTTAGATAGCCTTTTTATCAAAAGAAATGTTGACCTGTATGTTACTGGATCCAACGCCTTTATGCTTTCCGGTGAGCTTGCAACCTTACTTTCTGGTCGCTACATTGAGTTGCATGTTTTTCCGTTGTCATTTAAAGAATTTTATCCTACTACTAACCAGGGCAAAGATCTGGCCTTTGAAAGCTACTTGGACTATGGCGGTTTTCCCTTTGCTGTTTCATTAGGTAACACCGAAACGTACCATGAGTACGTTGATGGGATCGTCAACACCGTTTTGATTAAGGATGTTTTGACACGGAAGAAGCTGACTAACGCGACGCTCGTACGGGAGCTAGCCCAGTTCTTAACCGATACGACAGGTAACTTAGTAACCCCAAAAAAGATTGCTGATGTGTTGACCCACCACGGAATGAAAACATCTGCTGCAACTGTTTCTTCCTACTTGGATGGCTTTATTGATGCTTACCTGTTTTACCGCTGTAATCGTTACGACATTAGCGGGAAAAAGTATCTAACAGTCAACTCAAAATATTACCCGGTTGATCCGGCTCTGCGTCAAGCACTAATCGGGACTAAGCGCCCCAACTTCGGCAGCCGGTTAGAGGCAGTTGTCTACATGGAGTTGAAGCGACGGGGAAATGAGATTTATGTTGGTAACCTTGGTAACCGGGAGATTGACTTTATAGCAGTTAAAAATGGTGTAAAAACCTACTATCAGGTTTCTTTATCAGTGAAAAACGAAAAAACATACCAGCGTGAAGTCCGGGGACTGCGAGAAATTAAAGATAACTTTCGGAAAGTTCTCCTTACAGAAGACCCGGGAAATTACAATGACAACGGAATTGAACAAAAAAACGTTGTTGATTGGTTGTTAGAAAAGTAAAAAACGTGAGCATGACAGCTGCTTAACGGCTGCGTGCTCACGTTATTTCTTTATCTGGTATTTGCTTGGCGCCGGCTTGAACTGGACGGTTTGGTACTTGCACTTCGCCGGCATGGTGATGGTAAAGCCACCGTCTGGTCCCGTCTTGACCTTGCCCGTTGTCGGCTGGGGAACAATTGGGCTTTGAATCTGGACCCGCTGATTAGGCCGGACGATAAAGCCGGTCTGGCTGGCCGCCTGGTTGCGGGCCCGCCGGTTGGTTAGGTAGCGGTGGATCAGGCGGGGCGCCTGTCGCTCCGCTGTCGTTGCCTGGTCATCCACGATGGGTTTACCGCCCGCCGCGAAGTCTTCAACGGGGACATAGATAACGTGCCCACGACCGTTGAAGATCGCGAACTGGTGCTTTGTCTGGTAGGCCCCGGGATTGATGTAGGTGACCTGGTAAGCCTGGTTCTTTGGCGGGGTAAAGGTTGCCGCGTAAGCCCGGCCGCTGACGATGGCCCCGACAACCATTGCCGCTAGCGCCAGGATGATATTTCGTAAGGACCGCATTTGTCGTGCTCCCTTCTACTTGACCAGGGGACCCATGAAGTTGTTCTTGACCCCGGTCTTCATGGGGAACTTATGGGGGTCCAAGTTGAGTTCGAAGGCGTAGCGGTTCGGGTCACAACCATCGTGGACCTTAACCCGTCCCCGGTACTTAAAGCCGAACTTCTTGGCGGCCGCCTGCATTGCGGCGTTTTTCTGGTGGGTCCCCAGGCGGAAGTTGCTGACTCCTTTTATCTGGCCAACCGTTACCAGGTTAGACAGCAAAAAGCTGCTTAGCTGGTGTCCCCGGTACTGGTCGCCGATGGCCAGCCGGTGGATTACCAAGTAGGGGTCCGTCGAGTTGGCCCATTCTCCCTGGCTGATGTTTTCAAAACTTTCCTCTGGTGACGGCTGCAGTGAAGCCACCCCGGCAAGCTGGCCATCAACGATGAGGGCCCAGGAAAGGTGGTGGGTGATGTCGTTAATAATGGTGGCCGTCGTTGGCTGCCCATCCTGCCACTGTGGATTTCCAGAATTCTTCAACGCCTGCCGGGCCCCGGCAATCACGTCCTCAATTGCGGGAAGGTCATGCATGTGTGTGGGCTGGAGAAAAATTGCACTCATAAGTTAACCGCCTTTCTGTCCTTTTGCTGATCATTATTACCGAACATTCCCTGATATGCAAGCGCGGCTGTTGGTTCACTCCAGCTGATGAGTTAGAATAATAATGGATACGCAAAAGGAGGGGACAGCATGGCTTTAACTTGGGAGATCGTTCGTTGGATACTGCTGACGATCGTTATCATCAACGAACTAGCGGCGATTTTTACGGTCTTTCGTGAAAAACGCGACATTGCCGCTACCTGGGCCTGGCTTTTGGTGCTGACCCTTATCCCCGTCATTGGCTTCATTATCTACGCCTTCTTGGGCCGGAAGCCGACCCACGGGCAGTTGAACCGGATCAAGTCGCAGACCCGACTCAAATTAAAGGAAGCGGTGGAGCGGCAGAAAAAACAGTTCAAGAACATGCCCAAGCCCAAGCACTCAATTATGCAGGTGTACCGGCGGACGGTGATGCTCTTCCAGAGTATCGACGAGTCCTTTTTGAGCCGCCACAACCACGTCGACGTCTTCACTGACGGCAATGCGCTCTTCACCCGGATGTTTGATGAGATTGCGGACGCTAAAAAGAGCATCCACATTGAGTTTTACACGATCTATAACGACAAGATTGGTAACCACTTGCGGACCCTCCTGGAGCAGAAGGCGGCCGAGGGGGTCGAGGTCCGGGTCCTCTATGACTCTTGGGGGTCCATGGGGGTAAAACCTAGCTTCTACGCGAACCTCCGCGAACTGGGTGGGTACGCCACGCCCTTTCTGATGACCCGGAGTAACATCTTCGACTTCCGGATCAACTACCGGGACCACCGTAAGATCGTCGTCATCGACGGGCAGACAGCCTACATCGGCGGCTTTAACATCGGGGACCAGTACCTGGGCCGGTCGCCGAAGTTCGGCCCCTGGCGTGACACCCACCTCCGCGTGGTCGGTGGCGGGGTCTACGGGATGGAGCGGCAGTTCATCGGTGACTGGAACGCCTCCGTCCAGAAGAAGACCTCAATCATTAAGCACTACCACCCCTACTTCCCACCAATCAAGGTCAAAAACGGCAACACGGCCCTGCAGACGGTGTCGAGTGGGCCAGAAGGGGAGCTGGAGAAGATCAAGATGGGCTACCTGCGCCTGATCAACGTGGCCACGGACCACATTTGGATTCAGACCCCGTACCTGATTCCTGATGACAGTATCCTGGATGCCCTCCAGGTTGCTGCCCACGCCGGAATTGATGTCCGGATCATGATTCCATACAAACCCGACCATCCCTTTGTTTACCGGGCTACCCAGTACTATGCCCGGGCGCTGGCCAACCAGGGGGTCACGATTTACACCTACCAGAAGGGCTTCCTGCACGCCAAGACGATGATGGTGGACGGCCGGATCGCGTCGGTCGGGTCCGCCAACCTGGACTTCCGGAGTTTCAAGCTCAACTTCGAAATCAACGCCTTCATGTATGATTCCCAGCTGACAGACCAGCTGGAAGAGATTTACGTCAATGACATTCGTAACTGCCGGGTCATGACTCCGGAGCGCTTCGCTGACCAGTCCCACTGGCTGAAGTTCAAGCAACGCTTCTCCCGGCTGCTGTCACCGATTTTGTAGTCGGGACGAGCTGATGGCTTTCTATGTAATATTTGAGAATTTAATAGCGAGGCTGGGAGAAAACTTTGTTTTCTCACCAGCCTCTTTCCGTTCTTCGAATATTACACAGTAATCGCGGAAAAAAGCGTGCTCCTAGTGTCTAGTTACGGACGATCATTGGCCCTCCGTGCCAACAATCGTCCTATACTAGCCATACGGAGCACTCTGATGCTTTTTTCCAGCTTCAAGGTTTAAAAAGAGAATATATGTTCGCTAGTATGATAAAATATGGTTAGCATTTCAAAAGAAGGGACGAGTGCTTGTGGGTAAGCTTGGATTTGTTTTAGGAACGGCCGCTAAGGACCACCAGGAGGTTTTAGTCGACCAGATCGCGGACCAGTTGAAAAACGCACCACGGGAGGACACCTTTTTCTACATTGTCCCCAACCACATTAAGTTTCAGACGGAAATTGACGTTTTGAGCAGCCTGCGGGCCCGGCAGGGGAAGGGAAACACGGACCGGTTTGCTTCTTCCCGGGTCCAAGTCCTTTCCTTTAGCCGGCTCGCCTGGTTCCTTTTACGGGACAGCCCGGCGCTGAAGCAGGCCCGCCTGTCCAAAATTGGCCTGACAATGCTCGTTGCCAAGGTCGTCCAGGACCACGCCGCTGACCTCCAGCTGTACGCTAGCGAGGCCCAGCAGCCCGGCTTCATTCAGAAACTCACGGACCAGCTGACGGAGCTGGCCAACGCCAACATTTCAGCGGACAACCTGACCACAATCCTTCAGCAGGCCCAACGTGACCAGCAGGGGAGCCGGGCCTGGCTTGCCAAGATGCACGACGTCGAGCTAATCTACCACGCCTATGAGAAGCGGGTGGTCGGTCATTTCCTGGGAAATAATGAACTGTACCAGCAACTGGCCCAGTACCTGGCGCAGGAGCCGGCTAGCCAGCACATGCACTTCTTCATCGACCGCTTTGCCCAGTTCACTCCCGGTGAGCAGCAGGTGGTCAACGCCATGATCATGAACGGGGCCTCGACCACGGTTTCCCTGGTCCTCGACCATGGTTACCCTGACCAGGACCACCCCGATAAGCGGGCGCTGCCGGGGGTCACCGACCTCTTTTACCCGGCGGCGATGCAGTACCACCGCCTCTATGAGTTTGCGGCCCAGCACCCTCACGAGGTCACAATCCTGCCGAACGTCTTATTTGCCAGCCGGGCCCGGGTCAGCCCGGCCCTCCAGCAGGTTGACGAATTCTTTGCCAACTACATTAAGCGGCCATTGAACCTTGCCGATGGGACCCAGCCGACGGACCCGACTGACCTGCAGTTCATCACGACGGCCAACCGCCGGACGGAACTCGACCGGGTCGCGACCATGATTCACCAGCTGGTCCTGAGCGGGAAGTACCGCTACCGGGACTTCCTGATCTTGAGCCGGCGCCTGGACAAGTACCAGACGATGATTGCCCCGGTATTTGCGAGCCACGAAATCCCCATCTTTAATGACCACGAGCGGCGGATGGACAACCACCCCCTCGTGACCCTTTTGACGGCGCTCTTTAATTTGCCCCTCTACGGCTACCGGACAACGGACATCATGCAACTGCTGAAGACCTGGCTCTTCGCGGAGTACAACCCGCAGACGGGTGACTACCAGCCCCTTGACCAGGACGCCGTCTTTGCAACCGAAAACTGGTGCCTGAAGCGGGCGATTGACGGGCGCGGGACCTGGGAAAAGGCGGATTCGGTCCTCTGGCAGGTTGGTGGGGCCACCGACTCACCGGCTACTGACCTCCAGGCCCAGCTGACCCACGTCCAGGGCTTTGTTGCCCACCAGGTGATTACCTTTTTGAAGGGGCTAAAGAATGTTAAGACCGGACGGGAACTCGCTGGCCGCCTTTACCAGTTCCTGGTCGACAACGGGGTCACCAAGCGCCTCGCTGACTGGCAGAAGTACCAGAGCGACAAGAACCTCGACCTGGCCCGCCAGCCCCAGCAGGTTTGGACGACCTTTTGCCAAATCCTTGATGAATACGTCCAGATTCTCGGCGATACGCCCATCACCGCGGATAACCTCACGACGACCTTGACCAACTTTAGTGAGCTCCTCCAGGCCGGCTTTGCTGCTGCCCAGTACTCGCAGATCCCGGCCACGATGGACCAGGTGATGATTTCGGAAACGGGGATTGTCCAGAACCAGGACCGCAAGATTGTCTTCCTGATTGGGTCGACGGATGACGTCATGCCGGAGGTTCAATCAACAGAGGGCCTTTTGACCGATGATGACAAGGCCATTTTGGATGACTACCTGGACGACACGACCCAGTACCTACCAAATGGGACCAAGAACCAGCTGCAAGACGAACGCTTCCTCCATTACTCGGGGATGCTGACGGGGACCCAGCGGCTAATTATGACCGCACCGGCCGAAAATAGCGAGGGGGCCCCACTGACCCGGTCGCCATACCTGGATGACATGGCCCAGTACTTCAAGCAACCCGTTCAAAACTTCCCGCTGGTAACGAGTACTGTTGGCCAAGCGGACGCCCACCCGTACCTGAGTGCCCCGGCCGCGACGATCAGCAAGCTGGTTCAGGTTGAACGGCAGGCCCGCAACGATGCCCGGACCGCCAAGCGGCACTTTACCCTCAGCCCTAGTTGGCAGGGGGTCCGGCAGGCCCTTGTTGACCTGACGGCCAGGGACCGTAGCTCTGCCGATGCCCGGGCCCAGGAACGGGGCCAAAAGCTGGCGGCCCACCTCCACCTTGTTGCGGCCGGTTTTAACTACCGCAACCGGGTCGATGACCTTGACCAGCAACTGGCCGCGGCCCTCTACCTCCGGCACAGCCACGGGCAAAACATCCTCTACTCGTCGATTTCCCAGCTGCAGGACTACTATGTCAACCCGTACGAGTACTTCCTCAAATACGGCCTGCGCCTGCAGAAACGTGACCAGCTGACCATGTCGGTAGACCGGATTGGGACCTTCTTCCACAAGGCAATGGAGTGGTTTGTCAGTGCCGTTAACCAGGACGCCCAGCTTGACTTTGCCCAGCTGGCCGGTGACCCGGACCAATTAAACGACCTGATCAATACGGCCCTGGACGTGGCCAAGAAGGACCAGCCGGACCTGTCAATCCTGACGGCCAGCTCCTTTCAGGCGGCCTTCCAGTACAAGCAACTCACCGGGATCGTGAAGACGATGCTTACGGTCCTGTGCTACCAGGCCAAGTACACGGCCGCCCGCCCGCTGGATACCGAAATTCGCTTCGGCCGCTTGGGGGCCGCCAAGAAGGACGATTTACGGCCGCTAGAATATGACCTGAAACCGCGCAACACGCATATTTACCTCCGGGGACGGATCGACCGGGTCGACCAACTGACCCAGGACCAGACCGACTACTTAACCGTGGTGGACTACAAGTCTGGGAACCGGACCTTTGACCTGACCGCGGCGTACTATGGGCTTTCCCTCCAGCTGCTGTCCTATTTAAACGCCATTGCGGCCAACAGGGACCAATTGCCCCAGCGCCTTCAGACATCTCGTCCCGACCTCCAGCTCGCCGGGGCCCTCTACCTTCACCTTAGCAACCCCCTGATCAAGGCGGCCAACGTTAAGGATGACGCGGACCTGACCGCGCTGCGGCTCCAGCAGCACCAGTACAAGGGCCTCCTCTTAAACGACCCGGCCCTGTTAAACCAGCTGGACAAGAACCTGGCCCACCAGTCCCTGGTCTACCCACTCAAGATGAACAAGGACGAGGCTATTTCGGCGAAGAAGGACGCCCTCTTGATCACGCCTGACCAGCTGACCTGGCTGCAAAACCGCAATAAGCAGTTGATCATCGCTGCCGGAAATGACATCCTGGCTGGCCGGGTCGCCCTGCGGCCCTACCGCCTCCTTGAAGGGAGCAAGTGGAAGACCGGGCTGGATTACACTGACTTTCAGGACATTTACCAGTTTGATAACATGCTCGACCAGCAAAACTACCGGCTGTTGAGTGCCCGGCTGGCGGAAGAGGAGTTTAAGCAGTTTAACGAAGACGATGAAAAGGGAGGAAAACAGTAAAATGGCAACATTTAACCCCACCCCTACCCAGCGCCAGGCAATTAGCGACCGGGACCAGAACATCATTGTGTCGGCCTCAGCCGGGTCCGGGAAGACCGCGGTCCTGGTTAACCGGGCCGTGGACCTGATCAAGGATGGTCGGGCCCAGATCGATAACATGCTGATGGTAACCTTTACCGATGCGGCCGCCAAAAACATGCGGGACAAGATTCGCCAGCGACTGCAGGAGGTCGCCCAGCAAGAGCCCCGCCTGCGAGACAAGATGACATCCCAGATCAACCGCCTGCCCCTGGCCGACATCAGCACGATCCACGCCTTTTGTCTGAAGCTGATTCGGCGCTACTACTTCCTGATTGACCTGGATCCTCAGTTCCGCCTGCTGACCGATGCTACCGAGCAGCTGCTCTTGCAGGAGGACGTTTGGCGCGAGGTGAGTGAGCACTTCTATGAAAAAGCTGATGAGTCCACACCGGATGCGGCCTCCTTTGCCCAACTGGTCCTCAACTTTTCTGGGGACCGGGATGATGAGGGCCTAAACGACCTGGTCTTGAAGCTCGCCGAGATTGCCAATGCCCAGCCGGACCCCGAGCAGTGGCTCAACAGCTTACCGGCGGCATATGACCTGGGCGATGATGTCCTTTCGTCCAAGTTCTTCACTGCCCAGCTCCGGCCCCTCGTTAGCCAGCAGCTTGACCAGATGGAACGGGACTTTTACGAGTTGTTGCAGCGGGCCCAACAGGATGGCCTGGACAAGGACGCAGCGGTTTTTGAAAGTGACCGGCTCCTGGTCAACCGTCTCAAGGTCGCCCTGGACCCGAACAAGATGACCGTCCCGGACATTTTAAATATCTTAGACCAGGTCAGCTTCGGTAGTTTTAGCGGCCGCCCCAAGAAGGGCAGTGCGGGCTACGAAGAATTTTCGGCCCTCAATAAGGAACGCAACCCGCTCAAGAAGGACTGGCAAAAACAGGCGACCCAGGTCGACAGCCGCCAAGTGGCCCTGGACCTTATCAAGCAATTTACCACCACCTTTAGTGAGTTGAAGGAACGGGCAAATGACGCCCAGCTGGCGGACAAGACGATTATCTCCTTGGAAAACGACCTCGCCCAGTTTGCCCAGGCGAAGGCCGCGCTGACACCAGACTCCTGGGACAAGGTCCGGGCAATGTTCACGGGTGCCAAGTTCAAGACGATGGCCCGGGCACCCAAGGATGACGACCTTGCCAAGGCGGTCCACCAGTCACTAACCAAGTCGCGGAAGACCGTCAAGGACCACTTTAACGGCCTATTGGACCACTTCTTCAGCTATGATGAGCAGCAGCTCCGCCACGTTTCACGTGCGGCCCGCCGCCTGCTGGTCAAGCTGACCCAGACCACGATTGCCTTCCAGCACGCCTACCAACGAGTCAAGCTCCGTCGCCACGTCCTGGAGTTCAGCGACCTGGAGCATTATGCCTACCAGATTCTGACCCCGCCGGCGGACCAGCCGGAGTGGCAGGAACTGGTTGCCAACCTGCAGAGCCACTACCACGAGATCATGGTCGACGAGTACCAGGACACGAACCGCCTGCAGGAGGCCATCCTGATGCGGCTGGCGGGGAAAGACCAGCACAAGCTCTTCATGGTGGGGGACGTAAAGCAGTCCATCTACCGTTTCCGGCAGGCGGACCCGTCGCTATTTATCCATAAGTACCAACACTACCGGCAGGACGGCGCGGATGACGAGGCAATCGTCCTCGGTGAAAACTTCCGGTCGATGAGAAACATTACGGACTTCACCAACCTCCTCTTTGCCCAGCTGATGGGTGCTGACGTGGGGGAGATCGAATACGACGAGGATGCCCACCTGAAGTACGCCGCCACCTACTATGACGAAAACGCGGATAACCAGCCGCAGCCAACGGAGGTCATGCTCTACGACGCCAATGCGGACCCGGACGCCGGTGAAGAGGACCACGAGGATGACAAGCTGGCCGGCGAGCTCCGGATGGTGGGGATGCGGATCAAGCAAATGGTGGCCAACCAGGAGCAAATCTTCAGCGATGGTAAGATGCGGCCAATCAACTACGGCGACATTGTCCTCCTTGAGCGGACCAAGACCATTAACAACACCCTGATGGAGGAATTTAGCAAACTTGATATCCCACTGACCGTCCACGACGTTGAGAGCTACTTCCAGGCGACGGAGGTCCGGGTCATGATGGCCCTCCTGCGCCTGGTCGACAACCCCCAGCAGGATATCCCCCTGGTGGCTGTCTTGCGGTCCCCGCTAGTGGGCCTGACAACCGATGAACTGGCCTTTATCCGCCTGCAGAACCGGTCGGCCAACTACTACACGGCCTTGCGGACATTCAAAGTTAACTACGAAGACCCTAGCCGCCACCTTGCCCAGCCGACCCTGCTGAAGGGGGACGGGGCAACTCAGCTCCTACACGATAAGGTCAGCTGCTTCCTTGACCAGCTGGCAGAATTTCGACAGACCGCCCAGCAGCAGTCTTTGGTCGACCTGATTTGGCAAATTTACAAGCAGACGGGTTACCTGGACTATGTCGGGGCTATGCCCGGCGGGGCCCAACGCCAGGCCAACCTGCACGCCCTCTACCAGCGGGCCCACGACTACGAGCAGAGTAGCTTCAAGGGTCTGTACCAGTTCATCCGCTTCATCGAAAAGATGCAGGAACACGACAAGGACCTGGGGGTGGCGCCCACACAGCTGGCTGACGATACGGTCAACGTGATGACCATCCACGGAAGCAAGGGCCTCCAGTTCCCCATCGTTTTCCTGATTGATGCGACCCATGGCTTTAACCAGCAGTCAACCAAGGAGACGGCCGTTGTGGACGCGGTCAACAAGGTGGGGATCGAGTACGTCGACCGTGACCGGGTCGAATACGACACGCCCCAGCGCCAGGCGGTCATCAGTGGGGTCCGCCAGGGTGAACGGGCCGAGGACTTGCGGGTCCTGTACGTGGCCCTTACCCGGGCAGAGCAGCGCCTCGTGATCACCGGCTCCTTTAACGAGGAAAACCGCCGGCAAACCCTGACCGGGGCGTGGAACCAGTGGCAAAAGGCCTTCCAGTCCACTGGTACCCTGTTGGGGCCGCAACTGCGGGTCAACGCCCGGTCCTTCATGGATTGGATTGGGATGGCCCTCGCCCGGTCGAAGCAGTTTCGCGCTCAGCAGGTGGCCCCCGCGGGGATGACCTTGGAAGAGGGGGCGTTGGCCAACTACGACCGGGAAGCCGCCCTCTTCAGTGGCCAGCGCTTTACGGTTCGGACCCTTACCGTAGCGGACGTCAACCGGCAACTGGCGGAACTGGGGCAGGCCGCATCTACAGTTGACGCGGCCAACGCCCCGCAGCCGGCCCCGGCTGATGAGCAGGCCGCTCTCCAGGCCCTGGATTTTCACTATCCGTACCCGGTGGCCACAAAGACAACCGCCTACCAGTCGGTTACGGACGTCAAGCGCCTCTTCGAATACCCGGACGATTCCGGTGAGGCCCAGTGGGACTACCGGCGCCAGCAGCGGGAGAAGCAGGCCCAGGGGATCTACTTCAACAATGATTTCGCGGTGCCCGACTTTATCAAGCAGGCAGAGCAGACTCCGGCAGCCACCAGCATTGGGACGGCGACCCACCTGGTCTTCCAGAAACTGACGTTGACGAAGGACGGGGTGACGGTCGCGGCCATTAGGGCCCTCATTGACCAGCTGGTTAGTGAGCAGTTGATTGCCCCGGCGGTCGCACCCAAGATTAACCGGGACGGGATCAGCCGCTTTTTCCAAACGGCCGTTGGCAAGAAAATCCTTGCTACACCGGGCGGCTACCACCGGGAAGCGCCGTTTGCAATGGTGATGAACGGTGCTGAATTATTCAAGGAAATTAAACCGCAGAATAACGAACAGGTCCTGATTCACGGGATCATTGACGGCTACCTGGTGACCGATGACGGGATCACCCTGGTGGACTACAAGACCGACCACCTCGTCGACAGTGACCCGGCAATTGCGACCCAGCAGATCGTTGACCGTTACCGGGGGCAGCTGAACCTCTACAAGCAGGCACTCAACCTGATGGAACCGGTGCCGGTTGTCGAAATGGGCCTGTATCTGGTAGAATCAGGACAGTTCATAGCAATTTAAATTAGGTGGGGGTAGTAAACCGTGGCAACAATTAAGGATATTGCGCAAGCAGCAGGCGTATCAGTCTCAACTGCTTCGCGGGCGTTGAATAATAACCCGCGGATCAGTGTCAAGACCCGGCAACGGGTAAAGGAGATTGCTGACCAGCTGGGCTACCTGCCGAACTATAACGCCCAAAACCTGACCCGGGGTGAGTCAAACATGGTGGGGCTAATCTTCCCGGTAACGAGTGATACGGCCCCGGCCAACCCCTTCCACATCGACCTGATGCGGGGAATCAGTGTGGCGCTCAAGCCCCGTCACTACGAGATGGTGGTGGCGATTGCCCCAACGGCTGATGACCTCCTTGCAAGTGTTAAGTCGATGGTTACCCAGTCCAAGGTTCACAAGTTCCTGGTCTTCTACACAATTGAGAACGACCCGGTAACTAGTTACCTCCGCAAGAATAACCTGGACTTTGTGGTAATTGGTCACCCAACCGCCAACCACCCGGACCGCTACGTCGATAACGACAACGTGGCGGCGGGAGCGGAGGCCACTGCCCACCTGTTGGGCCACCACGCCGCTAAGCACCCGGCCTTTCTGCAGTTTACTGATAACTGGGTCTACGAGCAGTCCCGGCGGAAGGGCTACGAACAGTGCCTAGAGAGTCGGGGAATCAAGCCGGTGGTCTGGTACTACCAGGAGAACGGGACCACGGTTGCGGACCTGCTAGCAAAGCACCCGGAAGTTGACTCCTTCCTCTGCTCGGATGACCTATTGCTGGTCCGGATCAATGACCAGTTGCAGTCGCTGGGCTACCCCATCGCCTGTTACAACAATAGTCGGCTGGTGGGGATGCTGCTCAAGGATAACGAACGGGTCGACATGCAACCGCGGAAGCTGGGTCAGGCGGCCGTGGAACTACTGTTTGAGCAGGACGAACACCACCGCATCGTGGATTTTAAGATTTATGATTAGAGATAAGCTGGGAAAAAAGCATCAGAGTGCTCCGTATGGCTAGTATAGGACGATCGTTGGCACGAAACGGGCCAATGATTGTCCGTAACTAGACACTAGGAGCACGCTTTTTTTCCGCGATTACTGTGTAATATTCGGAGAACTAAAAGAGGCTGGTGACGCTTGTTTCAATGGCAATCATTTGCAGTCCCCTAGCTAAATCGTTAAACTTAGTAGGGCAGATATTTAGCTGGAGGGAAATGAAAAATGGAAGAAGTCTACATTGTTGCGGCCCAACGGACCCCGATTGGTAAGTTCGGTGGGGCCCTGGCAGCGGTACCCACTGTCCAACTCGGGGCAACGGCCATCCGCGCGGCAGTCAAAGCCGCCGCCATCGACCCGGCCGCTGTTGACCAGGTCCTGATGGGCAATGTTATCCAGGCGGGTAATGGACAAAATCCGGCGCGCCAGGCCGCAATCGCCGCGGGCCTGGACCAGTCCATTCCGGCAATTACCGTGAATGATGTTTGTGCTTCTGGCCTGTCGAGCATTAACCTCGGGGCCAGCTTGATCCAGTCCGGTCAAGCCCAAGTAATCGTTGCCGGTGGGATGGAAAGCATGTCCCGGGCGCCCTACCTCCTGGAACGGGCACGCCAGGGCTACCGCTTTGGTGACGGCCGCTTAGTCGACGCCATGCAAAGAGACGGCTTAAATGATGCCTGGGGCGGTTACCCAATGGGGATGACCGCCGAAAACGTGAACGACCGTTACCAGGTCAGCCGGGAAGAGCAGGACCGGTTTGCCCTGCGTAGTCACCAGTTAGCGGTGGCCGCCCAGCAGAACCATTCCTTTGATAAGGAGATTGTCCCCGTCACGGTGAAGACCAAGAAGGGGGCCACGGTTGTTCGCCAGGACGAAGCACCCCGGCCGGACACCTCCATGGCGGCCCTAGGTAAGCTGAAGCCCGTCTTCAAGGCCGGCGGGACGGTAACGGCGGGGAACTCCTCTGGCCTCAACGACGGTGGGGCGGCAGTTGTGCTGGCTTCCAAGACCGCGGTCAAGAAGCTTGGCCTTCAGCCCTTAGCCCGCTGGGCAGCCTCCGCTTTGGTTGGCCTCGACCCCCACGTCATGGGCCTTGGCCCTTACTACGCAATCAGTCGCCTATTGAAGCAGACCGGCTTAACCAAGGACGCGGTCGACGTCTTTGAGTTAAACGAGGCCTTCGCCAGTCAGGCGATCGTGTGCCAGCACCTCTTGGGGCTGACCGATGCCCAGCTTAATCCCTATGGTGGGGCAATTGCTTTGGGCCACCCGCTCGGCTGTTCCGGGGCCCGGATACTGGTGACCCTGGTTCACCAACTGCGGGCCCTTCATAAACACACTGGTATCGCGAGTCTCTGCGTTGGTGGGGGCATGGGCGCCGCAACATTAATAAAAATTTAAAAAATTTGCCGTAGTCAAAATCCTTTGGCCACGGCTTTTTCTTCGCTTTCATAATGAAAATGGTTAAATAAATTTGCGCAAACGGTTGCACCAATTTAATTCATCTGGTATATTTAACATTGCAATTAAATGTAAAGCGTTTTCAAAACGCGTTGATAGATTGTTGTGTAGTTAAAGGAGTTGTTAGTAATGAGTCAAGAAAAGCCTGCTACGGCTGGATTACCTACACTATCAAAGTCAACCATTTGGATGATTAACTTTGGTTTCTTAGGTGTTCAGACCGCGTTCACTTTACAAAGTTCGCAAATGAGCCGGATCTTCCAAACCATTGGGGCCGACCCAAACAATTTAGGATGGTTCTTCATCCTGCCACCACTGGCCGGGATCATTGTTCAACCAATCATTGGTTACTACTCTGACCGTACCTGGGCGCCAAAGCTTGGTGGTCGTCGTCTTCCTTACCTGCTGTTAGGGATGATCGTTGCGGTGATCGTTATGCTGCTGCTACCAAACTCTGGTAGTTTCGGCTTCGGTTATGGATCACTTGCGGCCCTCTGGTTCGGTGCCATTACGGTGGCCTTCTTGGACCTGTCCTCTAACGTTGCCATGCAGCCATTCAAGATGATGGTTGGGGATATGGTTAATGATGACCAGAAGAGTTACGCTTACGGGATTCAAAGTTTCTTATCAAACACTGGTGCCGTTCTGGCCGCCATCTTCCCGTTCCTGTTGACCTGGTTTGGGGTTGCCAACACTGCTAAGAAGGGTGTTGTTCCGGATTCCGTTATCATTTCCTTCTACGTTGGTGCCGCACTGTTAGTTATCACTAGTTTGTTCACTGTTTTCCGGGTTCACGAATATGACCCTGCTACTTATGCTATGTACCACGGTATTTCTGAAGAAGATAACGCCAAGGGTGGTAACTGGTTCACGCTGCTGAAGCATGCACCAAAGGCCTTCTGGACCGTTACCCTGGTTCAATTCTTCTGCTGGTTCGCATTCCAATACCTCTGGACTTACTCCGCGGGGGCAATTGCCAAGAACGTTTGGAACACGACCAACGCTACTTCCGCCGGCTACCAAGCTGCCGGTAACTGGTACGGTGTTTTAGCCGCCGTTCAATCAATCGCGGCCGTTGTATGGTCATACGTTTTGGCCAAGGTTCCTAACAAGTACCACAAAGCTGGTTACGCTGGTAGTCTGCTGCTCGGTGCTCTTGGTTTCATCTCCGTCTTCTTCATCCACTCCCAAGGTGCTTTGATTGTTTCATACATCTTGATTGGGATTGCATGGGCCGGAATGAACACTTACCCACTGACCATCGTTACGAACGCATTATCTGGTAAGCACATGGGGACTTACCTGGGACTCTTCAACGGTTCCATCTGCTTCCCACAAATCGTTGCTTCCCTGCTGAGTTTCGCATTGTTCCCACTGCTGGGTGGTTCCCAAGTTAACATGTTCATCCTTGCCGGGATCGTGATGGCTTGTGGTGCCCTTGCTGTTGGTGCAATCAAGGAAACTTACGCTGAATAAGCTTGATTAGTGTAAATCGATTAATAAAAAAATTATAATAGGGGCGTAGGTGATACACCCCTTTTTGATAGAGAAAGGACTTGAATTCAATGAAACAAACATTCGAAATTGCTCCATGGCACGTTGCAACGAAGAAGTGGGATCCAGAAGACAAGCGTCTCCAAGAATCCATGACGAGTTTGGCAAACGAAAATCTCGGAATGCGGGGCTTCTTTGAAGAAGGGTACTCTGCAGACCACATGCAAGGGGTTTACCTTGGTGGGGTTTGGTTCCCTGACAAGACCCGTGTTGGTTGGTGGAAGAACGGTTATCCAAAGTACTTCGGTAAGATGATCAACGCGGTTAACTTCATGAAGCTGATCATCAAGGTTAACGGCGAACAACTGGACCTGGCTAAGCAGACACCAAAGGACTTCAAGCTGGACCTTGACATGAAGCGCGGTGTTTTGACCCGTGAATTCACGGTTGAAATTGGTGGCACGGAAATGTACTTCCACTTTGAACGTTTTGTTTCCGCCGTTCAAAAGGAATTAGTTGGTCAACGCCTCCACATCAAGAACCGTGGTAACGGTGACGCTAAGGTTGAAATTACCAGCATGATTGATGCGGACGTCTACAACGAAGACGCCAACTACGATGAACAATTCTGGAACGTCCTCAACAAGGAAGCTAAGGGCGAACGCGCTGAATTGACTTCCATGACCAAGAAGAACGACTTCGGCACGCCACAATTCATCGTCGGCATGCAAACCACGACCAAGACTGACCTGGACCACGAAGGTGACGGGACGGACGAAAAGGATGCCTACAACACCTTTGCTGGAACGGTAGCTGCTGGTAAGGAAATTAACTTCGAAAAGCGGACCGTGGTTGTTACTTCACGGGACTTTGACACCGAAGAAAAGATTGAAAAGCACCTTGACGAATTGAGCGACCAGTTCGACGGCCAAAGCTACGACGACCTGTTGGACCCTCACGTTAAGGAATGGGCCGACCGGTGGACCAAGTCTGATGTTGAAATTGATGGTGACGAAGGGGCCCAACAAGGGATTCGTTTCAACCTCTTCCAACTCTTCTCCACTTACTACGGTGAAGACTACCGCCTCAACATTTCACCAAAGGGCTTCACTGGTGAAAAGTACGGTGGTGCTACTTACTGGGACACTGAAGCCTACTGTATCCCAGTTTACCTGGGGGTTGCTAACCCCGAGATTGCTCGTAACCTGCTGATGTACCGTTACAAGCAACTCGATGGTGCCTACGTCAACGCCCAACAACAAGGCCTGAAAGGGGCCCTCTTCCCAATGGTTACCTTCAACGGGATTGAATGCCACAACGAATGGGAAATCACCTTCGAAGAAATTCACCGGAACGGTGACATCGCCTACGCAATCTACCTGTACACTAAGTACACCGGCGACAAGTCTTACGTTCTCCACGAAGGTGCCAAGGTCTTGACCGAAATTTCACGGTTCTGGGCTGACCGGGTTCACTACTCACAAAACAAGAACAAGTACATGCTCCACGCCGTAACTGGTCCGGATGAATACGACAACAACGTTAACAACGACTGGTACACTAACCTGCTTTGCCGGTGGACACTGAAGTACACCCTGGAAATCTTGGACGAAGTTGACGCCGACGTTGCTAAGAAGCTGAACGTTTCCGAAGACGAAAAGCGGCGTTGGAAGGGCATTGCCGACAACATGTACCTGCCATACGACAAGCAACGGGACATCTTCCCAGAAAACGATGGCTACATGGACAAGGACCTAACGCCCGTTTCTGAAATTCCTAGTGACCAACTGCCACTGAACCAACACTGGTCATGGGACCGGATCCTGCGTTCACCATACGTCAAGCAGGGTGATGTTATCCAAGGTCTCTGGGACTTCATCGATGACTTTACGAAGGAACAGAAGAAGAACAACTTCGACTTCTACGAACAATACACAGTTCACGAATCAAGCCTGTCTGCTTCGGTTTACTCCATCATCGCTTCTGACATTGGTTACGAAGACAAGGCCGTTGAACTGTACGAACGTTCCGCACGGCTCGACCTGGATAACTACAACAACGATACTGCCGATGGTCTGCACATCACTTCCATGACCGGTTCATGGCTGGACATCGTGCAAGGGTTCGCTGGCATGCGGGTTCGTGATGGTCAACTCCACTACGCACCATTCCTGCCAAAGAAGTGGAACTCTTACCAATTCCGTCAAATGTTCCGTGGCCGGATCCTGAAGGTTAAGGTTGACAAGAACGGTACCAAGATCGACTTGGTATCCGGTGACCCAATCACGATCGACCTTGACGGTAAGAAGCTGGAATTAAAGTAATTCTGGGAGGCAATTAAGAATGAGTTTTGAAGATTTAAAGGGATTTGCCTTTGACCTTGACGGTGTGATTGCCGACACGGCCCGTTTCCACGGCCAGGCATGGCACCAACTGGCTGATAAGGTTGGTACCGAATGGACTCCCGAACTGGCGGACAGCTTGAAGGGGGTTAGCCGGATGGACTCCCTGGAACTGATCCTGAAGGCCGGTGGCCACGAAAATGACTACAGCCAAGACGAAAAGGTTGCCCTGGCAACGGAAAAGAACGACAACTACATCAAGTTAGTTGAAACCCTGACACCGGCTGACATTTTGCCGGGGATGAAGGACTTCTTGGATGAATTGAAGGCTAACGGTTACCACATCGTGCTGGCTTCTGCATCCAAGAACGCTCCTAAGGTATTAAAGTACTTACAGATTACGGACTACTTTGAAGGGATTGTTGACCCTGCCAAGCTGACCCATGGGAAGCCAGATCCAGAAATTTACAGTGAAGCTGCTAAATTGATGAACCTGCCGGCTAACCAGGTTGCTGGTTTGGAAGACGCCCAAGCCGGGATCGAATCCATTAACCGGGCGGGTGAAACTTCAATTGGTTTCGGTGCTTCTCTGAAGGACGCCGACGTCAAATTTGACCAAACCGGTGAAGTTTCACTGGCTGCTATCAAGAAGCAAATGGACTAACAACTCTCTATCAACCTATCAATCTAACTATTACCGTTTGCTTCTTAACTAAAAGTCGACCAGCATTGGCTGGTCGGCTTTTTTGATAGGCAAATCACCCCAAGGCACTAACTAAAAGTTATATAATATGGGGGAATGAGAAAGGATGGTACTTATGGTCGAATTAAAAAATATTAACTCTATTTACCACTTAAATAACGGGGTGAAGATTCCCTGCGTTGGTTACGGGACGTTTCGGACCCCGGCCGACGTTGCAGAAAAGGCCGTTGCCGATGCGATTGACGTTGGCTACCGGCTGATCGATACGGCGGCGGTTTACGGCAATGAAGAAGCGGTCGGTAAGGGAATCAAGGACGCCGGAATTGACCGGCACCGGCTCTTCATCACCAGCAAGCTCTGGAATGACCACCGCGGCTACGAAAAGGCTAAGCAGGCCATTGACGAAACGCTGCAGCGGATGCAGCTCGACTACCTGGACCTCTACCTGATCCACTGGCCAGCTAACCAGAAGCAGTTTGGAACTAAAGCGGCCGAAATTAACGCCGAAACCTGGCGGGCAATGGAAGAGGCTTACCATGAAGGAAAGATTCGGGCCCTCGGTCTCAGTAACTTCATGCCCCACCACATTGTGGACCTGATGCGGACCGCGGAAGTGGCTCCAGCGGTTGACCAGATTGAGGTCCACCCCGGCTGGCCACACGTTGAGGAAGTCAAGTACCTGCAAGCCCATAACATCCTGGTCGAAGGGTGGGCACCGCTGGGTGGTCAGGGCGCCAAGGTCATGACCAATAAGACGATGCTCCAATTGGCCGACAAGTACGGTAAGACGGCGGCCCAAATCTCCCTGCGTTGGTTGATCCAGCGGGGCGTCCTTCCGTTACCAAAGTCCACCCACAGGGAACGGATGGTCCAAAACACCCAGCTCTTTGACTTTGAACTCAGTGATGAGGACATGAAGAAGATTGAGGCCCTGCCAAACCTTGGCGGCCAGTGTGCTGATCCTGACGATGTGGACTTCTAGGAGGAATCGCGATGCAGTTTATTAAAACCGACGCCAACGTTGACCTGGCGGAAAACATCGTTGAGACGACCAGTCAAACCGTCACCCACCTGGTGATTCCGGCGGGCAAGACCGTCCCGAAGCACCACGTTCCGTACGACGTTATTGTGGTGCCCATTAAGGGGAAGGTTATCTTTGGCGACGTTGACCACGACCACCATGAGACATTGGTACCCGGGGATATCGTGAAGATGGCCCCCGGTGAATGGCACGACCTTAAAGCAGTCGACGATACCGAAGTAATGGTGATTAAGTCAAAGTTACAATAGTTAAAAAGGCCACTCCGGGCTCCGGGGTGGCCTTTTCTGTGCTATGGTAGAAATAGTATTTTTCAGAGTAAGGAAGGCTATTAAATGGCAAAGCAGAAGAAAGAGCACATTTTTACGAAGGACGTTGTGCTGGTCATGGCCGCATCGTTTTTCTTTATGTTTAGTAACATGTATTGTAACCCCTTGATCAACGGCTACGCGAAGAGCCTTGGCGCCAGTGGGGCCTTTGCTGGGTTAATTGTGGGGATGATGAGTATCGTTGCCATGTTCCTACGGCCAATCGCCGGGAACCTGACCGACCACTTCTCCAAGTACCAACTATCGTTTATTGGTGGGGCCCTGAGTTTTATCGGGGTCATGGGCTACGTCTTTACACCAAATAGCGCGGTCCTTTTGCTTTGCCGGCTGGTCAACGGGATGGGTTATGTCCTGTGTACGGTCTGCATGACGACCTGGCTTTCCTACTTGGTGCCCTTCTCCCACGTGGGGGAGGCGATGAGCTTCTACGGCCTGATGAACGCCCTGGCGATGTCGCTAGCCCCGGCAATCTCAATTGATATCTACCCGGTCATTGGCTACCGGCTTGCGATCATTATCTCCGCCCTGGCCGCCTTGATGGTGGTCGTCACCATCCAATTCGTCCATAACCGGGCGCTGCCGACCGCCAAGGGACCAATCGACAAGGGGCACTTCCACCTGAAGATCATTCAGCACGACTCTATCCCCATTGCGGCGATGATCGCCCTGTTCGCCATCCCGTACTTCGCCACCCAGGCGGATATCGTTAGCTACACCGAACAGCGCCACCTGCCGATTGCCGTCGGGGCCTACTTCTTGATCTACGCGATCGTCCTTTTGGCCATCCGGCTCTTCTTACGGAACCAGTTTGACACGGTCCGTTTTGGGATCTGGTTGGTTGCCAGTTTAGTGGCCACCGCCTTTTATCTGGTAATGTTGGCGGTAATGCACACGAACTGGGAGATGGGCCTGGCCGCCGCCGGGATGGCCTTCGGTTACGGGACCATCTATTCGGTCTGCCAGTCAACGGCGATGATGCTCGCGCCCCAAAGTGAACGGGGGCTGGCGAGTGCGACCTTCTTCTTGGGCCTGGACATCGGAATGTCGCTAGGACCCATCCTTGGGGGCTTAATTGACGACTTTCTACCAGTTGCCCTCTTCTACCCGGTCATGCTGGTCATCGTTCCGCTGATACTGTTGATTTACCTCGGCAACCGCAAGAAGCTTAACGGGGCGGTTGCCCAGCACCAGGATATAAAGTAGGGGATCGAGAATGAAAAAGATTTGGCAAGAACTTCGACAAGCAAACCGGCAGTTTTACCGCCACTGGTTTCTATACCTGGCCCTCTTCATTAGCGTGGACCTGATCATCCAGCTAATTTGGATCCCCATCTTTCGCCTGATTACGACCTTCACCCTCCAAGCGGGGGAGATCCCCTTTGTCTCCTACCAGAACGTAGTAACGATCGTGACCCGCCACCCCTTTGTTGTCTTGATCCTTTTGGCAGAACTGGTTGCTATCCTCCTGGTAGTTTACGGCCAGTTTGCCATGATCCTGTTAGGGGTCCAGGAGATCAAGACGGGGCAGCTGGGGGTCTGCCGGCTGATCAAGGCTACCTTAACCCGGCTGAAGGACCTGCGCTTTAGCTCCCTTCTGGTTTTACTGGGTTACTTTGTCCTGGTGGTTCCCTTCGCTGACCTGGTCTTTCGGACCCCACTGCTTGCGAAGGTGCAGATTCCCCAGTTTATCCTGGACTACTTAACGCGAAGTGCCCTGCTGCTCACCGTCCTCTTGGCCTTTTACGCGGTGATGATCATCCTGGGCGTCCGTTTTCTCTACGCCTTGCCCCTGATGGTTTACCGGGGCCAGCGTCCCAAAGCGGCCCTCAGAACAAGCTGGTACCAGACCCGGCACGGCAAATGGTGGCCAGCAATTGCCCGCCTCATCGTGGTGGGCCTGGCAGGGGCAATCGTCGTTGCTATTCTGTATGCCGTAACAGTGGGCGCCCAGTTTGCCGCGGACCGCTTCCTTGGTAAGGGCGCGTATTACTTTGGGATCTTCGACATGCTGGTGGTCCAGCTCGGTAGTGAATTCTTTGCGGCCTGGGTCGGGACCGTCACGATCAACGTTATCTTCAAGCAACTCGTCGGTCCGGCCGGTGGGGGCCACTTTACAATCTCACGGGGGTTGAAGGCGGTCACCGTCGTTGCGGTCAGCCTGCTTACGTTGGTCACCGTTGTCGGCAACGCCCTCTACCTCAGCGGTAGTGAGGACCGGCGGCCAGTCACCGTCTCCCACCGGGGCGTGGCGGATGAAAACGGTGTCCAAAACACCATTCCGGCGATGGAAAAGACCCACCGCCTCCACCCAGACTACATTGAAATGGACGTTCACGAGACTAAGGACCACCAGTTCGTCGTCCTCCACGACGAAAACCTGAAGGAACTGACTGGGGTCAACAAGACGCCCCACCAGCTGACCCTCCGCCAGCTGACCCGACTGACTGCCCGGGAAAACGGCCACCAGGCCAAGATTGCCAGCTTCGATGACTATCTGAAGACAGCTGACCGCCTCCACCAGAAACTACTGGTCGAGGTCAAGACGACCCCGCAGGATTCGGCGGGGATGCTGCGGCGTTTTGTCCGGCAATACGGGCCCACTTTGGTTGCCTACCACGACCAGCTTCATTCCCTGGACTACAGCGTGGTCACGGGCCTGAAGAAATACGACCCCCACTTGGACGTCCTCTACGTCCAGCCCTATAATTTCACCTACCCGAATACGGTTGCCAACGGCTACTCAATGGAGTATTCGACCTTGACCTACGACTTCATCACCCTGGCCCACCTCCAGCACAAGTGCGTCTACGCTTGGACGGTCAACGATGATCAGGTAATGAAGCAGATGATGTACAAGAACGTCGACGGCATCATCACCGATAACCTGGTGGAACTCAACAAGGCCATCGCTAGCTACGAGGGGCAGCAGAGTTATGCCCGGCGGATTTTGACCTACATTATGGTCGTGCCGACGAGCACCGAGTTCGCGCCGTAAGGGAATCTTAAGAAAAGGACCGCCAGATTGTAATAAAGCACTGGTATAATTTAGTAGTTAATAAAAGGAATGGTGATTACAGTGTCAATCTATGGACCATACGAACAAAGCTTGTCCGCGGTCTTGACGCGGGTTGAACAGGAAATCCAACAACTGAACCAGCGGACCCTGGATGACCACCAGCCCAAGCTATATGAGCACCTGATTGGGCGGGTGAAGGACCCGGATAGCATGGTGGAAAAGTGCCACCGGAAGAACTACCCGGTGACGACCCATGCGGCCCTCCGCCAGTGCCATGATGCCGTCGGGGTCCGGCTGGTCTGCAACTTTATCAGTGACATCACCCGCTGCCTGGTAAAAATCCGGCAGGCGGACTGGTGCACGGTCGTTAAAGAAAAGGACTACATTACTAACGCTAAGCCTAATGGTTACCGGAGCTACCACCTGATTTTGGACGTGGTGGCCCCGTTTGAAGACGTGGATGGTCAGCAACCAGGGCACTTCTATGTGGAAATCCAGCTGCGGACGATTGCAATGGACTCGTGGGCCAGTTTGGAACACGAACTGAAGTACAAGCACAACATCAAGAATCCTGAACGAATCGGCAAGGAGCTGAAGCGGTGCGCCGACCAGCTCGCCTCCTGCGATGTCCAGATGCAGACGATTCGCCAGCTAATTCAAGAAGGATAGGTGAGGACATGCGAATTCTGCTAGCAGAAGATGAAGAACAGCTGGCCCGGGTCCTAAAAATGGCCATGACCAGCAGCGGCTATACAGTGGACGCCGTTGATAACGGGCAAAAGGCGGTCGACCTGGCGAAGGAGAACGCCTATGACGTGATTATCCTAGACATCATGATGCCCGTGAAGGATGGGATCACGGCCCTCAAGGAGATCCGGGAAAGTGGTAACCAGACCTACGTAATCATGCTGACGGCGATGGCCGAAGTTGATGACCGGGTTAATGGCCTCGACTCTGGGGCGGATGACTATATTACCAAGCCCTTCTCGCTCAAGGAACTACTGGCCCGCTTACGGTCACTGGAGCGGCGAACGACCACCAGCAAACAGGCCCTCCACTTTGACGATCTCACCCTGGATAGTGAGGAGCAGGTGGTGGAAAGCAGTAACTCCATCAGTCTGACCCGGGAGGAGACACAGATGCTGGCGTATTTGATCCGCAATGCCGGTAAGCCCCTGTCGCCAGCCGCCATTCTTGATAACGTGTGGGGAAACGAGGAAGCGGATGAAGAGGACGTCTGGATTAACATTTCCTACCTTCGTCAGAAGCTATCCTCAATTCAGTCGCACGCCCAGATTGCGGGTGAAAAGGGTGGCCCTTACATGCTGAAGGAGTGATGCTAAATGATTCAGCACTTTCGTAACCGGTTTATTGTTTTTTCTACCTGTGCGCTGGTCCTGGTGATTCTTCCCATCATCGGTGGCCTAAGTGCCATCACCTACTTTCAGTCTCGGCGAGAAGTTGATTCTGTCCTGACCATCCTGGTCAATAACGAGGGGCAGATGCCGCGGGGCCAGGTGAAGAACCAGCCGGCGATTATTCCCCAGCCGCACTTCACCCGGGAAAGCCTATCCCAGTACCGCTTCTTTAGCGCGACCATCCCGGATGGCAAGGGACCAATCCGAATCGACAACCAGCATATCCTGTCGGTCAGTCCCGCTGAAATTAAGCGCCTGGCCCAGCGGGTGCAGGGGCGGCAAAAAGGCCAGGGACAAGTACTCTACCGGCAGACGGTCTATGCCTATAAGCGCAAGCACGTCAAGGGCCAGACCACCATTGTCTTTTTGGACGAAAGCCTCCTAATGGCCAAGACCTGGGCCATCATCTATGTCGGCCTACTGCTCGGGGTTATTAGCTTGGTCATTTACACCACCATCCTGATTCTGTTCTCCCGGCGGGCCATTCGGCCGATTATTGAGGCCGAACACCGGCAAAAGGAGTTTATCACCAACGCCGGGCACGAACTGAAGACCCCGCTGACGGTGATTGAGGCCAACACGGAGATGCAGGAGCTAACCAGTGGGGAGAGTGAGCTGACAACCAGCACCAAGCAGCAGGTCCGCCGGCTGACCAAGCTGATCAACCACCTGGTATCTTTGGCTCGCCTGCAGGAGCAGCCAAGCTTTACCATTGAGCCCGTTAACGTCAGCCAGGTCACCGACAAGGTTGCCGATGGCATGGTAAGCGTGGTTAAGGGGGATGGCCACCAATACAGCAAGGAAGTAACCCCGGGCCTGGTGGTTAACGCCGACGAGAACTACTTCTATGAACTGGTCAGCATCCTCCTGGATAACGCCAACAAGTACTGTGACCCGGGTGGTGAGGTTAACATTACCCTCCGACCGAGTAAGCGGAAGAAGGGGGTTATCCTGACGGTGACCAATAGCTATGCCAAGGGCGACCAGGTTGACTTCAACCGCTTCTTTGACCGCTTTTACCGGGAAGATAAGGCCCGGACAGTCAATAAAAAGGCCGGCTTTGGTATTGGCCTGTCGATGGCCCAGATGATTGTTCATAACTTTGGCGGCAAGATTAGCGCCCACTACGCTGACGGAAAGATTTCCTTTACGGCAACGTTTAAGGCAGTTAATAACAAGAAGAAATAAGTAAAAGGTCCTCACACCTGAAATTGGTATGAGGACCTTTGATGTTTAAGTAACACGGTTTCTAATAGTCACCGTTCATGATGGAGTTCTTGACGATCACGTAATCAACTTTGCGGATGGACTCGAGGTCGCGGCCCCCAGCATAGGAAATCGAGGACTGGAGGTCTTCTTGCATTTCCTGCAGGGTGTCCTTGATGGAGCCCCGGAATGGAACCAGCATCTGCTTGCCTTCCACGTTCCGGTAGGCGCCCTTTTGCACCTCAGAGGCGGAACCCCAGTACTGTTTGTACTGCTTGCCGTCAATCGTGATGACGTGGCCAGGGGACTCCAGGTGTCCGGCCAGCATTGAGCCAATCATGACCATTGAGGCCCCAAAGCGGACGGACTTGGCGATGTCGCCGTTGTGGCGGATTCCCCCGTCGGCAATGATTGGCTTCCGGGCTGCCTTTGCGCAGAGCCGGATGGCGGCGAGCTGCCAGCCACCGGTCCCAAAGCCGGTCTTTAGCTTGGTGATGCAGGCCTTGCCGGGTCCCACACCGACCTTAGTGGCATCGGCACCGGCGTTTTCCAGGTCCAGGACTGCCTCGGGCGTGGCAACGTTCCCGGCCGTGACAAAGCTACCGGGAAGCTGCTTTTTAATATACTTAATCATTTTGATGACAAAATCCGAATGACCATGGGCAACATCAATTGTAATGTACTCTGGAAGCAAACGTTCGGCTTTTAGCTGGTCGATGAAGTCGTACTCCGCATCCTTGATGCCCACGGAGATGGAAGCAAAGAGCTGCCGTTCGTGCATCCGCTTGACGAAACCAAGCCGGTCGGCCGGCTCGAACCGGTGCATTACGTAATAGTAGCCGTTTTGGGCGAGCCAAACGGCCAGGTCCTCGTCAATCACACTTTCCATGTTGGCTGGGACCACCGGGATCTTAAAGGTTTTGGGACCAAACTTGACGCTGGTGTCGGCATCCTTCCTGCTCTTGATAATGCACTTGTTGGGGATTAGTTGGATATCATCATAATCGAACGTTTCCACGGCAATGACTCCTTTTTGTTAAAAATTACCGTATGTTATTATGCACTAAAGATCGGGACCCGTCAACAATAAGAGCGTACATTTTTTGAGCGATTTTCAAAAAATGTTCGAAAAAGCATTGACCTGCGCCGGCAATTTCGGTAGGATAGTGAAGTAAAAACGTCTTTTTACGAAAATAAACGATGAGGTGAAAATAATGTCATCAGTTGTTATTGTTGGTAGTCAATGGGGAGACGAAGGGAAAGGTAAGATGACCGATTACCTGAGTCAAAACGCGGACGTGGTCGTTCGTTCCCAGGGTGGTAACAATGCGGGCCACACCATCGCTTTTGATGGTAAGAAGTTTGCCCTGCGGTTGGTACCATCTGGTATTTTTGGAAAGGACAAGTTAGCGGTTATTGGTAACGGTGTTGTTATCAACCCACCGGCCTTGTTGAAGGAATTGCATTACCTCCAAGACAACGGGATTGACACTTCTGGCCTCCGGATTTCGAGCCGGTCACACGTTACCTTCCCCTACCACATTCTTTTGGATAAGTGCCAAGAAAAGGCCAAGGGTGACCACAAGGTAGGGACGACCAAGAACGGAATTGGCCCAACTTACATGGACAAGGTTTCCCGGGTCGGCATCCGGATGTGCGACTTACTGGAAAAGGACACCTTCAAGATCAAGTTGCAACGGAACCTGGCAGAAAAGAACGAACTGTTCACCAAACTCTACCACGTTGACCCAATCAACTTTGATGATATTTTTGAAAGTTACTATGAATACGGTCAAGAATTGAAGAAGTACGTCACTGACACTGCCCGGATCGTAAATGACGCAATTGACGACGGCAAGCGGGTCCTCTTCGAAGGGGCCCAAGGGGTAATGCTGGACGTTGACCAAGGGACCTACCCATACGTTACTGCTTCTAACCCAATCGCTGGTGGTGTCTGCACCGGGGTCGGGATTGGCCCTAACAAGATTGACACCGTTGTCGGGATTTGCAAGGCTTACTCCACCCGGGTTGGTGCTGGCCCATTCCCGTCTGAACTGACCGATGAAGTTGGTGACCAGATCCGGGAAACCGGTCACGAATACGGGACCGTTACCGGACGGCCACGGCGGGTTGGCTGGTTCGACAGTGTGGCAATGCGCCACGCACGACGGGTATCGGGTCTTTCCTGCCTGAGCCTTAACCTGCTGGACGTCTTGACCGGTCTGAAGACCATCAAGATCTGCAAGGCCTACAAGCTTGATGGCAAGGAAATCGACTACTACCCAGCTAGCCTGAAGGAACTGGAACGTTGTGAACCAGTTTACGACGAACTGCCTGGTTGGGACGAAGACATCACTGGTGTTAAGAAGTTCGAAGACCTGCCAGAAAACGCCCAAAACTACCTGAAGCGGGTTAGTGAATTGTCCAATGTTCCGTTGGCCACCGTCTCTGTTGGGGCCGACCGGATCCAAACGATTATCGTTAAGGACCCCTGGGACATTGCCGAAAAGTAATTGAAGATTTTAATAAGGAAGGGGGAGCGCCACGACGCTCCCTTCTTTTGTTGCGGTAAACACGGTATAATTAGGGCAATAATCTAAGGCGAGGTATTAAATAAAATGGCTAAAGTTGAAATTACCATGGTCCGTCACTACCTGGATTGGCCCCTTCACCAGACCATCAACCAGGCTGACCTGATGACCCAGCTGGGCGTGCACGCCACGGGGGTCAACGGGGAGGACCTGACCAACAAGGTTGTCCTAAACTTAACCCAGGTCAATATTGACCAGCAGGGTGAGTATCCGGTCGCACTGAGTGTAATGGATGCCAGCGGGCAGACCGCCCAGGAATCGGTGACGCTGCATGTCCGGCCGGCCAGTCAGATTGAGTCACCGGCCAAGCCGACACCGCAAACACCGAACAAGAAGAAACACTACTGGGCAATTGCCATCCTGGTAGTGATTATCCTATTGCTGGTGTGGTGGGGAGTCAGTGCCCATAACCGGGCCCAGCAACAGGAGCAGGCGGCAAATAACGACCAGCAGAGCAGCCAGATCGAACAGAATTCCAGCAGTATTTCGAAGCTGAGCTCGGATAACCAGAAGCTGGCTAACCAGGTTGCCCAGCTAAAGGGAGCGGCCCAACAGTACCAAAAGGATCACGACCAACAGACCTTGAATAACCGCTTGGACAAAATCGAGTCGCAGAACCAGCAACTCCAGGACCAGACCCAGAGTTCCAGTACCCGGGAGCACTTAACCCAAGTGACGAACGTGGTTAACAAAGTTCGCCAGGACCCAGAGGACGGGGTAAACGTGGTGAACAACCTGAAGAAGCAACCGGGCTTTGACCAGATTTGGGATGCAGTTTCGCAGAAGTTGTCTTCCTGGCTTGACCGCTTCAGTAACTAATAATTGACAGTCATTTATTGGCCGATTAAAATAAAGTAAATACCCTTTAAGTGGCCCCGTGAGACCAGCAAGGAACGATGAAGAAAGTAACCGAGTTCTCCGTTAGTTTACGATGCTGATGGAGGACTTTTTTAAGATGGAATTGAGGATGGAAAAAGGAGGAGCAGAAAAATGGCACATGAAATTGTTGATGGGTCAAGTATGCAGCGGGCGCTGACCCGGATCACTTACGAAATTATTGAGCAGAACAAGGGGGTCGAAAACCTGGTCTTTGTCGGTATCAAGACCCGAGGAATTTACCTTGCCAAGCGGTTGGCCAAGCGGCTCGACCAGTTGGAAAACGTTGATGTTCCAGTGGCAGCGCTCGACGTTTCCTTATATCGTGACGACCGGCACGTTCCGGATAACCACGTGGAGCCGACTGTGCGAACGAAGCAGTTAGACGTTAATATTACCGATAAGCACGTTATCCTGGTTGACGACGTACTGTTCACGGGACGGACGGTCCGGGCGGCTCTGGATGCCCTGATGGACATGGGCCGGCCGAAGCGGATTTCGCTGGCGGTTCTGGTAGATAGGGGACACCGGGAACTGCCGATCCGGCCGGACTTTGTGGGTAAGAACATCCCAACGGCGGCGGACGAGACGGTCCACGTTGCTGTGGAGGAATATGACGGTCATGAGGATATAACGATTGAACGAAACTGAGTGCGGAGTGCCGCGGATTAGGGCCGTATGGCTAGCATAAGGCCGAACTTGACGCGGAACGCGTCGAGTTCGGCCTGTAGCTAGACAGTAGGTCCGGCGGCACGGAGCACGTTATCCACTAAATAAAAGGGAACATGGCAAAAGGGCTGGGCGCGAAGGCGTCCGGTCCTTTTGCCTGCTAAGCAGTAGGCACGCGGCCGCAGAGCACGTTATCCTTGAAGGAAAAGAAATTAGAAACGAACCCCAAGAAATAAATTATAATAAAGTTAACAAAATGTGGGGGGTGCAGTTATGGCGTACAGTTTTAAAAAAGAGCAGAAAGACTTATATAACCTGGGAAAGCGGCCGATGGTGATTGATGTACCTGCCATGAATTACTTGGCAGTTCGGGGGCACGGTGACCCCAACGAGATTAACGGTGAGTACCAACAATCGCTGCAGTTGCTGTACCCGGTTGCTTACACCATCAAGATGAGCAAGAAGGGTGACCACCACATTCCGGGATACTTTGACTTCGTAGTCCCGCCACTTGAGGGCTACTGGTGGCAAGATGGCGTTAAGGGCGTCGACTACCAGCACAAGGAGCGGTTCAATTTTATCTCGATGATCCGCTTGCCCGACTTTGTTGACCAGGCAACGTTTGACTGGGCAATTCAAACGGCGCAGGCCAAAAAGGGCGTCGATTTCTCTAAAGTGGAATTCTTACCCCAGCATGAGGGCCTGTGTGTCCAGGTCCTCCACGTGGGTTCCTACGATAATGAACCGGCGACGGTGGCTAAACTGCATGACTTCATTGCCCAAAAGGGTCTTCAGTTAGACATTAATGACCACCGTCACCACCACGAACTGTACCTTTCTGACCCCCGGCGGACGCAGGAAGCAAACCTGAAAACAGTTCTCCGGTTACCCGTTAAATAATTTTTTATTGCATTTGCAACAAAATTGTTATAGTATTTGAGCAAGGAGTTTTATCATGGTTGATATTTTACGCGAGATTGGGATGATTGACCGGGCGCTGGATTCAATCGCCAACATTGAGTTTAAGAAGGTTGACCTGGCGCGGGGGCAGTACCTGTACCTGGTCCGGATTTACGAGCACCCGGGAATCATTTCGGAACAGTTATCCAACCTGATAAAAGTAGACCGCACCACCATCGCCCGGGCAGTAAAAAAGTTAGAGGTAAACGGCTTGATTGAACGCCGTCGGGACCCCGACAATAAGAAGATCAAGCACCTTTACGTTACCGCAAAGGGAAAGCAGGTTTACCCCTTTATCATTCGGGAAAATGAACACTCGAACGCCGTTGCCCTTAAAGGGTTCACGGAGAAGGAGGCCCAGCAGTTGCACAACTTCCTTAGTCGGGCCCGCCACAATATTGACGGTGACTGGGATTTCGTAAAGCATGGTGGTAAGCGAAAATACTAGTGTTCAAGGAGAGCAAGATTATGAAGCAAGTAATTGTCGACCCAAGCTTCTGGGAAATCTTTCCGGATGCCCAGGTCAATATCCTATACGCAAACGGCATTGACAACCATGATGACCAGGCCAAGTTAACGGAGCGTCAGCAGTTGCTGAAAGACGCCACCGCTGCGGCGGGTCAGTTTCTAACGAACGAGACTTTCCGCCTGAACCCGGTTGTTGACCAGTGGCGGGGCGCATTCCAGCAGTTTAAAAAGAAAAAGGGTGCCCGTTCTTCAATTGAGGCGCTGCTGAAACGGGTTAACCAGGGCCGCAATTTTGACCCGATTGACCCCTTAGTGGACGTGTATAACAGTGTTTCCCTGACTTATGGTGTCCCGGTGGGAATCGAGGACCGGGATAAGATTGCCGGTGATATGCACCTGGGCCAGGTTGATGGGGGCCAATCCTTCCAGCCGGTTGGGGCCGACGGGGACGAGCCCACCCTGCCAGGTGAGGTTGCCTACTATGATGACCAGGGCGCAGTCTGCCGGTGCCTGAACTGGCGGGATGCCCAGCGGACAATGCTGACGGCGGATTCACAAAACATCGTGGCCGTGATCGAAGCGGTCAATCCGGAGCAGGCAACCCGGGCCAACGAGGCGATGGCAGAATTAAGTAAGCTTATTAACCGTTACTTCGACGTTCAGCCCAGCCCGGTTTTCCGCCTGACAAAGGACCAACCGGTTGCGGTTGGTCCAGACAACTTGATGAAATAAAACACAAAGATGCTGGGAGAAAACCATTTTTTCTCCCAGCATCTTTCAGTTTTCTGAATATTATACAGTAATCGCGGAAAACAGCGTACTCCTATACTAGCCATACGGAGCACGCTGTTGCTTTTCCCAGCTTGTTTATTTCCCGGGAAATTATTTATCTTTCCAATAACGGGCGTTTATTAGTAATTGCTTTGAGCGCTGGTCTGCTGGGCGGTAGCCACGGTTGAACAGGTGCTTGAAGTACATCATGTTGTACAAAAGAGCAAACGCTAGTGATGGCCATGGGAAATCCAAGAGCCAATTCAGCCCAAAGAACATGGCAACCAGGGCGTAGTCGATATCGAGAACGATCATTAAAATGAAATTGTAGTAGTCGCCCCGGAAGAGGGCCGGAAACGGGCCAAACCAGAGGGTCGTCCATGAAATTCCCACCTTGGAGATCCGGATGTCGCCTTGATCATTAACTATCTTTGCGTAATTTGGTGGTAAGGGGAGATTATTTAAGTTAAATGGGTTTTGACCGTCGTTATTGTTGTTGCCAAACGGGTTTTGCATATCTCTTTTCCACTTCTTTCTTATTAGATATTAATGATAACACACTCGCTGGGGCCACACTAATTTAATGCCGCAGCGATAACTTGACAACGGCTTCACAACGAGCAGTTTGCGGCATCATGTCGATTGGCTGGATGTAGTCAACGTGGTAGACACTGGTTAGGCGCCGGAGGTTGCGGGCCAGCGATGCCATCCCACAGGAAACGTAGGCAAACTTGCGGGGCTTAACCTTGAGAATCTGCTTGATGAGGGCTTCATCCAGGCCCACCCGTGGCGGGTCAACAACGAGGGCGTCGAACTGGAGCCCTTCGGCAAGCCACTTTGGCATCACGTCCTCGGCCTTGCCGACTTCGTAGTGGGCGTTTGCGATGCCGTTAAGCTTGGCATTGGCGTTAGCATCAGCCACGGCTTCGGGAATGACTTCCATCCCCCGGACTTCCTTAACCCGGGGTGCCAGAGACAGGCCGATCGTCCCAATCCCGGCATAGGCATCAATCAGGGTATCGTTCTTATCGAGCTCCAGGGCTTCGGCTGCCTGTTCATAAAGGGTCTCGGTTTGTTCCGGGTTGAGCTGCAGAAAAGACCGGGCAGAGAGCTTAAAATCCAGCCCCATCAGGCTCTCGGTGATGGCTTCCTTGCCGGCCAGGTGGATCATCTGGTCACCCCAGACCAGTGGCGTATCCCCCGGATTAACGTTTTGCATTACGGAAACAACTTCTGGTAGCTGTTCCGCAATTTTATCGAGGAGTTGGTGCTTGTGGATCAGCTTAGGGGTGTTGGTGATTAAAGTCAGCTGAATCTCGCCGGTCGTCCAGGATTCGCGAACGACGACCGTCTTGATGATGCCGCTGTTGTGGTCTTCATCGTAGACAGGAATCTGCAGTTCCTCAATCAACTTAACAACGGTGTTGACGACCTTCATCGTCCGGGGCATTTGGACGGCACACTCCTGCATGTCAACAATGTCGTGACTGTTGGGCTTATATAAACCAGCGACCACGTGGCCGTCAACCATCCGCATTGGGAACTGGGCCTTATTCCGGTAGTGGTACTGTTCTGGTGCGGCGATGGTCGGGCGCACATCGTAGTTGCGGTAACCGTAAGGCTGAAATTTTTCCAAACTGTCAATTACAACCTGGCGCTTAAACCTTAGTTGTTCGGGGTAGGCCAGGTTTTCTAGTTCGAAGCCCCCGGCCACGTTGGCGTAGCTATCGCGGGGGGCCACACGGTGCTTGCTCTTTCTCCGAATCCGGTGAATCTTGGCCTCAAGGAAGCGGGGGTGAACTTTAGTGACCTCCGCCACGACTACTTCACCGAGCAGGGCCCCGGGAACGAAGCAGACCTTGTGTTTAAAATAACCGATTCCGTGACCGTTGACTCCCAGTCGTCGGATCGTCAGGGGGAAACGGTCGCCAACATTAACTTCAACTTGTGACGCAGCTTTATCTTTTGCCATGCTTACTCTCCTTATAGTAGTTCCTCTATTTTAGCACATCTCCCCCTTAAGAATGTGGCGGGGGTACCCTGTATTGAAAGGGTAACTTTATAATCAAATCTTTGAAAATTATCTAATAATTTAAATAATCGCTAATAATTGTTGCCGATTGGTGTCGCTCTTTACAAAAATATAGTAAAATGACAATGTGAAATGTTGCATAAATTATTATAAGGAAGTGACATGTCTTGAAGATTGCTGCAATTGCAGGATCCAACGCGAACCATTCTTATAATCGAATGCTGTTAGAGTTTATTGCGAAAGACCTTCGTGATACTGACGATGTCGATGTAATTGACATTCGCAAGGTTCCCCTCTTTAACGAAAACTACAAAGGAAAGACGCCGGAAGTAGTTGCTGATATTGACCGCCGGGTTGCCGCGGCCGATGCGGTAATTATTGCCAGCCCAGAATATAACCACTCAATCACCTCGGCCTTGAAGAGCATGGTTGAATGGCTGTCATACGAACTCCACCCACTAGAAAACAAGCCGGTAATGATCATCGGTGCGTCAACCCATGAGCAAGGTTCCTCCCGTTCGCAAGTCCAATTGCGGGACATCTTGATCTCTCCCGGGGTCAATGCCCATGTCTTCCAAGGTGAAGAATTCTTTATGAGTAATGTTGCAGATATGATTGATAAGGACGGTAACATCACTGATGAAGGGATAATTAGTTTCCTCAACAAGTGTATCAGTGAGTTTAAGCCATACGCAGAAGCAATCAACGGGATGGTTGCCAAAAAGGAGGCGGCAAAGGACTAATGAAGATTTTAGCTTTAGTCGGGACCAACGCAAACTTCTCATACAACCGGATCTTACTTAAGTTTATGAAGAAGCACTTTAAGCAGATGGCCGACATCGAAATTTACGAAATTAGCAAGCTGCCCGCCTTTAGTGTGGACGTTCCGCTGGAAGAACAGACCGAGGTTTGGAAGTTAAAGCAAAAGGTGAAGGCTGCTGACGGGGTCGTATTCTCAACACCAGAATATGACCACGGAATCCCGGCCGCACTGAAGAGTGCCACGGAATGGCTTTCTTATCACACTGAAGTACTGAAGCACAAGCCAGTCATGGTCGTGGGGGTTTCCTATGGCCGTCAAGCATCTGCCCGCTCCCAAGTCCAGATGCGGCAAATTTTGATTTCACCAGACTGTGATGCTAACTTATTGCCCGGCAACGAAGTCTTGATTGGTGGGGCTAGTCGTGTATTTTCTAAGGATGGCCGCCTGATCAATGAAAACATGCGGGACAACCTGGAGAAGTGCTTTACTAGCTTTATTCAGTATATTCAGGTATTCAAAAATGTTGATGAGGAGGAAGTTCAGATGCCTATCAAACGCCCAAAGATTAGCGATGCCTACATTAATTTCCCAACGGGTCGCCTGTCATTAAAAGAAGTTCAACAGATTTTCAGTACAATTCCATTTGAAATTGACTTGGTTGATAGTTCTGACCGCTTTGCCTGGTACTCAGACAAGCCAAACCGGGAACACGTCCGGAGCGTGGCTTCCCTAAACGAACCAATCACTGAGTGTCACCCACCGAAGGCCGTGCCGATCGTCACCAAGATTATCAACAGCTTCCGTGACGGGGAGAAGGATATCGTTACCCGTCCACTGTGGATGAACGGCCACCGTTCACTGATCCAATACTATGCTCTGCGTGACATTGACGGCCACTACCTGGGGACCATCGAGTTCACGGGGAGTGTTGAATACATCCTCAACCTCTTCGAAAACGGTGCTTGGGACAACAAGCCAGACGCAACGACTGGTGCTTCCAAGCACGACGACGCTGACGAAGCCGCCAGTGAAACGGTCGATGCTTCAACTGGGGCATCCGAAACGGGTGCTGACAACACCGCTAATGCTTCCGCAGGGGACGAAACCCCGGCCCAAGCTGACGACAGTGACGCCACCTCTGCTGCTTCAGAAAGTGGCAGTGTTGACGCTGATGACGAAAGTGCGGACGCCACCACTGGTGCTTCCGAAAACTAGGAATGCACGATGGCAAGCGAGTTAATGGCCCAACGGCATAGTATGGTCCACCATGCTCTTGGTACCAAGATTGTCTTAACGGTTTACGGTGACCAGTACTTCCCGATTCTTAGTAAGTCGATGAAGCTAATTGACGGCTACGAGGACCGCTTGACGGTTAACCGGCCGGTCTCTGAGGTCATGTCGGTCAACCAGGCTGCCGGTCATACGCCGAAGCTGGTTTCACAGTCGACCTACGACCTTATCAAATTGGCGGTTCACTACAGCCGAGAGAACTTTGGCTTTAACGCCCTGATTGGGCCCCTCGTCAAGCTGTGGAAGATTGGTTTTAGCGGGGCCAACGTGCCCAGTGACGCCGCAATTAAGGACCGCCTGCGGTTGATTGACCCTTACCAGGTCCTGCTCGACGACGAGAACCGGACGGTTTACCTGGAACAGCCGGGGATGGAACTCGACCTGGGCGGCATCGCCAAGGGCTACATTGCCGACCGCCTGCGTGACTACTGGCAAAGTGCCGGGGTACCAGCCGGGATCATTGACCTAGGCGGTAACCTCCTCTTTGTTGGGAAGTCACCCCGCCGTCCAGATGGCCAGTGGATCATCGGTGTTCAAGATCCCCAACTGAAGCGGGGGCAGAACATGGAGACGGTTTGCCAGTCCGCGTGCTCGGCGGTCACTTCGGGGATCTACGAGCGTTTCTTGGTGAAGAACGGCAAGCGTTACCACCACTTGCTGGACCCGCGGACCGGGTACCCTTTGGAAACTGACCTGAGCAGCGTAACGGTCTTTACTGACCAGTCCGTGCTGGGGGAAGTGGAGGCCAAGCGGCTCTTTTTCAACGGGGAACCAATTGCCGGCTGGGAGGAACAGCCGGGTAACCGGGGAGCCGTCTTCATCCACAATGATGAGCACATCGTAAACGTAAATCTTTAAAAAATTAGTGGCGCTGGAAACGGCGCCACTATTACGTTTCTTAAAGGTGAGATAATTTTTTCTCATAAAATATTTAAAGAAAGCCTTGCCAAATAAGAAAAAATATAATAGTATCATAATCAATATCAAACACGAAATGCATTTTAAGTAGGTTACCAGAGAAGCTGCGGGTGGTGCGAGCAGTTAACCGAAACTCCGGTGCAGTTAAGTTTGTGGGCGGGTAATGCCGCACGGCTGGTGGCCGTTATCCATCATGAGGGTGACTATTGAGGTCAAACTTGGGTGGTACCGCGGAACTAGAGCCATTTCGTCCCAAAATATTTGAGGATGGAATGGCTCTTTTATATTCGGAGGTAGAATTATGTTAGATATTAAGAAGATGCGTCAAGACCCAGATTTCTACAAGAAGAAATTAGCCACCCGTGGCGTTAAGCCGGAAGAAATTGATGAAGTCCTTGACCTCGATAAGAAGCGGCGTGAACTTCTGCAAAAGACCGAAGCCCTGAAGGCCGAACGAAACGAAGCCACCGAAAAGATTGGTGAAGCCAAGAAGAATGGCGAAAATGCTGATGAAGCAATTGCCCAAACGCGTAAGCTGGGTGCCGACATCAAGGAACTCGACGAAAAGGTTGACGCCAATGATGAAAAGCTGCACGACCTGCTGGCCGGGATTCCTAACATCCCGCACGACGACGTACCAGTTAGCCTGACGGAAGAAGGGGCTACTGAATTACGGAAGGTCGGCACCATCCGTAAGTTCGACTTCGAACCAAAGCACCACTGGGACATTGGTACTAACCTGGGAATCCTGGACTTCGACCGGGCCCACAAGGTATCTGGTGCTCGTTTCGTCTACTACCTTGGTTTAGGTGCCCAACTGGAACGGGCCGTTTACAACTTCATGCTGGACGAACACATGAAGGACGGTTACACCGAAGTTCTGCCACCATACATCGTTAACGCCGCATCAATGTACGGGACTGGTCAATATCCAAAATTCCGGAACTCTGTTTACCGGGTAAACGGTGAGGACATGACTCTGATCCCAACTGCCGAAGTGCCGTTGACAAACTACCTGCGTGGTGAAGTTATCCCAACCGAAGAACTGCCAGTATACGTCACCGCCTTATCGCCTTGCTTCCGTTCTGAAGCCGGGGCCGCTGGTCGTGACACCCGTGGTTTGATCCGGATGCACCAATTCAACAAGGTTGAAATGGTTAAGTACACTAAGCCCGAAGATTCATGGGATGAACTTGAAAAGATGACCGCTAACGGTGAAAACATCTTGAAGAAGTTGAACATTCCATACCACGTTATCACTTTGACCACCGGTGACATGAGTTTCACGGCAGCCATGACCCACGATATCGAACTGTGGATGCCTGCCCAGAACAAGTACCGTGAAGTATCGAGTTGTTCTAACTGTACCGACTTCCAAGCTCGGCGGATGCACACCCAATACCGGGACGAGAACGGTAACCTGCAATACGTTCACACCCTGAACGGTTCTGGTTTGGCCGTTGGTCGGACCGTTGCCGCCATCCTGGAAAACTACCAAAACGAAGATGGCTCCGTAACGATTCCAGATGTCTTAGTACCATACATGCACGGGGTTACTAAGATCACCAAGGAAAACGCCGTTCCATTCCGTAACAAGTAATAACTTAATATGATTAACAGGCGCCGCACACGTCCGGATCTTCGTCCGGAAGTGCGGTGCTTTTTTTGTTTGGCTTAAAATAAGAAGATTTTAATAATTGCTAGGGAATATAAAAATGACGTTAATTTTTTAAAGTTAAATGGGTCTAAATTCTTACTTAAATTTTGTTTAAACCGCTACCATCTTTGAGATACATGCTTTTTCCTTAATCCTATTCACTTTCGCCGGATGCGGTGATAATGTATTAGCAACGTTAAAATTTGATTAAAAGGAGTCGGTTGATAATGCGGAAAATAGGTTGGAAAAAAATACTAGCCACCTTCATCGCAGTCCTCGGGATTGCAGTAGGGTGGTCACTAGTCGAACCACAGAGTGTGTCTGCCGCCGAACCGACTTACACCTTTGCCACCAACAACACGTTCGAGCCCTTCGAAATTCAGGATAGCAAGGGTGGCTATTCCGGTAAGAACCCCGGAATTGAAATCGAAATGCTAAAGAAGATTGCCAAGCACGAACACTTCAAGTACAAGCTCAAGCCAATGAGCTTTAACGGAGACCTGCAGGCTCTGGAAGGCGGCCAGGTTGACGCCGTCATCGCCGGGATGAGCGTCACTAACGAGCGGAAACAGAAGTTTGACTTCTCCAAGCCCTACTACACAGACGGTGTCATGATGGCGGTTGCCAAGAACAGCAAGATTACTTCCCTGAAGCAGTTGAAGGGGAAGGTGGTTTCGGCTAAGTCCGGGACTAGTGCCGCCCTCTTTGTTAAGAAGAACCAGAAGAAGTACGGGTACAAAATCCGTTACTTCGACTCTTCAAACACGATGTGGAACGATGTTAAGAACGGAAACACCGACGCTACCTTTGATGACGGGCCAGTTCTTCAATACGGGATTCGGACCGGGGTCCCACTGAAAATCGTTACCAAGAAACCAATTGATGCCCAACCAGTGGCGGTTGGTTTCCAAAAGGGCCAGAACCTGGCACTGCAAAAGAAGGTTAACGACGGGATTGACTGGTTGAACAAGACCGGCCAAATGAAGCAAATCGTCAACAAGTACACGAAGAGCAGCAAGACAACCAAGAGTAGCACTGCTAGCCGGACAATCCTTGGCCTCTTGAAGGCTAACCGGACAGCACTGCTTAACGGTTTATGGATGACTATCCAGCTGACGATTGTCGGGATTATCTTAGCGATGATCTTCGGCCTGATTCTCGGTGTCCTGGGAGTTATGCAGAGTAAAATTGCCAACGGAATCTCCAGTGTCATTATCTACATCTTCCGGGGACTGCCAATGATCGTTTTAGCCTTCTTCATCTACATGGGGTTGCCAAACGTGATTGGCCACAAGGTCCCACTGTTCCTCGCCGGGATCATGACGTTGATGCTTGACGAAGGGGCCTACATCGGGGCCATCGTTAAGGGTGGCTTTGATGCCGTTGACCCTGGCCAATGGGAAGCGGCCCGGAGCTTGGGACTGCCATACCGGAAGGCCTTGATCAAGGTTGTGGCACCACAAGGAATTAAGATCATGGTCCCATCCCTGGTCAACCAGTTCATCATCACTTTGAAGGATACTTCCATTCTTTCGGCAATTGGGGTCATGGAACTGACGCAGACCGGGACAGTGATCATTTCACAAAACATGGAAGGGTTCAAGATGTGGTTAATCATTGGGACAATCTACATCATCATCATTACCCTGCTGACCTGGTTATCAAACTACATTCAAAAGAGGATGGCTTAATATGGATAAACAATACAAAGTACAAGTAAAGGACCTCCACAAGAGTTACGGGAAGAATGAAGTTCTCCAGGGGATCAACCTGAATGTTAAGCCGAGTGAAGTGGTTTGCATGATTGGTCCTTCCGGTTCGGGGAAGAGTACCTTTTTACGGTGCCTGAACCGGCTGGAAATTCCGAATGGTGGGCACGTCTACGTTGACGGTTACGACATCGCCGACCCGAAGGTGAACATTAACAAAGTTCGGGAAAATATCGGGATGGTTTTCCAGCACTTTAACCTCTTCCCAAACATGTCCGTTTTGGAAAACATTACCCTGGCTCCCGTGCAACTGAAGAAGGAGACCAAGGAGGAAGCTGAAAGAGACGCCCTCCACTACCTAGAAGTGGTCGGCTTAAAGGAAAAGGCCAACGTCAACCCGAAGACCCTCTCCGGTGGGCAGAAGCAACGGGTGGCCATTGCCCGGGCGCTGGCCATGAAACCGGACGTGATGCTCTTTGACGAACCAACCAGTGCCCTGGATCCCGAAATGGTCGGGGACGTTCTGGAGGTCATGAAGAACCTTGCCCGGCAGGGGATGACGATGATCGTGGTTACCCACGAAATGGGCTTTGCCAAGCAGGTGGCAGACCGGGTCGTCTTCTTCCACGATGGTAATATTCGTGAACAGGGGACCCCAGAACAAATCTTTGACCACCCACAACAGGAAGACACCAAGAACTTCCTGGACAAGGTCCTGAACGTCTAACGAACAATTTGAAATTAATTTTGAAAATCGTTTGACATTTCCCAAAGAACATTATAGAATAATTAACATCTTCTAATTAATCGCTAGCTTTAGAGAACCGGACAGGTGGTGCAAGCCCGGTCTAGCGAAATGGCATGTACGTGAAATGGGTGGTTCCATTATCAACCGAGAGGTAGTCTAGTAAGGCTATGAAGATGGGTGGAACCGCGTCAAGAAACGTCCCTGGTGTATTACCAGGGGCGTTTTTTATTTTCCCCCACGAATAGTCAGTATTTAACTTAAGGAGGTTACAGAATGGACAAGCAGCAACAACAGAAGCTAAAACGGTCACTAAAGAGTCGCCACATTACAATGATTGCCATCGGTGGGGCGATCGGAACAGGGCTGTTCCTGGGTTCTGGTTCAGCAATCCATGAAGCGGGACCTTCGATTATCCTTTCGTATTTAATTGTCGGGGTCTTCATCTTCTTCATGATGCGGGCGCTCGGTGAGCTGCTCTTAGAGGATACTTCCCGGCACTCGTTCATCGATGCCATCCAGTACTACCTTGGTGACCGGATGGAATTTATCACCGGTTGGATGTACTGGGCCTGCTGGCTGACCCTGGCGATGGCCGACTTGACGGCGACCGGGATTTACCTTCGTTACTGGTTCCCAAACCTTCCCCAGTGGGTGGGTCCCCTATTAATCTTGGTTATTCTAATGGTGATTAACATGATCAACGTCGGCCTCTTTGGGGAACTGGAAAGTTGGTTTTCAATGATTAAGGTCCTCGCAATCGTGGCCCTGATCGTCGTCGGCCTGGTTTTGATCGTGATGCACGCGCGGGTGAGCGGCCGGACCGTGACCCTGGCGAACCTGGTTAACCAGGGAGGCTTTTTCCCCACAGGTCCGGCGGGCTTTCTCCTGTCCTTCCAGATGGTTGTGTTTGCCTTTGTTGGAATTGAAATGGTTGGTCTGACCGCCGGGGAGACCAAGAACCCCCAAAAGGACATTCCGAACGCAATCAACACCCTACCGGTCCGGATCGGTCTCTTTTATATCGGTTCGATGATTGCCCTGATGTCGATTTACCCGTGGTTCCGGGTTAAGGAGACCTCCAGTCCCTTTGTCCAGGTCTTCGCGGCAATCGGGATCCCCGCAGCTGCTGGAATCTTGAACTTCGTGGTCTTGACGGCGGCAATGTCGGCAACCAACAGTGCGATCTTCAGCACGAGCCGGTCACTGTATGCCCTGGCAAAGAGCGGCAACGCGCCCCAACGCTTCGGTAGCCTGAGTCCTCAGGCCGTACCGACTCAGGCCCTGACCTTTTCGACGGTTATCCTGTTCATCACGGTTATCCTGAACTACGTTATGCCCGCCGGAATCTTTAACGTCATTTCCGGGATTTCCACGATTTTCTTCATCTTTACCTGGCTGATCATCCTCTTTGCCCATGTCAAGTTCCGTCAGGCCCACCCGAAAGGCATTCACCGCTTTATGATGCCGGGGTACCCAGTGACGAGCTGGCTGACGATCGTCTTCTTTTTGGGCGTTTTAGTGGTCCTCTTCTTCGTCGATGCGACCCGGATTCCATTGATTCTCTCAATCATTATCTTCGCCATCTTAGCAGTGGCGTTTAACTTCACGGCTAAGGGGAAAAAGCAAAAATAATTTTTATCATCAGATATTAATCAAACTGGTAAAAAGAGTTTAAAATGTTTTTTCTAATCGGGTAATTTTTTAGGAAATGTCCACTTTATAAAACCGCTCTCATTGTTGACATGGCGCGCTTTGTTTGACCTTTAAAACGGGAGAGACTATACTAAAAGTGTGAAGAGGATATGGGCTATTTTGAACGAACATCTTCTCATAATAAACTACTTTGAAGCTAGTTAATTAATAACACGATAATTAACGACACCCCACTCCACATGAAACGCTTTAGTTTCCTTGAAAAGTATGTTAGCTAAAAATTAGTGGCCATATCTACAACCTTAAATGATTAAGCTTTTTAAGTTCTTCATCCTTGGCGGAAGAACAGGTATTAAAGACACGTTAACGAATCTTAATTAAAAGTTTGGGTCCATCATCCTCTTCATCGGGAGCACGGAGACATTAAGTTGTCTCCGCTTTTTGGTTTAAATATTTCCCGGGGAATTTGCTATAATGGAGTTCCTTGGCAGGGGCACAAGATAATGAATATTTATTCATTATCCCAGTACTAACGGGCGAACTTGGTAGCAGGTAAAACTGCTAAACAGGTTTGCCTTTTTTGCGAAATAAGACAAATATTTTTGCTAACAAAGTGAGCGCTTACAAAAAAGTTTAAATTCTTTGTGAACGTTTTCTTGATTAGTAAAACGTTTCAATGTTGCTGGACATAAAACGTTTTACGAAGTTATTTTAAAAGGGGAACGCTATCATTTCACAAACTTTGAAATATTTGCCGCTTTACAGGGGCCAAAATTTAAGATATCCTTAAATCGTTAAGTTAACCCACCACAAGAAGCAATTATTTATTATCGATTTAAGTAGTGTGGTTGACGAGTTTATTACATGGATTTTTTTATAAGGGGTGTATTTCAACCATGTATCTTGCAATCAATATTCTTGGACTGATTGTGTTCCTCGCTATTGGTTGGCTGTTCTCAAAGAACCGCAAAGCCATTAACTGGAAGACGGTCGGGATCATGATTGTCATTAACCTTATCCTGGCATGGTTTTTGACGGGTTCATCCGCCGGACGTGCTGGTGTTAAGGCTGCTGCTGACGGTTTCGTGTGGATCGTTGACGTATCCGCAAAGGGGACTGTCTTTGCATTGGGTGACTGGTACAATGCTAAGAACTTGAACTTCATTTGTTCTGCACTGATGCCAATCCTGATGATTGTTCCACTGTTCGATATCTTGACTTACATTGGCTTCTTGCCATGGATCATTAAGTGGATCGGACGGGGACTTTCCTACATCACTGGTCAACCAAAGTTCGAATCTTTCTTTGCTGTTGAAATGATGTTCTTAGGGAACACCGAAGTGCTGGCCGTTTCTGGTATGCAGATTCGGAAGATGAGCAAGGAACGTAACTTGACTTTGGCCATGATGTCAATGTCTTGTGTTACTGCCTCAATTCTTGGTTCTTATATCTTAATGATGCCTGGTCAATACATCTTGACGGCGGTGCCAATCAACATTATTAACGCATTGATTGCCACTAGTATGTTGAACCCAGTCAAGTTGGCACCAGAAGAAGATACCATCGAAAAGGTTGGTGCAACTGACAACGGTAAGAAGGAACCATTCTTCAGTTTCTTGGGTGACTCCATCCTGGGCGCTGGTAAGCTGATCTTAATCATCATTGCTAACGTTGTTGCCTTCGTTGCCTTAGCCGCATTGATTGACAAGATCTTAGGCTTGTTCTGGAAGCCACTGTCACTGGAAAGTATCCTTGGTTGCATCATGTTCCCATTCTCCTGGTTACTGGGTCTCCCAGTTCACCAAGCATGGGACTTGGCACAAAACATGGGTATGAAGTTAGTTACTAACGAATTCGTTGTTATGGGTAAGGTTTCTGGCTCAATCAACAGTTACCCAGAACACTTGAAGGCGGTTCTGACTGTCTTCGTTACCTCCTTCGCCAACTTTGGTACCCTTGGGATGATCATCGGTGCCTTCAAGGGCTTGGCTGACAAGGAAGATAACGACTACATCGCTCACAACATTGGTTACCTGTTACTTTCTGGTATCTTGGTATCTCTGCTGTCTGCTGCCTTTGTTGGTCTGTTCGTTTGGTAAAAAATTTAAAAGCAGCTTGGAAGAGCTGCTTTTTTTAACCACAATTTCGAAAACGCTTGCAGATATTTAGGAGGAAATAGATATGACCACTAAAATTATTATGGACACCGATCCCGGAATTGATGACGCTGCGGCCTTAACGATGGCCATCAACGACCCGGCAATTGACCTCAAGCTGGTTACCGCCGTTGCCGGGAACGTCACCGTTGACAAGACAACCGCTAACGCCTTGAAGATTGTTCACTTCTTTGGTAAGGATATTCCAGTTGCTGCTGGGGCTGAACAACCACTGATCAAGCCATTCGAAGATGCCGCCCGGATTCACGGTGAATCAGGGATGCCCGGTTACGACTTCGGGGACGACTACGGTAAGCCAATCAACAAGACCGCTGTCGAAGCCCTTCATGACGCCATCATGGCTGAAGATGAGGTGACCCTGGTTCCAACCGGCTCCTACACCAACATCGCCTTACTGTTCAGCGAATACCCAGAGGTAAAGAGCCACATCAAGCGGATCGTTGCCATGGGTGGGTCCGTATCCGGTGGTAACATGACGAGTGCTGCCGAATTCAACGTCTTCACCGACCCTGATGCTGCCCGGATTATGTACAATGCCGGTATTCCAATCGTGATGGTTGGCCTGGACGTTACCCTGAAGGCCCTGCTGACAAAGGAAACAATCGAAAAACTGGGTAAGATGAACAAGACCGGGGAAATGCTCCACGCCCTGATTACCCACTATAATGACGGGACGGATGAAGGACGGCCAATGCACGATGTTAACACCATCTTCTACCTGCTGCACCCTGAAGCCTTTACCACGAAGAAGATGTGGGTTGACGTTCAGACAAGCGGACCAGCAATTGGGGCAACCGTTGCTGATATTCGTGGTGCCTACCATGATGGTAAGACGAACGCTGAAGTTTGCCTCGACATCGATGCTGAATACTTCAACAAGTGGTTCTTGGATGAAGTCAGCAAGATGAACTAAAAATCAATAGTTATTGACGCACCTGGCGGGAGAAAACCACCGGTGCGTCTTTTTATTTGGGGAAATTTAGTTCCCAATTATGGAATTATTTCCCGGGAAATATTTCGGGTTTATATCGCCCAAATAGTTGAAAGACCGGTCTTTTTACGTTACAGTATAGTAGTACGTGAAACAATTATGTTTCACGAAAAAGGAGCGCTTAACTCATGAATCCAGAACAATTTCAAATGGCCCTGGCTGATCAGGGGATTACTATTAATGACAAGCAGATGGCGCAGTTCGAACTTTACTACCAACTGCTGGTAACCACCAATCGGCAGGTCAACTTAACCCGGATTACCGAGAAAAACGATGTGTACCTTAAACATTTTTATGACTCAATTACCGGCGCACTTGCCGAACCCCGTTTACAGACGGAAGAATTAACCTTGTGTGACATTGGCGCTGGGGCGGGCTTCCCATCATTACCACTCAAGATCGCCTTTCCCCAGCTTAAGGTGACGATTGTGGACTCGCTGAATAAGCGGATCAACTTCCTGCAGGAACTGGTTAACCGCCTGGGCCTGCGGGGGGTAACCCTGATCCATGACCGGGCCGAAACCTTCTCCAACAAAAAGAGTCAGCATCGGGAAGCGTACGACATTGTTACCGCCCGGGCAGTGGCCCGCTTAGCGGTTTTAAGTGAATTATGCCTACCTGCCGTTAAGGTCGGTGGCGAGATGCTTGCTTATAAGGCAAGCGCGGCCGACGATGAACTGGCAGCGGCCCAGGTAGCAATCAAGAAGTTGGGTGGCCGGGTCCAAAAGGAAGTCAGTTTGAACCTCCCCCGGACAGATGAACAGCGCAAGATTATCATTATTGCAAAAGCAGCAGCCACCCCGGCCAAGTATCCCCGGCGCCCGGGACTGCCCAATAAGAAACCACTTCAGTAAGGAGGAATAAGCAATGGCTTTTTCGTTATTTAACTTTGGAAAAAGTGAAAATAATGACACCAAGCAAAAGGTGGTTGACGTAAAACTGGACCAGATCATTCCTAACCGTTACCAACCCCGTCAGGTATTCGACAAGGACGGTATTCGGGAACTGGCCCAAACGATTGATGAACACGGGCTCCTGCAGCCAATTGTGGTCCGTGAATACGAGCCCGCCAAGTACGAAATCATTGCTGGGGAGCGGCGTTACCGGGCAATGAAGCTCCTCGAATGGGAGACCGCTCCGGCAATCATTGAAAAGATGAGTGACCATGAGGCCGCCTCACTGGCCCTGGTTGAAAACCTGCAGCGGTCACAACTGAGCTCTGTAGAAGAGGCCCAGGCCTACCGGCGGTTAATGGACCTCAACCACTTGACCCAGGCGGCCCTGGCAAAGGGGATGGGTAAGAGCCAGTCCTTTGTTGCCAATAAGCTCCGGCTTTTAAAGCTCATCAAGCCAGTCCAAACGGCCATCCTTGACCACCGGATCACAGAACGGCACGGGCGGGCAATGCTGGACCTCGATGAGAAGCAGCAGCGCGACATGTTGATGAAGGTCGTCAACAACCGGCTCACGGTTCGGCAGACGGAAGATGAGGTGGCCAAGACCCTCGGCCGGCCACTACCGTCCGAAATTGCCAAGCAGAAGGCTGCTGCCCGCCAACGGGAACTGGCATCAATTGCCCCAAGTGGCGAACCCCTCCCGCCAGTCGGTGCTAAGCAGTCATCCGCCCCGGCAAAAAAGAAGAAGAGTCGGGCCAAGCGGAAGGCCAAGCCGGCTAAGCAGATCAACGATGCCCGCCTGGCACTGAACACGATTAAAAAGTCAATTCAACTGGCAAAGGACAGTGGGTTCACGGTTACGACCCAGGAAAAGAACGATGACAAGTTGTACCAGTTGGTAATTGAAATTCCGAAGAAACAGTAGGAGGCATGGTAAATGGGTTCTGTAATTGCATTAGCTAACCAAAAGGGTGGTGTCGGCAAAACCACCACCAGTGTTAACCTGGGAGCGTGCCTAGCGGATAAGGGCCAGCGGGTCCTCCTGATTGACCTTGACCCCCAGGGAAATGCCACCAGTGGACTGGGAATTGAGAAGCGGGACATCGAGAAGAGCGTTTACGATGTCTTAATTAACGACGAACCACTTAAAAATGTCATCCGCCCGTCTAGTCATAAGGGCTTGGACATTGCGCCCACCACGATTGCCCTGTCCGGGGCCGAAGTTGAATTGACCAACCTGATGGCCCGGGAGACCCGGCTGAAGGACGCCTTCGGGGATGTCCGGGATAACTACGACTTTATCCTGATCGACTGCCCACCGTCTTTAGGGCTGCTTACGATCAACGCCTTTACGGCCTGTGATTCGATCCTAATCCCGGTTCAAAGTGAATACTACGCTTTGGAAGGGCTTAGCCAGCTTTTGAACACCATCAAGCTGGTTCAGAAGCACTTTAACCCGAACCTAGCAATCGAAGGGGTACTGCTCACGATGTACGATAAGCGCACCAACCTCGGCCAGCAGGTCAATGCGGAGGTGCGGAAGTTCTTCGGCGACCGGGTTTACAAGACAGTGATTCCCCGCAACGTCCGCCTGTCAGAGGCGCCGAGCCACGGGCTCGCAATTGTCGACTACGACAAACGTTCACGGGGGGCACATGTTTACCAGGAACTAGCAAAGGAAGTGTTAGCTAACAATGGCAAAGCGTAAAAAGGGTGGCCTCGGCCGCGGTATTGAGGCCCTGTTTGAAGAAAACACCATTGATGAACCGCAAAACGGTGAAAACGTCCAGGATATTAAGTTAACGCTAATTCGGCCGAATCCCTACCAGCCCCGGCGGACCTTTGACAAGGCAGCTTTGAACGAGCTGGCCAAGTCAATCGAAAAGACGGGGGTCTTCCAGCCGGTGATCCTCCGCCAGCCTGATCCGCAGATTGAACGCTACGAGTTGATCGCGGGTGAGCGGCGTTTTCGGGCTTCCAAGATTGCTAAGCAGGCCACGATTCCCGCAATCGTCCGCAACATGAGTGACGAGCAGATGATGGAAGTGGCCGTCTTGGAAAACCTCCAGCGGGAAGACCTGACTCCCCTGGAAGAGGCCCAAGCTTACCAGACCTTAATGGATAAGCTTTCACTGACCCAGGCCCAGGTGGCTAGTCGGTTAGGGAAGAGCCGTCCGTACATTGCCAACTACCTGCGCCTGTTGGGCCTGCCGAAGATGATCAAGGACGCGTTAAACGACGGCCGGCTCTCAATGGGCCAGGCCCGGACGATCCTCGGCTTGAAGGATAAGAAAAAGCTGGTTTCTCTGGCTAAGCGGGCAATGGATAAGAACTTGACGGTCCGTCAGCTTGAAGAAATCGTTGCCGAGATGAACGGGACGGCCAAGAAGAAGGCCCAACGGAAGAGCCAGCGGAAGCCTGTTTATATTCGTGAAGCAGAGGCACAACTACAGAGCAAGTTCGGCACAAAGGTATCCGTTGCCCAGAGCCGGAAGAAGGGGACCGGGAAGATTGAGATCCCCTATACATCTAATGATGACCTGACCCGGATACTAGAAGTGTTAGACATCTCATTGGACTAGGAGGAATTCGTTATGGCAGCTTATGATAAAGGTGACATTGTCTTAATGAAAAAGGCCCACCCGTGTGGCACGAACCGCTGGTTGATTACCAGGGTCGGCGCCGATATCAAAATCCAGTGTGAGGGATGCGGCCATGTTGTAATGATGACCCGGCAAAAATTTGATAAGGGTTTTAAGAAAGTCCTTGAAAAAGGACCAGCACAAACCAATAATTAGATGTTGGATAATTTAACTAATAAACTAAAAAAGGAAAGTGAATTTTCATGTCATTAACTGCAGGAATTGTCGGCTTGCCAAACGTCGGTAAGTCAACCCTATTTAACGCGATTACTAAGGCGGGCGCCGAAATGGCTAACTACCCATTTGCAACGATTGACCCCAACGTTGGAATGGTGGAAGTTCCCGACAGTCGGCTGGACCGGATTAATGAAATTATCCCTGCGAAGAAGATTGTCCCAACCACCTTTGAGTTCACGGACATCGCCGGAATCGTTAAGGGGGCCAGCAAGGGTGAAGGACTTGGTAACAAGTTCCTGGAAAACATTCGGCAAACGGATGCCATTGTTCACGTTGTGCGGGCATTTGATGATGACGACATCACCAGTGTTACCGGGAAGGTGGACCCGATTGACGATATCGACACCATCAACCTGGAATTAGTAATGGCCGACCTGGATGCCGTCAACAAGCGCCTCAGTAAGGTTAAGCGGGCAGCTAAGGGCCGCGACAAGGACGCTTTAGCCGAACTCGACGTTTTAAACAAGATCAAGCCGGTCTTGGAAGACGGCAAGAGTGTCCGGTCAATCGACTTTAGTGATGACGAGAAGAAGATCGTCAAGGGCCTCTTCCTGCTGACTAGCAAGCCGGTTCTGTACGTTGCTAACATTGCCGAAGACGACATGGCAAACCCAGACGGTAACAAGTACATGGACCAGATCAAGGAACACGTTAAGGGCGACGGTGAAGTAATTGGTGTTGCTGCCGCAGCCGAAGAACAAATTGCCGAAATGGACGACGCGGACAAGGCGGACTTCCTGGAGATGGAAGGTGTCAAGGAACCAGGACTGAACCGGTTGATTCGGGCTGCCTACAAGCTCTTGGGTCTGGAAACCTTCTTCACTGCTGGTGGCCCAGAAACCCGGGCCTGGACCTTCCGCAAGGGGACTAAGGCTCCCCAAGCAGCCGGGATCATTCACTCTGACTTCGAACGGGGCTTCATTCGGGCCGAAGTAATGAGCTTTGATGACCTTGACAAGTTAGGATCCGAAGCGGCCGTTAAGGAAGCCGGTAAGCTCCGCCTGGAAGGTAAGGACTACGTAATGCAAGACGGTGACATTGTCGAATTCCGCTTCAATGTCTAATTTGCCTGACGGAACCGCAGTGCGGCTGACCGTCGTTTCGTTAATACTAAAAATGAGAGGAGTTTCACTGTGAGTGAAGAACAACCACGCAATGCACAAGCGGGCCAGCGGCAAAAGCAGGTCGCAAAAGAGCAGCGCCAGGAAAGTGGCAGTGCATTTGCCAAGTACGGGTTAACTCGTAAAAACGAAGAATTTATTTACCAATTGAGTAAGCAACTGAACCGGCAAGGAGTTGCTAAGGAAAAGCAGCCGGCAATGATTCAAGAAACCATCAACAAGCTGCTGGAGGGACAGAAGAAGGGGCAAACCGCCAAGGCCCTCTTGGGAACCCCGACCGCGTACGCCAACGAACTGAAGCATCCTAAGCCAACGAGTGAGGCGGTTCGCAAGGAGTCGTTCAAGCTTTTGGCGGTGGATAACACCCTGATCTTCTTCAGTATCTTTACCTTTATGTACGGGTTGATGTACGTCTTATCACCAGCTGCATTTAAGGTTAACCGTAACGGGAGCGCCGGGATCACGGCCATCTTGCTGGTTGCCATCATCGGGGGGTTGCTGTTTAGCTACGTCCTTTTGCAGATCCGGCCCCAGGCAAAGAAGAAGCGGCCACTGATCTGGCGGATTTTGATTATCGTAATTGCCCTGGTGGCATGGCTGTTGCTGTACATGCTGGCAAGTATGCTGCCAAACGCAATCAACCCCGTACTTAATGGTTGGTTATACATTGTCTTCGGGGTTGCTGGCTTCGGTGGCGATGTTTACTTCAGAAACCACTTCCACGTAATGGGACTGTACGGTCGTCGCCAACGTCGCCGTTAGTCGGTAACTATCAAATTTAATGAGGTGCTCGGACCTGGTAAATTGCCAGGTACCAGCGCCTTTTTATTTACATACCCGGAATGTCAATTTAAATTAGAAATTGGTCATCTGTAATATACTTCATGAAT